>CAWCMF010000022.1:0-149645 GCA_963796545.1 uncultured Actinomycetota bacterium | reverse complement strand
CTCCCCCGCCTGCTGAACGAACTTCAATGCGCCGTCGAGGCCGTAACGCCACCCGTGGTACTTGCAGGTGAACTGGCGACAGGTGCCTTTGACCTCCTCGTTCGGAAAGTCGTTCCAGACCAGCTTGTTTCCACGGTGCCGACAGACGTTGTGGAAGGCGCGGATCTGCTCGTCGCGGCCCTTGACGACGATGACCGACGTGTTCGCCACCTCGATCTCTTTCGTCAGGTAACTCCCGACGCGCGGAAGCTCCTCGACGCGAGCCACGTTGAGCCATGCGCGTTTGAAGATCGCCTCGCGCTCGATCTCGTAGAATTCCGGCGACGTCGAGTCGCGGAACGACACCGGTCCCGTTCCGAGCTCGGGATAGTGTTCCGTCCAGCTGCCCTCTTGGGGCTTAGGCCACCGAGCCATGTGAACCTCCCTGTCGTAGTGCACTTTCCGTGCGGCTGACATCTCCGCGTATCACTTCACATCACCGATCCACCGTTGACGCCCAGGGTTTGACCGGTGATGAAACCTGCCTCCTCGGAGCACAGGAACCCGACGGCCGCCGCGATATCGTCACCGGTGCCGAGGTGACCGACCGGGATGCTGGCGGCCATCTGCTCGTTGGGCGGTAGATGGCCCAAGGCCTGGGATTGATGCTGCATCGGCGTCTCGATGCCCGAAGGCGGGATGTTGTTGACCGTGATTCCAACCGGGCCATACTCGCGGGCAAGGGATTTCGTGAGCGAGATGAGCGCACCCTTGGATGCCGCGTAGTGCGCCATACCGGGTGAGCCGCGCTGCGCGCTCGACGACGAGATCATCACGATGCGACCCCATCCGGCTTCCAGCATGTCGGGCACCGCGACCTGGGCGCAGTGGAAGGTGCCGTTGAGGTTGACGTCGATGAGTCGTTGCCACAACTGCGGCGAAATCTCGAGGAATGGCGCGAAGTCCACCAACCCGGCACTGGTCACCAGGATGTGCACCGGGCCGAGCTCGGTGCGCACCTTTGCGAAGGCGTCCTCGACTGCCGCGCGGTCGGTCACATCTGCTGCGACCCCGAGCGCGACCGCACCGTCGGCGCGCAGTTCTTCGGCAACCCGTTGTGCCGCCGCCCCGTTGAGATCGAGCACCGCGACCTTGTGCCCGCGTCGCGCGAGCTCGTGACAGCTTGATTCGCCCATGCCGGAAGCACCGCCGGTCACCACGGCCACACGGCTCATCTCGTTCACCATTTCGCACCCATCACGCCGAGCTCCTACTCATAGACCACACGAACCTTGCGGCTGGTGGGCATCGTCTGACAGGTCAGCACCCAGCCCTCTTCAACCTCATCGTCTTCCAGCGCGTCGTTGTTCAGCATGCGCGCGGTCCCCTCGACGACGCGCGCCATGCACGTTCCGCACGAACCGGTTTCGCACGACGACGGCGCCCGCAGACCGGACATCCGCGCCGTCTGCAGCAGCGTCTCGCCCTGCCGATAGGTTGCCGTCGTCACGCGACGGTCGAGTTCGATGACGACCTCTTCGGTGACCTCCGCGGCATCCAGGAGCACCTCGGGCGCGACCTCGGCCACCGTGAAGCGCTTGAGGTGCAGCCGCCGTTTGGGGACACCGGCCGACTGCAATGCGCTCTCCACCGTCGCCATGAACGGCGCAGGGCCACAGATGTAGAAGTCCGCGTCGCCCGCACCCGCGACGAACGATTGGACTGCGGCCGGTGTCACGACCCCACCGTCCTCGTCGTAGTGGTGCTCGACGTCAAGCCGGTCGGCGTTGGCGGCGGCAAGGCCGGCCAACTGCTCGGAGAAGATGACGGAGTCGCGAGCGCGATTGGCGTAGAAGAGCTTGATCGGTCGCGCCGAGGCGGCCAGTGCGGTACGGACCAGCGACATGATCGGCGTGATCCCGCTGCCCCCCGCGAACGCGACGAGGTGTGCTGTATCCGAAATATCTTCCGGCAGCACGAATTTACCGTCCGGCGGCGCCACGTGCAGCTCTGTTCCAGCAGCGGCGGTGTCGTTGATCCAATTCGACACCACGCCACCGGGGTCTCGTTTGACGGTGATCCGCAGCTCATCCTCGATCGGGGCGGACGACATCGAGTAGCAGCGCCGGTGATCCCGGCCGTCGACGGTGACCCGCAGGGTCAGGAACTGGCCTGCCTTGTAGCGGAAACGCTGCGAGCAGTATTCCGGCACGTCCAGCACCAGCGATACGGCATCAGAGGTCTCACGCACGACCCGCTTGATGCGCAGCGGTGCGAATCCGTCAGCGATGTTGTCGTCGGCCATCCCCGACATGATATCAAGTACTTGTCATTATCATCAAGTACTTGTCATTCCTCGGGTGAAACTCGTGTGCCGTCAGTTGTCGACGTGATCTGCGTACAGCTCATGACCGGTGCCCTGTTCGACGACGCGGCCGAGCAGTTCACGCAGTTTCTTCTGCTCGTCTTTGCTCAACACGCCGAACACCTTGTCGTGTGCGTCAACCGCATCGTGAACCACGGCGCCTGCGACTTTGCGCCCCTGATCGGTCAGGAATGCCTGCAGGATCCGGCCGTGCTGCGGGTCCTGCTTACGCTGCACAAGGTTGCGCCGCTCCAGGGCGGTCAGGGCGAGCTGCACGCCCTGCGGGCTGATCAGCAGGCGGCGCGCCAGCTCCGCGCCGGACAGGCCCGGCTCGTTCGACAGCTGTCGCAGCACGCCGATCTGGGCGGTGCTCACCCCATGCTCGCTGACCGCCTCGTTCACCGTCGTCAGGGTGAAGTAGAACGCCTGTTTGAGTAGCCACAGAATGTTGTCGGTCAGCTCGATCGCCGGGTCTGCGTCGCTCGTCATGTGCGCCTCCACTCCTGCACGTTAGCGCTTGTAGATCGCGCCGTCCTTCATCACGAACCGCACGTCGAGGGTGGCTGCGATGTCCTTGGCGGGGTCCCCCGCCACCGCGATGACGTCCGCGAGGTAGCCGGGGGCCAGCCGGCCCAATTCGTCATCAACCTCGATCAGCTCGGCGCTGACGATCGTCGCCGCGCGAAGCGCCTGCATCGGCGTCATCCCCCGAGACACCAGCGCGCACAGCTCCTTGGCGTTCTGGCCGTGCGGTACCGCGGGAGCGTCGGTGCCGCAAGCGATCCGGACACCCGCGGCGATCGCCTTGGGAAGCATCGCCTGGGCCCGCGGGAAGACGTCCTCGGCCTTCTTTCTCAGCTCCGGGGCGATGCGGTCGACCGCCATCGCCTCGGTGAGGTAGGTGGTCGACACGAGAAAGGTCCCGTGGTCGACCATCATCTGAATCGTCTCGTCGGTCGCGAGGAAGCCGTGTTCTATGCAATCGATACCGGCCCGGATGCATGCCCGAATCGCGCTGTCCCCGACGGCATGTGCGGCCACCCGAACACCGGCCCGGTGTGCCTCGTCGGCGATGGCGGCGAACTCGTCGTCGGAGTACTGCTGCGCTCCCGGTGCGGTGCTGTGCGACATCACCCCGCCCGACGCCGACACCTTGATGAGCTTGGCACCGTGCCGGATCTGATAGCGCACGCAGGCCCGAACCTCGTCGACCCCGTTGGCGATTCCCTCGGCGACCGACAGCGGCATGATGCCCGGCGCGAGCCGTTGGAACACGGTGGGGTCCAGGTGCCCGCCGTACGGCGTGACCGCGTGCCCCGCCGGGACGATCCGCGGTCCCACGTGCCACCCCTGCTCGATCGCGCGTTGCAGCGCGACGTCGAGCAGATATCCACCGGTCTTGACCATCAGACCCAGGTTGCGGACGGTGGTGAAACCGGCCTCGAGCGTGGTGCGCGCGTTGACCGCGCCGCGCAGCGTGCGATACGCGGGATCGTCCTGAACGCCGTGCATCGGGCTCGGCAGGCCCTCGGGGCCACCCGGGCCCCCGATGAGCAGGTTGAGCTCCATGTCCATCAGGCCGGGCATCAGCGTCACGTCGCCCAGGTCGATGTCCTGAGCCGGGTTGCCCGGCACCTGTGCGGGATTCACGCCCGTGATCCGGTTGCCCTCGATCACCACCACCGCGGGCGAGCGCACCTCACCCGCCTCGACATCAGCCCAGCGTGCTGCCCTCAGGACGGTGGTGCCTGCGCTCGACGAGGTACCCAGCTCCGTCACGGCACCGGCTCGGACACGCAGTCCAGTGTGGTCGCTCCCGTGTCCGGTACCTTCGGCTGCTTCCAGCACTCGACCGGAAATGACACCTGAATCATCGAGTAGAGCAGGTGCATCAAATTGAGGACATCGTCCGGCAGTTCGTCGAGGCTGAACTTGTCGCAGTAGGAGATGGCTTCCTCGGCGCGCGCAGTGATCGCATCGTAGAAGGCCTGCATTTCGCGCATCGACGTGCCCAGCCGCTTGGCGTAGCGCTCCTGCTCGGAGCCGAGGCACCAGTCGGTGAATTGCTTGAGGTCGGCGAACTCGGGCGGCAGCTTCGCCACAGCGGTAGCGGTATCGGTCACGGTCACACCTCCTGTCCGACGCGCTGGGTCTTGCGTTGGTAGTCCGCGACCCACGCTGCGGTCTCTGTGTGCAGATGGCGGATCAGCACCTCTTGGTCGCACAGCACGAATTCGTCGAGCACGCGCGATTCGACCATCGTTTGCGTCGCCTCCAGTGTGTTGGCGTCCTGCAGGCCGTACTCCTTGAACGACACGGCAGCCAACTCCTGCGCGATGCGCTCGCGAGGGGTGCGCGGCTGCGGAAAGTACACCGTGCCCTCGAAGACGTGCGTGTTGTGCGACGTCGGCCAGTAGTGGTAGGTCAGGTACCAGCCTTGACCCCAGAACAGAATGACGAAGTTGGGGAACAGCTGGAACGAGTCCAGGCCCCAGGGTGAGCACTTCGCCGGGTTGAGACCTACCGGCATCTCGCCCAGATCGGGGCTGTCCCAGGGGCCAAAGAGTCCGCTTTGGCAGATGTCCTCGATCGGCTTGCGCATCTCGTCGGCCATCTCCCAGGCCCGCACCCCGGAGGTGCTGACGAGCCGGTGCGGTCCTTCGATCTGATAGTGCGGGGCTTCGAAGCCGGCTTGCGCGGCGGCCTTCGAGTACGCGGTCGGCGATTGGTTCGCGTGCAGTACCGGTGCGTGATAGAACTCCTGGAACGCGTCCATGTAGAGCTTCCAGTTCGCCTTGACCTCGGAACGGTATTGGAAGCGTGAGGTCATCTTGCCGAACGGATAGCCGTCCAGATTCGTGATCATCGGTCCGAGGAAGTCCCGCAGCGTCTGCTCGGGTTCCGGCGCGAAGTTGACGAAGATGAAGCCTTCCCAGACGTCGCAGTGCACCGGAACCAGTCCGTAGCGGCTCTTGTCGAGATCGAAGAACTCGCCCTCCTGCTGGACGAACGTCAGGTTGCCGTCCAGGTCGTAACGCCACGCGTGGTACTTGCAGGTGAACTGCCGGCACACACCGCTGGTCTCCTCCAATGGCATGTCGTTCCACACCAGCTTGTTGCCGCGGTGTCGGCAGATGTTGTGGTACGCCTTCACCTCACCCGACGTTGTCCGCACCACGATGATCGAGGTGCTGGCGACCTTGAGTTCCTTGGTGAAGTAGCTGCCCTTGCGCGGGATCTGTTCGACGCGGCCCACATTCAGCCACGCGCGCTTGAACACCGCCTTGCGCTCGATTTCGTAGAACGCAGGATCGATCGAGTCCTCGTAGGACACCGGCCCCGTCCCCAGTTGCGGGTAGTGCTGAGTCCAGCTGCCTTCTGGCGGTTTCGGAAATCGGGCCATCGTCGTCTCCTGTTGACTGCAATCACTGCCGGGGCCGCCCGCTCGCGAAGCGCCGGAACAAGTCTCTCAGGCAAACAACCACGCGCAGCTGCCTTTTCGCCATTTCGGAGGAGACGGCACTACCGACGGTATATGCTGCGCGAAGCAATCGCAAGTAGTTGATATTGAAGCGGGAACACCACGAGGGAGACGAGCGGCGTGCGCTACGACGAGCTGTTCATCGGCGGTGCATGGCGGAAGCCCAGCACCGACCAGCGCATCGACATCATCTCGCCCCACACCGAGACGCGGGTCGCCCAGGTGGCCGCCGCCGCTCCGGCCGACGTGGACCTGGCGGTACAGTCCGCGCGGGCCGCGTTCGACAGCGGTCCGTGGCCCAGAACCGCCCCGGCCGACCGCATCGAGATGATCCGCGGCCTCGGCGAGATCTACGGCCGACGGCGAGCCGACATGGCGGCGCTGATCACCTCGGAGATCGGCGCGCCGACCAGTTTCGCGCAACGCGCCCAGGTGGCCCTGCCGTGGACGATGATGACCGCGTTCTGCGATGTGGCGCAAGACTATCCGTGGCAGGAGGCGCGGTCAGGACGCTACGGCTCCGACATCACGATCCTGCGGGAGCCGGTCGGGGTCGTGGCCGCCATCGTTCCGTGGAACATGCCGCAGTTCCTGATCGTCACCAAGCTCATTCCGGCGCTGCTCGCCGGCTGCACCGTCATCCTCAAACCGGCACCGGAGTCGCCATTGAACGCACTGCTGCTCGCCGAGCTCATCGCAGAATCCGGGCTGCCGCCCGGCGTCGTGAGCGTACTGCCCGGCGACGGAGCGGTCGGCGAACACTTGGTCAGGCACCCCGGCGTCGACAAGGTGTCCTTCACCGGTTCGACGGCCGCGGGCAAAGCTGTCGCCGCCGCCTGTGCCGCAGATCTGCGCCGGGTCAGCCTCGAGCTCGGCGGCAAGTCCGCGGCGATCGTGCTCGATGATGCCGATCCCACCACCGTCGCGGCCGGCGTGCGGTCGGCCAGTCTGAGCAACAGCGGACAGATCTGCAACGCGCTGACCCGCATTCTCGTCCCGCGGACGCGTGCAGCCGAATTCACCGACGCGCTGGCGGCCGAGGTGGATTCGCTGATCGTAGGGGACCCGTCGGACAGCGCGACGCAGGTCGGGCCCCTCGTCGCTCAACGTCAACAACAGCGCGTCACCGGCTATCTCGAGCAGGGCGTCCGCGAGGGCGCGCGTGTCGTGACCGGAGGCAGCGGCATGCCCGACGGATGCGATCGGGGTTGGTACGTCAGCCGACCGTGTTCGACCAGGCGGACAACTCGATGGCCATCGCCCGCGAAGAGATCTTCGGTCCGGTGCTGACCGTCATCTCCTACGACACCGAGGCCGAGGCGGTCGCCATCGCCAACGACTCCGACTACGGCCTGGCCGGATCGGTGTTCACCGCCGACACCGACCGCGGACTGTCCATCGCTTCGGCGATCCGCACCGGCACGTTCGGTGTCAATCAGGGTTACACCATGGACCCGTTCGCCCCATTCGGCGGCGTGAAGGCCAGCGGCTACGGGCGAGAACTCGGCCGCGAGGGCATCGACGGCTACACCGACACCAAATCGATTTCCATTGCGGTGAAGCAGGATCCGGCCACCGCGGCCGCAGGCAAGGGAGCATGACGCTGTGACGACGCTGGAGACACACGAACCGAACTTCGCCCGACCCGTGGCACCGCACCGGGGCCGGATCTACCTCGGTGTCGGCTTGCTGACAGGACTGGTGTTCCTGGGAATGACGATCGGAGTCGAGGCCGGATTCATCGCACCGACCTTCACCGCCGACGTCATCGCCAACCTGATCTTCGGCGTACCGGTACTTCTGGTTCCGCTCGTCATCCTGTGGAGCGCGCCGGGCGAGAACCGCACGCGGCTCGACAAGGCCGCGGAGCTTACGCTGTTCTACCTGCCCTTCACGGCGTGCAGCCAGATCGGCTACGAACTGATGTTCCTCATCGGCCATCCTCTCGGCTGGTGGACGCCGACGACAGACCCCGGCTGGAAATGGCTGTGGTGGCAATACGCGCTGGCGGACACGCGCTATGTCAGCGGGAACCCGTGGATCTTCGCGCTCGAGGTGGTGGGCGTGATCACCGGCGTCTTCGTGTTCACCATGTGGACGAGGTTGATCAAGGTCGATCTGCCCCCGGAGTCGCGGATCCGTTGCCTGTGGGGCGCCTTCGCAGGCTGCGCGGTCCTGATGAGCAGCACCGCCGTGTACTTCCTGGCCGAGGTGGGGGCCGGCTTCGAGAACATCGGGCAGGGCGGTTTCGGCCTGTGGTTCAAGTTCGTCGCCGAGAACGTCCCCTTCATCGTCCTGCCACCGCTGGTGCTCTATTCGATTCACCTGCAGATCGACTACCTGACGCGGCGGGCCGGGGTGACTCCGCCCGTAGACCGAGGATTCGTCGATCGATGACGGTGTGTTGACGCTGACCTACTTCAGGCAGCTGCCCAGGTCGATCGGCATGGCGACGCCGGTGACGAAGCGGGAGTCGTCAGAGGCGAAGAACATCACGGCATTGGTGATGTCCTCGGCCTCGACCCACGGTCGCGGCATGGTGTGGAACATCTGGCAGATGGGAGCGATGTCGTCGGGACCCGGGCTCTCCAGATCGGGCCGGAACAGATCGAAGGTCTGCTGGTTCATCACGAGCGGGGTGTTGACGTGGGTGGGATGCACGCTGTTCACCCGGATCATGTGTTGTCCCAGCTCCACCGCACACGAGCGCATGAGTCCTACCACCCCGTGCTTGGCCGAAACATACTGGCCCATCTGTGGATAAGCCTTCAAGCCCGCCACCGAGCTGGTCAACACGATTGATCCGCCACGCCCTCCGGCGATCATGTGCGGGATCCCGGCCTTCACCGTTTTCCATACTCCGGTGAGGTTGATGTCCATCATGGCCTGCCACACGGGTTCTTCCAGAGTCTCGATGGTCTGGCCGCCATTGCCGATGCCCGCGTTGGCCAGGATGATGTCCAGCCTGCCGAATTCGGCGACCCCGCGGTCCACGACAGACTTCATGGCGTCGAAGTCACGGACGTCGGCCTCTTCGGCAATGATCCGACGACCGAGTGCCTCGACTCTCTCCTTGGTCTCCAGAAGGTCACCGGGCGAAGCCAATTCGAGCTGGCAGTGGTCGACGTTCTTGCAGATGTCGATGGCGATGATGTCCGCGCCCTCTTCGGCGAGCTTCAGCACGTGGCTCCGCCCCTGACCACGGGCGGCGCCCGTGACGAAGGCGACCTTTCCCTCTACCCGTCCAGCCATCTCAAGGTCCTTTCGTTGTCATACTCGTGCAGGCATGCTGTCCCAGCCGCGCACCGTGGAGGACGAGGAAAACACCGCACTGTCGAGATCGACCTCCCAGTCCGGGAATCGATTCATGATCTCGTCCAATGCAATTCGCCCCTCGATGCGCGCCAACGCGTTGCCGAGGCAATAATGGGCACCTATTCCGAATGACAGATGTTGACGGGGTGAGCGCGTGATATCGAAGGTGTCCGCGTCCTCGCCGAAGCGTCGTTCGTCGCGGTTGGCCGCACCGATCAACGTGAGAATGCTGCTGCCCTCGGGCACCGTTGTGCCGTAGAGCTGGACGTCGCGCGTGACGTATCGTGCGGCCTGGAGTGCGGGGGGCTCGAATCTCAAGATCTCCTCGATCGCGCCCGGCAGCAGAGTGCGATCGGCGACCAGCCGCGCGCGTTGCGCAGGATGTTCGGAAAGCAGCTTGCCCGCCCAACCGATCAGTCGGGTTGTGGTCTCCGCGCCTGCCACCGCAACCAGGTTCATGAACATCAGCAGTTCGTCTCGCCGCAGTTTTCTGATGCTGCCCGTCTCGTCCTCGAACTCCGCATTCAGCAGCTCGGTCGTCAGGTCGTCGGCCGGATGATCGATGCGCCAGTCGATGTATTCGGCGAACACCTGGCCGTCCGTCAAGACGCCGTCCGGGTTGTCGGTCATCTGGCCACCGCGCTCGGTGCGCACGAACTTGTCGCCATCCTCCGCCACAAGGCGCTGGTAGTCCTCGGGAACTCCGAACAGCATGCCGACCACTCGCAGGGGCATTACCGCCCCGAGATGTTTGACGAAATCGAACCGGTCACCACCGTCCAACGGGTCGAGGCACCGCGCGGTGACTTCGCGGATCTTCGGCTCGAGGCTGTTGATCTTGCGTGGCGTGAAGGCCCGTGAAAGCAGGTTCCGATGGAAGTCGTGGACCGGAGGATCCTCGAAGACCAGCAAGCCCGGTGGTATCTCGATGCCCGACTTGATGATCTCGAGAACCGCACCGCGGGCAGAGCTGAATGACTGGTGGTCTACCAGGACGCGGCTGGCGGCATCGAACCGGCTCACCGCGTAGAAGTCATGAACCTCGTTGTAGTACAGCGGGGCTTCGTCGCGGATGCGCTTGAACATCGGATACGGGTCCGCATTGAGCTCGAGCATCCCACGGGTCGTAGTTCAACAGGTCGGGTGCGGTGATTGCCACAGTCGTCTCTCAGAAACTCAGGCCGTGTTTCTCGAAATGTTTCGCGAGAGCTTGCATGTACTCGTCGCCGTGGAACGGACCCCGCGCGCCGATGGCCGCTTCCAGGAACGGGCCGTACTCCTCATCATTCACATAGGTTGACCAGTGCACGATCTCGGCGTCGTCGTTGGTATCGACGAAGCTGATGGAGTAGAAACCCATGACCTTTCCGTCGTTGACATTTGTTCCCTCCCAGCGATACCGCATGACGAACCCGTTCTCGGCCGGCCAGCATTTGTAGTCCACGGGCTTCCAATCGGGAAAAGTGATGCCATACGCTTTGGCTTCGACCGTGGCAGCGGTGTCCCAGTGGGTCGCGACGTCCTTGAGAACGAGCTCCTGCTCGGCCACGAAGTACGGTGAGGTGTAGACGGCGTCATCGGTGAACACCCACTCGTCGTAGGTCTCGCCCTCCTGCACCTTCTGCAACACGTACTTGTCCCGGTAGCTTTCGGCCATCCGGCGGTGTTTTGCGATGCGCTCTTCCAGCTTCATTGCAGGAGTTCTCCTTCTAGATCCATTGGGACGCGTGCTGTTCGGCAGATCTGGAGCTGATGCGGTACGAGGCCGGCACAGGAAATACGCCGCGTCACGCCACGAGAATATACAATGTCGTATCTTTTATACAAGATCGTATATAGAATGTGCGACGTAGCTGAGCTATCCGGATCACAACCTGGGAAGATGAGGCCGTGGCAGAACGATGGACGCGGCAGCGGCGTATGGAACACACTCGCAGCCTGCTGCTCGATGCGGCCCAGGAAGTGTTCGCGAAGCAGGGCTTCGGAGGTGCGGCGCTCGACGACATCGCCGAGGTCGCGGGCTATACGCGCGGGGCGATCTACTCGCACTTCGGCACCAAGGAAGAGCTCTTCCTCGCCGTCATAGAACGCCACATCAATCGCTTCCTGGACAGCTTCGCCGATGTGATCGAATCGTTCGAGGGTCTGGACACTCTCGACATCGAACGGCTCGCCCAGAAGTGGCGTGACCTCACCATCGCGGGGCCGGACAGCGCCGCGCTGGGTTACGAGTTCTCGCTCTTCCTTCTGCGCAATCCCGACGCCCGCGACCGACTGACCGCCCAGCGCGAGGAGGCGGTCAGTTCGCTCGCGAACTACATCACCATCCACATCGACCGCTTGGGCGGCGAACTCCAGATGCCTGCCGAAACCCTTGCGCGACTGCTCATCGCCAGCAATGAAGGCATCACCATCTTCGGGCACATCGACGGTGACGACCTGTTCGGACCGTTCCTGCAGATGGTGATGGCCAACGTCTCGCCCAAGCCCTCCGCGCCCAAACGGTCCCGCAGCAGACCAGCAGACTGAACCAGCTCGGCGGCGCCGGCGCGCATCAGCCGTTGGCAACATGCCCAGCACCGGGATCGGGTAGTTCCGGGCTGCCGGGTGCAGCCCGTAGCCCCCAGGTGCTGAACGCCATCCCGGTCGTGACGTAGGCGCCGACGACGAATACGACCTCGATCGCCTGATGCGTTCCCAGTTCCTCGACCAGCCGATTCCAGGTCTGCTCGCTGACCGTTCCGTTCCCGTTCAGCTCCTCTGCCGCACGCAGCACCAGTTGATCGTGCCCCTCGAACTCCGCACTCCCCGAGGGGATTCGTGCGATCTCATCATCGGAGACACCTGCGGCGAGCGCCATCTTGACGTGTTGTCCCCACTCGAAGGAGGACCGGTGCTCGAGGGTCACCGCGAGGACGACGAGTTCCCGGAGCCGCGCAGGGAGTTCGCCGCGCATCAGCAGGTAGCTGTTGAACGTCAGGAAGGCGCGCGCCAACTTGGGATGCCGGGCCAGCAGGCCGATCATCGGGAAGTTCAGCGGGTCGTAGGCACGACCGGAACCGGCACGGGGAACCTTGTCGCCAGGAAGGCCGAGCAATGTTCCGAAGGCCGTGTACTCGGCGTCGCCCCACTCGTCAGCCGACAGCGGTTGCACTCGAACGCCTTTCGCTCACTGCGAGATCTCCACGCCGTCGTACCCCTGAAGGAGCTCTGGGCTGGGCAGTTCCATCTGGAGGTACACGTCGATGCGCCGAATGAGGTTGTCGGTACTGAACTCATAGACACTCATCGAATTGACGACGCTCTCAAAGGTGCCCATCTTGCTGCGTTCTTCGAGTTCGAGGAATACCACCTCACCCGCTTGACTGATCCGTTTGAACGAGCAGTCCCACTCCGCCGACGTCGCCCAATTGGTCAGGAACAACGTGTATTCCTGCCAGTTCATGACCTCCTTGAAATTGCCGACCCGGACGAAGTCGTCGACAGCCACGAGTTCGCCCAGTGCAGCCCAGCCGTCGATGCCGAACCCTGGCTCCTTGGCGGCCTTGACCAGTTTCGCCACGACCTGACCGTATTCCAGGACCGTCCGCTGCAACCCCGAATACCGGCCGATCACGCTGTCGATGTCACTCATTGCTTCCGCCCGATGTCGTTGCGCCCGAGAGGTACCGGTCGACCACGGAGTGATAGTGGGCGATCACGACTTCCTCCTTGACCAACGACATGTGGTCGAGGCGGTTGTTGCGCAGTCCGCGCTGCTGCCGCGGCATCTGCTCGTAATCCTGTTGCAGCGCCAGGAAGTACTTGAAGCTGCCGGGTTCCTCGACCTCGATGTGGTCGGTCTTCAGCGCATCCTTGTACTCGTCGGGCAGCCACATCACGCTGATGATGTGCCAGTAGCACTTGTGGGGATCGCCGCTTTCGTGGGGCTGGGCCAGGATCACGGTCGCTTCGCCTGCGCGCACGGTCATGAAGAAGTTGGGGAACAGCACCCAGCCGTGGTTGTCGCTCATCTGCGCGTCGGTCAGTCCGCTGACGTCGAAACCCATGCCGGTCAACGTCTCACGGGTCGCGGTCTGCAACACCGTGCGCGGGGTGGTGCCCGTCCGGAAGCTTCAGTTCGCCGGTCTTCGTCGCGATACCCGCCGATCAGCTCCTGAAAGCGTGGAAGCGACGCCGTCACCGACGGGAACGTCTCCGGCAGCTTCATGATCCCTTCGAGCTGTTCCTCGAGGCCGTACTTGATTCCGGCGACCTCGAACGGTGCGCACGAGACGCTGTGCTTGTCGAAGAAGCGATATCGGGTTGTGCTCGGGTCGACCATGACGACCTGCAACAGCTCGGGATGGATGCCCGAGATGTGGTAGCCCTCTTCGAAGGCGTCCATCACCACTTTCCAGTTGCAGTTCAGTGCCTCCCGGACGTCGAGCACGATGTCCATCTCATCGAGGTGATACGGACTCAACAGCTCCGTCACCTCACCCAGATACTCGGCCAGCGGCTCCGCATCCGGGTTCGGGTTGAGGAAGATGAAGCCGGCGAAGCACTCGACCGAGATGGGCAGCAGCCCCAAGCCCTGCTTGTCCAGCGCAGTGAGGTCGTTCTCTTCTTGTCGCAGAACGCCTTTGAGCTTGCCTTCCAGGTCGTAGGACCATAGGTGATACTGGCAGAGGATTCCCCGCTTGGAGTTGCCTTTGCCGTGACACAGGGTGTTGCCGCGGTGCCGGCACGCGTTCACGAAGCCGCGAATCCGTCGGTCCTTGCCGCGGACCAGGATGAAGGACTGATCCAGCAGCTGGTATTCCTTCCAGTCTCCGACGTCAGGCAGCTCTGACTCTCGGCCGGCGACCTGCCACACCTGCAGCCAGATGCTGTCCCGTTCCCGCTGGACGTACTCGGGGTCCGTGTAGCGGTCTGTCGTGATGTCCATGCGGAACTGGCCGGCATCGATGTCGTCCAGACCCATGCCGGTGTCGAACCATTCACCCGGCCGCACCGGCTGTGTCGTTGTCATGACGGAAGCGCTCCTCAACGTTCGTCGACGGGCTGCCTGCGCTGGATCAATCCCGCACCTCGCGACGGCTCCATGCGGGGCGAGGTGACTGGAACAGATCCCGAAGGTGCCGGCGATCCATTGGTGATGGCGATCACTACTATACGCATTCGTATTTCACATACAAGGGCGTATATGAATGTCCTGCCACCCCGGCCCGGGTCGTCGGCTCAGCGCTACGACGATCGGGAGCACAGCGTTTCACCCCGCGTCAGGGCAGTTTGATCGCGGACATGTACATCTCGATGACCGGCCGATAGAGGTCGACATCGTCGAGCTGGCTGCCCAGCACAACGGAGTCGCTGGTGGCGACGAGCACCTGAGCGAAGGTCAGCGGCGGGATCAGCAGTGTCCCGCCGAGCCGGTCGATGCCTTCGACGATGAAGGTGGCGAGCGCCTCGACGACCTCTGACCTCTTCTGGGCCACCCGTTCACGCACGTCCGGGTTGCGCACCAGGTACAAGGTGAACTCGTGGCCCAGCGCGGCGTGCTCGGCTCCCCGGTCCCGGCTGAGTTGTCGCCACCGCGCGGCGATCTCGTCCAGTTCCGGAGATCCGATGCGTTCCGATGAAGCCATCACGTCGGCGAAGTTGTCGAAGTAGCGGCGCCAGTACCGGTCGCTGACGGCCAGGAAGAGGTCTTCCTTCGTGGCGAAGTGCTTGTAGATGGCACCCTTCGTGTAGCCCGCCGCGTGCGCGATGTCATCGAGAGTCGCCGGTGCGAAACCTTTTTCGGCGAACACGTCCTCTGCCGCGTCGAGCAGCAGCGAGCGGGTGTGTTCGAGACGCCGTTCCCGTGTCCACCGCTCGACCATGAAAAAAGTCTGCCACAGAATCTGAGAAACTCCTTGGCCTCGGAGATACTGGTTGGTATCTTTCTCACGGATACAGACCCCAGGAGGCGTCGTGAGCGATCTGTCGGACAAGAAACCCGCGGTCACCGAGTCAGCAACCAAGGTCGCCGACCTCGGCACGTCGACCCGAGCGCCGAGCAATGCGGTCCGGATCTGGGCTGTCATCGGCGGCGCCGTCCTGCTGCTGCAGTTGTATGTGTGGATCCGGTGGATCACCGGGCCATACTTCGAGCGGGTGCCCGGCGGACCGTCGGACCCGCCGCTTTACATGAAGATTCCGCTCATCTTGAACATGGTCGTCGTCTGTGTCGGTCTGCCGCTCGCGGTCTGGTGGTTCCTCATACGGCCATGGGTGCGCGAGCGACGGATCACCCTCGACGGCATTCTCCTTATCTCCATGGGACTGATGTTCTTCCAAGATCCGCTCTTGAACTGGTTCAACACGTGGTGCACCTACAACAGCTGGTTGCCGAACAGGGGCGCGTGGACGCCACACATCCCCGGCTGGGTGTCGCCCGACGAACCGGGCCGGATGGTGCCGGAGCCCCTGTTGACGAATTCACCGGGTTACGCCGCCGGTGTTCTCATGCTGACCATCCTCGGCTGTTGGCTCATGCGCAAGTTCAAGTCGCGCTGGCCGAACATCAGCAATCTGCGGCTGATTCTGCTCACCTACGCGGCAGCCTTCGTCCTCGACTTCGTCATGGAGGGCCTCATCCTGCTGCCCACGGGGTTGTACTCCTATCCCGGTGCGATCCAGTCGCTGTCGTTCAACGCCGGCACCTACTACCAGTGGCCTGTCTACGAGGGCCTGATGTGGGCCGGCGTCCAGACGGGGCTGTGCTGCCTGCGCTTCTTCACCGATGACCGTGGCCGCACCCTCGTCGAGCGCGGATTGGACCATGTGCGAGGCGGCTTCGTCACACAACAACTGACCCGCTTCCTCGCGATCTTCGGCGCGGTCAGTGCATGCTTCTTCCTGTTGTTCAACATTCCGATCCAGTTCTTCGCCATGAACGGCGACCCGTGGCCGGAGGACACCCAGAAGCGCTCCTACTTCATGAACGGCCTCTGCGGCGAGGGCTCCGATATGCCATGCCCCAATCCGGTGTTGCCGTTACCGACACGGGAGTCCGGCTTCATCAACACCGACGGTGAACTCGTCCTGCCGGACGGCGCCGAGGTGCCCAAGACCGTGCCCTTCGAACGGGGGGAATGAGGCTTCAGGGCATCTTGACCGCCGACACGTACATCTCGACGATCGGCTGGTAGAGATCGATATCGTCCAGGTGGCTGCCCAGCTCGACGGCATCGGTCGTGGCGATGATTATGTGGGCGAACGTCGTCGCAGGGATCAACAGCGTCGCGCCGAGGTTCTCGACGCCCTCGACGATGTAGCTGGCGAGCTGGTCGACAACCTCTGATCGCTTGGCGGCCACGCGTTCTCGTGCATCCGGATTGCGCAGCAGGTAGAGGTTGAATTCCAGGCCCAGTGCCGCATGCTCCGCGCCGCGGTCACGACTCAGCTGGCGCCACCGCTCGCCGATGTCTTCCAGCTCGCGTGCCCCGATGCGATCCGACGAGGACATGACCTCGGCGAACTTGTCGAAGTACCGACGCCAGTACCGGTCGCTCGCAGCCAGGAACAGTTCTTCCTTGGTGGCGAAGTACTTGTAGATCGCGCCTTTCGAGTAGCCTGCCGCCTTGGCGATGTCGTCGAGAGTCGCTGGGATGAAACCTCTTTCGGCGAACACCTGCTGTGCGGCATCCAGCAGCAGGGAGCGCGTCCGCTCGAGGCGTCGCTCGCGCGTCCAAGGCTCGACCATGCGCTGATTTTGCCACAGATTCTTTTCGAACCCTTGGCCAGCCAGATACTCACTGGTATATTTTCGACGCATCGGCCACTTCGGGAGGAGCTCTGAGGTCCATGGGATCGACAAGTGCGAAGGAGGCGGAGTCGTGAGCGACCTGTCCAGCAGGAAGAAGCCGGCTCTCACCGAGTCATTGAGCGACGCGGCCCTCGGTGCGCAACCCCAGAAGAAGATCACGCCGGTGCGGGTGTGGGCAGCTGTCGGCGGTGTGATCCTCGCCTTCCAGCTCTTCGTGTGGGGTAAATGGGTCACCGGGCCCCATTTCGAGCGGGTTCCTGCGGGACCGACCGATCCCCCGACTTTCATGAAGGCGATCCTGTTCACCTGGACAGCCGTGATCGTCGTCGGCCTGCCGGTTGCCATCTGGTGGTTCCTCATCCGGCCGTGGCGTCGGGAGCGGCGAATCACCCTCGACGGCATGCTTTTCGTGTCCTGCGGCCTGCTGTGGTTCCAGGACCCGCTGCTGAACTACTTCAGCACGTGGAGCACGTACAACACCTGGATGTGGAACATGGGCTCGTGGGTCCAGGACGTCCCGGGTTGGGTGTCGTTCGGGGAACCGGGCGCCATGATGGCCGAACCAGTCCTGATGAACGCACCCGGCTACTTCTTCGTCCTGCTGTGCACGATGCTCGGCTGCTGGGTCATGCGCCTGGCCAAGAAGCGCTGGCCCAACATCAACACCTTCGGGCTGATCGGCGTGGTGATCGCCTGGACCTTCTTCTTCGATTTCGTCATCGAGGGCCTGTTCCTGATGCCGATGGGGCTCTTCACCTACCCGGGCGCCATTCAGGCGCTGTCGGTCAATGCCGGCACCTACTATCAGTGGCCACTCTATGAAGGGCTCATGTGGGGCGGTGTCCAGGCCGGCCTCTGCTGCATGCGCTACTTCACCGACGACCGTGGCCGGACGTTCGTCGAGCGGGGGCTCGACCAAGTCCGAGGCGGTGCGGTCAAGCAGCAGCTCGCCCGCTTCCTGGCTATCTTCGCCGCGTGCAGCACCTTCTTCTTCGTGTTTTACAACATTCCGGCGCAGTTCTTCGCCATGCACCAGGACCCGTGGCCGGAGGACATCCTGAAGCGTTCGTACTTCCTGATGGGCATCTGCGGTGAAGACACCGATCGGCCGTGCCCCGACCCTGCGCTACCGATGCCCCTGACGAATTCCGGCTACATCAATCACGACGGTGAGCTCGTCCTGCCCGACGGCGTCGAGCTTCCGACCAAAGTTCCGATCGAGCGAGGGAAATAGATGCTGAACAGTTCTTCTGCTGCGGTGGTCACTCCGGTGTCGAACGCACCGTTCTACCGTGCGGTGGGCGACGAGGTCGAGGTCTTCCGCGCGGCGGCCCGCCGCGGACTGCCGGTGCTGCTGAAAGGCCCTACGGGATGCGGGAAGACGCGTTTCGTGGAGGCGATGGCCCACCAGCTGGACCGGGACCTGATCACCGTCGCCGGACACGAAGACATGACGTCGGCGGATCTGGTCGGACGATTCCTGCTGAAGGGCGGCGAGACGGTGTGGGTGGACGGACCGTTGACCCGCGCCGTGCGCGAAGGCGCCATCTTCTATCTGGATGAGGTGGTCGAGGCGCGCCAGGACACCACCGTGGTCATTCATCCGCTCGCCGATCACCGCCGTGAGCTGCCCGTCGACCGGCTGGGCACGACGCTTCGGGCGGCACCGGGATTCCAGCTGGTGATCTCCTACAACCCCGGCTATCAGAGCGTGCTGAAGAACCTGAAGGAGTCGACCAGACAACGCTTCATCGCCATCGAGCTCGGCTATCCGTCGGCCGAGGTCGAGACTGAGGTGGTTGCCTACGAAGCCGGGATCGACATCGAGACCGCCCGCGCATTGGTCAAATTGGCGTACGCGATCAGGAACCTCGACGGCTCACCGTTGCGCGAGGTGTCCTCGACTCGCATGTTGATCCTCGCCGGCGGCCTCGCCGCGGAAGGGTTGAACCTGCGCAGCGCTGTTCATGCAGCCGTCGTCCAGGTGCTCTCCGACGATCGCGACGTCATCCGCGCCCTCGACGAACTCGTCAACACGGTCCTGCCCGAGAAGTGACCGACGCTTCGGAATCCAACCCTGACCGGTTCCGGTTCCTCGCCACCTACGTCGCCGGTAGGTCTGTCGATGTCACCGAGGCCCCGGCCGGCCAGCCGGCACACACGAACGGCCAGTTCATCTTCGTCTCGGCCGGCGGGTCCGTGGAGCAGCAGCGCCGCGAGATGCTGCTCCAGGCTGCACTTCTCAGGGCCGGTAGCCTCGAGCCGCGATTGGTGAAGGGCTTGCGGGCGCGGGCCACCTTGGCCCGCCGCTACCTGGCGCTTGAAGGTCGTCGCGTCCTGGCAGAACTCGCCGTCCAGATTCCGCTCGACCCCGCGCTTTTCGACGCCGGACAACCCAGCACGTCCACCGCCGACGAGTCACTCCTAGTGGCCAAGAGCCGAGCCGTGGTCGCCGACCCGCCGGAGTGGTTCGGCGCCATCAAACCTTCCCGGTTGATGGCGGCGCCGGCCGGACCCGGCGGGCAGGCCACCAACAAAGATCTCCGATTGCAGTTCGACCCCATCGACATGCCCGAGTCGGAGGAAGACGACGAAGACGAGGACGAAGACGGCGGAAAGTCCGGGGACAGCAAGATCCTCAAGCTGTTCGAGAGTCCGATCTTCAACAACCAATCGATGTCGGACTACATGCGCAAGATGTTCGGCGGTTCACGTTCGCCCGGCGAGGGTGCCGCGGGCGCCGAGATGACAGTTCGCTCCACCAGGCGGGTGCAAGAGATCGGACCGAATGCCCGTCCCCTGCCCACCCGGATTCAATTCACGGATGACGGCAAACCCGGTGCTGCGCTCGGCGTAGGCGGCGCGCTGTATCCGGAATGGGATGTCTTCAACGACCGTTACAAGCCTGACTGGTGCCGGGTCATCGACTTTCCGCTGACCGTCGACGCCGATGTCTCCGATGCCGGCGTCGCGCGCGACGACGTGCTGCGGCGCCGCTTGGCCCGCGTCGGGCTCGGCCCCAAAGTTCTTCGAGGCCGTGCCGACGGGGACGACCTCGATATAGAGGCGCTCATCGACCTGTTCGTCGATCTGCAATCCGGCTTTTCCGCACCCGAGCACGTCTATCTGGAGCGCCGCAAATTATCCCGCAACCTCGGCGTGCTGATTCTGATCGACGCCTCCGGGTCAGCGGTCGATGCCGATTCGGACGGGCTGGCGGTGCACGACCACCAGCGACGGGCGGCCGCCACTCTGGCCGTCACACTCGAAGAGCTCGGTGACCGCGTCGCCGTCTATGCATTTCGCTCCCAGGGCCGCCACGCCGTTCATCTGCCGGCCATCAAGACGTTCGACCAGAGTTTCGGCGCTGTTGGACGGGCCCGGCTCAACCAACTCGAACCTGGCAGCTACACCCGCCTCGGCGCCGGAATCCGGGGTGCGGGCGACGTTCTCAAGGACCAGGCCGGTACGCCCAACCGGCTGCTGCTCGTGCTTTCGGACGGCTTTCCCTATGACGACGGGTACGAAGGTCATTACGCGGAAGCCGACGCGAGTAAGGCTCTCGAAGAGCTTCGCATGGAAGGCGTTGCGTGTCTGTGCCTTTCCATCGGCGCTTCCACGGAAGCCGATGTGCTCGAACGCGTCTTCGGCTCTGCCAGCTTCGCCAGCGCGCCCGACCCTGAGCGATCTGAGTCCTCAAATGGACGAGTTGTTCATGTCCGCGCTCGCAGAACTCGCGGCGCCGAAGCCAGCGCGGGCGTGAGGCACGACGGCTGAGCCGTCAAAAGGAATCAGCGGCTGAGCCGTCAGCCGTCAAGCGATTCCCAGAACCGGGTAAGCGCCGCCGCGCCGACGGCGGGATCCTCCACCATCCACCAGTGTCCCAACCCGTCGAGCACCTCGGTCCGGGCGCCGGCCCGGTCGGCCGCCCGGAGCCGCATCTCCTCGGTGCCGACAAAGGGATCCCCGGTGGCCGAAAGCGAAAGTCCGGGTCGGGCCGCGGCGTTCTCGAGTGCCCTTCCGGCGTTGGCGAGCGCCGGTTGGCGTGCCGAGCGGTAGAGCGCCAGGATCGCCCGACCCATCTCCGAACCCTGCGCTGCGGCAAACGAAGTCGTGACATCTGTGGGAATACCGAAAGCCTCCAGCTGTTGCGCCCGGTCCTGTATCGAACCGTGCTGCATCATCTCGACCAGCTGCTCCCCGGTTTCCGGAGTTTGAAACCCCTGGGCCATCTCGTGCCACTCGTAGTCCCGGTCGAACAAGCCGACGACATCGCTGGCCCAGCTGCGCACCAGGTCGGGTCGATGCATCACCGCGTTCACCACGTGACATCCGCCCCAGTCGTGTCCGACGAGGTCGACGGGTTCACCGATACTCTTCAACTCGTCGACGAGCCAATCACGGTAGGCCAGAAAGGTTGCCGAGAAGCCGCTGGGCAGCGGGGAACCGAATCCCGGGCGGCGACAACCGCACCACGTCCGTCCGTCCAAGGTGATCGACGAGGGAATCCCAGACCGTGTCAGTCTCCGGATTGCCATGCACCAGAACAACAGTCATATCAACATCCTCGCAGAAGAAGTCGTGTGCGCCAGAGTATTCGATGAACCTTGGGCCCCATTACATTCAGCGCACGGGCAGCCCAAGCACACGCTGGGCGATGATATTGCGCTGGATCTCTGACGTGCCGCCGGCAATTGTCCCTGCGTAGGTGCTGACGTAGCGCGCGAACCAGCTGGCGGTGAAGATGGTCTGGCGCGTAGGGGTTATACCGAGCGGTCAGAGTGGGATCGATCAGCCCGTCGACACCGGCCGCGTCGAGCGCGTGCCTCAACGCGTTCTGCTCGGCCTCCGAACCGAGGACCTTGAGCACCGAGACGGCGGGGATGTCGCGCTCGCCGCGCGCGGCCTGCCCGAGCGCCGCCGACCGAGGAGCCGCAGCGCCTGGTAGTCCATCGCGATGGTCGCGTAGTGGTCGCGGCTCAACGCACCGAGGGGCCGGAAGTCTTCGAGGAGCTGTTCGAGTCGGTTCGCGAACGACAGCCACATCAGCGTGCGTTCGTGCCCAAGTGACCCATTGGCCACTCGCCACCCTTCGTGCAGCGGACCGAGCAGGTTCTCTGCAGGCACGCGCACGTCGGTGAAGAACACCTCGTTGAAGTCCAAGCCTTTACGGTCGTACACCGAGCGAACGGCCGGCACACCACACCAGGGCTGTCGGTCGGAATGAGCAGCGCGCTGATCCCCTTGTGCTTGGGCGCATTCGGGTCGGTTCGCACAAAGGCGAGAATGACGTCTGCATCGTGAGCCCCCGACGTCCACACCTTCTGGCCATTGACGATGAAGTCTTTGTCCTCGACCGTCGCGCGAGTGGTCAAACCCGCCAGATCGGAACCCGCTCCCGGTTCGCTCATGCCGAGCGAGGCGGTCATTTCTGCGCGCAGAATGGGCACCGCCCAGCGCTGTTTCTGCTCGTCGGTGCCGAATGACAGGAGAGACGCGGCGATGATGCCGACGCCCTGCGGGTTGAATGCGTGATAGATGCGGCGCCGTGACAGTTCTTCGCGATGGACGAATTGCTGCAGGATTCCGGCGTTGCGGCCGCCGAATTCGGGAGGGTTTCCCGGTAGCAACCAGCCGTGGTCGAACAGCACCTGCTGCCAACGCCGCGCCCACTTCGGCACGTGCGACGTCGATCGGGATTTCTCGCCTGCCGCGTCGGCCTCGGCGGGCAGGTGTTCGTGGAGGAACCGGACGAATTCCGCCCGGAAGTCCTCGACGTCGGCATCGAAAGCAATCTGCACGTACCGAAGGTTATCAAGTACTTAACATTTGTGGTTTGGTGCGCTATGACTGAAGGGATGCTAGACGCAGAGAAGATCCTGGTCACCGGGGCCACCGGGAAGATCGCCTTTCCGATCGCTCGCGCGCTCGCACAACGCAACGAGGTGTGGGGCGCTGCCCGGCTGCGTAACGCCGCTGATACCCGCAAGCTGATCGACGCCGGGATCACGCCCCTGACACTCGACATGAGTACAGGCGACTTCTCCGCGGTGCCCGACGATTTCACCTATGTGTTCCACGCGGCCGTCGACACCGGCGCGACCGATTGGCTTCGATGCGTCGACACCAACGCCCAGAAGTCCGGTGACCTGATGTACCACTGCCGCACCGCCAAGGGCTTCGTCTTCTGTTCCACCGGTTCGGTTTACGGCTATCAGGGACAGCGACCACTTCGTGAATCCGACGGGCCTGGCGTGCCCCTTCGCGCCAACTACAGCTTTTCCAAAATCGCCGCGGAAGCCGTCTGCACCTGGGTTGCAAACCGGTACGCCATACCGCTGACCATCATCCGGATCTGCTCCACCTACGGGCCCGAAGGCGGTGCACCCGCGGATCGGCTGGCGATGATGCTGGCGCACAGACCGATCCGGCTCTATCCAGACGGACCGAACAATTACAACCCGATCTATGAGGATGACTATGTCGCACTCGGCATCCGAGCCATGGAGGTGGCGGCAACGCCCCCTGTCGTCGTCAACTGGGCGGGCAGCGAGACGGTCAGCGTCGAGGACTACTGCGCCTTCATGGGTGAACTCGTCGGCGTCGAGCCGATCTTCGAATACACCCCCGATGCCCATACTCCGCTGTGGCCGGACGTCACCTACATGCACGAGATCCTCGGAACAACGAAAGTGCCTTGGCGCGAGGGTTTTCGGCGCATGATCCAGGCGCGCCACCCCGATATCCCACTGCCCGATCCAGCGTGAGGACACTCGCCATGCAGCTGCCGGGAACACCGTCCGATGAGGTAGCCGCGGTCCTCGCCGAAGGCCGCGGTGACATCTCCACGCTGTTCGTGTCGATGGCCACCCGTCATCCCCAGGGCACCGATGCCGACTATCTGCGCTGGCACACCCTCGACCACCGGCCGGAGCAGCATCGGCTGCCCGCGGTACGGGCATCGCTGCGGTTGGTCTCCACACCGGATTGCCGGGCGGTGCGGGCAATGAGCCCGAAACGCTATGACGCCGTCGACCATGTGATGACGTACTTCTTCACCGATCCCAGCGGGATGGACCCGTTCATGAGGCTCTCCACCGCCCTCGGTGATGCGGGCCGCAAACTTCCGCTGCTGCCTCCGGTCGAGCGTGGGGTCTACAGTGTCGACGCGCGAGCGGCGGCGCCACGAGTCAAGGTCGGTGCCGATGTCCTGCCCTGGTGGCCGGCCCGCGGCGTCTACCTGACACTGGAGCGGGGGACGGCTCCGACGCAGCACCTTCTCGACGTCGAGGGAGTTGCCGGTGTGTGGACGGCGACGTCGCTGGCTGTCGGGGCGCGCCTGGCCAGTGCCCCTGCCGGACAGACGATCTCGTACTACTTCCTTGATGACGACCCGGTGCGCGTCGCCGAACGGCTCCGCCCGGCACTGGAAGAACGTTGGGGGGCCGACGATGTCGAGCCACTGTTCGCAGCCCCCTTTTACCCGGTGGTCCCCCACGAATGGGACCGCCATGTTCCCTAACCGAGGAGTGCTATGCGGATCGGTCTGATGGTGGGCTCCGACAAGGAGCGGAAACGCCGAGACCGCCTGGCGGGGCTCATCACCGACGGGGTAGCGGCAGAAGCCGCCGGTTTCAGTTCGTTCTGGTTCCCTCAGGTGCCCGGTTACTTGGATGCGATGACGGCGATAGCGCTGCTCGGCGCAGCCACGTCGACGATCGAACTCGGCACCGCGGTGGTCCCCGTCCAGACGCGCCACCCGCTCATCCTGGCGCAGCAGGCATTGACGACAAACGCAGCCTGCGCGGGCCGGTTCACGCTCGGTCTTGGCGTCTCGCACGACTGGATCATCGACGGACAGCTGGGCATTCGCTACGACCGGCCGGTGCATGCAGTTACGCGATCATCTCGACGTGCTGACCGCAGCCTTCGCCGGACCCGGCCAGGTCGACATCGAGAACACCAGCTTCCGCGTGCACAGCCCGGTCGACGTGGCAGACGCTCGCCCCGCCGATTCTGCTCGCCGCTCTCGGGCCCACGATGCTGCGAATCGCGGGAGAACGAGCCGACGGCACCATTCTGTGGATGGCCGACGAGCGGGCGATCGGCAACCATGTCGCGCCGCGAATCACCGCCGCTGCGGAGGCCGCGGGCCGGCCCTCGCCCCGGGTGGTGGCGGGCGTGCCTGTCGCGGTCTGTTCACCGGGCGAGATGGAGACGGCGCGCTCCTATGCCAGCGAGGTGCTGGGCCATGCCCACTTCTCCCCCAACTACGTCCGTCTGCTCGAGCACGGCGACGCCGAGGACGTCGGTGACACCATGGCGGCGGGAGACGAGGCTACGGTCCTGGCGCGCCTGCGCAGCTACCGCGACGCCGGCGTCACCGACCTTGCAGCGCGGGTGATCCCGCTCGGGGAGGACGGCACCTCGCGTCGTGCGTCCCGCGAACGCACGCAACAGTTCCTGGCGTCGCTCGGTCGGAACCTGTAGGCGTCAGCGTCGAGAGTGCAGGGTCGACGCGACCACTGCGCCGAGCACCGAACATCCCACTGCGACCGCGAAACCGCCGATGATCGCATGTCGCACAAAGCCGTTGGACACGAACGCGGCGATCTGCAGCCCGCCCGCCACGAGCGCGAGCAGAGCGAAGGCGAGCGCACCGACGCGGAGCCATCCCATCCCGCAGCCTGTTCCTCAGTCCGGCGATCCGACAGCGTAGCTGCCCATGAACTCCATCGGTACCCCGCCCACGGTGCAGAAGAACAGTTCCACTCCCGGAACTCCCGCTTCGAACAGCGTCACGTCGCTGGCATGGCCCTTCGCTGCCTCGTGACTGCGGGCGAAGTCCTCGGTGAGGAACGACAACGCCGCCAGGCCCTCCGGAGCCACCTCGCGCAGATGCTCGGGAACATCGAGTACCTCGACCAGTCCGGCCACCCCGCTGCCGAGGATGGTGACGTCGGCGCCGTCCGAGGCCGGCCAACCCAGCGTCGTCTCCAGGACCGGACCCGGTACCCGCATCTGGTGTTGCACCGTCATGCCGACGACATCGGTGAGAAACGCGATGAACGCGTCCGCCGAATGGCTGCGCATGACGACGTGATGAAGCTGATCGGGCACGGACGGACCTCCGGTTCGGACTGGCTATGACCCGAAAGTACCGAACCCGCATCTGATGGGTGCCGGTATGCGGGAAAAAGTTAGTTGGACACCGGTCAACTATTTCTCTGCGCGGATTGCTCTGCTAGCGTACGAGTCATGCCGGAAATTGCCGAGGCCCGTAGCTGCTGACCGTGGTCAGCGTCGAGCGTCGTTCCAGCGGGCCAGATCGCACGAGACCAAACGGATGCTCGTGCAGGCGGCGATGGCGTTGTGGCGCACCAAGGGCTACGGCACCACCACCGTGGCCGACATCTGCACAGCGGCGGGCGTGTCCAAGGCGTTGTTCTACTTCTACTTCCCGCGCAAGGAAGACGTGCTGTTCGAGGTCGGGGTGATGTCGACACAGTCGGCACAGCGGGCCATCCACCGACTGCTGACCAAGCCCTACGACGTCGAGGCCGTCATCCGCGCCGCGCTCACGGCGTTCGAAGAGTCGATGGCGCGCAACCCCAGCGAACTGATCGTCGAGACGATCCTCGAGGGCTACCGACACGAGCACCGGCTCATGGCCGAGGGCGCTCCCCCGGATCTCGACGCCGACATGTTCGCCGAGCTGTTCGCGCGGGCCGCCGGCGACGGCAAGCTGCCCGCCGGGATCGACACGACGCACCTGGCCTACCTGGCGCAGACGATGGTCAGCGAAGGCGCAAGGCACTGGGCGGCCGGCGCATTCGGGCAGCGCTCATTCGCCGAGGTCGTCACCGCCGACATCTGCACACTCGTCCACGGATACACCCGACCCTGATCGGCAAGGAGGCCGCATGTGGGATTTCGAAACCGACCCTGAGTACCAGAAGGTGCTCGATTGGGCCGATGAGTTCGTCCGCGAGGAGGTCGAGCCGCTCGATCTTGCGTTCCCGCATCAGCAGTTCGTGCCGCTGGACGGCATGCGCCGCAAAGCGATTGACCCGCTGAAGGAAGAGGTCCGCAAGCAAGGGCTGTGGGCCACCCATCTCGGGACCGACCTGGGCGGCCAGGGTTACGGACAGCTCAAGCTCGCGCTGCTCAACGAGATTCTCGGCCGGTCCCAGTGGGCACCGATCGTCTTCGGCTGCCAGGCGCCCGACACCGGCAACGCCGAGATCATCGCGCACTACGGCACGGAGGACCAGAAGCAGCGATACCTGCGACCCCTGCTGGAGGGCGAGCTGTTCTCCTGCTACTCGATGACCGAGCCGCACGCCGGCGCCGACCCCACGATGTTCACTACGTCACGCGGTGCGCGACGGGGACGACTGGGTCATCAACGGACGGAAGTTCTTCTCCTCCAACGCCGCAACGTCGTCGTTCCTCATCGTGATGGTCGTGACCAATCCCGAGGTGAGCGCCTACCAGGGCATGTCGATGTTCCTGGTGCCCACCGACACACCCGGCGTGAAGATCGAGCGCAACATCGGCCTGTACGGCGAACGCGCCGACGAGGGCTCCCATGCGCTGATCCACTACGACAACGTGCGGGTGCCGTCGGAGGCCCTACTCGGCGGTGAAGGGCAGGCATTCGCCATCGCCCAGACCCGCCTCGGCGGTGGCCGGATCCACCACGCGATGCGCACCATCGGGCTGTCGCGCAAGGCACTCGACATGATGTGCGAACGCGCGCTGAGCCGCGAGACCCAGGGCAGCCGGCTCTCGGACAAGCAGTTCGTGCAGGGCTACATCGCCGACTCCTATGCCCAGCTGCTGCAGTTCCGCTTGATGGTGCTCTACACCGCATGGGAGATCGACAAGTACAACGACTACAAGAAGGTCCGCAAGGACATCGCCGCGGTCAAAGTCGTGATGCCCACCGTGCTGCACGACATCGCCTGGCGGGCAATGCAAGTCCACGGTGCACTCGGCGTCACCAACGAGGTGCCGTTCCTCGGCATGGTGACCGGCGCCGCGGTGATGGGGTTGGCCGACGGGCCCACCGAGGTGCACAAGACGACCGTCGCCAAACAGGTGCTGCGCGGCTACCGGCCCGCCGAAGGAACCTGGCCCTCGGAGTGGATTCCCGCGCAAACGCGAAGCGGCGCAGGCGAAGTACGCTGACTATCTCGAAAACGAGGTGGGAAATCTATGAGTGAGCTCGACACCGACCGCCTCGCCGACTGGATGGACACTGCGGACGCGAGGAGCAAGAGTGGCGGCGCCGCACTGCCTGGGAAGGGCGAGCCGCTGACCGCACGCTTCCTGTCCGGCGGCACGCAGAACGTCATCTTCGAGATCCGGCGCGGCGAGCACCGCTGCGTCCTGCGGATGCCACCGCCGGGCGCACCGCCCGACCGCGACAAAGGAATCCTCCGGGAATGGCGGATCATCGAGGCGCTCGACGGCACCGACGTCCCGCACACCGCGGCGATCGGCGTCTGCGACGACGCCGCCGTGCTCGGCCGTCCGTTCTACCTGATGGGGTTCGTCGACGGCTGGTCGCCGATGGACACCCACGGCACGTGGCCCGAACCCTTCAACACCGACCTGGCCGCCCGCCCTGGGTTGAGTTACCAACTGGCCGAGGGGATTGCGCTGCTGTCGAAGGTGGACTGGCGCGCCAAAGGCCTGCAGGATCTGGGCCGGCCGGACGGCTTCCACGAGCGCCAGGTCGACCGCTGGATCGGGTTCCTCGAGCGGATCAGGCAACGTGACCTGCCTGGTCTGGACGCCGCCACCGCCTGGCTGCGAGCGCACAAGCCGCTCGATTTCATCCCCGGCCTGATGCACGGCGACTACCAGTTCGCCAACGTCATGTACCGGCACGGCGCCCCGGCGCAGATGGCCGCGATCGTCGACTGGGAGATGGGCACCGTCGGGGACCCGAAGCTCGATCTGGGGTGGATGGTGCAGTCCTGGCCCGAGGACATGGCGAATCGCCTGAGTCCGGGATGAGCTATGTCGACATGCGGGGCATGCCGACGCGCGACGAGGTGGTCGCCCACTACGCCGAGGTGTCCGGTCGCCAGGTCGACGACCTCGACTACTACCTGGTGCTGGCGAAGTGGAAGCTGGCGATCGTGCTGGAGCAGGGTTTCCAGCGCGCGGGCGACGACGAGAAGCTGCTGGCCTTCGGACCGGTGGTGACGAGCCTGATGGCGCTCGGCGGCCGACCTCGCCGAGTCCACCGACTACCGGGGCTGACTGCCATGCGTGCCGCGGTCTGCCCCGAGTACGGGCCGCCGGAAGTCGTGCGCATCGACGAACACGCCGGTGCCGGCGCGCAGGCCCCGGCCAGGTCGGCGTGCGGGTGGCGGCGGCGGCCGTCAACTTCCCCGACGTCCTGCTGGTGGCCAACTCGTACCAGGTCAGTGTCCCGCCGCCGTTCGTCCCGGGTAGCGAGTTCGCCGGGCGTGGTCGACGAAATCGGGCCGGAGACCACGGGTTTCGCCGTGGGCGACGCGGTCACCGGGACGGGGATGTTCGGTGCGTTCGCCGAGCGCGTCGTCGTGGACGCGGCCGGGCTGGCCCCCATCCCCGACGGCGTCGACGCGTTCACCGCCGCCGCGTTCGGTGTCGCGCACCGCACCGCCTATCACGCGCTGCGTTCGATGCCCGGCTGTCGGCGGGCGACGAACTCGTCGTGCTCGGCGCGGGCGGCGGCGTCGGGCTGGCGGCGGTACAGCTCGGCGTCGCGCTGGGCGCCCACGTCACCGCGGTCGCGTCATCGACCGAAAAGCTGGACGTGGCACAGCCAGTACGGCGCCACCGCACCTGATCAACCACCGCACGGCGAGCTTCGCGCCGCGCTGCGGCGGCGCTGCCCGACGGCGCCGACGTCGTGCTCGACCCCGTCGGCGGCGAGCTCAGCGAGCCCGCGCTGCGGTCGCTGGGCCGGGGCGGCCGGTTCGTCACCGTCGGGTTCGCGTCCGGAGTCATCCCGCGCATCCCGTTGAACCTGGTGCTGATCAAGGGAATTCACGTGCTGGGTTTCCAGTTCCAGGACGTGCCCGCCGACGAGTTCGCCCGCAACGAGCGGGAGCTGCGCGACCTGCTGGTTTCAGGCCGCGTGACACCCCATGTCGGCGCGATGTATCCGCTGACGAGACCGTCGCTGCGCTCCGCCATGTCGGTGAGGGCCGCGCGATCGGCAAGGTACTCATCGACCTGACCTGAGGTCGGGGTGGGCTGCACCCCGACCGGCCGGTCAGCTGGCAGGAACGAGATCCGCGGCGACCGAGCAGCATCATGCCGCAACAGAAGGTCTCGCTCGACCGACGATTCGCCGGTCGCGCCGACAGCCGCGAGCGCCTGCGCCTTGAACGCCCTGGCGGCAGCGCTGAGCCGGTGCTCGACCGAATCGACGCTGCTGTCGAGCTCAGTCGGGCCAGCGGCTCGCCCCACAGGGTCACCTCGGTGGCACCCTGCTCCAGTGCGCCGAGCACGCCGCGGCGGACCCGATCGTCCGGTCGAAGAGGTCGGCGGCCACGGCAACGGTCTGCGGATGTGGCCGCTGCCCCCAGGCCTCAAGGACCGACTTCGAGGTTCAGAACGTCAGCGCCCAGGATCTCCAGCGGGCGCACATCCTCGTCGTCACCGACGAGCACGGTGACGTCCCAACCCGCCATGACCCTGTCGTAGACCCAGCCGCCGGCGAACCGCACCGCATCGAGCACGGTCGGCGAAACGACGTCGAGGCGGTACCTCATATCTGCTTGTCCGGCGCCAAGTCCCGAGCCAGCGACTCCGCGTACTCCTTGAACACCTCGGTCAGCGGGATTGAAGGATCGAGCAACCATAGGGTCTCCATTCCGTTGATGAAGGCAAGAATCTCCGTGGCCTTGTTGGCCGCGGAGAAGTCGGTGCGGTACAGGCCCTTGCGCTGGCCGCGCTCGATGATGTGCCTGATGATGTCCACTGCGTCGCGGTAGCGCTTGTGCAGCCGGTCGTGCAGCGGGGCGTCGGGCGCGATGTTCTCCGCCAGCAGCACCATGAAGGTGCCGACCAGTTCCGGGGCCCGCTGGAATCGCTCGGGCACCCGGCTGAGCTCGGTGACCAGATCGCCTGAGCGGTCAGCATGGACGTCGTCGTCGACATCGCGGGCATCGAGAACGGCGTTGAGAAGCTGCTCCTTGGATTCGAAATGGTGCAGCAGCCCGGCGGGCGTGACACCCGCTTCCTTGGCGATCTGCGCCAGCGAGGTGTTGCGCCATCCATTGCGCGCCAGGAGCCGCTCGGCCACGGCCAGGATCCGCTGCCTGCGGTCCTCACCTTTGGCGAACAATGCCGCGTACGGCCGTCTGGGAAGTCCCAGATCGGACGCGGCGGATTCGGGGGCGGACACTCGGCTCCTCAGGGCTTGAAAACCAACCTAGTGAACACACAGTAGGTAGGTTTGGCCGCTGTGACAAGGGTCTCTGCGCAAATATTTTTCGGCAGCCGCCACAGACGTGACCAGCACCTGGTCAGAGCATTTGTCAGGCCAACAGGAAATCTGCGGTCGCTAGAGACCGAGCGACTTGGCGATCATCACCTTCATGACCTCGCTGGTGCCCGCGTAGATGCGGGCCACGCGCGCATCGGTGTACAGCCGGGCGATCGGATACTCCATCATGTAGCCGTACCCGCCGAAAAGCTGCAGGCAGCGGTCCATCACCCGCTGTTGCATCTCGGTGCAGAACAGCTTGGTCCTGGCCGCGTCGGCGCCGGAGAGCTCCCCCTCGACGTGCAGCGAGACGGCACGGTCGAGCATGGCCTGCGCCGCTTCGACCTCTGTCGAGCAGGCGGCGAGCTCGAACTTGGTGTTCTGGAACGACGCGACCGGGGTGCCGAATGCTTTGCGGTTCTTCGTGTAGTCGATCGCGGCATGGATCGCCGAGCGCGCCTGGGCGACCGAACCCACCGCGACCGTCAGCCGCTCCTGGGCGAGATTGTGGCCGAGATAGCCGAACGCCTCGTCCACGTCACCGAGCACATTGGCCGCAGGCACCCGGACGTCGACGAACGAGAGCTCGGCGGTGTCCTGGACCTTGCAGCCCATCTTCTCCAGTTCGCGGCCGCGGGTGAAGCCGTCCATTCCGTCCTCGACCACGAGCAGCGTCAGACCCTTGCGCCGGTTGTCCGGGTCGGTGGAGGTCCGTGCGACGACGATGACCAGGTCGGCCTGCATACCGCCGGTGATGAATGTCTTGGCGCCGTTGACGATGTAGTCGTTCCCGTCGCGGACTGCAGTGGTGCGCATGCCCGCCAGATCAGAGCCGGTGCCGGGCTCGGTCATCGCGACCGCGGTCAACAGGGTGCCCGCCGCAAGACCGGGGAACCAGCGGTCGCGCTGCTCGGCGTTCGCGTAGTGCAGGAAGTACGGCAGGATCACCTCGAGCTGGGTCCGCACCGTCGACAGCGTGACCAGCGCACGCGCCGACTCTTCCTGCAGCACGACGTTGTAGCGGTAGTCGGGCTGTCCACCGCCGCCGTACTCCTCGGGGATCGCCACCCCGAGGATCCCGAGCCCACCCATCTTCTCGAAGACCTCGCGCGGCATCCGGCCGCCCTTCTCCCACGCCGGGTAGTGCGGCACCACCTCCTTCTCGACGAAGTCGCGGGCCAGCTCCCGGAACGCCTCGTGGTCTTCGGTGAAGAGATCTCTGCGCACTCGGGTCCTCCAGAATCTGTTAGGCGCTGGCTACTTGACGAGCTCGACCAGGGTGGCGTTGGCGGTACCGCCGCCTTCGCACATGGTCTGCAGTCCGTAGCGAATCCCGTTGTCCCGCATGTGATTGATCATCCGGGTCATCAGCACCGCGCCGGAGGCACCCAGCGGGTGGCCCAGCGCGATGGCACCGCCGAGCGGGTTGAGCTTGGCCTCGTCGGCTCCGGTGTCGGCAAGCCAGGCCAGCGGGACGGGCGCGAATGCTTCGTTGACCTCGTAGACGCCGACCTCGCCGAGCGTCGACGCCCGGCCTTGTGCAGCACCTTCTCGGTGGCCGGAATCGGGCCCGTCAGCATCAGTTTGGGGTCGGCTCCGGTGACCGCGCCCGCACGATAGCGCACCAGCGGCGTCAGGCCGAGGTTCACGGCATTCTCGGTGGTGGTGACGAGCAGGGCGGCGGCACCGTCGGAGATCTGCGACGAATTCCCGGCGTGGATGACACCGTCCTCGGTGAAGGCCGGCTTGAGTCCGGCGAGTTTCTCCACCGTGGTGCCACGCCGGATCCCCTCGTCGTCGCTGACGACACCTCCTCCTGAATTGCTCCTCGCGTCCGCAGCCCCGGTGAAGACAGGCACGATCTGATCCTTGAACGCACCGGCGTCCTGTGCGGCCGCGGCCCGCTCGTGGGATTGCGCCGAGTACTCGTCGAGCCGGGCACGCGAGAGGTTCCACTTCTGCGAGATCATCTCCGCGGAGATGCCCTGGTTGAAGGAGAAATCATCATAGCGTGCAAGCACTTTGGGCCCGTAGGGCATACCGGTGGCACGCGCGGTGCCCAGCGGGACCCGGCTCATCACCTCCACTCCCCCGGCGACGACCATGTCCTGCTGACCCGACATCACCGCCTGGACGGCGAAGTCGAGCGCCTGCTGACTCGATCCGCACGCCCGGTTCACCGTGGTGCCAGGGATGTGTTCGGGCCAGCCCGCTGCCAGCACCGCGTACCGCCCGATGTTGCTGGACTGATCCCCCACCTGGGAGACGCAGCCCCACACGACATCGTCGATGATGTCGGGGTCCACGCCGGTGCGCTCGACGAGTTCGTTGAGCACAACCGCCGACAGGTCGGCCGCGTGCTGGTCGGACAGCCCGCCGTTGCGCCTGCCGACGGGTGTGCGTACTGCGCCGACGATCACGGTTTCCCGCATTACCTTTGCTCCTCACCAATTTCGGCGTCCTGCCTGTTCAACGCCCACGCCCCAGTGAACTCCGGATCGCGTTTGGCGGCGAACGCGGCATACGCCTCGCCCGAGTCCGCCGTCGCGAAGTTGCCCGGTTGTGCCCTGGCCTCGTTGGCCAGCGCCTCCCGCAACGTCGTGTTCGCGCCGTCGTTGAGCAGTGCCTTGCTCTGAGCCAGCGCGAAGGGCGGTCCGCCCGCGAGCCGGTCGGCGAGGTCGTCGACGAATGCGTCGATCTCGTCGGCGGGCGTGACCCAGGTGACCAGGCCGAGGGTATGCGCCTCGGCGGCGTCGATCATGTCGGCGAGAAGCACGAGTCGCTTGGCCTGTTGCAGCCCGACGATCTTCGGCAGCAGCCAGGAGCCACCGAGATCCACCGACAACCCGCGCTTGGAGAAGATCTGGCAGAACCGCGATTCCGGGGTGGCAACCACCAGGTCGCAGCCCAGCGCCAGGTTCCATCCCGCACCTACGGCGACACCGGCGACCTTGGCGATCGTCGGCACAGCCAGTTCGTGCAGCGCCAGCGCCACGTCGGTGAGACGGTCCAGCTTGTACCGCGGATGGATCTGCTCACCGGTACCGATGTCGGCACCCGAGCAGAACGCCCCGCCTGCGCCGGTGAGCACCAGCGCACGGATGTCGCGGTCGCGCTTGAGGTCGCGCAGGGCGTCGGCCAGCTCCACCCACAGCTGGGCATCCAGCGCGTTGCGGCGCTCGGGCCGGTTCAGAGTCAACGTCCGCACGCCGTCACGATCCGACGACAGCAGCGACTCACCCACGGTAGGCCGGTCCGATCGCGCCCTCGGACCGCAGGCGCGTCAATTCCTCTGCGGTCAAGCCTAATTCGGTCAGTACAGCGTCGGTATGCTCGCCCAGCCCGGGAATCGCGCCCATCGGCTGCTCGAAGTCGCTGATGACCGGTGGTGGGCGCAGGGCCTGGATGTCGCCCTTGGGGGTGCCGACGGAACGCCACCGGTCACGGGCTGCCAGCTGTGGGTGGGCGACCACCTCGCTGGGCAGGTTGTAGCGCGAGTTGCCGATTCCGGCGTCGTCGGCCTTCTTCTGGATGTCGACGAGATCGTGTCGGACGCACCAGGATCCGATGGCTTCCTCGAGGATCTCGCGGTGCGCGCAGCGGCTCGGGTTGGTCGCGAACCTGGCATCGTCGGCGAGGTCGGGACGGTCGATGATCTCCCGTGCGACCCGTTGCCACTCGCGGTCGTTGGTGGTGCCCAGCACGACGGTCTGCCCGTCGCGGGTGGGGAACGCGCCGTACGGCGCCACAGCAGGCGAGCCGACACCGAGTGGCTCCTGGTCGATCCCGGAATGCTGGGTGTAGGTGAGTGCGTAGCCCATCACGTCGGTCATCACGTCGAACAGGCTCAGTTCGACTGACGGCGCAGCGGTCGGTTCGGGCTGTTTGGCGCGGCCGTACAGCAGCGCGAGGATCGAAATCGCCGCATAGAGGCCGGTCGAAAAGTCGGCCATCGCGGGTCCGGGTTTGGCGGGCATGCCCGGATAACCGGTGATCGCGCACGAACCCGACTCGGCCTGCACGAGAAGGTCATAGGCACGCTTGTGCGAGATCGGACCGCCGGGCCCGTAGCCGTCGATCTCCACGGGGATGACGCCGGGATGGTGGACCGCCAGATCGGCCGCTGAGATGCCCAGGCGCGCAGTCGCGCCGGGAGCGAGGTTGGAGACGAATGCGTCTGCGCGGTCGAGCAACCGGTGCAGCAGTTCCATGCCTGCGGGCGACTTGGTGTTCAGTGTCACCGACTCCTTGCCGCGGTTGCACCACACGAAGTGTGCCGCGAGGCCGCCGGGGCCGTTCACGACGTCGTCGTAGGCGCGGGCGAAGTCACCCCCGTTGGGGTTCTCCACCTTGATGATTCGCGCACCGAAGTCAGCGAGCACTCGCGTGCACATCGGGGCGGCAACGGCCTGCTCCATCGCGACGACGGTGACGCCGGCCAGTGGCGCGGCGCTCGGCTCGGGTCGTGTCACGGGTTCAGATAACCATGCCGCCGTCGACCGGCAGCACCTGCCCGGTGACGTAGGAGGCGGCGTCGGATGCCATGAACACAAAGGCGCCTGCGATCTCCGACGGCTCTGCCCAGCGCTTCATCGGGATGCGGTTCATCATGTTGGCGGCGAACTTCTCGTTGGTGCGGATGGTCTCGGTCATCGGTGTCGCCGCCAGCGGCGCCAGCGCATTGACCGTGATGCCCTTGGTCGCCAGCTCGCGTGCCAGCGACTTGGTGAAGCCGATGATGCTCGCCTTGGCTGCCGAGTAGTTGACCTGGCCGAGGGTGCCGGTGAGGCCCGCTGCCGATGTGACATTGACGATCCGGCCGGTGCCGTCGGTCGGGATGAACGGCAGCGCAGCCTGGGTGACGTTGAACGCGCCCATCACGTGGATGTCGAACAGCAGCCGGAACGACTCCTGCGTCGTCTTGGCGAACATCGCGGGCTTGGTGACCCCCGCGTTGTTGATGACGATGTGCAGGGCTCCGTCGGTCAGCGCCGCCGCCTGCGTGGCGGCCGCGTCCGCCGAGTCCCGGTCGGACACGTCCAGCGCCGCGGACTCCGCCCGTCCTCCATTAGCGGTGATCTTCTCCGCCACGGCGGCGGCCGCGTCCTTGTCGAGGTCGGTGACCAGGACGGCGGCACCCGCTTCTGCGAGGGCCGCCGCGACCGCGGAGCCGATGCCGCCCGCCGCTCCGGTGACCAGGGCCGAGCGTCCGGTCAGGTCGAAATAGCCCGCCACCTAGTAGCTCCTCGGCAGTCCGAGCACATGCTCGCCGAGGAAGTTCAGGATCATCTCCTGACTCACCGGGGCGATCTTCATCAGCCGCGACTCACGGAAGTAGCGCGACACGTGGTACTCCTCGGAATAGCCCATGCCACCGTGCAACTGGAGCGCCCGGTCGGCCGCGCCGAAGCCGGCGTCGGCGCACAGGTACTTCGCCGTATTGGCTTCGCGCCCACAGGGTTTGCCGTTGTCGTACAACCAGGTGGCCTTGCGCAGCACCAGCTCGGCGGCGTCGAGCCTTGCCAGCGAGTCGGCCAGCGGGAACTGCAGGCCCTGGTTCATGCCGATGGGGCGGTTGAACACCACGCGTTCATTGCCGTACTTGACGGCCTTCTCCAACGCGACCCGCCCGATGCCGAGCGCCTCGGCCGCGATCAGCATCCGTTCGGGGTTCAGGCCGTCGAGGATGTACTTGAAACCCTTGCCCTCCTCGCCGACGCGATCCTCGATCGGCACCATCAGATCGTCGATGAACAGCTCGTTCGAGCTGACGGCGTTGCGGCCCATCTTCTTGATCGGCCGGATGTCGACGTGGTCGCGGTCGAGGTCGGTGAGGAACAACGTCATACCGTCGGTCTTCTTGGCACCACGAGCCTCGAGGGAATCGGGCGTTTCGGTGCGGGTCAGCAGCAGGATCTTCTCCGACTCGAGCGCCTTCGAGATCCAGACCTTGCGGCCGTTGATGCGGTACTTGTCGCCTTCGCGCTTGGCGAACGTCGTGATGCGCGAGGTGTCCAGTCCCGCACCGGGTTCGGTGACGCCGAAGCAGACGTGCAGGTCGCCGTCGACGATCCGCGGCAACGTCGCCGCCTTGAGTTCGTCGGATCCGTGCTTGACCACCGGCTGCATGCCGAAGATCGACAGGTGGATGGCGCTGGCGCCGTTCATCGCCGCGCCGAGCGCGAGATCTCCTCGAGCAACAGCGTCGCCTCGGTGATGCCGAGGCCGTGGCCGCCGTATTCCTCGGGAATGGTCATGCCGAGCCAACCGCCCTTGGCGATGGCGTCGTAGAACTCCGTCGGGAACTCGTGCCCGAGATCCTTCTCCATCCAGTACTGGTCGTCGAACTTGCGCGCAAGCTCAGCCACGGACTTGCGGATCAGCTCCTGATCCTCGGTCAGTTCGAAACTCATGCCGCCCGGCATAGCCGTCACTCCTTGATTCCCGTGTCCGCCGAAATGGCATTCCGGCAGGCCTCCACTTCGAAGTTCCCCTGCTGGAATGCCATTTCGGCAAAAGGTTGGTTGGTCAGTCCTTGTTGCCGGTCAGTTCTTTTGCGTTGGCCGCGAAGTCGGCGAAGCTGGCTCCACCGTGTTCGTGCTTGCTCAGCGCCTGGATCGACACGTCGTGTCCTTCGGCCGCCTTGCGCAACGCGCCGACGGTGGCCTGCTCCCTGGTGATGTGGGTGAACGGATCCCAGTTGTACCAACGCATCGCGTTCTCGAAGGTCATCTTGTTGATCTCGTCATCGGATACGTCGTTGGCCTTGAGTACCTCGTCGAGTTGCTCGGGCGCTCCGGGCCACATCGAGTCGCTGTGCGGGTAGTCGGCCTCCCAGCAGATGTTGTCGACGCCGATCTGATGACGCGTCGTCACACCCACCGGGTCGGCGATGAAGCAGGTCAGGAAGTGCTCACGGAACACCTCCGAGGGCAGCTTGCCTTTGAAGTCCTGCCCGGTCCACGTCGAGTGCATCTCGTAGGTGCGATCGACCCGTTCCAGGAAGTACGGGATCCACCCGGTGCCGCCCTCACTCAGGGCGATCTTGAGGCTCGGGTATTCCTTGATCGGGCGCGACCACAGCAGATCCGCGGCGGCCTGCACGATGTTCATCGGCTGCAGCGTGATCATCACGTCCATCGGCGCATCGGGTGCGGTGATCGCGAGACGACCCGACGAGCCGATGTGCACGTTGAGCACGGTGTCGGTGTCGACCAGCGCATCCCACATCGGCTTCCAGTGATCGAAATCGTGAAAGCTCGGATAGCCCATCGCCGACGGATTCTCCGAGAATGTCAGCGAATGCACACCGCGTTCGGCGTTGCGGCGGATCTCCTTGGCGCAGGCTTCGGGATCCCAGATCACCGGCAGCGTCATCGGGATGAACCGGGCCGGGTAGGCCCCGCACCACTCCTCGACGTGCCAGTCGTTGTAGGCCTGCACCAGGGCCAGCGAGAATTCCTGGTCTTCGGTGGCGAAGAGCCGCCCGGCGAAACCGGGGAAAGACGGGAAACACATCGAGCCGAGGATGCCGCCGGCGTTCATGTCCTTGACCCGGTCGTCGACCTTCCAACAGCCCGGCCGGATCTCGTCGAGCCCCTGCGGCTCCAGGCCGTACTCCTCCTTCGGGCGACCCGCGACGGCGTTCAACGCCACGTTGGGGATCACCACGTCGCGGAACTGCCAGGTGTCCGACCCGTCCGGGTTGTGCACCAACCGCGGCGCCTCATCCAGATACTTCTTGGCCAGATGGTTCTTGAACATGTCCGGCGGTTCGACGATGTGATCGTCGACGCTGATCAGAATCATGTCGTCTTTGTTCATAACGACTGCCTCCTCATACTCCACACACCCGAGTACAGCGGACATGTGATTGCGGGCTGTTGTTCTCCTACCAAGGAAACTAGCTTCTCCGTCAGTGAGAATCAACGTGCGATATCCCCATCGGGCCTGGCAGGCAGCGGCGATGCCGCCACTCGGCCAGCCCGCCCACCGGGGCTTTTGACCTGTTCCGTTGACGCCCAGGCGGAAAAGTGGAAATCTATTGGCGAAATATGAGAACCTGATTCTCATGAACGAGAGGAGTCCGGCGGTGCGACTGGCCCCACTGCCCGCGGACCAGTGGGATGATGCCGTCCACGGCGCACTGTCCGGCCTGATGCCGGCCGAACGTCGCAACCCTGAAGCGACCGGCAACCTCGTCGCGACGCTCGTGCGTCACCCGAAGCTCACCAGAGCGTTCCTGCGTTTCAACTTTCACCTGTTGTACGGCTCCACACTCCCCGCGCGGCTGCGCGAGCTCGCGGTGCTGCGAGTCGCCCATCTGACCAAGTGCGAGTACGAGTGGCTCCACCACGTCGAAATGGGACGCGACGCCGGGCTCTCCGACGATGTCATCGCGGGCATCGAACGCGGCGAACTCTCGGACGACCTCGACCGCGCGGTCCTGACGGCCGTCGACGAACTGCACCACGATTCCGTCGTCTCCGACGCGACGTGGGCAGCGCTTTCCGCCCATCTTGATGAGCATCAGCTGATGGATCTGATCTTCACCATTGGTTGCTATGGCGCATTGGCCATGGCCATCAACAGCTTTGGCGTAGAACCCGACCAGGAGAGGTAGTACACCGTGGCATTTTTCAAGAAGCCGGACGTCGGAAGCTGGACCGAGAACTGGCCCGAACTCGGCACGGCACCCGTCAACTACGAAGACTCGATCGACCCCGAGCACTGGAAGCTGGAGCAGCAAGCCATCTTCCGCAAGACCTGGCTGCAGATGGGGCGCATCGAGCTGATCCCCAAGAAGGGCCGCTACATCACCCGCGAGCTCCCGTCGGTCGGCCCCGGCGTGTCGATCATCATCGTCAACGACGGCGACCAGATCCGCGCCTTCTACAACCTGTGCCGTCACCGCGGTAACAAGCTGGTGTGGAACGACTACCCCGGTGAGGAGACCTCAGGAACCTGCCGTCAGTTCGTCTGCAAGTACCACGCCTGGCGCTACGACCTCAAGGGTGACCTGACGTTCATCCAGCAGGAGGGCGAGTTCTTCGACGTCGACAAGGCCGACTACCCGCTCAAGTCGGTGCGCTGCGAAGTGTGGGAAGGCTTCATCTTCGTCAACTTCGACGACGACGCCGAGCCACTGGAGGACTACCTGGGCGACTTCGGCCAGGGCTTGAAGGGCTACCCCTTCCACGAGATGACCGAGCACTACAGCTATCGCTCGGAGGTCAAGGCCAACTGGAAGCTGTTCATCGACGCGTTCACGGAGTTCTACCACGCGCCGATCCTGCACATGAAGCAGGCGGAGAAGGAGGAGGCCGAGAAGCTGGCCAAGTTCGGCTTCGAGGCGCTGGCCTATGACATCAAGGGTGACCACTCGATGGTGTCGTCCTGGGGCGGCATGTCGCCACCGAAGGACATCAACATGGTCAAGCCCATCGAGCAGATCCTGCACAGCGGGCTGTTCGGGCCATGGGACCGGCCGGACATCGACGGCATCCTGCCCGATGAGCTACCGCCGGCCATCAATCCGGGTCGGCACAAGTCCTGGGGCACCGACTCTTTCGAGTTCTTCCCGAACTGGACTCTGCTCTTCTGGGCGCCGGGCTGGTACCTCACCTACAACTACTGGCCCACCGGTGTGGACAGCCACATCTTCGAAGCCGATCTGTACTTCGTGCCGCCGCGGAACCTTCGCGAACGGCTCTCCCAGGAGCTCGCCGCGGTGACGTTCAAGGAGTACGCATTCCAGGACGCCAACACGCTGGAAGCCACCCAGACGCAGATCGGCACCCGGGCGGTGCTCGAATTCCCGCTCTGCGATCAGGAAATCCTGCTGCGCCACCTGCACATGACGGCGCATCAGTATGTGGACCGGTACAAAGAAGCCCAGGCGAACGGCAACGGCGCCGGGGCGAACGGCAAGCATGCCGCCGCTAGCGAGAACGCCACAGCGAAGGATCCCGCAAATGTCTAAGCTGCCAGAGGAATTCGCCGACCTGGAGAGATTCAGTGATTGGTGCCTGCCCACCGAGGAAGAGCGGTACGCCAAGCGACTGGCGTCGTCGATGGATGAGATGCAGGAGCTGTACGACGCAGGCATGAAGCGGCTCGAGGACATCATGGTCTACGTCGACGCGCGCTTCCCCCTCAAGGGAATGCCCGAGGACGCAAAGGCTCTGGTGCATCTGGGGCAGTCCATCGTCATGGTCAGCTTCCCCATCGAGGTGTGGAAGCAGCCGCGGGTTCTCGACAGCGGTGCGGCCTACATCCAGCTGATCAAGGAGCCGGTGGTCTAAGGGTGCCCCCTCAACCGCCACTAACCCTCAAAGCCGCGGGTTACGTCGACGTCGACTCGGGCGAGATCATCCGGCCAGGAGTCATCCACGTCGCGGACGGCGTCATCGTCGGCATAGGCGGTGACACCCCCGAGGGATCAACAGTCATCGATCTCGGCGACACCATCCTGCTCCCCGGCCTGATGGACATGGAGGTCAACCTCCTGATGGGCGGGCGCGGCGAGAATCCGGGCCTGTCGCAGGTCCAGGACGACCCCGCGACCCGCGTACTGCGGTCGGTGGGCAACGCACGCCGCACGCTGCGGGCGGGCTTCACCACCGTGCGCAACCTCGGACTGTTCGTCAAGACCGGCGGTTACCTGCTGGACGTCGCACTGGGCAAGGCGATCGACGCCGGCTGGATCGACGGCCCGCGGGTGATCCCGGCCGGGCATGCGATCACGCCGACGGGCGGGCACCTCGACCCGACGATGTTCGCGGCCTTCATGCCTGGCGCCCTCGAGCTCACGGTCGAGGAGGGCATCGCCAACGGTGTCGACGAGATCCGCAAGGCGGTTCGCTATCAGATCAAGCACGGCGCTCAGCTGATCAAGGTCTGCGTCTCGGGCGGAGTCATGTCGCTGACCGGAGAAGCAGGCGCGCAACACTATTCGGATGAAGAACTGCGCGCGATCGTCGACGAGGCCCACCGCCGTGGGCTGAAGGTGGCCGCGCACACCCACGGTGCCGAGGCCGTCAAGCATGCCGTCGCCTGCGGGATCGACTGCATCGAGCACGGCTTCCTGATGGACGACGAGGCCATCCAGGCGCTGGTCGACAACGACCGCTTCCTGGTCACGACACGTCGGCTGGCTGAGGCCATGGACGTGTCGAAGGCACCGAAGGTGTTGCAGGACAAAGCCGCCGAGATGTTCCCGAAGGCGAAGACGTCACTCAAGGCGGCGTACGAAGCCGGGGTCAAGATCGCCGTCGGCACGGATGCGCCTGCCATCCCGCACGGCAAGAACGCCGACGAACTCGTCACCCTCGTCGACTGGGGTATGCCGCCTGCCGCCGTGCTTCGCGCCGCCACCGTGGTCGCCGCCGATCTGATCAACTGGCCGAACCTGGGCCGCATCGCCGAGGGTTACCTGGCGGATATCATCGCGGTGCCCGGCGATCCGCTGACCGACATCACCGTTACACAGCGGGTCAACTTTGTAATGAAAGACGGTAAGGTCTTCAAGAATGACACCAACACGCACTGAGGATCTGGTCGAGATCCACCAGCTCCTCGCAAAGTACGCCGTCACCATCACCCAGGGCGACGTCGAAGGGCTGGTGGAGGTCTTCACCCCCGACGGCACATACAGCGCATTCGGTGACACCTACACGCTCAACCGGTTCCCGGTCCTCGTCGATGCCGCACCGAAGGGGCTCTTCATGACGGGGACCGCGCTCGTCGACCTCGTCGAGGGCGCGGACACGGCGAGCGGCACGCAGCCGCTGTGCTTCATCGAGCACTCCAAGCACGACATGCGGATCGGCTATTACAAGGACACCTACCTTCGGACGGCGGACGGCTGGCGGCTGAAAACCCGTGCGATGACGTTCATCCGGCGCAGCGGCGAACACGATTCCGGACGACCGCACGCGATCGGCAGGCCCGAAGCCGGATGACCATCTCTTCAACGGAGGCCAACGTGTCCCTGACTCCGGCCGAGTTCCGGTCACAGTTGAAGGCCTGGCTCGACGAGAACGACCTGACCCCCCGCCCGACGACCATTCGCTGCAGGGGCACATGCGCCAGTTCGCCCGGGCGCAGCGGGCGCTCTACGACGCCGGGTGGAGTCGCTACGGCTGGCCCGAGCACGCCGGCGGCCTCGGCGGTCCGGCGATCCTCCGGGCGATCGTCGGCGAAGAAGTGGTCGGTCGACGCCTGGCCGAGCCAGGACCGTATTCGATGCTTGAGGTGCTGGCGCCGACGATGATCGACTACGCGCCCGCGGAACTGGCCGCCGAGATGGTGCCGAAGTTGCTCAGCGGTGAAGAGCAGTGGTGCCAGGGCTTTTCAGAGCCGGGCTCGGGCAGCGATCTGGCGTCACTCACTACGCGTGCCGTCCAGAAAGGCGACAAGTGGGTGATCAACGGCCAGAAGGTGTGGACCAGCTTCGCCCAGTACTCCCATCGGTGCATCCTGCTCACCCGCACGGGCGGTGCAGACACGCCCAACCATGAGGCGATCACCGCCTTCTTCGTCGACGTCGACACGCCGGGCATCACGGTGCGCCCGCTGCGCACCATGCACGACGTCGATGAGTTCTGCGAGGTGTACTTCGACGACGTCGAGGTAGACGCAGCCGGATGCTCGGCAAGCCCGGCGACGGCTGGCGGCTGGCGATGGACCTGCTCCCCTACGAACGCTCCACGTGCTTCTGGCAGCGCATCGCCTACCTGTACTCGCGGCTGGACGCGCTCGTCAAGGACGTCAAGGGCATCGGCCAGGCCGCCGACTCGGACATCGGCGAGGTCTATCTGGCACTGCACACGCTGCGCTGCCGGTCCCGCGCCACCCAGCTCCGGCTGGCCGAGGGCGCCAAGCTGGGACCGGACACCTCGATCGACAAGGTTCTGCTCGCCGGCGCGGAACAGCGCCTCTACGACTCGGTGCGGGATCTACTGCCGGGCGCCATCGAGCTCGACGACACCGAATGGCGTACCGAGTATCTGTATTCGCGGGCGGCCACCATCTACGGAGGCACCGCGGAAGTGCAGCGCAACATCATCGCCCGCCGCCTGCTCGACCTCGGGAAGGAGTGATCGTGGATCCAGAGTCACTCGTGATGCTCGAAGCCTCTCTGCGTAAGACCATGTCGTCGACGTCCGGCGCGGAACTGGATGCGGCGCTGAACGAGCTCGGCTGGGCCGACATGTTGTCCGACGCACCCGAAATGTCGATACCGCTGGTTTTCCGGCTGCTCGGTGAAACAGGTTCGCACGCCTCGATTCTCAACGACATCGTGGTCATCCAGACCGTGGGCAGGGAACTCGGGCAGATCCCCGAGTTGCCCTACGCCGGTGGCGGTTGGGTGGTGTGGGACTACACCAACGACGAGAACCCGACGCTCGGCGGGCTGCCACTGCGCCGCGTGGACGAGGGCGATCCGGTACGGCTGGTCGACGCTCGCCGCGCCGTGGGCTGGTGGCTGATCGGAGCGTCACGGGCCATGCTGGCCCTGGCCCGGCAGCATGCGCTCGACAGGGTGCAGTTCGGTAAGCCGATCGCGGGCTTCCAGGCGGTCCGGCACCGACTCGCCGAGGCGCTGGTGGCCATCGAGGGTGCCGAGGCGACGCTCGATCTACCCGGCGAGGACAACCCCGATCTCACCGCGCTGCTGGGCAAGGCTGCCGCGGGCAAGGCTGCGCTGACGACGGCCAAGCACTGCCAGCAGGTCCTCGGCGGCATCGGCTTCACCGCCGAACACGAACTGCACCACCACGTGAAGCGGGTCCTGGTGCTCGACGGATTGCTGGGTAGCTCACGGGAACTCACCCGTCGGGCTGGAGCAGGGCTGCGAGCGCGTGGCTCGACCCCAAGGCTCGCCCACCTCTAGCTTGCTAGCAGCGTGAGCGTGCGCAAAGTTGGCTATTTCCACGGCGGGTCGGCCGCAGACACGCACGCTCGCGCCAGAGTCGGCGGCTACTTGATGTTGGCCTTCATTTCTTCGAGGTTCACGAGCACCGGCCATCCGCCGACACTCAGCGCATTACCGTGGCCGGTCTGGTGCACGTCGAAGACCGACTGGATGGCGGCATAGAAACCCTGTACGTCGAGCGTCTGGTTGACCGCCCGCTTGGCCTGGCGCAGAGCAAACGGCGGCATCTTGGCGATCTGTTCGGCCAGCGCCCTGGTCTCGGAGTCGAGTTGATCGCGGGGCACCACGCGGTTCACCATGCCCGTGCCTGCAGCCTCCTCGGCACTCATCGCCCTGCCGGTGAACAGGATCTCCTTCGCCTTGCGCGGGCCGAGTTCCCAGGTGTGGCCGTGGTACTCGACTCCGCCGATTCCCATCAGCACCACGGGGTCGGAGAATTGCGCGTCGTCGGCAGCGATGATGAGGTCGCACGGCCAGCACAGCAGCAGACCGCCCGAGATGCACCGCCCCTGGACCGCAGCGATGGACGGTTTGGGGACATTGCGCCAGCGCAGCGTGTATTCGAGGTAGCGCTTGGCTTCGTGCTGAATGATGAACTCCAGCGTGATCTTGTCCGGAACCGGACCGCCACCCCTGAGGTCATGGCCTGCCGAGAAGTGCTTACCGTTGGCGCGCAACACGATCACCGAGACCTCGTTGTCCTCGGCCGCCCGGGTCCACGCCGCATCGAGTTCGTCGAGCAGTTCCGGGTTCTGGGCGTTTGCCGCCTCGGGTCGGTTGAGTGTGATCGTCGCGATCTTGTCGGTCACGTCATAGTCGATGTACACGGAGCGCAGTCCTCAGAGCTCGGGGGTGGGCCCAGCCAGTCGAAGCGATATCTGGGCTTCTGTTATCACCAAAATGAGAATACTATTCTCATGATGAGGAAGTTACAATCTCTGACACGTGGGCCGACGAGGGGGTCGAGGACCGCAATGGCAAGGCGTTCTCCGGTACAGTCAGTTCATGTTCTCCCCAGTCGGCCTGCTTCTGAGCCGCCGGTGACCAGCCCCAGCGAGGAACCTGCCTGGAAGCAGCGTGCAGTCGAACGATCGATCAAAACCGCAAAACTCCGGGCCGCCCAGCGCGTGCAGCGATTCCTCGACGCCGCGCAGGCGATCATCATCGAAAAGGGCAGCACCGACTTCACGGTTCAAGAGGTCGTCGACCGCTCACGGCAGTCCCTGCGGAGCTTCTACCTGCAGTTTGACGGCAAGCACGAGCTGCTGCTGGCCCTGTTCGAGGACGCGCTGAGCCGCTCGGCAGACCAGATCCGCGCGGCCACGGCCGGCGAGGAAGATCCCCTGGAGCGCCTCAAGGTCGCGATCCAGCTGCTGTTCGAATCATCGCGTCCGGACCCCGCCGCCAAGCGACCACTGTTCACCGACTTCGCTCCGCGCCTTCTGGTGTCGCATCCCTCCGAGGTCAAGGTGGCCCACGCCCCATTGCTGGCCCTTTTCGCCGAGCTGATGGAGGAGGCCAGCGCCGCCGGCCAGCTTCGGGAAGGCATCAACCCCAAGCGGATGGCCGCGATGACCATGCAGACGGTCATGTTCGTCGCGCAGTCCAGCGGCGACACCGACGATGGCGCCCCACCCCATCACGGCCGAAGAAGTCTGGGACTTCTGCGCCCACGGGTTCGCCGCGAGCTAGCCCGAGAATCGTCCTCTCCGTATCCTAGAACTGCATTTCCACGAGTGGCGCCTGCACGCTGGCATTGTCATGTGACCGCTTGACGCTCTGCACCATATGAGAAGGACAGTTCTTCTCATATGAGAGCAGTACTTGCATTAAGCGAGTCGTTGATTGACACTCCCGTGTGCCGATGACAAAGTTATGAGACAACATCCATCCCTCTGTCTTACATCCACTGCTCTAGCGAGAGGTACACCGTGACGATCAGCGCTGAGCGTTCCGCCCTGCAACATTCCGCGCGGACCGTACTTCGATCCGTACGACGTCGAGATCAACGCCGATCCGTACCCGATGTTTCGCCGGCTGCGCGAAGAATCACCGCTCTACTACAACGAGAAGTCCGACTTCTACGCCGTCAGCCGGTACGAGGATGTGACGAGCGCTCGTCGACCACGAGACATTCAGTCTCGGCGCGCGGCGCGATCATCGAGTTCATCAAGGCGAACATCGAGATCCCGCCCGGCACGGTGATTTTCGAAGATCCGCCGATCCACGACGTACACCGCAAGCTGCTGGCGCGCATGTTCACCCCGCGCAAGATCAATGCGCTCGAGCCGCAAGATCCGCGAGTTCTGCGCGCAGAGCCTCGATCCGCTGGTCGGCCAGAGCCGGTTCGACTTCATCACCGACTTCGGCGCGCAGATGCCGATGCAGGTGATCGGCTCGCTTCTCGGCATCCCCGAGGAAGATCAGGAGACGATCCGCGACCACGGCGAATGCCCAGTTGCGCACCGAGGCAGGCAAGCCCATGAACGATCGACTCAGGACGGCTTCGTCACCGGCGAGGTCTTCGACGCCTACATCGACTGGCGGGCCGACCATCCGTCCGACGACATCATGACGGAACTCTCAACGTCGAGTTCGAGCGACGAGACCGGCACGCGTGCGCCGGCTGCGCCGCGAGGAGCTGCTCGTCTACTTGAATGTGGTCGCCGGCGCCGGTAACGAGACCACCACCCGGCTGATCGGCTGGGCGGCCAAGGTTCTGGCCGAGCACCCCGACCAGCGCCGCCAGCTCGGCGAAAACCCCGCGCTGATCCCGCAGGCGATCGAGGAGTTGCTGCGCTTCGAGCCGCCGGCGCCGCACGTGGCCCGGTATGTGACGCGCGACGTCGAGTACTACGGCCAGACGGTGCCCGAGGGCAGCGTGATGATGATGCTGATCGGCGCCGCGAACCGCGACCATCGCCAGTTCCCGCCGGACGGCGAGGTTTTCGACATCCACCGGGAGCAGCGCCAGCACCTGGCTTTCAGTGTCGGCACGCACTACTGCCTGGGTTCTGCGCTGGCCCGCCTCGAAGGCAGCATCGCGCTCGAGGAGATCCTCAAGCGGTTCCCCGAGTGGGACGTCGACATGGACAACGCATCGTTCTCACCGACCTCGACGGTCCGCGGCTGGGATTCCATGCCCGCGCTCGGTTCCGTGAATTCACTTCTAACAAGTTACGAATTGAGGTTGTCTTGATGGCAGGACGTGTTGAGGGCAAGGTCGCTTTCATCACCGGCGCGGCGCGCGGACAGGGCCGGGGCCACGCGGTGCGTCTGGCCCAGGAGGGCGCCGACATCATCGCGTCGACATCTGTAAGCAGATCGACAGTGTGCAGATCCCGCTGTCCACGCCGGAGGATCTGGCCGAGACCGCGGATCTGGTCAAGACACAACCGTCGCGATCTACACCGCCGAGGTCGACACCCGCGACTACGACGCGCTGAAGGCCGCCGTCGACGCCGGTGTCGAGCAATTCGGCCGGCTCGACATCATCGTGGCCAATGCCGGTATCGGCAACGGTGGCCAGACGCTGGACAAGACCAGCGAAGGCGACTGGACCGACATGATCGACGTCAACCTCGGCGGCGTGTGGAAGACCGTGAAAGCCGGTGTCCCGCACATCCTCGCGGGCGAGCGCGGCGGCTCGATCATCCTGACCAGCTCGGTCGGAGGCCTGAAGGCCTACCCGCACACAGGTCACTACGTCGCCGCCAAGCACGGCGTCGTCGGCCTGATGCGCACCTTTGCTGTCGAGCTCGGCGCGCACAACATCCGGGTCAACTCGGTGCACCCGACGAACGTGAACACGCCGCTGTTCATGAACGAGGGCACCATGAAGCTGTTCCGGCCCGACCTGGAGAACCCGGGCCCCGACGACATGAAGGTCGTCGGCGCAGTTCATGCACACGCTGCCGATCGGGTGGGTGGAGCCCGAGGACATCGCCAACGCGGTGCTGTTCCTGGCCTCCGACGAAGCGCGCTACATCACCGGTGTCACGCTGCCGGTCGATGGCGGCAGCTGCCTGAAGTAGCAGGAGTCAGACGTGACGGCAAAGGTCCAGCGGAACTGTCGATTCCGCAGGGCTGGGACGAGATCACCCCGGTCTGGATGACTTCTGCTCTCTCGCAACACTTTCCGGGAGCCGAAGTCGACGACGTCCGCGTCGTGCTGCGCGACGACGGCACCAACCGCAGAGCACGTCTGGCGCTGGGTTACTCGGCAGGCGCCGGGCCTGCGACCGTTTTCGCCAAGGCGGTGGACCCGGAGCACGCCGATCTCGTGGCCTTGACCAGCGGGCTCTACCACGAGCCCAGGCTGTTCTCCTCGGGAGTGCCGCTGCCGCTCGATCACCCGACGGTGTACACGGCGATCATCGACGAAAGCCGCCGTGACTTCCTGATGGTGATGGAGGACGTGGTGGCCCGCGGAGCCGATCCGCGGGATTCCACCCGTCCGATGACCGTCGACCAGGTCGGCCGCGGGCGTGCGGGGTCTGGCCAGGCTGCACAGCGAGTACTGGGGTGAGCGTCTCACTCGGCACACCGCGCTGGGGTGGGTCGAACCGTTCGTCGCCTTCGAGGGGCTGGAGTACGCCCCGCTGCACATCGCCCATGAGCGTCTCGGAGTCACAGTCCCCGCCGAGATCATCGAGCTCAGCGGGACCGAACTCTTCGTCGACATCTGGGCCCGCTACATCGGATCGCTGACGAAATCTGCTCCGACACTGCTGCATGGCGACGCGCACATCGGCAACACCTACGTCCTGCCCGGCGACGACGTGGGTTTCCTCGACTGGCAGATGCTGCGCCGGGGTAATTTCTCGCTGGACCTCGGCTACTTCCTCCAGGGTGCGCTGACCATCGAGGACCGCCGTGCCTCCGAGCGAGAACTCATCGCCGAGTACCAGGCGGCGCTGCAACTGCCTGCCGACGAGATGCCGAGCGAGCAGGACATCTGGCTGCGCTACCGGGCGTCTGCGGCCCACGGCCTCGCGATCTGGATGGCCACGCTGTCCGGTGGTGACGCCTGGCAGCGCGCGGACATCTGCCTGGCGTTCGCCCAGCGGTATGCGGCGGCATTCGTCGACCTCGACACGGCGGGGGCGTTGGACACCATCTGCGGCTGACGCAATCGGTGAAAGACCGGGTGATCATAGGGCCCGAGTGGTTGCATGGCACCATGAAGCGGCTCAACGGCATGGATGCCATGTTGTTGTACAGCGAGACCCCGAACCTGCACACCCACACGTTGAAGGTGGCCGTTCTCGACGCTTCGGGATATCAGGGCGACTACGGCTTCGATGCGTTCCGCCGGACAGTCGAGCGGCGCCTGCACCTGCTGGAGCCGTTGCGCTACCGGTTGATCGACATCCCCTGGCGACTGCACCATCCGATGTGGCTGGAGGATTGCCCGGTCGACCTCGATTACCACCTGCACCGGGTGCGTGTCCCCGCCCCGGGCGGCAGGCGTGAACTCGATCAGGTGATCGGCGAGATCGCAAGCACGCCGCTGGACCGCACCAGGCCGCTGTGGGAGTTTTACTTCGCGGAGGGCATGGCCGACGACCGCTTCGCCCTGGTCGGCAAAGTGCATCATACCCTGGCCGACGGCATGGCTTCAGCGAATCTCCTTGCGCGCCTGATGGATCTGTCCGGTGCGGAGCAGGACGAACGCGACGAACCACCGCCGGCGTGCGAAGATCCGTCCACCCTTGAACTGTTGCGGGTAGCGCAACTGGACCACTTTCAGACAATCGCAGAGTTGCCGGGGTTGGTCGCCGATGCCGCACGTGGCATGACCCGGTTGCGGAAGAGGTCGAAGCACAGGGAGGGTAACCCCGATCTGGCCAAGCCCTTCAATGCTCCGACGACGTTCCTCAACCATGTGGTGTCGCCGGTCCGCACCTTCGCGACTGCGACGCTGTCGCTGGCCGAAGTCAAGGAGACGACGAAACACCTCGGCGTGACGTTCAACGACGTCATCCTTGCCGTCGCCGCGGGCGGCCTGCGGAAGCTGTTGCTGCGCTACGACGGTCACGCGGACCGTCCGATCATGGCGACGGTTCCGGTGAGTACGGACAAATCGACCGAGCGGATCACCGGCAACGAGATCGGCGGGCTGATGGTGTCCCTACCGGTGCACATCGACGACGCGATGGAGCGGGTCAGGCTGACGTCGGTGGCCACCACCCGCGCCAAGGAAACCAACGACCTCTTGGGGCCGACACTGCAGGGCAGGATGCTGGAGTACCTGCCGCCGCATTTGGCCCCGGCACTGTTCCGCGCCCAGTCCAAGCGAGCTGACCACAACCGACTGATGAATGTCGCCATCTCCAACGTCCCCGGCCCTAGACGGCGTGGACACATCGGAGGCGCTCCGGTCAGCGAAATATACTCCGTCGGAGTGCTTTCCGCGGGCAGTGCGTTCAACATGACGGTGTGGAGTTACGTCGATCAGCTCGATATCGCCGTGCTGTCCGACGACCGGACGTTCAATGATCCACACGAGTCCACCGACGCAATGCTGAGCGGCGTTCGACGAACTCCGGCAGGCGTGCGGATTGCCGCGGGCCTGCATCGTCGACACCGCGCTGGCACCTGCACCGGCAGGTCGCTGACTCAGCTGCCGCGCAGTTCGTTGCGCAGGATCTTGCCGGTGCTGCCGCGCGGCAGCTCGGACAGAATCGTGATCTCGCGTGGCACTTTGTAATTCGCGAGATTGTCGCGCACGTACTGCTTGAGGTCGTCCACGCTGCTGGCGGCACCGTCGGCGAGGACGACCCACGCGGCCAGCCGCTGGCCGTACTGCTCGTCGTCGACGCCGAGCACGGCTGCTTCGGCGACCTCAGGGTGGGCGACCAGCGTCTTCTCCACTTCGATCGGGTAGACGTTCTCCCCGCCGGAGACGATCATCTCGTCGTCGCGGCCGACGACGAACAACCGGCCCGCGATCGTCGAGATAGCCCATGTCGCCCGACGCCATGAACCCGTCGTGGAAGTCCTTGGTCGCGCCGGACGTATAACCGTCGAACAGTGTTGAGCTGCGCACGAATATCTGCCCGACCTCACCGGAGGCAACTCCCGTGAAGTCGGCGTCGAGAATGCGCATCTCCGTGCCGTCGGCAGGCGTGCCCGCGGTGTCCGGCGCGGCGCGCAGATCGGCGGGCGTGGCGGTGGCGATCATGCCCGCCTCGGTGGCGTTGTAGTTGTTGTAGATGACGTCGCCGAACTGGTCCATGAAGGCGGTGACGACGTCGGGCCGCATCCGCGAGCCGGACGCGGTGGCGAACCGAAGGGACTTGCCGCTGTATCGGTTTCGCACGTCGTCGGGCATGTCCATGATGCGGTCGAACATCACCGGCACGACCGCGAGCCCGGTGGCCCGGTGGCGGTCGATCAGGCTCGAGCGTCGCCTCGGGGTCGAACTTGCGGCGGGTGACGATGGGGCAGGCCAGCAGCGCGGCGAAGAGCAGTTGCGAGAAACCCCAGGCGTGGAACATCGGGGCGGCGAGGACGATCGGTCTCCTCCGCACGCCACGGGGTTCGGTCGAGGACGGCCTTGAGATCGCCTGCGCCACCGCTACCTGCAGAACGCTTGGCGCCCTTGGGGGTTCCGGTGGTGCCCGACGTCAGCAGGATGATGTCGCTCTTGCGTCGGCGGCGCTCAGGGGCGCGCCCGAGGTGTGCGTCGATCAGGGATTCGAGTGTCGGGGTGCCGTCGTCGGAGTCGTCGACCCAGGCGAGGATCCTGGTCGCGTCCGGCGCGTCGCGCAGCGCGCGGTCGACGGTCGCGGTGAATTCCTGGTCGTAGATCACGATATCGGCGCCCTCGCGCTCGATCACCTCGGCCATCGCGGGACCGGCGAACGACGTGTTCAGCAGCAGCACGTCCGCCCCGATGCGATTGGCACCGACCAGCGCCTCGACGAAACCGCGGTGGTTGCGGCACATCACCGCAACGGTCGCCTGCGAGCCGGCAATCGTCTGAGCGGATTGTGCTCCTGCAGTGCCACACCGAGTGCATCACATCGGTCGTCGAGCTGCTTCCAGGTGAGCGTGCCGAGTTCGTCGATGATGCCGGGCCGATCGGGGCAGCGCTGGGCGGCCGCGGCGAACCCGACGGTGGCGGTCAGACCGGCGCGGCGCATCGCCAAGCCCATCCGCAGGTACCGGTCGGGTCGCATCGGCGCGATCAGCCGCGCCGCCAGAGCGTCGAGAGCAGCCCGAGCGGATCGGCCACGTCGCTCAACCGATTACCGGGAACCGGCGCTTCCGGGCCAGTTCGTCCAGCGCCGTCTGCATCACCGCCCTGACGTGGTGGTCGACCTCGTCGATGTCGGGGTCCTCGCCGAACTTCGCGACGACGTCGATGGGGTCGAGGACCTGGGTGACGATCTTGGACGGCAACGGGAGGTTCGGCGGGAAGAGGACCGAAAGGCCGAATGGGAAGCCGATGCTGATCGGGCAGGATCTCCATCCGCGCTTTCGTGAGGCCGAGCGTGCGCGCGATCGAGTCGCCGCGGGCGAGGAACATCTGCGTCTCCTGCGCTCCGATCGACACCATCGGCACGATCGGCACGCCCGCGTTCGATCGCCGCGCGGACATAGCCGGTGCGGCCGCCGAAATCGACGATGTTGGCGGTACATGGTCGGCCGGTACGAGTCGTAGTCCCCGCCGGGGAACACCAGCACCACGGCGCCGGAGCGCAGCGCGTCGCCCGCGTTCTCCCTGCTGGCCTCGATGACACCGGCGCGACGCAGCAGATCGCCGAGCGGCCCGAGAACACGCCGTAGTGGCGCGAGCGTGTACAGCGGACCGGTCGAAGCCGAACTGCTTGTAGAACTCCGGGCGCGAAGACGAGGACGTCCGGAGTGAACATCCGCCGGAGTGATTGGACACCAGCAGCGCGCCACCGGCCGCAGGCATCGAAGCCACTCCGCGCACCTCGGCGCGGAAGTATCGTCTGATCAGCGGGCCCACCAGGTTGGTGATCTGCCGGGTGAATCCGGGGTCCCACTTGGCCATCTCGGCGCGCTCGTCGGACATGGTGAGCTATATGCTACTCTCCGGTAAAGAGAATGTCATATTCGCAGGTAGGAGACTTTATGTCGGGAACGGTGCTTGTCACCGGAGGCTTCGGCCTCGTCGGATCGGCCACCGTCCGACGGTTGACCGAGTTGGGACGGACCGTCGTCGTCGCCGACCTCGAACCCCCGCCAACCAGGCGGCCGCGGACGCTCCCTCCGGTGTCAGCGTCCGGTGGGCCGATCTGACCAACGAGGAACAGGCCGTCATCGCCTGGTGGCCGACGTCGCGCCTGCGGTGATCATCCACCTCGCGGCGATCATCCCGCCCACGATCTACAAGGCCCGCGCACTTGCGAGGCGGGTGAACGTCGACGCCACCGCCACGCTCGTCCGCATCGCGGAGTCACAACCGACTCCCCCACGCTTCGTCCAGGCTTCCAGCAACGCGGTGTTACGGCGCCCGCAACCCGCACAAGCGACCGGGCCGGTCACCGCCGACATGCCGACGAACCATTCCGATCTCTACAGCACGCACAAGGCCGAGGCCGAGGCGATCGTGCGGGCCTCCTCGCTGGAGTGGGTGGTGCTGCGTCTGGGCGGCGTGCTCAGCGTGGACCCCAAGGCCATTCCGTTCAATGCCGACGCCATCTACTTCGAAAGCCTTCTGCCGACCGACTGTCGCGTTGCACAGCGTCGATGTCCGCGACGTCGCATGGGCGTTCGCCGCGGCGACCACCGCCGACGTCGCGCGGGAGATCCTGCTGATCGCCGGCGACGATTCCCACATGCTGCTGTACGGCGACATCACCCCCGCGCTGGCCGCCGCGCGCGGACTCAAGGGCGGCCTTGCGCCGGGCCGCAAGGGCAATCCGAACAGCGACGACGATTGGTTCGTCACCGACTGGATGGATACCAAGCGCGCGCAGGAAGCGCTTGCAGTTCCAGCACTATTCGTGGCAGGACATGATCGACGAGGCGAGCCGGAACGCAGGCCCGTCGAAGTACGTGCTGCCGATCGTGGCCCCGGTCATCCGCGCGGTCCTCAAGCGACGCGGGGCCTACTGGAAGCAGCCTGGGCAGTACGCCGACCCGTGGGGCGCGATCAAGCGCAAGTTCGGCGACCCGGCCCCAGACTCCTAGGAACGTCCGGGCCCGAGGGTCGGTGTACCGCTCCGCGGATGGAAGTACCAGCCGCCCGCGGCCTCGGTACCACCGTCGACGTGGATGGTCTGGCCGGTGATGTAGCTTGCCATGTCCGAAGCGAGAAATACCGCTGCGGAAGCCATCTCATCGACATGGCCGGCCCGTCGCATCGGGATTCCGTCCCCGATCCCGTCGCCGAGATCACCTGCCGCGAGCGCCTGCAGACCTTCGGTCATGGTCAGGTCCGGTGCCAGCGCGTTGACCCGGATGCCGTGCGGCGCCAGTTCGAACGATGCGGTCTTCGTGTAGTTGATGACACCGGCCTTGGCTGCTGAATAGGCGGCGTAACCGGGTGCGGCGCGGACGCCTTCGATGGACGTCACGTTGATGACGCTGCCGTGCCGACCCGTGTCGACGAGCCGCCGCGCGACTCGCTGGGTACACAACAAGACATGGCGAAGATTACTGCGGTACAACGCATCCCAGCCATTCTCCGAGGTATCCAACAACGAGGAATTGAACGTGCCGCCGGCGTTGTTCACCAGGATCGAGACGGTGCCGAGCTCATTCTCGGTGCGCTCGAGGGCCTTGTCGACGGCCTCGGTGTCGCGCACGTCGGTCGGCAGTCCGAGCGCACCGATCGCGTCCGCGGACGCGGCGCAGGTGTCGGGGTCACGTTCCCAGATCGCCACGGAGGCACCGAATGCAGCCAAGCCCTGCGCGATCCCCTTGCCGATGCCAGCGCCGCCGCCGGTGACGACGGCGACGCGACCCGTGAGCAGGATGTCAGACGGGACGATGGCCATGGAAGGTGAGGTTAGCGCGCGGGTGCCGTGCCGATGACCCCATCGGCCTCGAGCCGGCCGATTTCGTCCTCGGAGAGGCCGAGTTCGCGCAACACACCGTGGTTGTGTTCACCGAGCAGCGGCGCAGGCGCGGTGTGCACCCGGTCGGGTCCGCGGGAGCTGCGGAACGGCAGCGTGCTGTGCGGGGTCGCCGGGTTCACGGGATGCTCGACAGGCTCGAAGAACCCCCGGAACGCCAGCTGCGGGATCTCGGTCTGCCGGTGCGGCTGTAGCACCTTGGCCACCGGAACGTCGTTGTCCCACAACGCTGCGACGATCTCGTCACGAGTGCGTTCGGCACACCACGCCGACAGGTGGCGATCGATCAGGTCGTGGTGGGCTCGCCGGCCCGCCGCGGTGCTCAGCTCTGCGGATATCGCCCACCCTGGTCGGCCCAGCGCGTCGCGCAGCCCCGCCCACTGCGCATCATTGGCGACAGCAATCGCGACCCAGCTGTCGTGCCCGGCCGAACTCGTCGATCTCGTTGCTGAGGTAGAGGTTCTGCGGCGCCGCGGTCGGTCCGCGGTTGCCCGTCGCCGCTGCAGCAGTGCACCGTAGGCGGAGTACTCGATCACCTGTTCTGCGGCGACGTTCAGTGCGGCGTCGACCATCGCCGCCTCCACCATCGATCCATCGCCGGTGCGCCGGCGGTGCTGCAGCGCCAGCAGTGTCGCGTTGAGTGCGTGGATGCCTGCGTTCGGGTCGCCCACCGAATAGGGCTCGAACGGGTTGCGGTCGGGATAGCCGGTGAGCCAGCTGATCCCCGCGGCGGCCTCGATGACATAGGCGAACGCCGGGTTGTCGCGCCACGGTCCGTCGAGCCCGAAGCCGGGCATCCGCACCATGATGATGTCCGGCCGGATCGCCTTGAGCGCGTCGTAGGTCAAGCCCATGCTCTCCAGCACACGCGGGGTGAAGTTCTCGACGACGACGTCAGCGGTCGCGATGAGACGCTTGAGAAGGTCGCGGCCAGTGTCACTCTGGAGGTTCAGCGTGATGCCGCGTTTGTTGGTGTTGAGTCCCGAGAAGATCGGCGATTGCTCCCACCACTGGTCTTCGCTGACGGGGATGCCCGCAATCAGCCGCGTTCCGTCGGGATGACGGGTCGACTCGACATGGATCACGTCGGCGCCCAGCATCGCCATCAGATGGGTGCAGCTCGGTCCTGCCCAGAACGTCGTCATGTCGATGACGCGCAGCCCCGCGAACGGCAGACCCTCTCTCGCCGAAACTGTATTCCGCGCGGCCGCCGAGCCCGAATCACCGCGTGGAATACACTTTCGGCGGTAGTGCTCGGTGTGTTCGCCGAGGCGTGGGGCGGGCGTCGGGTATCGCAGCGTCGCCGGTGACATCCGGTACGGGTGGGCCGGCTGGGTGAAACCGTCGCGCGGGTTGACGATGAACGACTCGCGCGCCACATAATGGTCGAGTTGCTCGACGTTGCCGCCGTTCGCGACCGGGGCGTTGGGGATGCGGAACGCCGTTGCCAGGTCCCGGATCTCGTCGACGGTCTGGTCGGCGACCCAGGCGAACAGTTCATCGGCACGCTGGTTGGCCTGCTGGGTGATCGACAGCGTGGACTCCTCGTCGATCCACTCGACGTGGTCCGTCATCGCGCAGAGGTCGAACCACTGCTGCGCGGTGCCGCAGCCGATGTCGACCAGGCCGTCCTTCGCCCGTGCGATGCCGGGCACGGTCAGCCTGCGGGCGTCGCGCCACGGCCTGCCGAGCATCTCGAAGTAACTCACCGGGTAATAGGTGAGTCCGAGGATCGCGGTCTCCAGCATCGACAGGTCGACCAACTCGCCGCCGCCCCGCATGCGCGATGCCAGCGTGGCCGCACTGGCATACGCGCCCGCGAGGTACTCCCCCACCTGGCCGCCGACAAACACAGGGGCCCGGTCGGGCGCACCGCGACCGAGCCCGACGATCCCGCCCGACCACGCCTGCAACGTGAATTCCGTTGCGGGCCTGTCGCGCCACGGCCCCTCCAGACCGAAGGCGGTGATCGCGGTGACGGTCAGGTGCGGGTGGCGTCCCCGGATCGCATCGGGCGTGAAGTCGGGATGCCCGGCGATGCCCGGGCCCCGCGACCACACGACGGCATCCGCGTCGGCGAGCAACCTGTCGACGAAAGCGGCGTCAATGGCCGGATCGGCCACCACCGAATGCTTGGAGCACGCCAGGTACGAGAAGAGCGCCCCATCTGCACCCTCGAGAATCTCGGCGCCCGACGCCGACCACCGGCGCAGCGGATCACCCTCTGGTGGTTCGACTTTGATGATCTCGGCGCCGCCGTCGGCCAGCAGTTTGGTGCAATAGCCGCCGGCCATTCCGCTGGACAGGTCGATGACGACGTATCCGGAAAGCGGAGGCTCAGGCTCCATCGACGACCTAGTCCTCCTTGGCCCGGTTGCGCTTGCTCAACCGGAACTCGGGTGGGAACTTGCTGTCGTTGTCGTTGACGGCCGCGGACAGACCGCTGTCGATCGACTCGAACATGTCGAGGTCGTCGTCGCTGTCGTTGGCCACCCCGTTGCCCATCGACTCGAAGAACGCGCTCAGCAGGCTGCCCATGTACTCACCCTGCTGCTGTTTGAAGATCTCGAAGAACATCTTCTGCTGAAAGACGGTGTCCACCGGTCGGTTCCGTGAACAAGCGCGGGCGTACTTGTCGACCTCGGCTTCGAGCTGGTCCCGGGCCACCACTTTGTTCAGGAAATTGCAGTCGTACATTTCGGCTGCGGTGAACGGCCGTCCCGTGAACACCATCTCCTGGAACTTGCGCAGCCCCATCATCTGCACCCAGGTCCACATCCGGGGACCCCAGCCGTGGTAGCGGAACGACGGGTGACCGAACAGTGCGTCGTCGGACGAGATCACCAGATCCGCATCCGCGCATTGGTAGAAGTGCCAGCCGTAGCAGTAGCCCTTGGCTTCGACGATGCTGATCTTCTTGAAGTCCTGCAGCGCGCGATTGCCGGCTTGTGAGTTGGCGTACCAGGCGCTGATCGTCGCCCCGTTGCGGAACGTCCCCTTCGGTGGATACGTGACCTCGCCGACTCCGTCGTCTTCCAACCGCAGTTCTGCCAGCCGCACCGCCGGATCGTCGTTGCCCTCCATGAACTCCGGAAGGTCTGCACCGCTGCCCAGGTTGTCCCCGACGCCGCGGATGATCACCACCTTCACGTCGTTGTCGGCATTGGCCGCACGCAACACGTCCGCGTACCGCAGCCGGGCCAGTGATGTCGGCGCGTTGAGGAAGTCCGGACGGTTGAACGTGATCGTCGCGATCTTCGTCTTCGGATCCTTCTCGTAGAGGATGATCTCTTCGGGCGACGGCCGCTCAGCCATGAACTGCCTCCCCGTAAGCCGGTACGGCCGAAAGGATTTCAGCGCTGTCGGCGGTGATCAGCACCGCGTCGCGGGTGAACACCGCACCTACGCCCTGTTCCCACACATACGCGGTCACCGCAAGCACCATGCCTTCCTCGAGAATGTCGACTTCCGCGGTCGCCCGCAGCGTCGGGGACACCACGGGCGGGTCGAAACCCAGTCCGAGACCGTGGGCCACCGGCATCGCAGGCAGGGGCTCCCCGGCCCGCTGGTAGGCATCCAGCAACCCGCTTGTGGTCATGCCCGGGCGGCAGGCCTCGACCAACTTGTCCCACAGGTCATCTCGGCGCCGGTACAGCGCACGAACGGCATCGGTCGGCTCGCCGACATAGAGTGTGCGGGCCACCTCGGCGACATAGCCGTCGGCCAGTACCCCCGCCGACAAAGCGACAAGGTCGCCCTCGCGCACCAGGCCGTCACCGTCGGCGCGGCGCCACGGATGCTCCTTCGACGTCACCCAGGCGGCATCCTGGGTCGCCGGGGTACTCACCCCACCGGCTGCTTCGGCCTCCAGCACGGCACCTGCGAGGGCATTCTCGGTGGTGCCAGGACCGAGCGCGGCGACACCCGCGGCCAGGCCCTCCTCGGCAACCACCAGCGCGCGACGCAACGCGGCCACTTCCTCGGGGGTCTTGATCCGGCGCGCAGCCTGCAGGGCCTGCTCGGCGTCGATCAGCTCCGCGTTCGGGAATGCCATCGGCAGCAGTTGGGCGAACATCGGTGTCAGAGCATCGGTTCCGACACGACGCGCGGTGTCGGCGCCCTTGATGTTCTGCAGTATGCCGACCAACGTCATCGGGTTCCACGCGAAGCCGTACAGATTCTCGTGCGGGATCTCATCGGGAATGCCTTCGTCCCATGTGCTGTTGAGGTGAATTTCTCCGGTGGCACGGACGTATTCGCAGATCGGCCCGAACGGGCGGGTGCCGACCACCCACAGTTGTGGTGCACCGGAGATGTAGCGGACGTTGGCCTGGCGGCCGAGGACCAGGATGTCGATGTCGTGGATCTCCATCTGCGCGAGCGCGCGCTCCCGACGGCTCAACCGCAAGGCTCGGCCGTCGGCCTCGATCTCAATTCCCATTGGACACCTCATACGGGTCGTACGGATACGCGGTCAGCGGCATCCAGCCGCCCTCGGTCACCACCACGATCTCCTCACCGCGATAGCCGCCGGTGCCGTCCTCCCAGACGACCGGCTCGAACACCAACAACATGCCGGGCGGGAAGACGAACTTGTCGTCCCAGTCCTGGCCGAGATCGGTTCCGATCATCGGCATTTCGGCCGCGCTCGTTCCGATGCCGTGGCCCAGGTAGAAATGCGGCAGCCACGGCTTCTCCCCGCCGGCGGCCGCGGTCGCCGCGCGTCCGAGGTCGCCGCAGGTGGCGCCGGCTTTGGTCACCGAGAGCACCGCGTCCACGATCCGGGCCCATTTGTCGAACTGAATCTGCTGTGCCGGCGTCGGATCCTGACCGACGATCCAGGTGCGGCCATGGTCGGAGCAGTAGCCGTGGTAGGCGATCGACACGTCGGTCCACAGCACGTCGCCCTGTGCCAGCTCACGCTCGGTCGTCAGCAGGGGCAGGGCCAGATCACCGGTGGTGGTCCAGGCACCCTCGGCCTTCGACGCAGGCATCGCCTGCCAGATCGAGTCGAACATGTTCGTGGTCGCGCCGAGTTCGAATGTGCGCCGCACGAATTCGGCGGACAGGTCGATCTGGCGCGCACCCGGGGTGAGCGACTTCTGAATCTCGGCGACGGCTTGTTCGGTGATCTGACAGGCACGCCGGACGCACGCGATTTGGTCGATCGTCTTGACCAGCTTCGCCGCCCCGATCACCGGGGCGGCATCCACCGGCGCGCCGGGGAACAGCGCACTGCCGGCCCGCCGCATCGCCCCGGTCAGCTCGTCGGTCGCGATTGTCGCGCCCGCCGGGATCAGGCGGGCCAAGTCCTTCGCGAATTCGGCCACGCCTTCGTCGAATTCGAGGTAGACCGGTCCGTGCAGATGGTCATCGGGTAGGTCCGACTCCATGGCTGCGCCCTCGCGGAAGGGCAGGTACAGATGCGGGTGCTCGTCGTCGGCCAGCACGACGGCCACCGGCCGCTCGACATGTGACAGGCCCGCATCGGCCAGCGGCCAACTGATACCGGTGGCGTACGTGACGTTGCCGTTGCCCAGCAGTACCAGCGCATCCACGCCCTGTTCGGTCATCGCGGCGTGCAGGCGCGCACCGACCTCTCTGCGCATCCGGGCGAAATCAGGCTCCGCAGGGATGTCCAGCCACGTGTACCCGGTCCGCGCGATCTGGGTGACGCCGGACTGAGTCGACGTCGTCATCAAATCCCCAGGAACTTCTGGATGTTGGTGCTGACGATCTTGAGCGCAGCCTCCGGGCCGACGGCCTCGACGACCGATGCCAGCGACTTCTCCGAGTAGCCGAAGGTGCTCTCGTTGTGCGGGTAATCCGACGACCACATGACGTTGTCGACGCCGATGCGGTCGATCAGCCGAAGGCCGAGCGGATCGACCATGAACGAGGCGCTCATGTGGTTGTTCCAGTAGTACTGGACGTCGTGCTCGAGCTGATGGTTGAACATGTGGCGGTAGGAGGCGAGCATGTGCTCGGCGTCCTGCAAAGCGGTAGGCACCCAAGCGATCCCGCCCTCGAACCAGCCGATCTTCAGCGACGGATGCCGGTCGAGGATGCCGGAGAACACGTACTTGGCGAACTGCTCGCGGAACGAGTCGACGTTGACCATCATGCCGACGACGACGCTGTTGTTCTGGCACGGCGTCTTCGGTGGTGTCTCGCCGATGTGGTGGCTGACCGGCAACCCGGCCGCCTCGATCTCGTCCCAGACGGCGTCCATGCTGGTGCTGCCATAGTCGTAGATGTTGCCCTCGTCGTCCTTGCCGGGGTTCAGCGGTAACAGGAACGTCTTGAGCCCCAGCGATTTCAGCTCTTCGAGAGTGCTGCGGGTGCCTTTCGGGTCCCACCAGTTGATCAGCCCGACACCGTAGAAATGTCCGTTGGACCGCTCCTGCAGGTCGGCGATGTGCTCGTTGTAGATCCGGAACACACGCTCGCGCAGGCCTTTGTCCGGGTAGTGGAACAACGCGAGCACGGCGTTGGGGAACGCCAGTTCCTTGTCGATGCCGTCCTCTTTGAGTTCCCGGATTCGCGCCTCGATGTTGTTCGAGGCTGCACCGGCGAGGTCGTCGTACTGCATCAGCACGCGCCCGAAGTCACCACCGGTCCAGGCTTTGCCCTTCATACCGACCATGTAGGCGCCGTCCTCGTACCAGATGCGCGGGGCCGCACCCTTGAGTTCCTCGGGGAAGCGCTCGTAGAAGATGTCGTCGGCCACCGAGATGTGGTTGTCGGCGGAGAAGATCACGGTGTCCGCGGGCAGTCCGGTGACAGCGCCGGTGGAGTGGCCCTGGCGGTTCTTGGGCGCGCCGAAGCCTTCCGGCGGATACAAAGTGGGAGATGGAACTGTCGGGGTAGACATCGTTGGTACTCCAATCGGGCTGTGGGGACGGACCTGACTACCAGGTCACCGGAAGTTCGTAGACGCCATAGGCGAGACGGTCGTGCTTGAAGGGCACCTCGTCGAGCGGGATGGCCAGACTCATGGTGGGGATGCGGCGAAGGACCGTGTGGAACACGATCTGCAGTTCTGCGCGGGCGAGTTGCTGACCGACGCACTGATGCCTGCCATAGCCGAAGCCCAGCTGCTGACCCGCGTCGCGGGTGAAGTCCAGCCTGTCGGGCTCGGGATAGGCTGCGGCATCCCAGTTGGCGGGCGCCAGGTCGATGATGATCCCGTCTCCGGCCCGAATCGTCTCGCCGGCGATCTCGATGTCCTCGGTGGCGACACGGCGCTGTCCGTTCTGGATGATGGACAGATACCGCATGAGCTCCTCCGCGGCGTTCGCGATGAACTTGGGATCGTCGGAATCACGAAGCAGCGCAGCCTGTTCAGGATTCTCCAGCAGCGCCAGGATGCCGATACCGATCATGTTGGCCGTGGTCTCGTGGCCGGCGATCAACAAGCCCGTGCCGAGCTGGGCGGCTTCCTTGACGGTTATCTCGCCCGCGGTCACCCGCTCGGCCAGATCGGACACCGCGTCCTCGGAGGGGTTGGCCTGCTTCTCCTCGACGAGATTGATCAGGTATTGATGCAGGCTCATCGCGCCCTTCTGCATGGCGTCCGCAGCGGCGTAGCGGGCCAGGCCGGCGTTGGCGTGCTCCTGGAAGAACTCATGATCGTCATACGGCACGCCGAGCATGTCGCTGATCACCCGGGTGGGCACCGGCAGGGCGAGCTTGGCCACCATGTCGGCGGGTTGCGGGCCGGCCAGGATCTCGTCGATACACTCGTTGGTGACGTCCTGGATGACCGGCCGCAGGGCTTCGACGCGCCGGAACGTGAACGGCTTGGACAGCATCCGGCGGAACCGGGTGTGCTCCTCGGCGTCGGAGGTGAACACCGACCGCGGCCGCTTGTTCACGGTCGACAGCATGTGCTCGTTCCAGTGCGGGAACCCCTCGATCCGGTCGTCGACGCTCACCCGCGGATCGGCGAACAGGGTGCGGGCCACCTCGTGCCCGGTGATCAGCCACGGCGTGGTGCCGTTCCAGATCCGCACGCGGGACAGGGGTTTGGTCTCGTTCATCTCGAGCATCTGCTTCGGTGGCGCGAACGGGCAGCTTGCCGTTCGCTCCATCGGGTACTCCGGCGCGGCGGAGACCGCTTGCTCGTCAAGAGTTTCTGTCATTCGTCACTCCTCGATGTGAATGGCCAGGGCCGGGCAGGCGGCCGCGGCGTTACGGGTCTCCTGGGCGTATTCGGGCCCGGGCTCGGGATTCAGCAGTTCCACCACGCCGTCGTCGTCGCGCTGGTCGAACACCTCCATCGCGTTCAGCACGCACTGACCGGAGGAGACACACTTGTCCTGATCAACAGTGACCTTCATGTCAGGGCAGCTCCGTGACGGGGGCCTGCCAGAGTCCGACGATCGCGTCAATGATCCCGGATCCGACTGCGCTCCAACTGGTTCGGGGCAGGTCGGTGCCATCGGCAAAAGCGCGCTCGAAGTCGGCGCACGTGTGGACCAGCAGGTTGCGCGCCATGATGTTGCGCTCGGTGACCACGGCCATCGGAATGTCGGGCAGGCAGCGCGTGATTCCGTCGACGACGCGCACCAGCGACGGTGAGGCCAACGCGTCCCGGACGACGATCCGCTGGTACGCGGGATCGGCCAGGGCCTGGGCGGCGAAGCGCGCATACCAGGTCGGGTTTCCGAGCTGGGCCAGATGTTCGGTCAGCGAGCAGACCAGGCACGCGATCCAGTCCCGCAGATCAGCCGAGTCACCGGTGGCCGACACCATCCGCTCCAGCAGCAGCTCCATCGACGTGCGGTGCTTGTGTTCGATCGCGCGGACCAGGTCGGTCTTGGTGCCGAAGTGGTAGCCGACTGCGGCGTTGTTGCCCTGTCCCGCCGCTTCGCTGACCTGCCGGTTGGACACCGCATACACGCCGTGCTCCGCGTAGAGCCGTTCGGCGGCCTTGAGGATGGCCTCCTGGGTGCTGGTGGCGCGGTCGGCCCGAACGGTCCTTGCTGTCGTCACCCCCTCAGTGAACCGCGACACACCCGCTAAGTCAAGCGACTGCTTTAAAAAGGTCACCGCGGGGTGTCGTCGGTCTTCGGCGGCTTGCGCACGATGACCTTGCCTGCGACGGTCCCCCCGTCGATAGGCAGGACCGTGCCGGTCACATACCGCGAACGGTCGGTCGCGAGATAGAGCGCCGCCTCCGCCACGTCCTCTGCGGTGCCCTCCCTCTTCAGCGGCCGGTCGTCGCGCATCTGCTGGCGGATCCTGGCCTCGAAACGCTCGAGGCGCTCGCGGTCCTCGTCGGTGGCTGACGACGCCAGAATCGGCGTGGGGATGTTGCCCGGCGCAAGGCAGTTCACCCGCACCTCGTAGTGCGCGAGTTCGATCGCCGCGCACTTGGTGAAGTGGATGATGGCCGCCTTCGACGCGCGGTAGGTGGATACGCCCCCGCCGGCCTGGATGCCGCCGATGGAACCGAGGTTGATGATCGAACCGCCACCGTGCTCGGACATGTACCGCGCGGCGTCCCGCGTTCCCGCCATCACGCCGAGGAGGTTGACGCGCATCACCCGATCGAACTCTTCCAGGTCCTCGTTGAAGAGGCCTTTCCTCAGCGGGCTGGAGATGCCGGCGTTGTTGACCATCACGTCGAGCCCGCCGAAAGTCGCGGCCGTCGTGGCGACGAGTTCGCCAACCTGGGCTTGGTCGCCGACGTCGGTCCGGCGGTAGAGAGTTTTCGCACCACCCGAGTTCAGTTCGGCGGCAAGCGCTTCCCCGAGATCATCGCGCACATCGGCGATGACGAGGCTCGCACCTTCCGCGGCGAACCGCTCGGCGATGCCGCGACCGATGCCTGACGCACCGCCGGTGACGATCGCGACTTTGCCCGCGAGTTCGGTCATTCAGACTCCTTCGAAGAATTCGAGCAGTAGCTCGTTGACGGCGTTCGGCTGCTCGATCTGCGGACAGTGCCCGGCCTCGGGGATCACCGCGGATCGGCCGTCCGCGATCTGTTCGGCGATCTCGGCGGACCATCCCGCCGGAAGCAGCTTGTCGGCGCCGCCCTCGACCACCAGGGTAGGCACCGTGATGCGTTCGTAGGCGCGCTTACTGCTCGGCGTGACGGGCGGCTCGAGGCCTGGCCGGCGAAACCTCGCTGCCGCCAGCGACTCCCAGGCTCCGGGCGCAATGCTGGACTCGTAGCGCCGTCGCACGTAATGCCCGTTTGCCGGGTAGGAGGGATCGGCGAACAATGCGGCGACGATACGGCGCATACCCTCGAACGTGGCGTCGTAGTCGTACAACGCGCTGACATGCTCGTTACGCTGGATCTCACCGCCGCCGCAGATCGCGACCAGGCTGCGGACAGGCAGCACCGGCGCATCCGACGTGGCGTCGACGAACAGGTTGATCGCGCCCATCGAGTTGCCCACGAAGTGCGCGGACTCGATTCCCATCACCTCGCAGAATCGGGCGATGTGCCTGATGCGCATTCCGCGTCCGTCGGTGAAGTCGACGACCTTGGCCGAACCGCCGAACCCGAGCATGTCGGGCGCGAGCACGCGATGCCGGTGGGCCAGCGCGCCGATCGTGCGCTCCCAGCCGAGGCAGGCATCCGCGCCGAACTCTCCGCCGTGCAGGAGGATGACCGGATCGCCCTGCCCCGCTTCCAGATAACTGGTCAGCAGCCCGTCGACCAGCACTTCGCGCTGATCGATCATGCCGAGTCCCTGTTCGTCTGGGCGAAGGCCAGCACCTGGGTGGCCAGCAGCTCGAGCTGGTTGGCCACGGCCTTGCCCTGGTCGGTTTCGGCGAGTTCTCCACACGGGTCCCAAACCGGTTCGGCCGAGTTGATCGCCACCCCTAGCGGCGTCGGCCACGCGCGAAGCGCATGCCCGATGCTGCGCAACTGGGTCAGGGTGCCGACCGCAGCCTGCCATCCGTACGCGCAGCTGATGCAACCCCACGGCGTGTTGTCGAGATACACGCGTGGGTCCTCGCGGAGGTCCTCGATGTAGTCGAGCGCATTCTTGACCAGACCGGACACCGCGCCGTGGTAGCCCGGCGATCCGACGACGACGGCGTCGGCGTCCCGTAGAGACTCGACCAGCTCCAGCGCGCGCGGGGTGCGTTCGAGCTCGTGCGGTGCATACATGGGCAGGTCGATGTCCTCGGCGCTGAACAGTCGTGTCCGGCCGCCCTGCTTCTCCACCGAAGCAAGGCACAAGCGCAGCGCCCGCTCGGTCGACGAATTGGCCCGTAGCGTTCCGCCGAGGCCGACGATGAACGGTTGGTTGGTACTGGTCACTTGCCCACTCACTTGATCGCAATCGGACTGACAGGAGCCCCGACCGCACCGACCACCTTCAATGGCGGTGCGACGAGCTGGAATTCGTACACACCGTCGGCCGCGCAGTCGGCCGCCAATGGGCCGAGATCCCAGTACTCACCGAGCATCAGTCCCATGTCGCGCAGGCACAGCATGTGCATCGGCAGGAAGGTGCCCTCGACACCATTGGCCGGGTTGGGGTCCTCCACCATCAGGTTGTCGGCGGCGACGGCCGCCGCTTCGTGCTGATGGAGCCACGAGGCACACGTCCAGTGCAGACCCGAGCCTGCCTCGCCGCCGTCCCCGGTTTCCAGGAACCGCGTCCACCATCCGGTGTGTACGACGACGATGTCCCCTGAGCGGATCTCGACGTTCTGCTCGGCGACGATCTCGTCGAGTTCAGCTGGGGTGATCGGCTTTCCGGGCTCGCAGAACACGTCGGCACCGCGGTGGGCGACCACGTCGAGCAGCACGCCGCGCGACGTGATCCCCTTCGAGTCCACCTTCTCGATACCGAGGTGGAAAGCGCCGAAGCTGGTCACCGAGTCGGCGGGAAAACCGTTGTAGAGCTTGTCCTCGTAGTACACGTGCGACAGCGCGTCCCATTGGGTGGCCGCCTGCAGCGGCATCACGATGAGGTCGTCGTTGAATCGGAAGGGGTTGTCGGCGAAGAACGCACTGACATCGGATGCCACCGCGTTGCGCAGCCACTCGGGACCGTATTGGACGAGGGTGGACGCGTCGCCACCGTCGACGGTCATGACGTGCACGGGATTCTGCCGGAACTTGAACGCGCCTTGCGGCCCTCCGGAACTGAAGTCGCCCCCCAGCGAGATGACCTTGCCCTGCTTCACCGTCGCCGCCGCTTCGGCGACCTTCGCCGGGGTGATGAAGTTGAGGGTGCCGAGTTCGTCGTCGTCCCCCCACCGGCCCCAGTTACGAACCTCGTCCGCGGCCTTGCGGAAGTCTTTCATGGTGCCGGTCATCGTCAACTCCCCTGTGCCACTTCGGCGTCGTCTATCTGCTGGAAGAACCGGCCGGCGAGGATTCCTCCATCGGTCCACACCACCTGCCCCGTAATGTAACTGGCCGCCCGGCTGCCGAGGAAGACAAGCGCCGCGGCCTGTTCCTCGGCGGTGGACACCCGGCCGAGGGGTGCGGTGAACGAGTCGAGATACTGCTGCCCGTAGGCCGACCGCAGCTGGTCGAGGATCGGGGTTTCGGTGACTCCCGGTGCGGTGCAGTTGATCCTGACCCCACGGGCACCCAGGTCGACCGCGCGGTGCATGCCGTAGAGGATGATCGCCTCCTTGGACTGGCGGTATCCGCCGTCGGCGAGCGCATCCGGATGGTCCGCACACCACTGCAGCCCTTCGGCGACAGACTCTGTCGCCACCAGACCCACTGTGGTGCGTGCATTCTCGCGGTATGCCGACGCCGCAAGTGACGACACGTTGACGATCGCTGCGCCTGCAGGCATCTGACCGATCAACGCCTCGGTGAACTGACGCATGCCGAGAAAGTTGATGCGCACGACCAGCAGCGGGTCCCCGATGCCCGACGAAACCCCTGCCACATTGAACAGGGCGTCAACAGTGCCTCCGACCGCGGCGGCCGCTGCACCGACGGAGTCGGGGTCAGCGAGGTCGATCTGCACGAATTCGTCGACGCCCGAGGTGTCCTCGGGTGCGCGGACGTCGAGTCCGGTGATCCGCGCCCCGAGCGCGCCGAGCTGACGCACCACCTGGGCGCCGATACCCGAGGCGCATCCGGTGACGACGGCGCGCTTGCCGTCGAAGCGCACCAACTCGTTGAGTGCGGCCACCGTCAGCTCGCGGCTTCCTTCGCGGCCTTGGCGTCCTTCTCTGCTTGCGCGGCTTTCACCCGGCCTTCGTTGATCTCGGCCATCGCCTCGGGAATCTCTCCCGCGGTGAACTTTCCGCCGCGACCGGTGGGAAGCCCGCCGAACTGGTAGGTCTCGTCGAAAAGCGGAGCATCCCAGGACTGCCTGCGCGCCTCGACCTTCTCGATCACCGGCTCGAGGCGCTTTGCCTTGTCCTTGACCGCCTTCGCGTCACGCTCGATGAACTCAGGCAGGATCTCCTTGCCCATGATCTCGATGGACTCCATCGTGCCCTCGTGGCTGCGCGGGTTGAGCAGCAGGATGATCTCGTCCACACCACTGGCTTCGTAGCCGCGCAGGAACTCGCGGACCGTGTCGGGTGAGCCGATGGCGCCGCGTCCCGGGCCGTAGGCCAGCGTCGGATCCTCCTTGACGGCCTCCTCGTACAGTTCCCACACACCGGTGCGTCCAGGGGTGTGCATGCCCGTCAGGTAGTAGTGCATGATGCCGAACGAGAAGAAGCCGCCGCCGATGCCGAGCCTCTTGAGTGCCTCCTCGTCGGACTTGGCGACCATCATCGACAGGTCGCCGCCGATGGCCAGCAGGTTCGGGTTGATCGCCGGGGTGATCGGCGTTCCCTTCTCCTCGAAGTCCCTGTAGTAGCCGTCCACCCGGTCCTTCAGCGCCTCGGGACCGGTGTAGGCGAAACTCAGTGCGCCGATCGCTTTCTCGGCAGCCATTCCCACCGACGACGGGCGGGTGCACGCCACCCACACCGGCGGGTGCGGACTCTGGAGTGGCTTGGGGATCACGTTGCGGGCGGGCATTTCGATGTGTTCGCCCTTGAACCCGGTGAACGGCGCCTCGGTCATGCAGCGGATCGAGACCTCGAGGGCCTCCTCCCACTGCGCACGCTTGTCGGCCGGATCGATGTTGAAGCCGCCGAGCTCGGCGACCGACGAGCCCTCGCCGGTGCCGAACTCGACACGGCCGTTGGACAGGTGGTCCAGTGTGGCGACGCGCTCCGCGATGCGGGCCGGATGGTTGATGGGCGGCGGAAGGTGCATGACACCGAATCCGAGCCGGATGTTCTTGGTGCGCTGGCTCGCTGCCGCGAGGAACAACTCCGGCGCGGTCGAGTGACAGTACTCTTCGAGGAAGTGGTGCTCGGTGAGCCACACTGTCGAGAAGCCGGCCTTGTCGGCGAGCTCCACCTCGTCCAGACCATGCTGGAACAGTTGGTGTTCGTCGTCCTCCGACCACGGTCGGGGCAACGGGAATTCGTAGAACAGAGAAATCTTCACTGCTTTTACCTCCTTGAAGATCCAGGGCTTTCGATGGCTGACGGGGGTTGGTCTGTTGCGCCGGAATCCGCGCCTGCGATATGACGGGCGGCGACATAGCCGAACGTCATGGCGGGTCCGATGGTGGCACCGGCGCCCGCGTAGCTCCGGCCCATCACCGCGGCCGACGCGTTGCCGACGGCGTAGAGACCGCTGATCACGGTGTCGTCGCTACGCAACACCCTGGCGTGTTCGTCGGTGCGTAGACCGCCCGACGTGCCGAGGTCACCGAGGATGATCTGGAATGCGTAGTACGGCGGCTTGCCGAGCGGGTGCAGGTTGGGATTGGGCAGGGTCGGATCGCCATAGTAATTGTCGTAGGCGCTGTCCCCGCGGTTGAAGTCGTCGTCGTGACCGGTACGTGCCAGCGCGTTGAATCGTTCTGCGGTGCCGCGTAACTGGGATTCTGGCACGCCGATCTGGCGCGCCAGTTCCTCCCATGAGTCGCCGGTCTTGACCACCCCCGAGTCCAGCCACGCCGCGGGCACTTTCCATCCTGTCGGCACCGGTGCGAACGGGATCTTCGGAATGGGCAGATGCCCGGCGACGACGTAGCGGTGGAACGACCGGATGTCGGTGATCAGCCAGCACGGGATGTGTGTGACACCCGACCGCTGCCCTTCGATCATCGCGTGGGCGAAGTCCATGTAGGGCGCCGCCTCGTTGATGAACCGTCTGCCGTCTCCGTTGACGATGAACTGGGCGGGCATCATGCGTTCGTTGAGCATGAACTGCAGCCGGCCGTCCGGCCAGCAGATTGCCGGGAACCACCACGCCTCGTCGAGCAGTTCGGTTGCCGCGCCGACTTTCTCGCCTGCTCTGATGCCGTCACCGGTGGCGGCCGGATTACCGAAGCTCCAGTCCTTGTCGGCGCCGGCGAGTTCGTGGACTCTGCTCAGTTCGGGCAGATGTTGCAGGCGCCACTGCATGTCGTGGTCGAAGCCGCCGCTGGCCAGCACCACGCCGCGCCGGGCCTGGACCCGGACAGCGCGCCCGTTCTTCTCGATCACCGCACCGACCACCGCTCCGTCGATGTCGGTGATGAGCTCGGTCATCGGGGAACTCAGCCACAACGGAATGTCCTGCTGCTTCATCGCCAGGCGCAGCCGTGCCGTGAGCGACTGCCCGATGGCGGCCATCCGGTCGCCGAACAGCCTGGCGCGGAACATGCGCCAGATCAGCTTCAGAAGCACGGCCTTGCCGCGCCACGACTGCCGAACCTGATAGAAGAGCCGCAGGTCCTTGGGGCCGAACCAGATGCCCTTGGGCGCCATCGCCATCGGGGTGAGCAGATTCTGTTCCTCGTCACCGAGTACGCGCAGATCAATCTCGGGCACGTTGATCGTGCTACCAAGCGCCGAGCCGCCGGGTAGCTCAGGGTAATAGTCGGCATAACCCGGCTTCCACACGAATTCCAGCCAGGGACTCAGCTTTTCGAGAAAGTCCATCATCTCCGGCGCGGCATCGACATAGGTGCGCAGCCGGGCATCGCCGACCAGACCGCCGGTGATCTCCTTGAGATAAGTGAACACCTCGTCGGGATCGGGTACGTGGCCTTCTCTCCGTTGCGACGGGGCGCCGGGTACCCAGATGCCGCCTCCGGAGAGCGCCGTCGAACCGCCGTAGCGAGGCGACTTCTCGACCACCAGAGTGGACAGTCCGGCGGCGTCGGCGGCCAGCGCAGCCGTCATGCCGCCGCCACCCGAGCCGATCACCAGCACGTCGGTGGCGTGGTCGAAGTGCTCGCCCGTAGGTGATGTCATGCCGTCCCCACCGCCGTTCTGATGGCGAAACCCGCGATCAATTCCGGTGCGGCACGGTAGAACCGGTTCCCGGTCTGGTAATTGCCCTGCGCCCCCAGTGCCGCGAAGGCAGCGACCCAGGTCCGCACCTCGTGAGCGGAGTTGCCCGCCTGCTCGGCGATCCAGGTGTTGTCCCAACCATCCACCTCGGCCAGCCGATGGGTGTCGAGCAGATCCAGAAAGGCGTGGTCCCAGTCAGGATTCAACGGGGCAAGCCTGCCCTGCCCCGCGGCGAACTCTCGTGCCGCCTCGATGACCGCGGCCTGGCGCGCCTGCCGCTGTTCGGTCGTCATCGGTACCCCGTGCACGATCCGGTCCAGTGCGGCGGGCGGCGCCGTCGCCAGGGTCGGCACCGGTGGGTCGTGCGACAGCCCGCCGGACCCTACGATCAGGACGCGCTTGCCCAGGGTCGCCAAATGGGAACCCACGGCAGCACCCAGCGCACGCACCCGCCGGATCGGCCCGAGCGGCGTGGCCACCGAGTTGATGAACACCGGGATCACCGGTTTGGCAGTGGCGTCGCCGAACAGCTTCTGCAGGGGCTGCACGGTGCCGTGGTCGACGTCCATCGCCGCGGAGATCGCCACGTCCACGTCGGCGCCGAGAACCGCGCGCGCACAGTCGGTTGCGAGATCCGCAGGGACGTCGAGCGGCCCCTTGTATGTGCCGTAGTCACCGACCCCCTCGGCAGCAGTGCCGATGCAGAACGGCGGCATCACCCGGTAGAAGAAGCCGTTGTAGTGGTCGGGAGAGAATGTGACGACGAGGTCGGGGTCGAAGTCGGCGACGAAGTCACGGGCGGCCGCGATCGCTCCCTCGATGTCGTCAAGGAGTTCCTGTGACGGACCCGGAAGGTTCAGCAGCGGGCTGTGCGACATGCAGCACAGCGCGATCTGGCTCTCGGCCATCGGTTCCTCCTCCCTGAGTCAGATGCAGCTTGGCGAACAGTGCCTCGGACACCTCTGGCGCACGCTGGGCGATGCACGCCGCGGCGATGCAGCGGTCGGGGCGAAGGAACAACACCGAGTCGGGGTGGACGTCGAACCAGCCCTTGAGCGCTCCGGTGCGGTCACCGATGACCACCACGTCGGGGTCGTCGTGTCCGGGCCAGCGCAGCTGGGTCATCGGGCGCGCCTCGATGAAGTTGGCGCCCAACGTCTTCCACCGATTGAACGCCGTGTCGCCGAGAACTGCGCGCAGGTTATTGCTCCAGCACAGCACGGTGAAGCCGGTGCCTGCCACGTCGTCGAGAAGTAGGTTCTGCTGGTCCCGGGTGTCGACGCGGGGCTGGATGAACAGCGTGCCGGTCGGCGAATTCGGGGAGGGCTGGTCATCGTGATGGACCGCGCCCTGCTGGTAGCGCGGCATCGGCTTGAACCGCATCTCGAGCACGTAGCGCTTCAGCGACGGCACCACCGACGCGGCGTGAATCACGCGGTCACGCAGGGCCGCCACCCGCCGGTTCGTCGGCGAGATCACGCGGCCCACCATCGTGGACAGGTCGATCATCGCCCGCGCGTGCTTCCGGCGCTCGATGTCGTAGGTGTCCAGCAGTGCGTCGGCGGCCTTGCCGGTGACCACGGCCGCCAGCTTCCAGCCCAGATTGGCAGCATCGCGGATGCCGCTGTTGTACCCCTGGCCCTGCCACACGGGCATCAGGTGCGCGGCGTCGCCTGCAAGCATGAACCGGCCCTTGCGGAACGTTCCTGCGATGCGCGAATGGTGGGTGTAGACGCGGTGCCTGATCATGTCGACGCGCTCGGGATACGGGATCAGCTGTGCGAGCATGCTTCTGACGAATGCAGGGTCGTCGGCCTGTTCGTCGGTCTCGTCGGGGTGGATCAGGAACTCGAAGCGCCGGATGCCGTGCGCGATGGAGATCGAGACGTACGGGCGCTGCGGGTCGGCACCGACCTCACTGTTCGGGTGACCCAACGGATCGTTGGCGACATCGACCACCAACCAGCGCGTCGAGGACGTCGTCCCATCGAACGAGACGCCCATCAGGCGGCGGGTGGCGCTGCGACCACCGTCGCAACCCACCACATAGCGCGCCAGCACCGGAGCACGGTCGCCCTCGAAGCCGACCGTGACGCCGTCGGAGGTCTCGGTGCACTCCCGCATCCGGTGGCCGAACCGCACCTCGACGTTGTCGAATCGGTCCAGCCCGCCGAACAGTTCGGCGTCCACCATCGGCTGCACGAATCCGTTGCGTTTGGGCCAGCCGAATCGCGCGTCGGGCGGGGCCATCTCGGCGAGCAGGTTCCGCTTGGCGTCGAAGAACCGCAGGATCTGGTTCGGCACGGTGTGCGGGAGCACGCGGTCGACCAGTCCGATCGACTGGAAAGTGCGCAGCGACTCGTCGTCGAGCCCGACACCCCGGGGGTAGTCGATCAGCGACTCGCGCTCGTCGACGATCAGCGTCCGAACCCGCTGCTGGCCAAGGATGTTCGCCAGCGTCAGCCCGGACGGCCCCGCACCGACGATCACGACATCGACGTCGTATTCGCCCGTCATTCGTGCCCCCTGCTCTTCGCGCAAGCACTCATCGCTTCCCCAGCAGGAAATCCAGGTGAAGCCTGTCGAACGTCTTGGCGTCCTCGTACTGCGGCCAGTGCCCACACCCCGGCATGACCTCGAAGCGGGCGCCGGGAATCATCGACGCGATGCGCCGGCCCTCCTCGACATCGGCGGTCGGGTCGTCACTCGTCCACACCACCAGCGTGGGGGCGGTGATCGCACCGTATTCCTTGGGGCCGAGCAGGTTTCGAGCCCGGATCGCCGGGTCCTGCAGCGCCATGATGTCGCGCATCGCGTCGACGAACCCCGGTTGCCGATAGACGCGCTGCCTGCTCGCGACGATGTCGTCGTAATCCTTGGACTTGTCGGCCATCAGCCATTTGATGCGGGCCTGGACGGTGTCCCACGTCGGGTCCTCCGCGGCAGCCATCGACAACGTGATGATCCGCTTCATCACCTCGGGGTCGGCCTGCGATCCGCCTGCGGTGTTGAGCACGAGGCGTTCGACGCGGTCCGGGTGGTCGGCGGCGATGCGGGCCGCGACCCAGCCGCCGAGCGACTCGCCGCTGATGTAGGCGCGCTGCGCACCGATCGCATCCAGGAATGCGGCGAGATGGTCGACGTAGTGAGCGATCTCGAGTGGGTGCCCTGGCTTGTCGGTGTAGCCGTGGCCCAGCATGTCGATGGACCAGGTGGAGAAATGTTCGGCGTGCGCCTCGAGATTGCGCACATAAGCCTCGGCGTGCCCGCCAGATCCGTGCAGAAAGACCAGTGCAGGCCTGGCCGTGTCGCCGGCGTGTAGATAGCGCGTGCGGACTCCCCCGGCATCCAGATAGCCCTGCGAGAACGGGACGCCTTGCAGGTCGCTCCACACGCTCTCGAACTCCGTCACCCCTGCACTCCTCTCCACGCAGACCTTGACGACGAGAATCGAATTCTCGTATCTTGTAAGCAGTCTGCTCATTTATCGCACATACATGTGCACTATAGTTAGAGCATCACTCTCGCGGCAGAGATCTGTCAAGGAAGGTCCGCATGACTCCACCGGCCGGTGATCCAGGGACTCCCGCGGCGGGCAACGGCGCCCCGGGGTCCCAGACGCTGGCCCGCGGCCTGAACGCACTCCAGTTGGTCGCCAGTTCTCCGACCGGGCTGACCATCGCGCAGGTCGCCGACGACATCGGGGTGCATCGCACGATCGCCTACCGGCTGCTGAGCACGCTGGCCCAATTCCGTTTCGTGGTAAAGGGCGAGGACGGCCGCTACCGATCGGCGGCGGCGCTGGCCGTGCTCGGCGCATCGTTCGACAACAACGTCAGGCAGCTGTGCGTACCAACGCTTCGCGGCCTCGCCGACCAACTCGGCACCACGGTGTCGCTGTTGGTAGCCGAAGGCGATCAGCAGGTCGCGATCGCCGTGATGGCGCCGACGAACGTCTATTACCAACTGTCGTTTCACGAGGGCAGCCGGTATGCGCTCGATCGCGGCGCCGCCGGGATCGCGTTGCTGGCAAGCATGGCGCCGCGACCGGGAGAACGCGAACTCGTGCAGCAGACACGTCAGCAGGGGTGGGTCATCACGCATGGCGAGATCGAACCCAACACCTACGGGCTCGCGGTTCCCGTGCGCCGCAGACCACCGTCGCCGCCGACGTGTATCAACCTGATCTCACACCGCGAGGATCTCGTCATGAACGGCCGCGACTCAGTCATCAAGGCGGCCAACGAATTATCGGCGATCCTCAGCTGAGGACCGAAAGGAGACAGCGATGACCGACTGGGACCACGAGGTTGACGTCGTCGTCCTCGGCAGCGGAGGCGCCGGGCTGACCGCCGCGCTTGCCGCCGCAGTCAACGGTGCCACGGTCGAGGTGTACGAGAAGGCCGCGGCGGTCGGCGGGACGACGGCGGTGTCCGGCGGCATCGTGTGGATCCCCGCCCATGGCCGGTCCGCCGACGGCGAGCTCACCGCCGAGGATGCGATGGCCTACCTACGTGCCCAGTCGCTGGGTTTCATGGACGACGAGTTGGTGGAGACGTTCGTGACGACCGGCGCGGACATGCTCGACTTCGTGGAAGACCACAGCGATCTCGTGTTCGAAGTCGCCGAAGGTTTCCCGGATTACAAACCCGAGTTGCCCGGCGGCAAGCCAGGCGGCGGGCGTTCGTTGAACGCCAAGCCTTTCGATTTGTCCCACCTCGAGGAGTGGCGCGATCGGATCACCTCGTTCCCCGCCGATTTCAGCAATGTCGGGATCGACGCCGAGACCAGGGCGCGGATCCATGCCTCCGTCGACGCCGAGTCCGGCGACTACTGCGTCGCAGGCACCGCCCTGATCGCCGGGTTGCTCAAAGGCCTGCTCGATCTCGGAATCACACCGCATACCGAGGCGCGGGCAACCGAGCTCGTCGCCGACCCGCTCGGAGTCACTGGTGTCCGAATCGAACAGCCCGGCAAGGAATTCCACGTCCGGGCGCGCCGCGCCGTCATCCTGGGCACCGGCGGTTTCGAGTGGGACCACCGCCTCGTCGAGGCCTACCTGCGGGGTCCGATGCGCGGCGCGGTCTCGCCCCCGAACAACACCGGTGACGGCCTGCGGATGGCGATGGCGCAGGGCGCGGACCTGGCGAACATGGGCGAGGCCTGGTGGGTGCCGATCGTCCAGATCCCCGGCGACACATTCGAGGGCCGCCCGCGCAGTCGCAGTGTCCGGCTCGAGCGCACCCGTCCGCGCAGCATCATCGTCAACCGGGCCGGCAGGCGGTTCCTCAACGAGGCAGGCGAGTACAACTCGATGGCAGGCCCGTTCCACTTCCTCGACCCGAAGCTCGGCTACGCCAACGATCCCGCCTGGATCGTGTTCGACTCGATCCACCTCAAGCACTACGGGTTCCTCGGCGTCGATCCGGACGGGCCCGTCCCCGACTGGTTCTGCCAGTCCGCCGACCTCGACGAACTCGGAGAGAAGACCGGCATCGACCCGCACGGCCTCGCTGCCACGCTGGCAGCGTGGAACGGCAACGTCGCCGATCAGCACGATCCCGAGTTCGGCCGCGGCGCAAGCGCTTACGATGGCTACTGGGGTGACGCCTCGGCCACGACCACTGCGGGCAAGACCCTGGGTCCGATCGACACCGCTCCGTACTTCGCGGTCCCGGTGTCCGTCGGCGCGATGGGCACCAAAGGCGGTCCCCGCACAGACCGCGACGGCCGCGTCCTGCATGTCAGCGGTACCGCAATCACCGGGCTGTTCGCGGCGGGCAACGCGATGGCCGGCGCGACCGGGAAAGCCTACGGCGGTGCGGGCGGCACCATCGGTCCGGCGATGGTGTTCGGCTACCGCGCCGGCTACACGGCAGCCACCGGCAAGTCGCTGTCCTGACGGTCGTTCCGCGCGGTAGCCGATCGGCAACTCGGCAGCGGCCCGTCGGCTATCCTCGACGGCGTGGCGACGGCAGAGCAGAGGTTCGGCGCAATCACACGGACGGCGGCGCAGACCCGCGTGCTCGACGCGGCGCTGAGACTCATCGCCGAGCACGGGGTCAGCGGCACCTCGTTGCAAATGATCGCCGATGCCATGGGGGTCACCAAAGCCGCGGTCTACCGCCAGTTCAAGACCAAGGAAGAGATCGTCGTCGCGATCACCGAGCGCGAGATGAGCAAGCTGGAAGACGCGCTCGACGACGCCGAAGCCGCAGGCCACGGCGTGCGGGCGCGCGAGGTTCTGTTGAACAGGATGATCGACCAGGCCATCGAGCGCCGCGGAGTGGTCAGCGTGTTGCAGTTCGATCCGGTGATCATCCGCCTGCAGGCCGAACACGAACCGTTCCAACGCTTCATCGAGCGCCTTTACGCCGCGCTCCTGGGCACGGAAGCCGGTGTGGAGGCACGCTTCCACGCAGCGATGCTGTCGAGTGCGATCAGCGTCGCCGTCATGCATCCGCTCGTCGCGGATCTGGACGCCGAAACCCTACGCGCCCAACTCATTCAGATGTCACGCCGAATGCTCGACCTACCCGCAGGCGACTCGGCCGAAACGACGAACAACCGCTCGGCGGCGGTGTAGGCGTCCTCGCCACCGTCGGCCACCGACGCCGCCAGGCGATCCAGCTCGGGATGGTTGCGCAGCAATGTCTGCGCCAGCGACAGGATCTGAGAACGCGCCCGCGCCGACCGGCGGGCCGGACTGTCGGCGCGGTGATGGGCCTCGATCACATCGAGGAGTTCGGCAATCCCTTCGCCCTGAGCCGCAATGAGTTTCAGGATAGGAACGGCGGTCTCACCCCGAAGATCACGCACTGTCTGGTCGGCACCGTCCCGGTCGGCTTTGTTCACCGCGACGATGTCGGCGACTTCGAGCAGTCCCGCCTTGGCCGCCTGGACCGCGTCGCCGGCGCCGGGGTTGAGGATGACGATGGTGGGGTCGGCCACCGCGGCGATCTCGATCTCCGACTGGCCGACGCCGACCGTCTCCAGGATGACGAGGTCGTAGGCCAGCGCCGACAGCAATCTGATCGCCGCGGGTACGGCAGCGGCGAGTCCGCCGAGGTGACCTCGCGTCGCCACCGACCGGATCAGCACATCGGGGTCGTTGATGTGCGCGGCCATTCGGATGCGGTCGCCCAGCAGTGCGCCGCCGCTGTAGGGCGATGACGGGTCGACGGCCAGCACTGCCACCCGGCTACCACGGGCACGATAGGCGCCGACAAGCGCACCGACCGTCGTCGATTTGCCCGCACCGGGTGGACCCGTGACGCCGACGACGCGGGCGGGCACGACATCACCGATTGCGCCGAGCACCTCGTCGCGGCGGGGGCTCTCGACGAGACTCAGCAGCCGCCCGGTGGCACGCTGCGAACCGCCGCGAGCCGCGGCGAGGAGCTCGTCGATGGTCACTCCAGACAGACTACGCAGGCGATTTCCCTCCCGATCGGCTGACCGTTCCCGTGCTGAGAATGATATTCTCCACTACAGAGAGTCATCATTTCAAGGAGGTCACAGGTGGAGATCGCCGGAAGCTCAGCACTGGTCGTCGGAGGCGCAGGCGGGCTGGGAGAAGCGACGGTGCGCCGGCTGGCGGCCGCAGGCGCCAAGGTCGTGGTCGCCGACCTCGCCGACGACAAGGGCAAGGATCTGGAGGCCGAGCTCGGGGTGCGGTACGTGCGTACCGACGCCACGTCGGAGGAGTCCGTGAACGCCGCCATCGGGGAAGCGCAATCGCTTGCTCCACTGCGCATTTCGGTCGACACCCACGGGGGTCCCGCCAGCGGTGGACGCCTGATCGGCAAGGACGGATCACCGCTGGACCTCGATGGCTTCAAGAAGACGATCGAGTTCTACCTCACCGCGGTGTTCAACGTCATGCGCCTGTCGGCCGCCGCGATCGCGAAGACCGATCCGCTCGACGAGGGCGCCCGTGGCGTCATCGTCAACACCGCATCGATCGCCGGGTACGAGGGCCAGATCGGCCAGTTGCCGTATGCGGCAGCCAAGGGCGGCGTCCTCGGCATGACCCTGGTCGCCGCGCGGGACCTGTCCCCGCTGGGCATCCGCGTCGTGACGATCGCCCCGGGAACGATCAACACCCCCGCCTACGGCAAGGCCGCCGACCAACTCGAGCAGTACTGGGGTCCTCAGGTGCCGTTCCCCAAGCGCATGGGCCGCTCGACGGAGTACGCACGACTCGCCCAGAGCATCATCGAGAACGACTACCTCAACGGCGAGATCATCCGCCTCGACGGAGCGTTGCGGTTCCCTCCCAAATGATCCAGAAGTGATCCGAAATGATCCGCAAGGGAGCGCACCTCCGCTAGCGGGAAAGACCGCGTTCGTCGCCGGTGCCAGTCGGGGCATCGGCGCCACCGTCGCCGCGGCGCTGGCGCGGGCAGGTGCGTCGGTGGCCGTGGCCGCCCGCTCCGAACAGCAGGGCAAGCTCCCGGGCACCATCGGCTCTGTCGCACAACGCATCACCGCCGAGGGTGGGCGTGCCCTACCGGTGGCGTGTGACGTTACCGACGAGGAGTCCGTCGAGGCAGCCGTCGCCGCGACCGTCGCCGAATTCGGCGGCATCGACATCCTGGTCGCCAACGCGGGCGTGTTGTGGCTCGGCCCGATCGAATCCACGCCACTCAAGCGCTGGAAGTTGTGTCTCGATGTCAACACCACCGGCGTTTTCCTGGTCACCAAGGCGGTCATCCCGCATGTGCGGGCCCGCGGCGGCGGTTCGCTGATCGCGGTGACGACCACCGGCGTCACGATGACCGACCACGGCGCCAACGCCTACTGGGTGTCCAAGGCCGCCGCAGAGCGGCTCTATCTCGGGCTGGCCACCGACCTGAAGCCGGACAACATCGCCGTCAACTGCCTGAGCCCGTCTCGCGTGGTGCTGACGGAGGGCTGGCAGGCCGGCGGCGCAGGCATGGAGATCCCGCAGGAGATGGTCGAACCCCCGGAGGCCATGGCCGACGCCGCGGTTTTCCTTGCGCAGCAGGACGCTTCGGGCATCACCGGCACGGTCCAGCGCTCCGAGGAACTCACCCGCCCCTAAGTAGCCTTCCTAGGCGCGAGCGTGCGTGTCTGCGGTCGACACGCCGCCAAAATGCTGAAGTTCGCGCACGCTCGGCCAACGGACGCCGCGGCGAGCGTGCGCAAAATGCGGCTCCGCAACGGTGTGTTGGCCGCAGACACGCACGCTCGCGGAGAAAGGGGTCAGCTCTTCTGCTTCGCGATCAGGCCGTCGACGATCTTGTTGAAGTCGGCCGTCCCGAAGGACACGTACTCCGAGAGGTTGGCGTAGTCCAGCGATGCCATCACCGACTGCTCGAGTTGGATGTTCATCAGCCGCTTGGTGGCTTCGAGGGCCTGCTGCGGCAACTCGATGATCTTCTTCGCGCAGGCGATCGCCTCGGCCAGCGGGTCTTCCACCACGTGGTTGACCATCCCAAGCTCGAGCGCCCGCGGGGCTTTGATTCGCACGCCGGTGAACGCAAACTCCTTGGCCTGCAACAAGCTGATCTGTGACGGCCAGACCAGTGGCCCGCCGTCCGCGGCCACCAAACCGATCGACACGTGCGGGTCGGCGAAGAACGCCGTCTCGGCCATATAGACGATGTCGGACAGCGCGGCCAGGCTGCAGCCGAGGCCGACAGCCGGGCCGTTGACCGCGGCCACCACCGGGATGCGGCACCGCACCATGCCGATGACGAGGTCGCGGCCGTGCTTGATCGTCTTCTGTCGCAACGCTTCATCGTTGCGCAGCTCATCGAGGTAGTTGAAGTCACCACCGGCCGAGAACGCCCGCCCCGCGCCGGTGATCACCGCCGCGCGGGCGCCGGCGTCCTCGTTGAGCTCTTCCCAGATCTTGGCCAGGCCGACGTGCAACGCATCGTTGACCGCATTGAGATCATCCGGCCGGTTGAGCGTGATGATGCGCAGCCCGCCCTCGGCGCGGACGTCGATTTCTTCCGGCATTCCGTACATGTTCTTAGACTCCCAGTCCCAAGATGCGTTGCGCGATGATGTTCTTCTGGATCTGTGACGTCCCGCCCATGACGCTTTGCGCGCGGCTGTACATGTACGCGCCGAACAGCTCCTCGTCCGCCGTGCCGACGGCCTTGAGCGCCGCGTGGCCGACCGACTGCTCGACCCACGTCATCAGCAGTTTGTCGAGCGAGCCCTGAGGGCCGTGGGTGAGTCCGTCGAGTTGCTCCGACAGCCGCCGCCGCACATGCAGGCGCAGCATCTCCGTCTGCACCCAGGCCCACAGCAGCTCCTCCGGCGGAGCACTGTCGACGCGAGAGGCCATCTGGCGCACTGTTTTTCCGTAACGGGCCGAGAACCCGAGAGTGGACGGCTCCCGTTCGTGACCTACGACCGTCATCGCCAGTTTCCAGCCCTCACCCGGCGCACCCACCATGTTCTCGGCGGGCACCCTGGCACCTTCGAATCCGACCTGGCCGAACTCCTTGGTGACGCCGCTGATCATCTTCAGCGGGCGCTGTTCGATCCCAGGCTGGTGCATGTTGACGATGAACGCCGAGATGCCCTTGTGCTTGGGCACGTCCTTGTCGGTGCGGGCCAGCACCAGGCACCAGTCGGCGACGTCGGAGTAGCTGGTCCAGATCTTGTATCCGTGGATGACATACTCATCGCCGTCCCGAACGGCGGTTGTCGTCAACGAAGCCAAGTCGGACCCGGCGCCGGGTTCTGAGAAACCCTGGCACCAGCGCTCAGTACCGTTGATCATCCCGGGCAGGAAACGTTGCCGAAGTTCTTCGCTGCCATGGTGACTCAGCCCGACGACGAGATACCCCAGACTCGGCCGCGCCGGTGCACCGGCCTTGGCGATCTCCTCGTCGACGATGACGTCGTACACCGGCGGCAGGTCCTGTCCGCCGTATGCCTTGGGCCAGGACGTGCCGAAGAACCCGGCCTCGAAGAGCGCCTGATGCCACTCCCCCGCCTTGGCCCAGTAGGCGTCGCCCGAGGTTGGGAACTTGCCCTTCTGCTCGGTCAGCCACCCGCGCAGGCGGTCGCGGAACGCGGCCTCGTCCGGCGAATCACGAAAGTCCAATGGTCAGCTCCTCCAACTTGGCGGGCCACGCCTCGGTGGCGGCCAGGACGCGACGCAGATAGATGTGCGCCAGGCATTCCCAGGTGTTCCCGATGCCGCCGTGTACCTGAATCGAGGTCTCGCACACGGTCATCGCCGCACGGGCGCAGTAGATCTTCGCGATCCGCGCGGCCTCGACCGCTTCGGCCACCGGTAGCTCGTCGACCGCCCACGCCGCGTGCCGCGAAACGCTGATCGAACCCTCGATCAGCGCCAGGCTCTCGGCAAGCAGGTGCGCCACAGCCTGATACGACCCGATCGCCGAGCCGTACTGCTCGCGAACCTTGGCGTACTCGGTCGCCAGCGCGTGCGTGCCGCGGGCGGCGCCGACGATGTCGGCTGTCGTCGCCGCGAGTGCGAGCGCATACCAGCGCCCGGAGTCGTCGTCGGACACCTCAGCGAGCTCAAGAGGCGACTCGATGACTCCTGCAAGGCTATTCGTGAGGTCCACCGATTGAGGCGCGACGTCGCCAACCGACAGCTCGCGTCCGAGCCGCTGCCGCAGATCGTCGGCGAGTACCGGTCCGAGGTAGGGGACGTCCACCAACCCCCGACCGAACTCCTCGGCCACGATCGCGACCTCGACTGCCGAGGCGCCGTCGGAACGCAACGTCCGGAAGCCGGTGGCGTCCACGGCCTTTTCCAGCCTGGCGATACGCGCAGAGTCATCGAGATCGGCGACCGACCCCGGCCCGAAGTCACCTGCCACCTCCGCGGCGGCATCGCGCAGCTGGCGCTGTTCACTGGTCAGACGGACGTCCATCAGATTCCTCCGCTCTTCGCGCAAGCGCTCATCGCCCGCTCCCGTAACACACGCCGGAGCACCTTGCCCGAAGGCAGGCGCGGGATTTCGTCGACGACGACGACCTGGCTCGGCCGTTTGTACGACGCCAGTCGGTCGGCGACCAGGGTGGCAAGCGCTTCCGCGTCAACCGGTCCGCTGACCGTCACCGCGGCGACGATCGCCTCACCGTCGGCGGCAGGGACTCCGAACACCGCGCAGTCCTCGACGTCGGGATGGCCGTGCAGCACCGCCTCGATCTCGGCGGGCGCGACCTGGAAGCCGCGGACCTTGATCATCTCCTTGGCGCGGTCGGTGATCCGCAGCCACCCGTCGGCGTCGAGCGTGCCCACGTCGCCGGTGCGGTACCAGCCGTCCGAGAAGGCTTCCGCCGTCCACTGATCCGGAAGATAGCCGGCCATCGCCGAGTCGGAGCGCACCTGGATCTCGCCCTCCTCGCCCGGCCCGAGCGGCTGCCCGGTTTCCAGCGACACGGTGCGGATGTCGACGCCGGCCACTGCGCGTCCCACCGTGTCCAGCCGCGCACCCTTCAGGACGTTGCAGGAGATCACCGGCAGCTCGCTCGCCCCGTAGGCAGTCACCCAGGTGATTCCGGTACGCGCTGAAACCGCTTCGGCCACACTCTGAGTCACCGGGGTGGCGCACCACATGATGTACCGCAGCGACGACAGGTCGTGGTCCTGCAGGCGCGGGTGTGCCGACAACGCCAGCGCGATCGGCGCGACCGCCATCTCGATCGTGATGCCGTCCGACTCGATGTGGCGCAGCATCGCGTCGATGTCGAAGCGGCGGTGCAACCTGATCCACGCACCGGTGTCGAGCGCCATCACGATGTTGAGCAAGCCGAGGATGTGCGACGGCGGCGTCATCACCTGCATCCGGTCCGCGGACGTCAATCCGAGGGCCGCGCGCCAGTGCCGTATCGCAACGGCCAACGACGCGTGTGTGTGACGGACCGCCTTGGGCATCCCCGTCGTGCCCGAGCTGAAGACGAACACCGCGTCGGAATCCGTTGCGACCGTCGTTGCCGGGTATTGAGCCGGGGTGATCTCGTCGTCGAGGGACAGCATCGGCATCGCCTCGGCGAGCACGGGGTGGTCACCGACGGCGTGGGTGGGCTGGGTCAGTGACAGCGCGTGGCTGACCTCGGCGTGCTTCCACGCCGGGCTCAGCAGCACCGCGGCCGCCCCGAGCCGCCAGATCGCGCGCAGCGCCACGACGAACTCGGGCCGGTTGGACGACATCACCGCGACACGGGTCCCCGGTTCAACGCCGCGCTGATCCAGCACGGATGCCATGCCGCCGGCGAGTGCGTCGAGATCGGCAAGGGTGTACTCCCGGTCTTCGAAGGCGAGCGCCATCGGCTCACTCACGTCGCACGCGCCCCTTCCGGAAGTGATGGATGATGTTCATGAGAGGATTACCGCTTGTCGAGGAGAATAGTATTCTCCTATTATCAGAATGACAATGTCGAGAGAGGGTGCTATGACCGACCCGCAGACACCGGGATCGGGGTCCGCAGTGACAGAACAAGCCGCGCCGGGCACCATCACCATCCAATTGGATGGCAGCACTGCGTCGGTAGCCCAGAGGTCGGGCGAAACGCTGCTGGAGAGCGCTCGCCGGGCCGGGATGGGCCCGCCGTTCTCCTGCGAAGCCGGTAACTGTGGCACGTGCATGGCATTGCTGACCGATGGCAAGGCGACGATGCGGGTCAACGATGCGCTGACCGAGGACGAGGTCGCCGACGGATACGTGCTCACCTGCCAGGCCGTTCCCGACACCCCGTGTGTGACGGTCAACTACGACGAGTGAGCCGCGGCGCCGGCGTGCTCGTCGAGCTGCGGCGCGGCGCGGTATTCCGGCTCGAACCCGGCGATCCGGATCGGGCTGCCCACCAGTTGGAACTCGCCCGCGGTGACCAGTACCTCGGGAATTGCGGCGAGGGCCTCCGGAAGCGTGCGCACAGCCGAGACGGGAATCCCCAACGGCCGCAACCTCTCCTGCCAGTTCGCCGCGGTATCTCCTGCGAGCGCCGCGCTGACCAGCGCCAGCACTTCGTCACGCCGTGCAGCGCGCTCCGCCATCGCAGGGAACCCTTCGATGCCGGCCTCGGCGGCGAACGCGGCCCAGAAGGCGTCGTGCGTGATGAACAGGGCCAGAAAGCCCTCGGCGGTGGAAAAGAGCTGCGCCGGAACGTAGTACGAATGGGCGCCGTACGGGTATCGCTGCGGCTCCACGCCGTCGTTGAGGAACGCGGCGGCGCGATAGTTCAACTGCGAGAGCATCACGTCCTGCAACGACACGTCGACCTGGCCGCCGCGCCCCGACACGATCTGGGCCAGCAACCCGAGCGCCGCTGTCAGCCCCGTGGAGTTGTCGGCGGACGAGTAGCCCGGCAGCGTCGGAGGTCCCTGCGGATCGCCCGTCATCGCGGCCACGCCCGTGGCGGCCTGGATCACATAGTCGAACGCCGGGTCGTCTCCGCCGTCGAGTCCGAATCCGGTCATCGCCACACAGACGATGCCCTCGTTGAACTCCCTGAGCGACTCGTAGGTCAAGCCGAGTCGCTTGATCGCCGACGGCTTCATGTTGACCAGCAGCGCATGCGAATTCGCGACGAGCTCGCCCAGCCGCCGACGCCCCTCCTGGGACCGCAGATCGATGACCACGCTCTGCTTGTTGCGGTTCAGGCTGGCGAAGTAGCTGTCGCTGACCTGGCGGGAGATCTCCCCGCCAGGCGGCTCGATCTTGATGACCTCAGCGCCGAGATCGGCGAGCATCATCGTCGCGTACGGGCCTGCGAGCATGACGCCGACCTCGAGGATCCGAATGCCCGCCAGCGGGCCCGCAGTACTCACCGTGCCTGCTCTTCGCGCAAGCGCTCATCGCACCGCCTTCGCGAGCTCGGCGATCACCTCACGCGTGCGGTACTTGGAGGCCACGAGTTCATCGCGGGTATCCCCGATCGGCAGCAGCCGCACCGACAGGTCGGTGACACCGGCATCGGCGAACTGCTTGAAGCGCGCCAGGATTGATTCCTCGTCACCGGCAGCGCAGAGATCACCGACGTTGCGTGCATCGCCGCGGTCCAGCAGGCGCTGATAGTTCGGGGAGGTCTCCGCCTCGGCCAGGATTCGGTTAGCACGCTCCTTGGCCGCATCGATCTCGGAGTTGGCACACAGACATACCGGGATGCCTGCCACGATGCGCGGAGCCGGGCGGCCCGCTTCGGCGGCAGCCTTGTTGATCTTGGGCGCGATGTGCTCCCCGATCGCCTTCTCGTCGGCCATCCACAGCACGGTGCCGTCGGCGCGCTCTCCGGCGATCTGCAGCATCACCGGTCCGAGGGCCGCGACGAGCACCGGCACCGGCTTCTCTGCGCCGAGGACCGTGGGGTTGTGCACGGTGAACGTGTCGTTCTCCACGTCGACCTCGCCCGGTCCCGCGAGTGCGGCATTGAGCACGTCGAGATAGTCACGGGTGTAGGCGGCGGGCTTCTCATACGGAATGCCGAGCATGTCGCGCACGATCCAGTGGTGCGACGGGCCGACACCGAGGGCCAGCCGGTCCCCTGCCACGGCGTGTACCGAAAGCGCTTGACGGGCAAGGGCGATCGGATGCTGTGCCTGCAGTGGGACGACGGCGGTGCCGAGCTCGATGCGCGACGTGTGCGCGGCCATCAGCGCCACCATCGTCAGGCAGTCGAAGTCGTTGGGCACTTGCGGCATCCACGCGGTGTCCATGCCCGCCGATTCGGCCCACTCGATGTCGGCCACCAGCTTGCCGACCTTGCGCGCCATGTCGCCGCGCTCGGCCCCGATCATCACGCCGAGTCTCATCGCCGGCCCTCCGTCGCCGAGTGTGCGGTCAGATCGAGGAAAGAGCCGAGAGGACGCTCTGAGCGCACACTCGGCGAGCGCGCGATCATTCGGCCTCCGCCTTCTCCGTCAGCGCCCGGACGTCACGCACCAGGTCGTCGAGCGAGGTGCCGGTCGGGAACACCGCGGCAGCGCCTGCGTCGAGCAGCTTCTGGACGTCGCCCTGTGGGATCGTGCCACCCACCACGACCGCGATATCACCGGCGTCGGCTGCCCGCAGTGCATCGACGACCCGGCCGGTCAGCGCGACGTGGGCGCCGGACAGGATCGAAAGGCCCACCAGTGCAACGTCTTCCTGTAACGCGATCGAGACGATGTCCTCGATGCGCTGCCGGATCCCGGTGTAGATCACCTCGAAACCCGCGTCGCGCAGCGTGCGCGCGACGATCTTGGCACCACGATCGTGGCCGTCCAGACCGGGCTTGGCCACCAGCACACGAGCTGACATCAGATCGCTCCTCGCGTCCGCACCATCTAGAACACCACCGGTTGCTGGAACTCGCCCCACACCAATTTCAGCGTCGACACCATCTCCCCCACTGTGCAATACGCGTTCGCGCAGTCGATCAGCTTGTGCATGAGGTTGTCATCGCCGTCCGCGGCGCGGGCCAGGGCGGCCAACGCCTCCTTGACCGCAACGGGATCGCGCTCGGCCTTCACCTTCGCCAGCCGCTTGAGCTGAAGGTCGCGGCCTTCAGCGTCGAGTTCGTATGTCGCGAGGTCGGGTGCCGGTTCGTCGACGACGAACTTGTTCACGCCGACGACGGGCCGCTCCCCCGACTCGACTTCCTTGTGGATCTTGAACGCCTCGTCGGCGATGAGGCCCTGCAGGTAGCCGTCCTCGATGCACCGCACCATTCCGCCGTGGGCTTCGAGATCGTGCATGATCTCGATGATCTTCTCCTCGGTGGCGTCGGTGAGTGCCTCGACGAAGTACGAGCCGCCGAGCGGGTCGGCGACCTTCGTCACGCCGGTCTCATAGGCCAGGATCTGCTGGGTGCGCAGGGCCAATGTGGCCGATTCCTCACTGGGCAACGCGAAAGGCTCGTCCCAGGCGGCGGTGAACATCGACTGCACGCCGCCGAGCACCGCGGCCATCGCCTCGTAGGCCACGCGCACCAGATTGTTCTGCGCCTGCGGCGCGTACAGCGACGCACCGCCGGCGACACACCCGAAGCGGAACATCGACGCCTTGTCGGTGTCGGCGCCGTAGCGCTCCCGCACGATCGTCGCCCAGCGCCGCCGACCGGCGCGGTACTTCGCGATCTCCTCGAAGAAGTCACCGTGCGTGTAGAAGAAGAACGACACCTGCGGAGCGAACTTGTCGATCGTCATCCGGCCCCGCTCGACGACGGTGTCGCAGTAGGTGACCCCGTCGGCGAGGGTGAACGCCATCTCCTGCACCGCGTTCGCCCCGGCATCGCGGAAATGCGCACCGGCCACCGAGATCGCGTTGAACCTCGGTACCTCGGCCGCGCAGAACTCGATCGTGTCGGCGATCAGCCGCAGCGACGGCTCCGGTGGCCAGATCCACGTACCGCGGGATGCGTATTCCTTGAGGATGTCGTTCTGGATGGTGCCGGTCAGCTTCTCCCGGGGCACGCCCTTCTTCTCGGCGGCGGCCACGTAGAACGCGAGCAGGATCGCCGCCGTTCCGTTGATCGTGAAGCTGGTGCTGATCTTGTCCAGCGGGATCCCGTCGAACAGGATCTCGGCGTCGGCGAGGGTGTCGACAGCGACGCCGACGCGACCGACCTCTTCGCCGTACTCGGCGTCATCGGAGTCGTAACCGCACTGGGTGGGCAGGTCCAAAGCGACGGACAGGCCGGTTCCGCCTTGGTCCAGCAGGTACCGGTAACGGCGGTTGGATTCCTCCGCCGTGCCGAATCCCGAGTATTGCCGGAAGGTCCAGGTCTTGCCCCGATAGCCGGACGCAAAGTTACCGCGTGTGAACGGATACTGCCCGGGCGGCGGCGGGTCGGCCGCGCGCTCACCGGGTCCGTACACGGATTCCAGTGGGATGCCCGACGGGGTCTCTACCCGAGGGACGACATGCTCGCTCATCAGTGGATAACGTACTTGCAAAAAATGAGAATGCCAATACCGTCTGAGGGAAAGCTGCACGCAGCAGTATGTGCGGAGGCCCCGATCGCCGGGGTGAAGACCCGGTACACAGCGAATATGGGATTCGCCTAAAATGAGAACGGCACTATCTGGCGCCGACGAGGAGGACCCTTTGTCCAGCGAGAGCAACGAGACCAGCGCGGCTCTGTTCACCGGCCGCACCGTCGTGGTGTCGGGAGGTAGCCGGGGGATCGGATTGGCCATCGCACTCGGCGCCGCCCGGCACGGAGCCAACGTCGTGCTGCTGGCCAAGACGGCCGAGCCACACCCCAGGCTTCCCGGCACCGTGCACACCGCGGTCGCCGAGGTCGAGGCCGCAGGCGGTAAGGGTGTGGCCGTGGTCGGGGACGTGCGCAAGGAAGAAGATGTGGCGCGCGCCGTGGACACCGCCGTCGAGCACTTCGGCGGCGTCGACATCGTCGTGAACAACGCCAGCGCGATCGCCACCGACCCCACCGACCAGTTGTCGGCCAAGAAGTTCGACCTGATGATGGACATCAACGTCCGCGGCACATTCCTGCTGACCAGGGCGGCGCTCCCCCATCTGCGCAAGTCTCCGGCCGCGCACGTCGTGACCCTCGCGCCGCCGCTGAACCTGAGCCCAAGTGGCTGGGCGCGCACCCGTCGTACACACTGTCGAAATACGGGATGACGCTGCTGTCGCTCGGCTGGGCCGCCGAGTACGCAGACGACGACATCGGCTTCAGCTGCCTGTGGCCCGAGACCTACATCGCCACGTCGGCGGTGACCAATCTGGCCGACGGAGGAGACCTCGTGAAAGCCTCGCGGAGCCCCGAGATCATGGGCGACGCGGCCGTGGCGATTCTGTCGCAGCCTCCCGCTGATGTGAACGGGAAGACCTTCATCGATTCCGCAGTCCTCGCAGAACGGGGCGTCACCGACCTGTCGCGCTACGGGGGCGGGAACCATCCGATCCTCGACATCTTCGTGGACGGGCCGCAGGCATGAGCATCTCGCTGCTGCTGGAGATGGCGCTATCGGGTGATCCTGACCGTACTGCCATCGTTTCCGACGACCTTCGGCTCACCACAGCAGAATTGAGCATGCTCGCCGACGGTGGTGCGGGAATCATCGCGGCGTCCGGAGCCCAGCACGTCGCCTACGTCGGCACCGGCGGTGCGATGCTGCCGCTTCTGCTGTTCGCATCGGCACGTGCCGCCGTGCCGGTGACGCCGTTGAACTACCGACTGTCGACCGACGGCCTGCGGGCACTGCTCGACCGCCTTCCCGAGCCACTGGTCGTCGTCGACGACGAGTACCGGGACGCGGTGGGCGACGGATACCGGACAGTGGCGTCGGCCGAATTCCTCGCCTCCGCCGCCACCGCCGAGCCCGCAGCCGAGTTCGCCGACCCCGATGCTGTCGGCGTAGTTCTGTTCACCTCGGGCACCACGTCCAAACCGAAGGCCGTCGAGCTCACCCACACCAACCTGACCAGCTACATCACCGGCACTGTCGAGTTCGCCTCCGCCGCACCGGATGACGCGGCGCTGATCTGCGTGCCGCCCTACCACATCGCGGGTGTCAGTGCCGCGCTGTCGAATCTGTACGCGGGCCGAAAGATGGTGTACCTGAGGCACTTCGATGCCGAGAAGTGGGTGCAATTGGTGACCGACGAGGGCGTCACGTCGGCAACGGTGGTGCCCACCATGCTCGACCGTATCGTCACGGTGCTTGAGGCACAGGACGCCACGCTGCCCACACTGCGCACCCTCGCCTATGGCGGCTCCAAGGTGCCGCTGCCGCTCGTCCGCAAGGCGCTGTCCTTGCTTCCGGATGTCGGGTTCGTCAACGCCTACGGGTTGACCGAGACCAGTTCCACGATCGCCGTGCTCACTCCGGACGACCACCGCGCCGCACTCGCCGCCTCCGACGACACCGCGATACGCAGACTCGGCTCGGTGGGTCAGCCCGTCCCCGGCATCGAGGTCGAGATCCGCGCCGACGACGGCACGGTCCTCGACGCCGGGGAACCGGGCGAGCTGTACGTCCGCGGCGAACAGGTCTCGGGAAAGTACACCGACATCGGGTCGGTGCTGGACGCGCATGGATGGTTTCCCACCAGAGACGTCGCCTATCTCGACGAGGAGGGCTACCTGTTCATCGGGGGCCGCTCCGACGACACGATCATCCGCGGCGGCGAGAACATCGCGCCTGCCGAGATCGAGGACGTCCTCGTCGAGCACCCGCATGTTCGTGACTGCGCCGTGGTCGGCGCCGACGACCCCCAATGGGGCCAGATCATCGTCGCGGTCGTGGTGGCCCACCAGGGAGCCGACCCCGACGCCGAGGAGCTTCGTTCCCATGTCCGATCCCAGCTCCGCGGGTCCCGCACCCCCGACCGGGTGGTGTTCCGGGACGAACTGCCCACCAACGCGACCGGCAAGATTCTGCGCCGTGAACTCGTCGACGAACTGAACGCATCCTCGAAGGAGCCCGCATGATCAAGAACGGCACCCGACTGCAGAGCCAGGTCTGCGACACGCAGGTGATCGTGGTCCGCAGCGCGGACAGCCTCGACGACCTGCGCGTCGGCGGGGCGCCCGTCGTCCCCGTCGGCACAGAAAGTCCAGGGGTGGATCCGAACTTAACCCTCGATGACTCGCTGTCCGACGGCAACCTGATGGGCAAGCGCTACGTCGACGACAACGGCGCCGAGGTGCTGGTCACCAAAGCGGGCAAGGGCACGCATCAGCATCGGCTCGATCCCGCTGGCGCTCAAGGAGGCCAAGCCGCTGCCCGCCAGCGACTGATGGCCGACCCCGCCACGAGCGCCCGCGTCTCGCCGCGGCGGGTCGCCGTCGCGAGCTTCATCGGCACGACTGTCGAGTTCTACGACTTCCTGATCTACGGCACCGCAGCCGCGCTGGTATTCCCGAAGCTGTTCTTTCCGAACGCATCTCCCGCGACAGGAATACTGCTGTCCTTCGCCACCTTCGGCGTCGGGTTCTTCGCGCGCCCACTGGGCGGAATTGTGTTCGGCCACTTCGGAGATCGGGTCGGGCGTCGACGGATGCTGGTCTACTCGCTGGTCGGGATGGGCGTGTCGACGGTGCTGATCGGCCTGCTCCCGACGTACGCCCAGATCGGCATCGCCGCTCCGATCCTGCTGACACTGCTACGCCTGGCCCAGGGATTCGCGGTCGGCGGCGAATGGGGAGGCGCGACGCTGATGGCCGTCGAACACGCATCGCCGCAGCGGCGTGGTCTTTACGGCGCCTTCCCGCAGATGGGTGCCCCCGCGGGGACGGCGGCAGCCACCCTGGCGTTCTACCTGGCCGCCAAGCTCCCGGACCAACAATTCCTGTCGTGGGGGTGGCGCCTTCCGTTTCTGGTCAGCGCGATACTCATCGTGATCGGACTCGTGGTGCGGCTCACCGTCACCGAAAGCCCGCACTTCGCCGAACTCGAGCGCAGGTCCGAGGTCGCCAAGACTCCGATTGTCGCGGCGTTCCGGAGGCACTGGCGGCAGATCCTGTTGGTGGCCGGCGCCTACCTGTCCCAGGGCGTGTTCGCCTACATCTGTGTGGCCTATCTGGTGTCGTACGCCACCACGGTCGCCAAGATTCCGCGTGACTGGGCCCTGTTCGGCGTGTTCGTCGGCGCGGTCGTCGCGGTCGCGACCTATCCACTGTTCGGCTCTCTGTCCGACCGGGTCGGCCGCAAGCCGCTGTTCCTGGCCGGCGTCATCGCGATGGGACTGGCGGTGGTGCCGACCTTCGCGTTGATCAACACGGGCAGACCCGCGCTGTTCGTGCTCGCACTGGTGTTGGTCTTCGGCCTGGCCATGGCGCCTGCCGCGGGCGTGACAGGGGCGCTGTTCTCGATGGCCTTCGACGCCGACGTCCGCTACAGCGGGGTGTCGATCGGCTACACGCTCTCACAGGTCGTGGGGTCCGCATTCGCCCCGACGATCGCCACCGCGCTCTACAGCGCCACCAGGTCGAGCAATGCCATCGCCGCATATCTGGTTGCGGTATCGGTGGTCTCGGCGGTGGCGGTGTGCTTCATGCCCGGCGGGTGGAAACCGTCCACCGACATGTCGCGCCCCGAAGCAAGGCCGCGCCAGGCACCCGACTGATACGTTCGGCCGTGTGAGGCCACGCCGCCTGCTCATCAGATACGCAGCAGGTCTCACGTCGGCCTATCTGTTGACGGTCGCCGAAGTCGTCGCGATCGTCGTGTCGCTCTCCGGCCTGAGTGTCGTCACCGTCGGCAACGTCATCACCTGGGCGGTGGTGACTCTGGTAGGCACCGCGACCGTCGCCGTCGGTGCCGTGCTGATCGTCCGACCATCGTTGCGCTGGGTCAGCGCCGGCAGGCGCCCGACCCCCGCCGAAGTCACCACGATGGCCAAGACGACGCGGCGTCAGGCCGCGATCACGGTCGCGCCGTGGCTGCTGCTGGCGGCCGTCCTCGTTCCGTCTCAACCTGCCGGTCGACACCACGGTGTTCGTCGTCCTGACCACAGCGCTGCTGTTCGGTGTCATCGCCACGGTGTGCACCGGGTTCCTGTTCACGTCGCGTACGTTGCGGCCCCTGCTGGCCGCGGTTCCCGCCGACGCCGAACGTCCGGCCGCCCCAGGCGTCCGGGCACGCCTGCTCATCATGTGGCTGGTCTGCACGGCGCTCCCCGGCACGATGATCGCGCTGCTGCTCGTGCTGCGCTTCCGGGGCTGGCTGCTCGACGCGTCCTCCCCGATCGAGCTGGCGTTGTTGATACTCGCGCTCGTGGCCGTGGTCCTCGGACTTCGGGCGATGATCCTGGTGTCGATGTCGATCTCGGACCCGGTCAACGAGGTGGTCGACGCGATGGCGGACGTCGAGAAGGGCAAGATCGACCGCACGATCGACGTCTATGAATGGTCCGAGATCGGGCGACTGCAAAGCGGTTTCAACCGCATGGTCGCCGGTCTGCAGGAACGCGACCGGCTCCGCGACCTGTTCGGGCGTCATGTCGGCGAGGAAGTCGCGCGCAGAGCTGTCGAACAGGGGATGGAGGCGACCGCATCATCGTCCGGTGACGAACGCAGCGTGGCGATCCTGTTCATCGACCTGGTGGGGTCGACGCAACTGGCCACCGAGCGCGAACCCCACGAGGTGGCCGACGTCCTCAACGACTTCTTCCAGATCGTCGTCGCCCACGTCGACGAAAGGCACGGGCTGGTCAACAAATTCCAGGGCGACGCCGCACTCGCGGTGTTCGGGGCACCGCTGCGGATCACCGACCCCGCATCGGCGGCGATGTCAACCGCCCGCGCCCTGGCGACGGAATTGCGAAGACTGCCAGTCGACTTCGGCATCGGGGTGTCCGCAGGCCCGGTGTTCGCCGGGAACATCGGCGCCGAGAATCGCTACGAGTACACGGTCGTCGGTGACGCCGTAAACGAGGCGGCGCGACTCGCCGACCGCGCCAAGGAGTTCGACGCCAGAACATTGTGCTCGGGCGCGGTGCTGGCGAAGGCCGGCGTGGAAGAACAGGCTCACTGGAAGCCCCGCGGCGAGGCGACTCTGCGCGGGAGAAGCGACGTGACCATGATTTACGCGCCATTCACACCTGAGAGTTAGTTCGGCGCCCGAAACGGGAATGCACGCGTATGCGATCCGCAGCGGTTCGGCATGCGACCGCCGCCGCACGGGCCCGCGCCGACATCCGCGTGGGCGCGCACTCCGGCCCGACCAGCGGCCTGGCACCCGGCTTCGCGCAGGCGAACCTGGTCGTGCTGCCCCAAGACCATGCCATGGACTTCCTCCGATTCTGCGTCCGCAATCCCGTGCCCTGCCCTCTGCTCGAGGTCACCGATACCGGCTCGCCGCACCCCGCGGGACTCGCCGCCGATGCCGACCTGCGCACGGACGTGCCGCGCTACCGGGTGTTCCGCGACGGGGTCTGCGTGGACGAGCCGACAGACATCTAGGGGTACTGGCGCGCAGATCTGGTCGCGTTCCTGCTCGGCTGTTCGTTCACCTTCGAATGGGCGCTCGCCGCTGCCGGCCTGCCACTGGCACATCAGGACCAGGGCGTCAACGTGCCGATGTACGTGACCGATCGCGACTGCGTCGCCGCGGGCCCGTTCGGTGGGCCGCTGGTGGTGTCGATGCGCCCGTTCCGGCAACCCGACATCGACCGTGTGATCGATGTGACCGCGCGCTTCCCCGCCATGCACGGGCGACCGGTGCATGTCGGCGATCCAGCGGAGCTTGGCATCGCCGACCTCAGCACGCCCGATTTCGGCGACGCGGTGCGCCTCCGCGCCGACGACATCCCCGTTTACTGGGCGTGTGGTGTGACGCCTCAGGTTGTCGCGCAGGGGGTCCGGCCGCCGCTCGCGATCTTCCATGCGCCCGGCCACATGTTCATCACCGACCGAACGCACGATCACTACGACAGTGCCTCGCGCGATCAGATCATCGATCAGCCAGGAGGGCACCCATGACCGTCGACCAGGAAACACCCCATCACACCGCGCCTGAACCGAAAGCCGTCAGGCGGGCGGTGCGAGGCGCCGCGATCGGCAACACCGTCGAATGGTTCGACTTCGCGATCTACGGCTTCCTCGCCACCTACATTGCCGCCAAGTTCTTTCCCTCGGGCGACGAGACCGCCGCGCTGCTGAGCACATTCGCGATCTTCGCCGCGGCGTTCTTCATGCGACCTCTCGGCGGATTCTTCTTCGGGCCCCTCGGTGACCGGATCGGCCGCCACCGCGTGCTGGCGATCGTCATCCTGTTGATGTCGGCCTCGACCCTCGCGATCGGCCTGGTTCCCACGCTATGAGTCGATCGGGGTGTTCGCCCCGATCCTGCTGCTGTTGCTGCGTTGCCTTCAGGGCTTCTCGGCAGGCGGCGAATACGGGAGCGGAGCCTGTTATCTGGCCGAGTACGCATCGGACAAGCACCGCGGATTCGTGGTGTCCTTCCTCGTGTGGTCGGTCGTCGTCGGATTTCTCCTTGGCTCGATCACCGTCACCGGGCTGGAGGCGATGCTGTCCGAAGAGGCCATGAACTCCTACGGCTGGCGCATCCCGTTCCTGATCGCGGGGCTTCTCGGCGTGGTCGGCCTCTACATCCGCCTCAAGCTCGGCGACACCCCGGAGTTCACGTCACTGCGCGATGCAGGCGAGGTGTCGACGTCACCGTTGAAGGAGGCGTTCACCACGTCGTGGCGACCGATCCTGCAGATCATCGGCCTGGTCGTCATCCACAACGTCGGCTTCTACATCGTATACACCTTCCTGCCAAGCTATTTCACCAAGACGCTGGAGTTCAGCAAGACCGACGCGTTCTTCTCCATCACCGTCGCCAGCCTGGTCGGAATCATCCTCATTCCCCCGCTGGGCGCACTGTCGGACCGGATCGGGCGAAAACCACTGCTGTTCGCCGGATCGATCGGCTTCGCCGTGTTCGCCTATCCGCTGTTCCTGCTGCTCAACACCGGATCGCTGACGGCAGCCATCGCCGCCCATGCCGGGTTGGCCGCCATCGAAGCGGTGTTCGTGTGCGCTTCTCTGGCCGCTGGTGCCGAGCTGTTCGCGACGAGGGTGCGCTCCAGCGGGTACTCCATCGGCTACAACATCTCAGTGGCGATCTTCGGCGGCACCGCACCATATGTGGCGACCTGGCTGGTGTCGCGGACCGGCAACGACATCGCTCCGGCGTTCTACCTGATCGCGGCCGCGGTCGTCACCTTCCTGACGGTGTTGTCGATGCGGGAGACCGCGGGAAAGCCGCTGCGAAAGCTGGTGTCGGACAAGCACTGAATTGTCGGCTCAGCTGACGCGGGTCAGCCCTCGCCCATCGCCGCGGTGGTGGCCTGCATGATGAACTTGACCGCGTCGTTGCGGGATATCGACCCCATCATCTGCGCCGCCGCGCGCATGTTCTCGCCGACGATCCACGTCGGTCCGTTGGTCAGGTTGTCGAATGCCTCGGCGATCACCTCGTCGACCGATGCGGTGTCCTTCGGACGGTCGTCGATGCTGCCGATCTGACCGCGGGCATGCTCAAGACGCCGAAGCGCGGGGGTGTCGGTCTTGCTGAGTATCAACCCGAGAACGTCAACGCCCTTGTCGTGTAGTTCGGTCCACAGTGCCTCCGCGAACACCATGTCGAACGCCTTCGTCGCGCTGTAGGCGACCATGTTGGGACCACCGGCGAAACCCGCGCCCGACCCGAAGATGACGATGGCACCGCGGCCCCGCGACACCATGCCCCGCGCGAAATGGTGACTCAGCTGCATCGGAATCAGACAGTTGCGGCGCAGCATCGCCTCGGCGCTCTCAACAGGCTGCGCCAGAAAGGGTTTGAAGTCCGGATCCGCTCCCGCGCAGTACACGAGCGTGCCGATCTCAAGGTCATCGGTCGCGTCGATCACCGACGCGGTGGCGGCATCGGAAGCGAGATCGACGGCAAGCACCCGCGTCTGGACGCCGGTGCGTTCCTCGATGCCGGCCGCGAGGTCAGCCAGGACGCCCTCGCGCCGCGCGAGCAGGACTACGTTGACGCCCCGCTGCGCGAGCGCCTCGGCGAACGCCGCGCCGACCCCGTCGGATGCGCCCGCGACCAGCGCCCAGGGACCGTATCTGTCGGCGAACGTCATCCGGTACTCACCGTCCGAACGATGACGGTGGTGAACCGTCGCCGCTTGATCCGCCATCCGCTGCCGGTGCGGACCAGTTCGTCGTCGTAGAACCCGGCGGCGTTGACTCCGGATGTGTTGTCCTGCGACATGATCAGGGCGTCGACGTAGGCCCGCGCCGTGGCGGTGTCACCGTCCACCGTGGCCGCCTGATTGGTGATCCGATGCAACGTGTGGCCGGCCAAGTCGTGAGCGGCCACCATGAACTCGACGACGGCGTCGACGCCGTGCCAGGTGCCGATCTCGCCGTACTCCAGCTCGCAGTCGTCGGTGAACACGGTGCGGAACAACGGCCAGTCGCGGCTGTCGATGCCGGTCCCGTAGCGGACCAGAACGTCATTGATGTCCTGCCGGTCTTCCCTGTCGGTCATACGACATCTCCGTTCGGGTGGACGATTATCCTCGGTGGACCGTCTGATTTGCGGGCGAGATCGAGTGCGGCCGGGACGTCATCGAGCGTGATGATCTTCCCGACGCACGGCAGCGGGTCGAGATGGCCGGCAGCGATCGCGTCGAGCGTGCCATACCAGTCCTCGGGCATCGGACCTCCACCGAACTGGATGGTGACCCCCGCCCTCGTCGCCGCGGTGATGTCCAGCGTGTCGCCGGTGTACCAGCCTCCGGCGCAATAGATCCGGGTGGCCATATCGGCTGAGTCGACCAGTTTCTGGATCAGGCCCGCAGCGCCGACACACTCGAACACCACCTGAGGGCCCCAGAGATTGCGTTCGACGCGGACTTCGCGCCACACATCGAAGGGCGAACGTTCCGACGGGTCCACGGTGATGTGGGCGCCGAATCGCTGCGCGAGCTCCCGTCGGCCCGCGTTGAAATCGGACACGATGATCGGACTCACACCGCGGCTGTGCAGCGCGGCGACCGCCGACAAGCCGATCGCGCCCGCACCGACCACCAGCGGGATCTCCCCCTGCTGCATCCGGGCCGAGCGGACATAGAACTCGCCGACCGCGAAAGCATCGACCAAAGCCGCTGCGTCACAAGAGACCTCGTCGCTCACCGATCTGGCGATCGCTTCGGCGACGACGACCAGCTCAGCGAAGCTGCCCTGCGCTTCCGGGTGCTGGCCGATGATCCGCGCACCACCGGCGCCGCCGTCGACCAGGCGGATGGGGATCGACGTCACGCGCGTGCCGACGGGGAACTGGCCGGTGCATCCCGGACCCTGGCCGACCACCTCGCCGACGAACTCGTGGCCGAGCACGATGTCACGCTCGGCGTCGTAGAGCGAACGTCCGGTCGGGTCGTCGACTCCCATCTCGGGATGGTCCATGAAGTGAACGTCGGAGGCGCAGATCGCGGTGCTCAGGGTTTTGAGCAGTAGCTCGCCCTGCCCGGGAACGGGATCCGCGATCTCCCTGACTTCGAGACGTCCCCGTCTCAGCGCCACAGCGCGCATTGCCACTCCTTGCATTTCTCGATTATTCGAGATAGTTTCTCGACAATCTTCGCCGACTATAGGTAGGCGCGCACGGAGGGGTCAAGGGATGGCTGGATCCGCTCCGACCGGCCGCGTGGTCGATATCGTCGAATTACTCTGCCGCCCGGGCCATGACAATCTGCGTTTCTCCGATGTCGTCGCCGAACTCGGCCTGACCCAGGCGACCGCTCACGCCATCCTCGCGACACTGTGCGAACGCGGCTGGATCACCCGCGATCCCGCGACCAAGACCTACGCGCTGGGCCCCGCGCTGGCCGCTGTCGGCGCCCGAGCCGATCGGGCGCGCCCGGTCTTGCACGCCGCGCGCACGGCCACCGACCAGCTGCATACCGAAACAGGTTATGCGACATCAGTTCTCGAACGTATCGACGATTCACTGATCGTCGCGGCACATGCAAGCACCAACAGCTTCACCCCCGCCCTCGGGCCGGGCGACCGGATCCCCTACACCCCGCCGTTCGGGGTTGCGCTGGCTGCCTGGGACACCGCCGACGCACAGCGGGCGTGGTTGCGCCGCGGTGGGGACGCCGAATCGGTGCAGCGCCTCGAAGCCGTGCTGACCAAGACACGCGAACGCGGGTTCGACGTCGATTGGACCACGCCCGCGATGGCACAAGCGGCCGCGCTCGTCGTTCAGCTACAGCGTGACGGCGTGCCCACTCAGATCGCCGACATCATGGACCGTCTGCTGGTCGAGTGCACGGCGGTCGGGCTTCTCGCCGACGACGATCCGGCACGCCTGGCTCAACCGGTGGCGACCATCGCCGCACCGGTGTTGGACCGGCGCGGGCACGCCGCCCTCATCGTCGCCGTACACCCACTACAACCGCTGGAAGCCAACGAGATCCGGGCGCTGGGCCGTCGGATCGCCGGTGTTGCCGCCGCGCTCAGCGGTCAGCAGGCTCGTACCGAAGCATCGTCACGTCGTGCTCCGGGTAGTCGCAGAACACGGGCCTGACCCGCATGCCGATCACGACATCGTCGGGCTCGACGTTGACGAGCTCGGTGGTGACGCGTGGCCCCTCGTCCCACTCCACGATGGCGAGGCAGCTGCGGTACCGCGTCGGCAAAGTGCGGACCGACGGGACGGCGCGCCACGGTGAACGTGTATAGCGTGCCCATCCCGGAGATCTCGCGCCACTCCAGATCGTCGGCGAGCGTCCTCGGCGCGCGCACCCGGGGATAGAACACGTAGGACTGAATCGACGGTGAGTACTGGATGACCACCCGATGATCGGCCAGGGCATCCCAGAACGGCGCCGTGGTCGGCGTTTTCACCGGCATCGGCCGTTCGAAGGTGGGCATGCTCATCGTCAGTCCCCTTCCAGCACGAGCGTGGTCTGTTCCGAAAGGATTCCGCCGTTACCGGAGACGAAGGCCCGGTTACAGTCTGGTGCCCCTTTTCCTCCTCGCGTGCGGCCGACCTGCGCGGCGCCACCCCGCCCCATGATCTGGCGGGTCGCGTCGCAGACGTGATGCATACCGCCCGCGTTCCCGGCCTGTCCGAAGCCGAGCTGACCGCCTGCGGTGTTGAGCGGGAAGTCCCCGCGGAAGGTCAGGTCGTGCTCGGACGACGAACTCCATGCCCTTGCCCTTCTCACAGAAGCCGGCGTCCTCCAGACTCAGCAGCACCGTGATCGTGTAGCAGTCATAGATCGACACCATGTCCATCTGCTGCCGGGTGAGCCCCGACATCGCGAAGGCGGTGTCGGCCGCGTGCGCGATCGGCGTCTGCAGCAGATCCTCGGCGTACGTCGGAGTCTTGTAGGGCACCTGCTCGCCGAATCCCTTGATCCACACCGGGCGGTTCTTGGCGCGGGCGGCCACCTCGGCGCTCGCCACGACGACCGCAGCACCGCCGAGACACGGCATCACGATCTCGAGCATGTGCAACGGGTCGGCGATCACCGGGCTGGCGAGCACGTCCTCGATCGTGAGCGGCTTGTCCTTCCAGATCGCCCCCTCGGTGTGGTTGGCGTTGACGCGCTGATCCACCACGATCTTGGCCATCGCGCGTTCGTCGTAGCCGTACACCGAGGCGTAGCGCTGAGCGACCTGACCGTATGGGCCGTTCTGCCCGAGGTTTCCATAGGGGATCTCGAATTCGGCTTGGGGAGAACCGAACTGATTGCTCGACGCGCCGAAGAACACGGCGTCGATGAGCGGTTTGGGCTTCTTCTCCGAAGTCGGCGTGAGGTAGCGCGCGGGAATCGCGCACAACACCACGTCGCAGATGCCCAACTCGATCGCGGCGGCCGCGCGCCACACCATGCCGACCGCGCTGGCACCGCCGAGGTCGACGAGCTCGGCGAAATTCGCACGCACACCCAGGTATTCGGTCACCGTCGATGGGACGAAGATCTCCGACTCCCCCAGGTGCGACGTCACTATGCCGTCGACCAGCTCGCCGGACAGTCCCGCGTCGGCGAGCGCGGCCGCGCCGAGCTCGGCCCACTGCTCGAGAGTGAAAGGCGCAGGCGACGCCTTGTTCAACCGCTCCGATGGCAGTTCCACGTAGCCGACGATCGCGGCCTCACCACGCAAACCCATGCGCTGTTCCCTTCGTCATAGCCCTACTTGCGCGGGAGCCCGAGAATCATCTGGGCGATGATGTTGAGCTGAATCTCCTTGGTGCCGCCACCGATCAGCTCGGCAGGCAGATGGAAATAAGGTTCGACGATCGCCGGGTCGCCGTCCTCCACCATCGCTGCAGGCGCCGCCAACTCGAGGGTGGCCTTGAACGTGCGGCGCAGCATCACGTTCATGGCGACCTTGGCGATGCTGGACGCCGGTCCCGCGGCCTGTCCGTCGAGTATCCGCAGGACTTCGCGCACCGCGAGCACCTTGATCGCGTTGGCGTAAGCGTCTGCCTCGCCGAGTGCGGCCAGCGACGCGGCTGCCGTCGGGTCGGTCCCCTCCGGCGAGGGTGCGCAGGATGCTCGCCCTGTCGAAGTTGACGTAACCACTGATCGCGACGCGCTCCTGCGCCATCGTGGCGATCGCCAGGTTCCACCCGTCGGTGGGGCCGCCCAGCAGGAGCTCGTCTGGGACGAACACGTCGGACAGGAAGACCTCGTTGAAGTGGGATTCCCCGGTTGCCTGCCGGATCGGTTGCAGCTCAATGCCTTCAGCTCGCATATCCACGATGAAATAGCCGATGCCGCGATGCTTGGCCACATCGGGATCGGTCCGCGCCAGCAGCGCGCCGTAGTCGGCGGTATGCGCGGACGACGTCCAGATCTTGTGCCCGTTGATCCGCCAGCCGCCGTCGACCTTCGTCGCCCGTGTCGAGAGAGCGGCGAGGTCCGAACCGGCTCCCGGTTCGCTGAACAGCTGGCACCAACCGAGTTCGCCGCGTTGGGTCGGTGGGATGAACCGCTCCTGCAGATTCTCGGGTGCCGAGCTGATCAGGGTGGGCAGGATCCATTCGGAAATGCCAAGGGACGGCCGGACCAGATCGGGCCGCTTCGCGAATTCCTCGTCGATGATGAGCAACTGCAGCTGGGTGGCCTCCACGCCCCACGGTCGAGGCCAGTGCGGCGCGATCAGTCCCGCATCGGCGATCAGCGTCCGCTGGGGTCCGATGGCCTGATTCGCGTAGTCGCCCTGCCGCCCTGGCCGGTCGTTGCGCAGTACGCGCGCCTCGTCGAGCACTGTTGCCACATCTCGGCGGAACTCGGCGTCGAGATCGCCGAGTTTGACTGACACATCACGGCTTTGGGTGCGGGTGAGCCGGCCCAGCTCCTCGGCGAAGCGTCCGGACGGCCCGATCGACGCGGCCAGGCTGGTGGCTTTTCGCCAATAGAGGTGCAGGTCGTGCTCCCAGGTGTAACCGATCGCCCCGAACATGGTCAGCGTGTCGAGGACCAGATCTGGCGCGGGCGCGATCGCCATCAGGGCCGCACCCCACGCCGCGATCTGCTGCTGCACCGCGCCCTCCGACGCCGAACGCATCGCGTCCCAGGCCGCCGACGTCGCCAGTTCGCTGTTGACCAGGAGCATCGCCGCTTGGTGCTGAAGTGCCTGGAACGTGCCGATCGGCTTGCCGAACTGCTCTCGGGTGCGCAGATGGTCGGTCACTGCCTGCACACACCACTTGATGGTCCCGGATGCGGCACTGGCCGCCAGCGCAATCGCGACGCACCGTGCGCGCTGGTCATCGATGCCGGTCAGCACCGAATCCGCCGCGCATTGGTAGCCGTCGAGTCGCACCACGCCGACGTCGACGGTCTTGTCGGTGCCGTTTCGCCCGTCGACAAGCACTCCCGGCCGGGACGGATCGATTGCGAACCACACGGTGTCCGCACCGGCGCATGCGGCGGCGACTATCACTTGCGCCGAGCGCACCCCCAGCGTGACGGCCGAGGTTCCGGCGAAGGTCCAGCCGTCTGCCGTCGGGGACGCCTGAAAATTACTGTCCCCCTTGAGTATCACCGTCCCGGTCACACCACCGGCGAAGCGGTCCAGCAAGGTTCGTGCAGCCGGAACGTCGTCGGCCAGCAGCGTGACCGCGCTCGCGGTCACGCTGGACAGCACCGGGCCGGGCAACAACGCGACCGAGGCGGCCTCCACCATGCAGGCGCTGTCGGTGAGCGTGCCGCCCTGCCCCCCGACCTCCTCGGGGAGGTGGACGGCGTGGAAACCGTTGGCGACGAACTCGTCCCACCACTGCGGAAGCTCGCCGGCGGCCAGCGCGTCGAACGACTCGCGCGTCTTGGCGATCGGCGCGTGCCGGGCCGCGAACTGCGCGACGGCGTCGGCCAACTGGAGTTGTTCGGGCATCAGTCCGATCGTCAACGGGCCTTCTCCGTTTTCGCGGGACGACGCCGGCCGCTGAAGAAGTGTGCAGCGGCCTCGATCGCCTCCGGCGTGGGCCGGGGGCACCAGCCGAGTTCACGAACTGCCTTGGAATGATCCAGCGGCGTCATGATGTGCATCAAGCGGATGTTCAGTGGCGTGAGCATGGTGTCCTTGCCCCGGAGCCTTGCGACCGCGCTGCTGACGTGGGCGGCCGCGGCCATCAGCCGGATCGGCACACCGAACTTCGGTGGTGTGACACCGACGGCTGCACAGCCGATTTCGTGGATATCGCGGGTGCTCATGAAACGCTCGGACACGATGTAGCGTTCACCGATTCCGCCCCGTTCGCCGGCGAGGATCATCGCGCGCGCGGCGTCCTCGATGCCGACGACCTCGGCTTCGTACCCGTCGATGGAGAACGGGAGCTTGCCGCGTACCGCGGCGGCAAGCATCCCACCGTGCGGTGTCGGCAGGAAGTCACCGGGCCCATAGGTGTTGGCGACACACATCGCCACCCCGGGAAATCCTCTCTCCGCGCTGTAGCGCAGCACCATCTCTTCGGCCTCCACCCTGGACCGGATGTAGGCGCCGCCCACGTCGAGCCAGTTGTGCGCGGTGTTCTCGTCGGCCAGCCCGCCCTCGGCACGGCCGATGGTGCCGATGGAGCTGGTGAAGACGAACCGTCTCAGACCGGCCTCGACGGCGACCTCCAGAACGTTGCGCAGCCCCTCGACGTTGGTCCGCCGCATCGGTTCCGGATCGCGCAGCCACGGCCGCGCGTCGACCACGCAGTAGTAGACGACGTCGCACCCGGCCATCGCGCTACGCAGCGCCTCGGTGTCGAAGATGTCGCCGTAGCGGATGTCCACCGGCAGTCCGTCGATCCCACGCGTCGAGCTCGTGGTGCGGATCAGCACGCGCACGTCGCTCTCGGCATCGGCGATCAGTTGCTTGGTGACGTGGGAGCCCAGGAAGCCGCTGGCTCCGATCACCAGCTTGGTTCCCGCCATTACGAAGACACCAGCTTCATCCACCGTCCGACCAGCTTGACGAGACGCAACGTCTCGTCTTGTGGCAGACTACGGGCGATGCCCCAGCATGTAAAGCCGAAGGGGGACACCTGATGGCCACCGAGACCGCTGTCCCGCGACGGCGCAGCGAGAAGTCGCGGATGGCCATCGCCGGCGCCACCCGCAAGTTGTTGATGGAGCGCGGTTTCGACAAGCTGACCATCGAGGCGGTCGCCGCACGTGCCGGCGTCGGTAAGCAGACCATCTACCGGTGGTGGCCGAGCAGGCATGCGCTGGTCGCCGATGTCATTCTCGAAGATGCCGACAGGATCCTGCGCCCCATCACCTCCACCGACGACGTGGTCGATGACATCTGCGCATGGGCGAGGACCCTCGCCACCGCACTGACCACGGCACGCGGGAACGCCATGCTGCGCATCCTCACCGTGGCAGGAATGGAGCACCCGGACACCGCCGCCCGCCTTCGAGCCGGCTTCAGCCTGCCGCTACACGACACCGTGCGGAACAGATTGGCGAACGCAGGTTTCGATGAGACAGCGACCAGGAACGGAGCCGACGCCATCGTCGGCGGCATCGTCTACGCCATCCTGAGCGAGGGCCGGTCGTTCGACACCCATCGCGCCGAATCGATCACCCGCACCGTGCTGCGGGGTATCGCCGACGATGCCTCGGCCGCCGCCGGGTAGCACGCCGCCGCCGGGTAGCGCACGGCCAGGCCGACGCGCACGCCTGCCTGCAGACCAGCCAGGTAGCGTGCCGTCAACGACCCCACCGAACCGGTGGCACCGTAAGGCACGACGTCGAGGTCGCGGCCCGCCCCCATACCGCCGACGCTACCGGAGCGGCGGCCCCCGATGACGACTCCCGACAGAGTATTTCGACGAGCACCGGGGACAGCTTCGCGCGGCACTACACCGGCTCACGTGCCTGCGTACCAGGCCGCCCGACGATATCCACCGGCCAGTGCCCCGACCTGCACGGCGTAACACAGACCTACGGCATCGGCAGGCACACGACATTCACGGCTGCGATGGCTGCGCCGGGGCGAGGTACCCACAATTCAAACAGCAACGCGCGGAAGCGATTCCCAGGCAACCAACCGTGGCCGTATGAACGGCGCCGACCACCGAAACCGTCTCGGCGGTCGGCGCTCCGCGCTGTGCGGAGACTGCTGACCCGTTCCTGACTCAGGCGTGGGTGAACTTCTTCTCGTCGTAGAGTCGCGCCCATTCCGCGCGCGGGCGGATCGACACGTCGACGTCGGTTGCCTTGGCGCGCAAGGCGCCTGCCGTGGCTTGTTCCCGGGACGTCAGCTTGAACGGATCCCAGCCGAAGAACCGGCAGGAGTTCTCCCAGGTGATCTTGTTGATGTCGGTGTCGTCGGCGCCCGCGGCGTTGAGTTCGGCGAGCACCTGCTCGGGTGCGTCGGGCCAGAAGCAGTCCGAGTGCGGGTAGTCACACTCCCACGCGATGATGTCGATGCCGATCTCGTGGCGAAGCTTCAGCGAGGTCTTGTCGGTGACATAGCAGGCCAGCGAGTGCTCGCGGAAGACATCGCTGGGCATCTTGTCGCCGAAGTCGCGACGCAGCCATTTCTGGTTGGTGTAGTGCCGGTCGCTGCGATCCAGATAGAACGGGATCCAGCCGATGCCGCCCTCGGAGAAGGCGAACTTCAGGTCCGGGTAGTTGCGCATCGCCGGTCCCCACAACAGATCCTGCGCGCACATCGCCGACACCTGGGTGGCGAGGATGATCAGGTTGTCGATCGGAGCGTTGGGCGCCATGCTGATCGCCCCGAACCCGGTGCCGATGTGCAGACACATCACCACGTTCTCCTCCGAGAGCGTGCGGAACACCGGCCCCCAATACTCGTCGTCGTGGTAGCTCGGCAGCCCTTCCAGGTGCGGCAGCTCCGGCATCGTGACCGCGCGGCAGCCCTTGGCAGCGACCCGGCGAATCTCGGCGCACATCGCCTCGGGATTCCATGTGGGCAGCACGGCGATCGGGATGAACCGGTCGGGATAGGAGCCCGCCCATTCGTCGATGTGCCAGTCGTTGTACGCCGACACCATCACCAGGGTCACGTCTTCGCGGTGCATGTTGAGATGCCGGGCCGAGAACCCTGTGAACGTCGGGAAGCACATCGAGGCGAGGATGCCGTTGCGGTTCATGTCCCGCACGCGCTCGTGGACGTCGTACACGCCGGGGCGCATCTCGGCGAAACCGGCCGGGTCGCGGCCCCACTCCTCCGGCGGCCACGACACCACGGCGTTGAGTCCGCTCACACCCTGCGGCCTGCCCTGATACATCCACTGGTCAACGCCCTTGGCGTCGGTCACGACGATGGGCGCGTCCGCCTTGTACTTCGCCGGGACGTGGTTGAGGAACATGTCGGGTGGTTCCACCACGTGGTCGTCGATGCTCACCAGAATCAGGTCGTCTTTATGCACAGTGCTCCTCGCGTCCGCAGTTCTCATCTCAGTAGTACCGTCTGTAGGCGTGACCGTCTCTGCGTCTTCGGACAGAATATTGTCTGAATCGGCCAACTTGCCTCCCGAGTCGGTCGGCACCCGCCGTATCATCGAGTTGCGCCGCGGCGGCCATGCGTTGGGCGGCAGTTACCTGTACGAAGGTGACGCCCTGATCACCGGTTGGCATGCGCACGAGGTCCATCAGATCGAGTACGCACTGCACGGTGTCGTCGAGGTCGAGACTTATTCCGCGCACTACCTGCTTCCACCCCAGCAGGCGGCATGGATTCCGGCGGGACTCGAACATCAGGCGGTGATGAATCCCGACGTCAAGACGGTGGCGGTGATGTTCGACCGCACACTGATCACCGATGGCGGTGACCGGGCCAGAATCCTCGCGGTGTCCCCTCTCATCCGCGAGATGATGATCTACGCGCTGCGCTGGCCGATCGATCGCGCCCGCGGTGATGACGTGTCGGATCGCTTCTTCGGCACGCTGGCCGCCCTGGTCAGTGAGGCGCTCGACCACGAAGCGCCACTGAGCCTGCCGACCTCGGACAATCCGATCGTCGCCGCGGCGATGGACTACACCAAACAGCGCCTGGACACGGTGACGTCCGAAGAGGTCAGCCGCGCCGTCTCGGTGTCGGAGCGCACGCTGCGCAGGCTGTTCGCGGACACGCTCGGGATGTCGTGGCGCACGTATCTGCTCCACGCGCGCATGTTGCGGGCGATGGCTCTGCTCGCCGCGCCCATGCAGTCCGTGCAGGAGACGGCCACCGCGGTCGGCTTCGACAGCGTCAGCTCTTTCACCCGTGCGTTCGCGCAATTCAACGGCGAAACACCGTCCGCCTATCGGCGAAGGGTTGCGGGCATACCGGACTGACAGCGTTACTCCGCAACGGCCTCAGGGTCGGGAGGCGCTGATCGGGTCAGTGCAGCGGACTTCGACCGGGCATCGGCTGGGCCGTCTGGTTTGTCGTCGCAATGAAGTCGTCGAGCAGATCCACGACATCGTTCGGCTTCTCGACATGCGGAAAGTGGCCGACACCGGGGAGCACTTCGAGGCGGCAGCCCGGCCGCATTTCGTCCAGCGCGTGGCCGTGCTCGACGGGAATGATGCGGTCCTGATCGCCCCAGATGATCATCAGCGGCAACTCGGAAGTCAGATGCATCCGGTTCAGCGCGCTCACCGCTTGCCCGCGATAGTCGACGACCGACCGCAGCGTGCGGAGGAAGGCCTGGCGGGTCTGCGAGTCGGATAGCGAGGAGTACGCACTCCACATCTCGGCGCCGCGCGGTGACTGAATGCTCGCCGCCGATAACCAGGAGCGCAGCTTGTCACCGATTTTGACCACCTGCGGGGGCGCGATGACGGGCATGATCAGCTCGGCGCCGGGGGCCGACAGCAGGCGAAGTGTCCAGCCGACGTCCTGACCGAGGCCGCCGCTGCTGATCAACACCAACCGCTGGCAGTAGTCGGGATGCTGGTAGACGAATTGCATCGCCACACCGCCACCGAGCGATTGCCCGACGACCGTCACCCGCGAGACGCCCAATTCGTCGAGCAGGTCACGGAGGAACACCGCAAAGGCGCCCAGCGAGTAGTCACTCCGGGGCTTTGCGGATTCGCCGTGCCCGAGCAGATCTGGTGCGATGACGCGGTAACGCTTCGATAGCTGGGGAATGACCGCGCGCCATGTGTGCGAACTACCTGCCATGCCGTGGAGCAACAGCAATGTCTCGGGACCGCTGCCGACGTCCTGGTAGGCGACCCGCTCGCCGTGCAGGTGTAGGAATTTCAGATCGCTCATGTCCTCTATGTCCCCCGTCTGGTGCGGATTACTCGTCATCGTCGCAGAAGACCGCGGTGATATCTCACATCAGTGGGCTCCGCAACCGGAACGCCCGACGGTGAGCGTGGTCACGAAACCATCACATGGCCGTAGGTTTCGCCGGCCTTCCGCGGGGTAACTACTCGGAGACCGCAGCACGCCGAGAAGGAGCACCCAATGGCCGAGCCGGCCGAAGGCACCATCGGTGCAGATGATCCGTTCAACGAGACGGTCGCGACCACCGGGCTGTTCCTCATCATCACCGCCATCATCTCCGTGGCATTCGCGTTGGCGAGCTGGGGACTCTCCGAGACGCTGATCGCCGCGTCTACGGGAGCCATCGCTGCGGTGAGCTTCACGGCAAGCATCCTCTGCTTCAAGGCCCAGGCCACCGAGGCGTCGCCCGTAGCGGCCGAAGTTTCCGCCTGAGCACCCTCCGCTGAGGCTTTTCCGCTCAGCTCAGCGGCGATCTCGCGCACGTCTCCTGACTGGAGCCCGAGATTCGAAAAGAGCGGCGATGGTCTTTGCTGCATTCCCTGATTTACCGAGGTTGCGCGCTAGGGCGTGCTTGCCGGAAGCCATAGGTCGTTGGCGAGACACTCGGACAGACGGACGTAAACATTCGATGTCGACAACAGATTCGGTCTACTCACAAACTTAGCTGTGCCTAAAATGACGACGTCGTCAATACCCCGCTGCCGAACACAGCACGCCAGCGACAGCGGATGTGTCTCGATCGAGAGGATTCCGGTGCGGATGATCGCCGCGGCCGTCGGACACATCGAACGCGCCGCCGACGCTGACGTCGTACCCCCCTACCCCGCCGCGAGACGCCACTTACCGATCAGCGGCTGAGCGGACATGTACGTTCCCGGTCACTACCTCGTCAACACCTCCGCTCTCAGCGAGGCCGAGACGATCCTCGGCGGGGCGTACGGACGCATGACGATTGCCCAAGCGTCGGGGGACGCCGAACCGTGGATCCGGATCTGGCGCACCAGGGTCGGCCCGGTCACTCTCGATGATGCCGATGTCAGTTCCGCCATCCGATGCGACATGGACGCGCCGACCGGAGTTCTGCTCTGTCGAGTGCGTGCGGGCCAGGTTGAGTTCCGCGCCGACGACCAAGTCACCTCCTACGAGCGCGGCGATGTCGTGGCGATCGTCGGTGACGGCGGCGCCTTGACCGGTGTGATGACCCAGGCTCGTTGTGACATCGTGTCGTTCGACCCGAGTTTCTTGGGCGAGGCCAAGAAGGACTTCAGTAACGGCGGCGGCCCGGAGGGCATGAAGCGCTTCGCGCTACCCGTGAGTCCCCCGGCGGGCCAGCTGGTGGCTGACGTCATCGATCACATCCGCCATTTCATCGCGAACAACCCGCCGGTCGCCGGCGAGCCGCTGGTTGTCGCCAGCGCTGCCCGCTACCTCCTGGCGACGACACTTACCGCGTTCCCGAACGCCCTCGGCATGTGACTTTCCGATATTCGTCAGCGCTGCAATGGATTTCACCGCAATGGCCACGATCCTGAGTGCGGGCGGTGGGACTCGAACCCACACGTTCTTTCGAACACGGGCACCTAAAGCCCGCACGTATAGCCAATTTCGTCACGCCCGCAATGGATGTGATCGTACCAATCTCAATTGGTCGGAGTTCGTCCCCAGCCTGGGCTCGGCGATGGGAGGGACAGTCGTGACGAGATCTGTGTACACCGACTCCATCTATCGCAAGGCAGACACCGCACCACCGCACGCATGGATGAGTTCATCGGGCCGAAGGACCCCGCGGTACCGTTGACCAGTGTCCACTACACGGCGTAGGAGGCCGGCGCTCATCCTGTTGGTGATCGTCGCCGCCAGCGGTTGCCTCGCGCTCGCGTGGTGGCAGTGGACCCGCTTCGAATCGAACTCGGGCGACTTTCAGAACCTCGGCTATGCGTTGCAGTGGCCGCTGTTCGCAGGCTTCTGCGTGTACGCCTACTACAAGTTCGTCCGCCTGGAAGACGCCCCACCCGGCCCCCCCGCGCAGGACACTGTCACCGAGATCCCCGCCGGATTGCTTCCCGAGCGGCCCCGGGCGGACCTCCGCGCCGATGCTGACTCGACCTTGCGCGAGTACAACGCCTACCTGGCCGAGCTGGCCGAAGCCGATACCGATGACCAGAAAAAGACAGGAACCGGTACGTGACCGCACCTGAATCTCCGCCGCCCATCGCACCCGTCGAGGCCATCCGCAAGGCGCTCACCGGTTACCGCGTGCTGGCCTGGGCTACCGGTATCTGGCTGATCGCCCTCTGCTACGAGATGGTGCTCAAGTACGGCTTCAACGATGATTCGCTCGGCTGGATCGCGGTCGTCCACGGCTGGGTGTACTTCGTCTATCTGCTGTTCACCGCCAACCTCGCGGTGAAAGTGCGCTGGCCCATCGCCAAAACCGTCGGCGTCCTGCTCGCAGGCACCATCCCGCTGGTCGGCATCGTGGTCGAGCACTTTCAGACGCAGCACATCAAGGCTCAGTTCGGCATTGATTAACTACACTCGATGTGATGTCAGCCGGCCCCGACGTGTGCTGCGGCGCCGTTGCGGCGCGCCCGCCGACCGCAACGTCGTCCCGAGAACCCGCCCTCACCGGCCTGCGCGCCGTCGCGGCCGTTCTGGTCGTCAGCACACACGCGGCCTTCGCGACTGGGTACCTCGCGCACGGCTACCTCGGCACGATGTCCGCCCGCCTCGAGATCGGCGTCGCGATCTTCTTCGTGCTCTCCGGAATGTTGCTGTTCCGACCCTGGGTGCGTGCCGCCGCCGAGGGCCGCTCGGCGCCCTCTGTGCGCCGTTACAGTCGGCACCGCGTGCGCCGCATCGTCCCCGCTTACCTGATCACGGTGGTCGCGGCCTTCGAGATCTACACCGTCTTCACGCCGGGGCCGAACCCCGGGCAGACCTGGCAGGGATTGCTCCGATATTTGACGTTCAGCCAGATCTACACCGATGACTACGTAGTGACGCTGCTGCATCCGGGCCTGTCCCAGATGTGGAGCCTGGCCGTCGAGGTGGCGTTCTACGCCGCGCTTCCCGCCTTGGCTTACCTGGTGCTGCGGGTCCTGTGCCGCGGTCGTTGGCAGCCTCGTCGTGCGTTGGCGGGCGTGGCGTTACTCGCCGCGGTGACCCCGGCGTGGCTCTTCGTCGTGACGGCCACCGACCTGCTCCCGAACTCGGCGGGCATGTGGTTACCTGCTCATCTCGCCTGGTTCGCAGGTGGGATGGCTCTTGCCGTGCTGGAGGTGGCCGGCGCTCGCTGCGCCGCGATCATCGCGATCCCGACGGCGGCCGTGCTCTACCTGACGGTGTCGACGTCACTCGGCGGGACCCTCGCCGGCCCGGATCCGGCATGGACGCCTGTGGTGAAGTCGCTGCTCTACGCGGTGATCGCGACGCTGGTCGTGGCGCCGGTAGCGCTCGGCAGCCGAGATTCGTACTCCCGGGTACTGGCCAGCAGGCCGATGGTGTGGCTCGGTGAGATCTCCTATGAGATTTTCCTCGTGCACGTCGTGCTGATGGCGCTGACGATGCATCTGGTGCTCGGTTGGCCGCTGTTCACCGGGTCGATGCCGGGCCTGATCGCGACGACGCTGGCCCTCACCATTCCGGTGGCCTGGCTACTTCACCGCGTGACGAGACCTCAATCGTCTTCTGTGCTCCTCGCGTCCGCGGCCAGAGACCGAAGCGCCGGCAACAGCGCCGACAGCGCTCTACCGCGGTGCGACGCCGCGTCCTTCTCGGCCGGGGTCAGCTCCGCAGCCGTCCTCGCCGAACCCGTGGGCAGGAACACCGGGTCGTAACCGAACCCGCCCTCGCCGCGCGGCGCGCGCACGATGGTGCCGGTCCACTCACCCCGGACCACCGCGGAGTCGGATTCCGCGGGCCCGAAGACCAGTGCGCACGCCGAGACGAACGCCGCGCCGCGGCGCCCATCCGGCACATCGCCCAGTTGGCCGAGGAGCAGGGCGGTGTTGTCGGCGTCGTCGCCGTGGTGCCCGGACCACCTCGCACTGAGCACTCCCGGCATCCCGTTGAGAGCATCAACCTCGAGTCCGGAGTCATCGGCCACGGCGGGCAGGCCGGTGGCGGCGAACGCATCGCGCGCCTTGGCCAACGCGTTCTCCTCGAACGTCGCTCCCGTCTCCGGGGCCTCGTCGAACGGAGGCACCTCGTCGAGTGCAACCAGTGTCAGCCCGGACAGCCCCGCGGTGTCGAGCACGCGGCGCAGTTCGGCCAGCTTCTTGCGATTGCGGCTAGCGACCAGTAATCGGGTCACCCGGGCTCAGCTTCCGAACGCCTTCTTCGCAGGTTCACCGGACTCCGGCAGCACCCCCGGGTACGGCAAATCCAGTGCGCTGCGCTGAATCTCGAACAGCTGGTCACATGCGGCCATCGCCGCGTCGAGCATCTTGTCCAGCGTGGACCGCGGGAAAGTCGCGCCCTCACCGGTCCCCTGGATCTCGACGAGAGTGCCGGTGTCGGTGGCGACGACGTTCATGTCCACCTCGGCGCGCGAATCCTCGGTGTAGGGCAGGTCCACCCGGATGCGGCCGTCGACGACGCCGACGCTCACCGCGGCGATCGCACACGACAGCGGACGTGGATCAGACAGCTTGCCTGCCGCGGCGAGGTAGGTCACGGCATCCGACAGAGCGACGTACGCACCGGTGATCGCCGCGGTTCGGGTACCGCCATCGGCCTGCAGCACATCGCAGTCGATCGCGATGGTGTTCTCCCCCAGCGCCGCAAGGTCGATACACGCGCGCAACGAACGCCCGACCAGGCGGCTGATCTCCTGCGTCCGCCCACCGACGCGACCCTTGACCGACTCACGGGCGGATCGGTCATGCGTGGCCGCGGGCAGCATCGCGTACTCCGCGGTGAGCCAGCCCTGACCGGAACCCTTGCGCCAGCGGGGAACGCCTTCGTTGACACTCGCGGTGCACATCACGCGGGTCTGACCGAACTCCACAAGCACCGACCCCGCAGGGTGATTGGTGAAGCCACGGGTGATGGTGACCGGTCGCAATTCGTCGTCGAGCCGGCCGTCTTCTCGTCTGGACACGGGCCAACACTAGCCGGTAGCCGGATGCACCCGGGTAGGGGTTCAGCAGCGCTCAGCCGCGTGAAACATCGAATGACTCGGCGCACGCCACGGCATGCACCGGACCGTCGAACTCGGCCTTCGCCTCACTGATGACGTCCTCACGCGACGTCCACGGCGGGATGTGGGTGAGCAGCAGTTCGCGCACCCCTGCGCGGGCCGCGGCCCGGCCGGCCTCGGTGCCCGACAGATGCAGACGGGGTGGGCGCGACGGTGAATGGGTCCACGACGCCTCACACAGGAAGACGTCGGCGTCGCGAGCCAATTCGATGAGCTGGTCGCAGTAGCCGGTGTCGCCGCTGTACACCAGGGTGGCGCCGGACGGATCGGTGATCCGCATCCCGTATGACTCGGTGGGGTGACACACCATCCGCGGCAACACCGTCAATGCGCCCATCTGCACGGCCTGGTTGTCCACCCAGTGCCGGACATCGAAGATGTCGGTGAAGTCGTCGATCTCCCCGCCCTCCGGCGAAGACGCCGAGCCGAGCCGAGACCATGTGTTCGCGGGTCCGTAGACGACGCCGCGTTCCGGCGCGGGCGTCGGATGGTAACGGCGCCAGACGAACAGTCCGGGCAGATCCAGACAGTGGTCGGCATGCAGATGCGACAGCAGAACGTGCACCGAGTTCGGGTCCGCATGTCGTTGCAAGGCCCCGAGGACACCCCCGCCGAAGTCGAGAACCAGCGGCGGAGTGCCGGGCGCAGTGACGAGGTATCCGGACGCGGGCGAATCAGGACCGACAACACTGCCGGAGCAACCGAGTACGGTGATTCGCACGCTCACTAGCTTGCCATGCCCGCCATCGGCGTGACGAAAACATCGCCGCTTTGGCGCTCAACGTCATGTTCGGAGTCCGGCGTGACGCTGCACAGGCCGGACACCGTCCAGCGTGGGCCCGAGGAATCGGGCCGCCAGTGTGGTGAAAGCGTCGGGGTCACCGGTTGCCTCGAACACCCGCCGCGCCGGCGGCGCCGCCTCGCTCGGATGTGGTTTCAGCAACTCTTGCTCGGTGAGGACACGCAGCAGATCCTTCGCTGTCTCCTCGGCGCTGGACACCAGCGTCACGTTGTCGCCCATGGCCAGCTGGATCAAACCCGACAGCATCGGATAGTGCGTGCAACCCAGCACCAACGTGTCGACCTCGGCCCGCTGCAGTGGTTCCAGGTACCCCTCGGCAAGTCCGAGAACCTGACGGCCGCTGGTCACGCCGCGCTCGACGAAATCCACGAAGCGGGGGCACGCGACGCCGAACACCTCGACGTCACGCGCCGCTGTGAACGCGTCCTGATAAGCGCCCGAGGCGATCGTGGCGGCCGTGCCGATGACGCCGATGCGGCCACTTCGGGTGGCGGCGACGGCACGCCGCACCGCGGGCAGGATCACCTCGACCACCGGAATGGGTGCGTACCGTTCCCGCGCGTCGCGCAGGCAGGCGGACGAGGCGGAGTTACACGCGATCACCAGCGCCTTGACGCCCCGCCCCGCGAGGTCGTCGCCGATCGCCAACGCGTGCGCACGAATCTCGGGAATGGTGAGCGGTCCGTAGGGTCCGTTGCCGGTGTCACCGACGTAGATGATGTCCTCGTCGGGCAGCTGATCGATGATCGCGCGCGCCACAGTGAGGCCGCCGACGCCGGAGTCGAAGATCCCGATCGGCGCCTGCTGCGCGTTCACGTGTTCAACGAGGGCGGTCGGACCGGACGTCTCAACGCCCGTGTCTTACGTTCGGGCCCGGATAGCAGATACGCCGCCAGGACGCCGGCGGCCGCGCCGCACAGGTGCCCCTGCCAGGAGACGCCGAACGTCCCCGGCAGGACGCCGAGCAGGATGCTGCCGTAGATGAACAGCACGACCACTCCGACGACGATCTCCCACACCTTGCGGGTGAAGAAGCCGAAGACGATGAGGAACGTCAGCCAGCCGAAGATCAGGCCCGAGGCGCCGATGTGGTTGGTCTCGCAGCTCACACCGACATACGGGCAGTGCGCTCCGACATTGCCGATCAGCCACGTACCGAAGCCACCGACGACCCAGATGATCGCGGTGGCGAAGATGAACCGTGACAGGCCCGCCAGCGTCATCAGGAACCCGAGGACGAGCGCCGGACCGGTATTGGCGATCAGGTGCTCCCAGTTCGAGTGCAGCAACGGCGCGAACAGGATGCCCGTCAAGCCGTCCGTCTCCAGTGGCCGAATTCCATTGCTGTCGAGGCGATGTCCGGTCAGCGAATCGAAAAGCTCGATGACATAGAGCAGGACGACGAACGACACGACCGTGAGCCCGCCGACCAGCCACGCGGGCCGCTTCTTCGGCTCCGCAGGAAAAGCGGGAAGCCCACCAGTACCCGTCATGCCCAAAGTTGCCCTTCCAGCGCGTCCTCCGCGTCATCCAGGCTACCGGCGTACGCCCCGGTGGACAGATACTTCCATCCGGCGTCGCACACGGTGAATGCGATGTCTGCGCGCTCGCCCGCCTTGACGGCCTTGGCCGCCATGCCGAGTGCCGCGTGCAGGATGGCCCCCGTGGAGATGCCCGCGAAGATGCCCTCGACCTGGATCAGCTCACGGGTGCGCTTCACGGCGTCGTAGGAGCCGACCGCGAAGCGGGTGGTCAACACCTCCGGGTCGTACAGCTCGGGGATGAAGCCCTCGTCGATGTTGCGCAGCGCGTAGACGCCTTCGCCATACCGCGGTTCGGCCGCAACGATCTGGACGCCGGGTACGTGCTCCCGCAGGAACCGCCCCGTGCCCATCAACGTCCCCGTCGTCCCCAGTCCCCCGACGAAATGAGTGATCTCGGGCAGATCGGCCAGCAGCTCGGGCCCGGTGCCTTCATAGTGCGCGGCGGCGTTCGAGGGGTTGCCGTACTGATACAGCATCACCCACGAAGGATGTTCGGCGGCAAGCTCTTTGGCATGTGCCACCGCGGTGTTGGAACCGCCCTCAGCGGGCGAGTAGATGATGCGCGCACCGTAGAGCTCGAGCAGTTGACGACGTTCGATCGAGGTGTTCTCCGGCATCACGCAGATCATCTGGTAGCCCTTGAGCAAGGCCGCCATCGCGAGCGAGATACCGGTGTTGCCGCTCGTCGGTTCCAGGATCGTGGCCCCCGGCTGCAAGCGCCCTTCGCGCTCGGCGTCCTCGACCATCCGCAGCGCGGGCCGATCCTTGATGGAGCCGGTCGGATTGCGGTCCTTGAGCTTGGCCCACAGCCGGACGTGCAGGTCCCCGTCCCAGGCCGGCGAAAGCCGCTGGAGTCCCACGAGGGGTGTGTTACCCAGCGCTTCGAGCAGCGAGTCGTAACGGGTCACAAATCAGCCTCCGACCGACCCACCCGCAACGGCGGGCAGGATCGTCACCGAATCGCCGTCGGAGATCGTGGTGTCCAGCCCCCCGGAGAACCGCACGTCCTCGTCGTTGACGTAGATGTTGACGAACCGGTGCAGCTTGCCGCTGTCGACGAGCCGCTCGGAGATGCCCGAATAGTTCGCCTCCAAGTCGGCGATCACGGCTTGCAACGTGTCGCCGGTCGCGGTGACGCGCTTCTCGCCTCCGGTATGGGGGCGCAGGATGGTGGGGATGGACACGATGACGGACATGGGTCGGGGTTCTCTCTTCTCAGTACTGCTCGACGATGCTGACAGGCTCTTCCGTGACGACACCGTCCAGGATGCGATAGCTGCGCAACTCGTGGTCGTCGGCACGACGGGTGGACACCAGAACGTAGTGTGCGTCCGGCTCGGAGGCATAGGAGATATCCGTGCGGCTCGGATACGCCTCGGTGGCGGTGTGCGAGTGATAGATGACGATCGCCGTGTCGCCTGCCTCTTCCATGGCCCGCCACACCTTGAGCTGCTCACCGGAGTCGAAGCGGTAGAACGTCGGCGAACGCTCCGCGTTGACCATCGGGATGAACCGTTCCGGGACGATCGGAACCCTCCAGCCCCGCGATGATGCCGCAGGCCTCGTCGGGATGGTCGGCGCGGGCATGAGCGACCATCGCGTCGACCAGGTCGGCACGGATCGTCAGCACAGTGTCACTCTCATGAAGTCCTATCCACTCTGAACGCTCCCGGCAACAGGTCACGGTATGTCGGTATTCCTGCCACTGCCGCGGCGGCCAGCACTCCGACGAGCACCGCACGGGCCAAGACCTCGGCGGCGGCCGATCCCACGGCGGTGACCAGAGGCAATTCCGGCGACATCGACGCCGGGGTGGTGGGATCCGGATTGACCTCCACAGCCCCCGTGGCCAGCGCGAACACCGTGTCGCCGTCGAGCGGGGTGTGGCACGGGTTGATCGTGCGCGCCAGCCCGTCCTGCGCGGCGACAGCGACCCGGCGACAGCCCGCCTTGCTCAATGCCGCATCGGTCGCCACCACAGCGATCGTGGTGTTCAGCGGACTGAGCTCGCCGTGGCGGTCCGCGTAGGCGGCACGCTGGTCGGCGGGCGGGGCACGAGCCCGAACTCTTCGATATGCGATGCCGACCACGGCAGTCCGGTAGCGGGATCGACGACGTCGCCCGCGGAGTTGACGATCACGAGCGCGCCGACGGTCACCCCGGATGTCGAGCAGTCACCGACGCCGTGCCGACGCCGCCCTTGAGGACGCCCGCGCGGGCGCCGACGCCCGCCCCGACAGTTCCGATGACGACGTCCGTGCCCGCGGTGGCTGCCGCGCGATAACCGAACTCCGCGTCCGGTCGGCACTTCCAGCCGCCGACCGGAAGATCGAAGATCACCGCGGAGGGAACGATCGGCACGACACCGCCGTCCATTGCGACACCGCGGTCCTGCTGCTCCAGCCAGGTCATCACGCCGTCGGCGGCGGCGAGGCCGAACGCGCTGCCGCCGGTGAGCACCACGGCGTCGACATGACGCACGGAGTTGCTCGGATCCAGCAGATCGGTTTCCCGAGTGCCGGGGGCCCCGCCGCGGCCATCGACAGCGCCGACCGTGCCGGGCGGCGTCAGCACCACCGTGGTGCCCGTCGCCCAGCCGGACCCCAGCTCGGCATCCCGGTCGATCCTGTGGTGATGCCCGACCCGGATGCCGCCGACGTCGGTGATGGACCGCTCATCGGCACGCTCACCGTCTGCTCTTCGCGCAAGCGCTCATCGCCCCGCCCTGCTGACCAGACACACCACCAGGTACTCCTGCAACACGGTCAGCCACTGGTACACATCGAGGTGTCCGGCCATCGGATGGTCGCCGGGAAGGCGGTCGGGACCGTCGGCGCCGATGTCGAGCATGGTGCCCAGCGCGAGCCGCACATCGTTGACGGCCGACGCCCAGGCGTGGGCATCGTGCTCGGACAGCTTGAATTTCCCGCCCCCCGACGGAATGGTGTCCAACACGCATTGCGCCGCTTCACGTTTGGCATCCAGGATGGCGGGTTCGTGCAGGCTGCGCAGCGCGCTGTTGAGGCTCTCGGCAGTGCCCGACCCGGCCGGATGCTCGGTGGCGGGCCGGTAGAAGTCCGGCAACAGCCGCTTCATCGTATCGTCTTGCGGCGGAGTGGAATTGCCCGTTCTCATGCCGGTGATCTCGGCGAGTTCGTCAACCGGCGCCGAGGACTCCCTGTCGTCGAGCATCCCCAGCAGCGAAGTGACCAGGCTGCTCAGCAGTTCGGCTTCGTGAGCGGCGAGCGCCGACCGAAATCGCGGGCCGCCGGGGCTCTCGACCCGTTTCCATTTACGCACAGCGTCTTCAGCGGTCCTGTTGCAGCGTCGCCCACAACCCTGCGGCGTGGAGCTTGGACACGTCGACCTCCATCGATTCTCGGCTGCCCGCGGACACCACTGCCTTGCCTTCGTTGTGGACCTGCAGCATCAGTTTGGTCGCGTGTGGCTCGCTGTAGCCGAAGAGCTTCTGCAGCACGTAGGTCACATACGTCATCAGATTCACCGGATCATCCCAGACGATGGTCACCCACGGTGTCTCGGTGGCCTCATCCGTTCGTGAGCCTTCGGCCACATCGCGATCTTCCCGAGTTCCCGGTCGGGTCTTCGCCGGCGTCACCATGGGGCCAGAATACCGGGGTCGCACCCATGCTCCGAACCGATACGGTTAGCCCGTGACCCCCTCGTCGCCGGAAGCCGCCGAGTCATCGACCCCTACATCCATGGCGCTGCTGACCGACAAGTACGAAATGACGATGCTCGCCGCCGCGCTGCGTGACGGCACCGCGCACCGGCACAGCACCTTCGAGGTCTTCGCACGGCGGCTGCCCGAAGGCAGGCGCTACGGCGTCACCGCGGGCACCGCACGGTTCGTGGAAGCGTTGCAAGCGTTCAGATTCGACGCTGTGGAGCTGAGCACGCTGGAAAGCTTCCTCGACGCCGACACTCTTGACTATCTGGCCGGGTACCGATTCGCAGGCGATGTGGACGGCTACGGCGAGGGCGAGCTGTACTTCCCCGGTTCCCCCGTGCTGTCCGTGCACGGGACGTTCGGCGAATGCGTCGTCCTCGAGACGCTGGCGCTGTCGATCTTCAATCACGACACCGCCGTCGCATCGGCCGCCGCGCGGATGGTCAGCGTCGCCGCGGGCCGGCCCCTCATCGAGATGGGTTCGCGGCGCACCCACGAGCAGGCCGCGGTCGCGGCCGCGCGCGCGGCCTACCTCGCCGGCTTCAGCGGCTCGTCGAACCTGGAGGCCGAGCGCCGCCACGGCGTGCCCGCGCTCGGCACCAGTGCGCACGCCTTCACGCTGCTGCACACCACCGACGGGGCCGGGCAGACGACGTCGGACTGGGAGAAGGCGGCGTTCCGCGCACAGATCGACGCGCTGGGCGTGGACACCACGCTGCTGGTCGATACGTACGACATCACCGCGGGCGTCGCCAACGCCGTGGAGGTCGCGGGCCCGCACCTCGGAGCCGTCCGTATCGACTCCGGCGACCTCGGCGTGCTGGCCCGCCAGGTCCGAGACCAGCTCGACGGTCTGGGAGCCACCGCAACCCGCATCGTCGTGTCGGGCGACCTCGACGAGTTCGCCATCGCGGCGTTGCGTGCCGAGCCCGTCGACATCTACGGGGTAGGTACCTCGGTGGTCACCGGATCTGGCGCACCGACGGCGGGCATGGTCTACAAGCTGGTCGAGGTCGACGGCATCCCCGTCGAGAAGCGCAGCAGTCACAAGGAATCTCACGGTGGGCGCAAACAGGCCACGAGGCTGATGAAGGCATCGGGCACGATCCTCGAAGAGGTGGTGCATCCAAGCGGCCATGCGCCGCCGACTCCGGCGGATCTCGTCGCGCGGCCGCTGACCATCCCGCTGGTGCGCAACGGCGAACCCGTCGCCGACCTCCGCCTCAGCAGCGCCCGCGCCCGGGTCGGCGACGGCCTGCAGAGCCTGCCGTGGGACGGGCTGAGCCTGTCGAAGGGCTATCCCGCCGATCCCGACGCGCATGATCGCGCCCACTCGCGGCCGAAAGTAGGCACCAGTGGAGGTCACCGATCTGCTGGCCACTGCGGTGGCGGGACTGGGCGGCGCCACGCGCGACGGCCAGATCGAGATGGCCGTGGCGGTGGCGCGTGCCTTCACCAGCGGCGAGCACCTCGCCGTTCAGGCGGGGACGGGCACCGGCAAGTCGCTGGCCTACTTGGTGCCCGCCATCGTCCATTCGCTCACCGACAACCGCCCCGTCGTGGTGTCGACGGCGACGATCGCGTTGCAGCGCCAACTGGTCGACCGTGACCTCCCCCGGCTCGCCGACTCGCTGTCGGGGGCACTGCCCCGCCGCCCCGCCTTCGCCCTTCTGAAGGGCCGCGGAAACTATCTGTGCCTCAACAAGATTCACAACGGATCCGCGAGCGGAGAACCCGAAGACGCACCACAGGAGGAGCTGTTCTCCCCGATGGCCAGAAGCGCACTGGGTCGCGACGTCCAACGGCTCACCGAGTGGTCGGACACGACCGCGACCGGCGACCGCGACGAATTGAAACCAGGCGTTGCGGACCGATCGTGGGCACAGGTCAGCGTGTCGGCCCGCGAATGCATCGGGGTGTCCCGCTGCCCGTTCGGCACCGACTGCTTCTCCGAGCGGGCGCGCGAACGCGCCGGGCTGGCTGATGTCGTCGTCACCAACCACGCGCTGCTGGCCATCGACGCCATCGGGGACGCCAATGTCCTGCCCGAGCACGAAATGCTCATCGTCGACGAGGCACACGAGCTGGTCGACCGGGTCACCGGCGTCGCCACCGCCGAGCTCTCGGCCACCTCGCTGGGCATCGCCCACCGGCGCGCGGCCCGCATCGTCTCCCCCGAGCTCGCGCAGCGGCTCGAAGCGGCGGTCGCGACATTCACGTCGGCAATCTTCGACGCACGCCCCGGGCGTATCGACGTGCTTGACGACGAGATGGCGAGCTATCTGACCGTGCTGCGCGACGCCGCCAACGCGGCGCGCACCGAGGTCGACACTTCCCGCAACGATCCGAAGACGACATCGGCACGCGCCGAGGCCGCCACCGCACTTTCCGACGTCAGCGATACGGCATCCCGAATCCTGGATTCGTTCGTGCCCGCCATCCCGGACCGCACCGACGTCGTCTGGCTCGATCAATCGATGACACCAGGTCGGGCAAACGCTCCGTGCTGCGCGTCGCGCCGCTGTCCGTCGCAGGGCTGTTGCGCAGCAGGCTGTTCGGGCAGTCGACCACGGTGCTGACTTCGGCGACGCTGACGATCGGCGGCAGCTTCGACTCCATGGCTTCGGCGTGGGGCCTGGCCGGCGGCCCAGGTGACGAGCCAACCGACGACAGCGATGGTGCCGGGTGGCGGGGCCTCGACGTGGGCTCGCCGTTCGACCATGCGAAGTCGGGAATCCTCTACGTCGCAGCGCACCTCCCACCGCCCGGCCGCGACGGCACCGGCTCCGCCGAGCAACTCGACGAGATCGCCTCGCTGATCGAGGCAGCGGACGGCCGGACCCTTGGCCTGTTCTCCTCGATGCGTGCGGCCAAGGCCACCGCCGAGATCATGCGCGACCGGCTCGACACACCGGTGCTCTGCCAGGGCGATGACAACACCTCGGCGCTGGTGCAGCGGTTCGCCGACGACGAGCAGACCTCCCTGTTCGGCACGTTGTCGCTGTGGCAGGGCGTCGACGTCCCCGGGCCCTCGTTGTCGCTGGTCCTGATCGACAGGATCCCCTTCCCCCGGCCCGACGATCCGCTGCTGACCGCCCGCCAACGCGCTGTGGCCGCCCGCGGCGGCAACGGGTTCATGGCCGTGGCGGCCAGCCACGCCGCACTCCTGCTGGCCCAGGGTGCCGGTCGGCTCTTGCGTCGCGTCAACGACCGCGGCGTCGTCGCGGTGCTCGATTCGCGGATGGCCACCGCGCGATACAGCGGCTTCCTGCGCGCGTCCCTGCCCCCGTTCTGGACGACCACGGACGGGACCGCGGTCCGCGCGGCACTGCAACGGTTACGCGGCGCGACCTGAAACCGGCGCGCGGTCCATGAGCCCAGTCGCATACTGCCCTCGCCCTATAAAAGCGGTTGGTGGCGTCAGTTCACTATCCTGACGGGAAAGTTCGCGTGCCGGGCCGCCGGCCTCCGCGTGGCTGACGAGAAGGGGCGTCCATGAGTCGACGACACCTGCTGGGCGCCGCGCTGGCCGTGTGCACGGTGCTGATCGGCACCGCATGCTCGACGACGTTGCAGGGCAACGCCGTTTCGGTCTTCGACGATCCGTTCCGCGTCGCCGGGATGCCCGCGACCGACGGGCCGACGGGTTTGCGCCCCAACGCCGAGGGGCCCGCGCGAGACGTCGAGGGTACCGACGGCGGTGACATCGACGAACTGGGCGCGAGCACGATCAGCGACATCGAGGACTACTGGGCCGTCGCCTACGAGGAGGCCTTCGACGAGAAGTTCAAGCCTGTGGCAGAGCTGATCTCGTGGGATTCCAACGGCTTCGGCAGCGAGTTCTGCGGAGACGACACCTACGGGGTGGTCAATGCCGGTTACTGCTACGCCGACAGGACCATCGGTTGGGACCGGGGCGAGCTTCTGCCCAGCCTGCAGCGCGCCCACGGAGACATCGGCGTCGTGATGGTCCTCGCCCACGAGTACGGGCACGCGATCACGCGCCTGGCCGGGCTGGCCGGACGGGACACCCCAACCCTGGTCGCCGAACAGCAGGCCGACTGCTTCTCCGGTGCCTACATGCGCTGGGTCGCCGAGGGCTCGTCACGGCGGTTCACGCTGAACACCGGCGAGGGGCTCAACACCGTGCTGGCCGGCGTCGTCTCCTTCCGGGACCCGCTGCTCAACGAGGGCGATCCCGATGTCGGTTACGACGAACACGGCTCCGCCTTCGAGCGCCTTTCGGCATTCCAGTTCGGGTTCACCGACGGCCCGTCGGCGTGTGCGGCGATCGATCTCCAGGAGATCGGTCAGCGCCGCGGTGATCTGCCCGTGCTGTTGCCCGAGGACCAGACCGGCGAACTGCCGGTCAGCGAGGATTCGGCTCGCTCGATCATCGACGCCATGGAAATCCTGTTCACTCCGAAGAATCCCCCCGCGCTGAGCTTCGATGCCGACGAAGCCCAGAACTGCGCCGACGCCCGGCCCAGTCCGCCGGCCTCGTTCTGCCCGGCGACCAACACGATCGTGGTTGACCTGCCCGCTCTCGAGGAGATGGGCGCCCAGGGCGCCCCCGAGGACGCCGAGCAGCCTGGCCACCGGCGACAACATGGCCTACTCGGTGCTCGTCTCGCGCTACATGCTGGCACTACAGCACGAGCACGGCGGGGTGGCCTTCGACAACGCCGAAGCCGCGCTGCGCACGGCCTGTATGACAGGCGTCGCGACCGCCAAGATGTCCACAGAGATCACCACCCCGGACGGCGACACCATCGCCCTGACCGCGGGTGACGTCGACGAGGCGGTGTCCGGCATCCTCACCAACGGGCTGGTGGCCAGCGACGTCAACGGTGACTCGGTTCCGTCCGGTTTCTCCCGGATCGACGCGTTCCGCGTCGGCGTCCTCGGCGACGCGGAACGGTGTTTCAAACGCTTCCCGTGAGTGTTGGCCGGTCGGTCACGCCAACGTGACCAGACCGAGTTCGTTGTCCCCCGCCAGCAGCCGGTGGTGCGGCAGCACGCGGACGGTGTATCCCACCGACCCCGCGAACGGCAGCGGCGTCGTGGCCGTGAAGATCTCGTTGCCGCTCTCGGCCGTGCCGGTGTGGGCCATCGGCACGGTGACCGGGTCGACCAACGCGTCTCCCGTGACGCGGCCGAGTACCGCCTGCACGACCACTTCGTCGGGGCGCAGACCGGCAAGGTCGACCTGCGCGGTCAATGTGAGCTCGGCACCCAGCAGCGGAGTGTCCGGCAGCCCGTAACTGTCCACATCGGTGATCGCGATCTGCGGCCAGGCCTGCGCGACGCGACCGCGGTACTCCGCCAGTTCGCGCGCCGCGCCGAACGGCACCGCGAACTCGTCAGTTGACTGCCCCGGCTCGATCACCCGTCGCAAGGCCTGCGCCGCGGGCAGGTAGTACTTCTGCGTGTAATCACGAACCATCCGCGACGCCAACACTTTCGGGCCGAGCACCTGCAGGGTGTGGCGCACCATCTCGACCCAGCGGGTGGGCACACCGAGCTCGTCGCGGTCGTAGAACTTCGGGGCGACTGCCCGTTCGAGGAGGTCGTACAGCGCGGCGGCCTCCAGGTCGTCGCGGCGGCTCTCGTCGGTCAGCCCGTCAGCGGTCGGGATCTCCCAACCGTTCTCACCGTCGTACCACTCGTCCCACCAGCCGTCCCGGATCGACAGATTGAGACCGCCGTTGAGCGCGCTCTTCATCCCGGACGTGCCGCACGCCTCCAGCGGCCGCAGCGGGTTGTTCAGCCACACGTCGCAGCCGTGGTAGAGCTTGCGCGCCATCGACATGTCGTAATCGGGCAGGAAGGCGATGCGGTGCCGCAGATCTTCCCGGTCGGCGAACCGCACGATCTGCTGGATCAGCGCCTTGCCGCCTTCGTCGGCGGGATGTGACTTGCCTGCGACGATCAGCTGAATGGGCCGTTCGTCGTCGAGCAGTAGCTTGATCAACCGGTCGGGGTCGCGCAGCATCAACGTCAGCCGCTTGTACGTCGGTACCCGGCGGGCGAACCCGATCGTCAGTACCGTCGGGTCGAAAGCCGTAGCGATCCAGCCCAATTCGGCGTCGGATGCGCCGCGCTCCAGCCACGATCTGCGCACCCGGGCGCGGACGTCGGCAATCAGCGCCTCTCGCAGCTGCGAACGAATCCACCACAGGTGACCCGAGTCGACCTGCTGCAGCCGCTGCCAGGTCTCCGGCTCGCTCAGCGAGCTCAGATCCGTGCTGCCGATCAGCTCACGTCCGAGCTGCACCCATTGCGGTGCCGCCCAGGTTGGCGCGTGCACCCCGTTGGTGATCGAACCGATCGGCACCTCCGCCGGGTCGAATCCCGACCACAGCTCGTTGAACATCTCGCGGCTGACCCGTCCGTGCAGCAACGACACCCCGTTCGCACGCTGGGCCAGCCGCAGCCCCATGTGCGCCATGTTGAACTTCGACGGGTCGTCCTCGGCGCCGAAGGCCACGATGCGCTCAAGCGGGACACCGGGCAGCAACCGCGAGCCACCCGACGGAAGGACCGGTGGGTTCCCCACCGAAGTAGCGCTCCACCATCTCCACCGGGAACCGGTCGATTCCGGCGGCCACCGGCGTGTGGGTGGTGAACACCGTCGACGCCCGGACGACGGCCAGCGCGGTGTCGAAGTCCAAGCCGGCCTCGATCAGCTCCCGGATGCGCTCGGCGCCCAGGAAACCGGCGTGTCCCTCGTTCATGTGGAAAACCTCGGGCGCGGGAAGACCCTCCAGCTCGGTGAATGCCCGGATCGCCCGGACTCCGCCGATGCCTGCCAGGATCTCCTGCTTGATCCGGTGCTCCTGGTCGCCGCCGTAGAGGCGGTCGGTGACCGAGCGCAGCTCGTGGTCGTTCTCCGGAATGTCGGAATCGAGCAACAGCAACGGAATTCGGCCGACCTGCGCGATCCAGATCCGCGCATACAACTGTGCCCCGCCGGGCAGTGCGAGCTGGACCAGGACGGGACCACCGTCGGCGTCGGGAGCAGACGCAACGGCAGACCTTGGGGGTCCAGCGACGGGTAGCTCTCGTGCTGCCAGCCGTCGGCGCTCAGGGACTGCCGGAAGTATCCGGATCGGTAGTAGAGCCCGACGGCGATCAACGGCAGCCCGAGATCGGATGCCGACTTGAGATGGTCGCCGGCGAGGATGCCAAGGCCGCCTGAATAGTTGGGTAGCACCTCGGCGACGCCGAACTCCATCGAGAAGTACGCGATGCCCTTGGGCAACCCCGCGGTGTCACCGGCAGCGGCGTGCTCGGTGCCGAGTTGCTGATACCACAACGGCCTGGTCAGGTAGTTGTCCAGATCCGCGGCCAGCGCCTCCAAGCGCCGCACGAACGACTCGTCGGTGGCGAGTTCCTCCAACCGTCCCGGACCGACCTGCCCCAACATCGCGACCGGATCTCCCCCGACGTGCTCCCACAACAGCGGGTCGATGGTCTCGAACAGATCCTGAGTGGGTTTGTCCCACGACCAGCGGAGATTGACGGAGAGCCGCTCGAGTGCGGCCAGCTGCCCCGGCAGATGAGCGCGGACGGTGAACCGGCGGAGTGCTTTCACGCGGGTTCACGTTACTGCTGTGCGCGGCCCTGGGGTGGCGTGATGGACAGCACCCTCAGGTTGCCGATGACCGACGAAGGGTTGAGCCGGACACTACGGTGGGTATAGGCGCGTCTAGGCAAGAAAGTGAGCAGGAACCCACCAGGAATCACTGCGGTACAACACCAGACATCGACACGCGCGGCATGTGCCGCACGGGTAAAGGAGTGGTTGCGAGTGACCGCCGGTCGTATCGAAATCGATGACGTCCAACCCGTGGTGTCCAACGGGCGCTTCCCCGCCAAGGCCGTCGTCGGTGAAGTGGTACCGGTGTCTGCGACCGTGTGGCGAGAAGGCCACGACGCGGTGGCCGCCACGCTGGTGGTTCGGTATCACGGCACCGGCTATCCGCAGCTCGCCGACGAACCACCGGGACGGGTCCGCACCCAGGCAGCGGTGCCGATCCAGGAAGTGGTCAACCCCGGCCCAAGGGTCCGGCCTACGGCGCTGCCGATGGCAGAAGGCCGCACCCCGGACGTTTTCCACGGCACGTTCACACCGGACACCGTGGGCTTGTGGACGTTCCGGGTGGACGGCTGGGGCGACCCGATCGCCACCTGGCGCAAACACGTGATCGCCAAGCTCGACGCCGGTCAGAGCGAGGGCGAACTCGACAACGACCTGCTGCTCGGCGCCCGGCTGCTGGACCGCGCGGCAACCGGTGTGTCCCGTCGGGACCGGTACCCCCTCGCCGAGGCCGCGGCCCGGCTGCGCGAGCCAGGCGATCCCTTCTACCGCGCGGGTGCGGCGCTGGCACCCGATATCACCGAACTGCTCGACAAGTATCCGCTGCGTGAACTGATCACCCGCGGCAAGCAACACGGCATCTGGGTGGATCGGCCGCTGGCGCGATTCAGCTCCTGGTACGAGTTCTTCCCGCGGTCGACAGGCGGGTGGGATCACTCCGGGAACCCGGTGCACGGGACGTTCGCCACCGCGACCAAGGCGCTGCCGCGGGTTGCCAAGATGAACTTCGACATCGCCTATCTGCCCCCGATACATCCGATCGGGAAGGTGCACCGCAAGGGGCGCAACAACAGCGTCACCGCCGCGCCCGGCGACGTCGGATCACCCTGGGCGATCGGCAGTGACGAGGGCGGGCACGACGCGGTGCACCCTGATCTGGGCACCATCGACGACTTCGACGAATTCGTCAACGCCGCCAGGGACGAAGGTCTTGAGGTGGCGCTGGACCTGGCTCTTCAGTGCGCACCGGACCATCCGTGGGCACGCGACCACCCCGAGTGGTTCACCGTGCTGCCCGACGGGACGATCGCCTACGCGGAGAACCCGCCGAAGAAGTATCAGGACATCTATCCCCTGAACTTCGACAACGACCCCGCCGGGCTGTACGAAGAAGTGCTACGCGTGGTGCGATTCTGGATAGCTCACGGAGTCAAGGTTTTCCGGGTCGACAATCCGCATACCAAGCCACCGAACTTCTGGGCGTGGCTGATCGGCGAGGTCAAGAACCAGGACCCCGACGTGCTGTTCCTCGCCGAGGCGTTCACGCGGCCCGCGCGCCTGTTCGGCCTGGCGAAACTGGGCTACACGCAGTCATATACGTACTTCACGTGGCGCACGGCGAAGTGGGAACTGACCGAATTCGGCGAGTTCATCGCCGAGCACGCCGACTACAGCAGGCAGAGCCTGTGGGTCAACACGCCCGACATCCTGCACGAAAGCCTGCAGCACGGCGGGCCCGGGATGTTCGCCATCCGCGCCGTCCTCGCCTCGACGATGAGCCCGACGTGGGGCGTGTACTCCGGCTTCGAGTTGTTCGAGCACCGCGCGGTCAAAGAGGGCAGCGAGGAGTACCTCAACTCCGAGAAGTACGAGCTGCGGCCTCGTGACTTCGACGCCGCCCTCGCCGACGGCGAGTCACTCGAACCGTTCATCGCGCGCCTCAACGAAATCCGCCGTGTGCACCCAGCGCTGCAGCAGCTGCGGACGATCAAATTCCACCACATCGACAACGACGCACTGCTGGCCTACAGCAAGTTCGACCCGGCCTCCGGCGATCAGGTGCTCGTGGTCGTCACCATCAATCCGTTCGGCTCGGAGGACGGCATGCTGTGGCTGGACATGCCCGCGCTCGGCATGGACCCGCACGACCGCTTCTGGGTGCGCGACGAAATCACCGGTGAGGAATACCAGTGGGGCCAAAGCAATTACGTGCGCCTCGACCCCGCCCGAGCGGTGGCGCATGTACTGAACATGCCCCAGATCCCCGCCGACCAACGATCCAAACTGCTGCGTAGGGAGTGACGACATGACCAACGCGTCCAACGTGAAGAACCAGATCGACAGTCCACATCTTCGGCCGCACACGGCCGACCTCAACAAGCTGATAGCCGGCGAACACCACGATCCGCACGCTGTCCTCGGCGCTCACGAGTACGACGACCACACCGTGATCCGCGCCTACCGGCCGCACGCCGTGGAAGTCAGTGCGGTGATCGGCGCAACCCGCTACCCGTTGCAGCACATCGAAGCCGGCCTGTTCGCGGTCGCGGTGCCGTTCACCAACCTGATCGACTACCGCTTCGAAATCAGGTACTCCGAGGACGAGACGGCGTTCGTGCACACCGTCGCCGACGCCTACCGCTTCCTGCCCACCCTGGGCGAGATCGACCTGCACCTGTTCGCCGAGGGCCGCCACGAGCGACTGTGGGAGATCCTCGGCGCGCACCGGCGCAGCTTCACCACGTCCGACGGAGTGGTCGACGGGGTGTCTTTCGCGGTGTGGGCGCCCAATGCCAAGGGCGTCAGCGTGACCGGCGACTTCAATCACTGGGGCAACGAAGCCCAGATGCGCGTACTCGGTTCGACGGGCGTCTGGGAACTGTTCTGGCCGAACTTCCCCGAAGGCGGTCTCGTACAAGTTCCGGGTACACGGCGCCGACGGGAGCGTCGTCGACCGAGCCGACCCGATGGCCTTCGCCACCGAGGTGCCGCCGCAGACGGCCTCACGCGAGTTCACGAGCGAATACACCTGGAGCGACGAGGAGTGGATGAGCGGACGTACACTCCGCAACCCGGTCTTCGAGCCGATGAGCACCTACGAGGTGCACCTGGGTTCGTGGCGCCCCGGGCTGAGCTACACCGAACTCGCCGACCAGCTCACGGAATACCTTGTCGGGCACGGCTTCACCCACGTCGAGATGCTGCCCGTCGCCGAGCACCCGTTCGGGGGATCCTGGGGCTACCAGGTCACGTCGTACTACGCACCCTCCTCGCGCTTCGGCTCCCCCGACGAGTTCCGCTATCTCGTCGACGCCCTGCACCGCGCCGGCATCGGGGTTCTCGTCGACTGGGTGCCCGCCCACTTCCCGAAGGACGCGTGGGCGCTCGGCCGCTTCGACGGCACCGCGCTCTACGAGCACGGCGATCCGCGTCGCGGTGAGCAGTTGGACTGGGGCACCTACGTTTTCGACTTCGGCCGGTCCGAGGTGCGCAACTTCCTGGTCGCCAACGCGCTGTACTGGCTGCAGGAGTATCACATCGACGGCCTGCGCGTCGACGCCGTCGCGTCGATGCTCTACCTCGACTACTCCCGACCCGAGGGTGGCTGGTCGCCGAACATCTACGGCGGCCGGGAGAACCTGGAGGCAGTGCAGTTCCTGCAGGAGATGAACGCCACCGTCCACAAGATCAACCCGGGGATCGTCACCATCGCCGAGGAGTCGACATCCTGGCCCGGCGTTACCCGTCCGACAAACCTTGGCGGACTTGGCTTTTCGATGAAGTGGAACATGGGCTGGATGAACGACACGCTGGAGTTCATCAAGCGTGATCCCATCCACCGCAGTTACCACCACCACGAGCTGACGTTCTCCCTGCTGTACGCATTCAGCGAGAACTTCGTCCTGCCGATCAGCCATGACGAGGTGGTACACGGCAAGGGCACGCTGTGGGGCCGGATGCCCGGCAACGATCACATGAAGGCGGCGGGGATCCGCAGCCTGCTCGCCTACCAATGGGCCCATCCAGGCAAGCAACTGCTGTTCATGGGACAGGAATTCGGCCAGCGGGCCGAGTGGTCCGAGGAGCGCGGCGTCGATTGGTTCCAGCTCGACGAACAGGGCTTCTCCGACGGCATCCTGCGCATGCTGACCGATGCCAACGACATCTACCGCAGCCGTCGCTCGCTGTGGTCACGGGACACGCAGCCGGAGGGCTACTCCTGGATCGACGCCAACGACTCGGCCAACAACGTGCTGAGCTTCCTGCGGTTCGGTGACGACGGCTCGATGATGGCGTGCGTGTTCAACTTCTCCGGCTCCGAGCATGCGCGCTACCGGCTTGGCCTGCCGCACGCCGGGACGTGGCGGGAGGTTCTCAACACCGACTCCGACAACTACCACGGCTCGGGGATCGGCAACTACGGCGCCGTCGAGGCGACCGATGAGCCGTGGCACGGCAGGCCTGCCTCAGCGGTCATGGTGCTGCCACCGCTGTCCGCGCTGTGGTTCGAACCCGAACAGCCCTAGTAGAGCAGACGCATTCGGTGATGTGATTTGCGTCTGCTCGCGGGAATCAGTAAGCGCGTTGGCGAGGTTGCGCCGGCCCGCAATCACCTCGGGCGGTCGAACAGACCGAACAGCTCGATCAGCCGAGTGCGCACTGTAATGCGATCGTCGCCCGCGGTGCGCTTGACCAGGTTGGTCAAGCGCGCGAAGGCCGCCTCGACGTCCTGTTGCAGGATCTCGACGTCAGCCGCCGCGAAGGCGGCGTCGATGTCGTCCGGCGTTGCGTCGGCGATGGCCACCGCGTCCTGCGAATGCGTCGTCGCACGCTGCAGGAAGCCGATCTGACGCACCGCCCCCTTGGCCTCCGCATGGTTCGGGTCGGCGTCCAGAATCGACTGATAGGCAGTGCGCGCCGCGTCGAAATCGCCCGCGTCGAGAAATTCTCGCGCCCGTTCGACCGCTGGGTCGACCTCTTCGGCTTGCTCGGCCTCGCCTGCGCCACCAAGTTTTCCGGCGGTGGCGTTCATGAGCGAGTCGATCCACCGCCGCAGCTGCTCGGGCGGCTGCACGCCCTCGAAGCTCGACAACGGCCTGCCTGCCGCCAGCGCCACGACGGTCGGTACCGCCTGGACGCCGAACATCTGGGCCACCCGCGGCGTGGTGTCGACGTTGACCGTAGCGAACACCCATTTGGAGCCGTCCGCCGCCGCGAGCGCACCGAGCGCCTCTCCGAGCTGAATGCTGGAGTCGCTGCGCGGTGACCACAACAGGACCACGACGGGCACCTCGGTGGAGCGGACCAGCACCTCGGCTTCGAGATTGGCTTCAGTGACCTCTACGCCACCCGGTGTGGCGGCCGATGCGCCAGTGGCAGCGGCAGGTCGTTGCTTGAGTGCGGACAGATCGACAGCCCCCGCCAAGGCAGGCGAGATTCGGGGTCCAGGACGCGTCACGACGTCAAGTCTGTCACGTCGTTTCGGGTACCGGCCGCCCCGGTTGGCGCAGCCCCGCCGCGACCGGCTGAGAGCCCATCCGACCCATCCGATCAGCCCATATGAGGAAGATCACACTGCCCAACGGCACGATGCTGCCCAGCAAAGCCAGCAACCATGTCCCGATGCCCCACTTGAACGCGAGACCGACCACCAGCGCGGCCGCAAGGAACGCGATGAAGACGCCGCCGTGGACGGGTCCGAAGACCTTCACCCCGATCTCGGTCTGCGGGGAACCCAGGTACTTGAAGTACATGCCGATCAGCAGGCCGACCCAACTGACGGCCTCAGTCAAGGCGATCAACCGGAACCACCCCGCCGCAGTGCGGAGGTCGTAAGCGCTCGTCATGCCGCCATTGTGCCCGAACGCGCGTCCAGCTACTACGTAGCGTCGTTGACTGCCGAGCCTTCAGGGCCTGCGCAGGATCAACGCGTCGCCCTGGCCGCCCGCCCCGCAGAGCGCTGCCACGGCGTAGCCCGAGCCCTTGCGCGCCAACTCCAGCGCGGCATGCAGCGTGATCCGGGCACCGGACATGCCGATGGGGTGGCCGATGGCGATCGCGCCGCCGTTGGTGTTGACCTTGTCCCCGTCGATGCCGAGTTCCTGGGTCGAAGCCAGTGCGACGGCCGCGAACGCCTCGTTGATCTCGATGACATCGAGCTGATCCAGCGAGATGCCCTCTTTGGCAACGGCCTTCTTGATGGCGTTCGCGGGCTGGCTCTGCAGCGTCGAATCCGGACCGGCGACCACACCGTGGGCTCCGATTTCACACAGCCAGGTCAGCCCGAGCTCTTCTGCCTTCGCCTTGTTCATGACGACGACCGCGCATGCGCCGTCGGAGATTTGGGACGCCGATCCGGCGGTGATGGTCCCGTCCTTACGGAACGCAGGTCGCAGACCGCCGAGAGACTCGGCGGTGGTGTCGGCGCGGATACCCTCGTCCTCGGTGAACTCGAGAGGGTCGCCCTTGCGCTGCGGAATCTTCACCGGCACGACCTCGTCGGCGTACACCCCGTCCTTCCATGCCCTGGCCGCCTTCTCATGCGACGACGCGGCGTACTCATCCTGCTCAGCCCGGGTGAACTGATCGGCGTCGTTGCGCTGCTCGGTGAGTGCACCCATCGGCTGGTCGGTGAACACATCGTGCAGGCCGTCGTATGCCAAATGGTCCAGCACCGTGAAATCGCCGTACTTGTAGCCCGACCGGCTCTTCGGCAGAAGGTGGGGTGCCTGCGTCATAGACTCCTGACCACCGGCGACGACGACGTCGAACTCTCCGGCACGGATCAGCTGATCGGCAAGCGCGATCGCGTCGATGCCCGACAGGCACATCTTGTTGATGCTCAGCGAGGCCACATCCCAGCCGATTCCGGCGGCCACCGCGGCCTGCCGGGCGGGCATCTGCCCCGCCCCGGCAGTGAGCACCTGGCCCATGATCACGTACTCGACGAGCGAGGCGGGCACGTTGGCTTTCTCCAGCGCGCCGGCGATGGCGACAGCGCCGAGGTCACTTCCGGAGAAATCCTTCAGCGAACCCATCAGTTTGCCCACGGGAGTGCGGGCTCCAGCAACAATCACAGACGTCGTCATGGGAACCTCCAGGCTTGTTTCGAGCGGCTACAAAGAGGCTATACGGGCGCACCGACCTATTCGAAACCGATGTAGTTAGGTTACTTTTTCTTTATGACCGCCGAGCAGACTGACGCCCGTCCGGTACTGGCCACCGCGCTTGTCACCGGCATCGATCACGTCGGCATCGCCGTACGTGATCTCGACCAAGCGATCAAGTGGTACCACGACCACCTCGGCATGATCGTCCTGCACGAGGAGATCAACGAGGAGCAGGGCATTCGAGAGGCCATGCTGTCGGTCCGCGGTGCCACCGTCGGCAGCACCCAGATTCAGCTGATGGCCCCGATCGACGACAGCTCGACGATTGCGAAGTTCCTCGACAAGCGGGGCCCCGGCCTTCAGCAGTTCGCCTACCGCGTCAGTGACCTCGATGCGCTGAGCGACCGACTGCGCGAGCAGGGCGTCCGCCTGATCTACGACGCACCCCGGCGCGGCACCGCGAACTCGCGCATCAACTTCATCCATCCGAAGGACGGCGGCGGCGTGCTCATCGAGCTCGTCGAACCCGCGTCGGACCGCGCCCACTGACTGCGCTGCCGCGCAAACCTGACTGCTTCGCCGCGTAAACCTCACGACCACCGCCGGGTGGGGCCCCTCGTCGCACGGTTGGTCCAGCACGCGGTATGCCAATGCCTGCGGTCGTCGACACTTCCTGAAGTGTCGGCCGGCCACACGACGACGTGCGCAGTGCCGGGCCTGATCTCGTGATCGCAGCCGGGACACCGGTAGACCTTCTTCGCACGCGAGGCGGCGACCGGACGTACCTCGTAATCGTAGCCGTCGGCACCCACTTCGATGCGTCGCGGCGCGGGCAGCGGGTCCCGCACCGGCCTGCGCTTTCCCGCGGCACGGCGCTTTGCCATCAGAACAGTCGGAACTCGTCGCTGTCCATGCCCCGCATTTTATCGTAATCCAAAGTCAGACAACGTATTCCACGATCCATCGCGAGCGTGCGCGCCTGCGGCTTGATCTGCTGGGCGGCGAACACCCCCGCCACCGGCGCCAGCAGCGAGTCCCGATTCATCAGCTCGAGGTAGCGAGTCAGCTGTTCGACACCGTCGATCTCGCCCCGCCGTTTGATCTCCACCGCTACCGAACGGCCCTGCTCGTCGCGGCACAGCAGATCTACCGGGCCGATGGGCGTCATGTACTCGCGCCGCACCAACGTGTAGCCGGCGCCGAGCAGTTCGACGTGTTCGGCGAGCAGCGCCTGCAGGTGCGCTTCGACGCCGTCCTTCACCAGACCGGGGTCGACGCCGAGCTCGTGGCTGGAATCGTGTTCGATCGCTTCGACGGTGATGCGCAGCTGCTCGCCCGCCTTGTTCTCGACCACCCACACCGGTGCCGCCCCGTCGGGCTCTTCGACCAGCCAACACGGGGGGCTCATCCAGTTCAGCGGCTTGTAGGCACGGTCGTCGGCATGCACGCTGACCGAGCCATCGGCCTTGAACAGCAGCAGCCGCCGGGCCGGGGGCAGATGAGCAGTGAGTCTTCCGACGTAATCCACGGTGCACTGGGCGATGACGAGGCGCACCGAACCACCATAGATGGCTCGACCCGGGTCACTAGGCTGACGCCACGATGACGGACAAGAAGAGCTACGCACAGCGGCTCGGCCGCCTGCTGGCGAAGGTCACCAGCCAGACCGGCATGGGCCCGTCGACCTCCGAGTACGGCTCGTGGATTCTCGGCCGGGTATCGGAGGGCCAGCGCCGCCGTCGCGTCCGGATCCAGCTGATCCTCACGACGTTCGTGGTCTGCGCGAATCTCATCGGCATCGGCGTCGCGATCCTCGTCGTCACGATCACCTTTCCGGTGCCGAGCGTGTTCGATTCCGACGTTCTGTGGATCACGGCCGCGGTGGCGCCGGCCTACATCGGCTCGGCACTCATCGTCGGTGTCTTCTGGGCAACCAACCGCGTCATCAAAAACGTCCGGTGGTCCATCGAGGAGCGCGAGCCGACGCCCGTAGATCAGCGCAACACGTTCTTCGCGCCGTGGCGGTTGACCCGCGTGCTGCTCGTGCTCTGGGGAGGCGGCACCGTGCTGCTCACCGTCCTCTACGGCATGGAGAACACCGACTTCATCCCCAAGGTGCTGCTGGGCATCAGCTTCCCCGGCATCGTCGTCTCCGCCGGCTGCTACCTGTTCACCGAGTTCGCCCTTCGCCCCGTCGCCGCCCAGGCACTGGAGGTCGGACCACCACCCCGTCGTCTCGCACCCGGGATCATGGGCCGCACGCTGACGGTCTGGGCGCTGGGTTCGGGTGTCCCGGTCCTCGGGATTCTGCTCGCCGCGATCATCACGCTGACACTGCAGATCGTCTCGCCGACCCAATTCACCGTCGCCGTGATGATCCTGGCGCTGTTCGCCTTGGTCTTCGGCTTCGTCCTGATGTGGATTCTGTCTTGGCTCACCGCAACTCCGGTCCGCGTGGTCCGCGCCGCTTTGAACAGAGTCGAGCGGGGGGACCTCGACACCAACCTCGTGGTGTTCGACGGCACCGAACTGGGCCAGCTGCAGCGCGGGTTCAATTCCATGGTGCACGGCTTGCGCGAGCGCGAGCGGGTGCGCGACCTGTTCGGACGCCACGTCGGCCGGGAGGTTGCGGCGCTGGCCGAGAAGGATCGGCCCAAACTGGGCGGCGAAGAACGTCACGCCGCAGTGATCTTCGTCGACATCATCGGCTCCACCGAACTCGTGACGACACGACCCGCCGCGGAGGTCGTCGAACTGCTCAATCGATTCTTCGACGTCGTCGTCGACGAGGTCGACATGCATCACGGCCTGGTCAACAAGTTCGAGGGCGACGCCGTCCTCGCGGTGTTCGGCGCGCCGGTGTCACTTGAGAACCCCGAAGCCGAGGCGCTGGCCGCGGCACGCGCGATGGCCGACCGGTTGCAGACCGAGGTCCCGGAATGCCGGGCAGGGATCGGGGTCGCCGCCGGACAGGTCGTGGCCGGAAACATCGGCGCCAAGGAGCGCTTCGAATACACGGTGATCGGCGAACCGGTCAACGAGGCGGCGCGGCTGTGCGAGCTGTCCAAGAAGATCGACGGCCACCTCGTCGCGTCGTCGGAGACGGTCGCCCGTGCGACCGAAAGCGAAAGGGAGCACTGGACTTTGGGGGACACGGTGACGTTGCGCGGCCATTCGGAGCCGACTCGTCTTGCGACGCCGGTCAGCGCAGGTCAGACCACCGCGAAGTAGGGATGGCTTCGGCGACAGCCACATTAACCCCCTGGTGTCGTGATTCGTGATTTACACCCGGCCCGCCGCGCCAACGATGATGGGAGAAAGCCAGGAGAGGCGGTTGAGGATGACGATCGGTGTGGCCGAGCGCGCGGAACTGCGCACCGCGGTCGGCGAGCTACTCGCCGACAAGTGCACCGAAGAGGACGTGCGGCGCGTGATGGGTTCCGACGCAGGTTCCGACCCTGATCTGTGGCGGCAATTGGCCGACCAGGGGTCAGCTACCAGGGCGGTATCGCGGTGCGCTTCGACGACCCGTTGGCAGCCAAGGATCTGGTGTCGATCGAGGAAGCCAACCAACGTGGCGGCGAGGTCGAGATGGCGACCCAGGTGTTCAACCGGCATCTCGTCGCGGTCGTCAGCTACGCACCGGACTCCTTCATCGGCAAGATCTTCTCACCCCGGAGTTCAAGCTGATCCCGGGAGGAAAGCACTTGGGCGCCTGCTGAAATCGCATTGGCATGGGTACCGGACCGTGTGCAGGCACAGCTCGCCGAGGTGACGTTGATGGTCGAGCAGATCGCCGACCGGATGGGTCCCCTGCACCGCGGTGCATGACCTCAGCGCGTGATGCGCCGCCTGCTGTCTTGCCAAGCCGTGACCGCTGCGACCGCATGGTCGACGGCGCGGAAGCGGACCGCCTCCAGATCGGGTTGGTTGCGGATGACGATGCCATCGGGGTCCACGAGGTAGCCTTCCTTGCCCTCGGAGCGCAATGCGGCGCTCAACCCCGACTAGCAGCGTCCGCGCGGAATCATCGATGTCGTCGACGCGGGAGACGTCGAGGATCGCGACCTCGAAGCTGTTCCGGTCGCGGTCGACGCGACGGACCACCTGTTCGGCGCCGCTGAACAGGAGATCACCGTGAGTCTCGTACACCCGGATACCGTCGCCTGCTTCATAGATGGCTCGTAGCGTGGCACGCGAATCGCCCGACACCGTCAGGAAATGCAGGCCGAGCTCCTCAGACAGACTGCGGCACAAGCGAACTCCGCGGACGCTGTTCCCCTTCTCATCGAGCAGCGGCGAGTAGGTGCCGATCCCGGTTGCCCGGGCAACACCGCGACGATGCCGCCTCCGACTCCGCTCTTGGCGGGCATGCCGACGGCGCTGACCCAGTCCCCCGCAGCGTCGTACATACCGCAGGTGACCATCACCGACAGGGTGCGTTTGACCACCGAGGCACCGGTCACGCGACGGCCGGTCTGGGGGTTGACACCGCCGCGCGCGAGCGTCGCGCCGATCTTGGCGAGGTCGGTGGACGTGACGCGCAGTGAGCATTGGCGGTAGTACACGTCGAGGACCTCCTCGGGATCGCCGTCGAGCGCCCCGAAACTCTGCAGCATGTAGCCGATTGCGCGGTTGCGGCTGCCCGTGGAAGTCCTGGATCACGGCGAACCGCTCGTCGGGTGAGCGGGCTGGTATCAGGGACAGCGCCGCGATCGCCCCGGCGTTGATCATCGGGTTCTTGGGAGCCTTCGTGGTGCGCTCGACGCTGATCTCGTTGAAGGCCTCCCCGGAGGGTTCGACGCCGATCTTGGCATCGACCGCGTCGGCACCGATCTGGTCGAGCGCGAGCGCGTATGTCAACGGCTTGGAGATCGACTGGATCTGAATTCGACTGCGGAGTCGCCGGATTCGTAGACGTATCCGTCAGCCGACGACAGTGACAGCGCAAATCCGTCGGGGTCGACTGCGGACAGTTCCGGGATGTAGTCGGCCAGTGCGCCGTCGGTGACGCCTGCGTGCTCGGCGCGGATGCGGTCAAGGTAGCGCTGCACCAGTTCGGCCATCGCTGGAGTGTACGGCTGGGAGCTCGACACGCTGCCCTTCCAGCGGCCGGTGCGGACCTGACGCGTTCACCCGGGAGACGACGATGTCGTTTTCCCGCTAGTCCTGTCGGTGGTCCCGTGTAATTGTCGTTGTCATGCACACCGATTTCGACCGCTGTCACCGGGCCGTCCAGTCCAAGGACGCCCGCTTCGACGGCTGGTTCGTCACCGCGGTGCTCACCACGAAGATCTATTGCAGGCCGAGCTGCCCGGTGCGTCCTCCCTTCGCGAGGAACATGCGGTTCTATCCGACGGCGGCGGCCGCGCAGCGGGCCGGTTTTCGCGCGTGCAAGCGGTGCAGACCGGACGCCTCACCCGGCTCGCCGGAGTGGAACGTGCGCGGAGATGTGGTCGCGAGGACGATGCGCCTCATCGCCGACGGGACGGTGGACCGGGACGGAGTCACCGGGCTGGCCGCCCGGGTCGGCTACACCGTGCGCCAGCTCGAACGCCTCATGCAGGCGGAGGTCGGCGCGACACCGTTGACGCTGGCACGGGCACAGCGGACACAGATGGCGCGAGTGCTCATCGAGACAACCGAAATGCCGTTCAGTGACGTCGCTTTCGCAGCCGGCTTCGCCAGCATCCGCCAGTTCAACGACACCGTGCGCACGGTGTGCGATCTGACACCGACGATGCTGCGCCGCCGCGCCCGCACCCGGTTCGGCCACGATGACGCCGCAGGAACGGGCGTGATGTCGCTGCGCCTTCCGGTGCGTGCCCCCTTCGCCTTCGAAGGCCTGTTCGGACACCTGGCGGCCAGCGCTGTTCCCGGTGTGGAGGAAGTGCGAGACGGCGCGTACCGCAGGACGCTCCGCCTGCCACACGGCAACGGAATCGTCAGCCTGCAACCCCACCCCGACCATGTGCGATGCCGTCTGGTCGTCGACGATTTCCGCGACCTGGCCGCAGCGACAGCCAGGTGCCGTCGATTGCTCGACCTTGACGCCGATCCGGAGGCCATCGTCGACGCCCTCAGCGTCGACGAGCAGCTCGCCGCATTGGTCGCCAAAGCCCCGGGCCAGCGGATCCCCCGCACCGTCGATGAACACGAACTCGCGATGCGGGTGGTGCTGGGCCAGCAGGTCTCGCTGGCCGCGGCACGCACGCACGCCGGACGGCTCGCCCAGGCGTACGGGCACGCGATCGACGACCCGGAGGGCGGTCTGACGCACGTCTTCCCGTCCGTGGAACAGGTTTCTGAGATCGACCCCCGACATCTGGCGTTTCCCAAGTCGCGGCAACGCTCGCTCGGCGCCTTGGTGACCGCTCTCCGAGACGGCACAGTCAGCCTTGACCCCGGATGCGATTGGAATCTTGCACGCCAGCAGCTTCTCACCCTGCCCGGAATCGGCCCGTGGACCGCGGAGATGATCGCCATGCGGGGCCTCGGCGACCCGGATGCGTTCCCGGCCACGGATCTGGGCGTCCGGGTGGCCGCCGAACAGCTCGGACTGCCTGCAGCGCCACGGCCACTCACCGAGTACAGCAGGAGGTGGCGGCCATGGCGTTCCTATGCGACACAACACCTTTGGACCGCATTAGACCACTCCGTGAATCAGTGGCCACCCAAGGAGAAATGATGAATGGTGTGCGATACCGGACGATGGAAAGCCCTGTCGGGCGACTCACGCTCGCCGGCGATGGCGGGCGGTTGCAGCATCTGAGGATGGTCGATCAGACCTACGAACCGGACCGTGTGGACTGGCAGCTCGACAATTCGGCCTTCGCGGACGCGGTCACGCAACTGGAGGAGTATTTCCGTGGCGAGCGGCGGGAATTCGAGCTGGAACTCGACTTCGGCGGTACCGGCTTTCAACGGCGGGTGTGGACAGCGCTGCTGACGATCCCGTATGGCGAAACGCGTTCGTACGGCCAGATCGCCAGGCAGATCGACGCCCCTGGAGCATTTCGAGCGGTGGGATTGGCCAATGGACACAATCCGATCGGAATCATTGTGCCGTGCCACCGGGTAATCGGTGCAAATGGCAGCTTGACGGGATACGGCGGCGGATTGGAGCGCAAAAGAATGCTGCTGGGAATGGAGAAAGTCAATTCCCCGGCACCTGTCCCGACTTTATTCGATCAACTGAATTAACCCAAGAAATGCCTGTACCCCCCAATTGAATTGGGGGGTACAGGACTTTAATTTGTGTTCGGCGGTGTCCTACTTTTCCACCCGTGTGGGTAGTATCATCGGCGCTGGCAGGCTTAGCTTCCGGGTTCGGGATGGGTCCGGGCGTTTCCCTGTCGCTATTACCGCCGTAACTTTATTCACTCGTTTTCGAGTGTGAACCTTTGTGGGTGCCGCTGGTGTTGTTTGGTGGTGGGGTGTGGTTTCCCGGTGGCCCTTTTGTGGGGGTTGTCGGGTTGTTTGATGTGTGTGGATTTGTGGTTGCGAGGTTTTGTGGTTGTTGTAAGTTTTCGGCCGGTTAGTGCCAGTTCCCTGCGCCCATTGCTGGGTTTTTAGGTCTGGTCTATCGATCCCGTGGTCTGCGGGGGGCCTTATCCCACTGAATGGGTGAGAAGCCTGGTCTTGGAGGGGGTTTCCCGCTTAGATGCTTTCAGCGGTTATCCTGTCCGAACGTGGCTATCCAGCGGTGCCCCTGGTGGGACAACTGGTGTACCAGAGGTTCGTCCGTCCCGGTCCTCTCGTACTAGGGACAGGTTTCCTCAAGCTTCTGACGCGCGCGGCGGATAGAGACCGAACTGTCTCACGACGTTCTAAACCCAGCTCGCGTGCCGCTTTAATGGGCGAACAGCCCAACCCTTGGGACCTGCTCCAGCCCCAGGATGCGACGAGCCGACATCGAGGTGCCAAACCATCCCGTCGATATGGACTCTTGGGGAAGATCAGCCTGTTATCCCCGGGGTACCTTTTATCCGTTGAGCGACACCCCTTCCACTCAGAGGTGCCGGATCACTAGTCCCGACTTTCGTCCCTGCTTGACATGTACGTCTCGCAGTCAAGCTCCCTTGTGCACTTACACTCAACACCTGATTGCCGTCCAGGTTGAGGGAACCTTTGGGCGCCTCCGTTACTTTTTAGGAGGCAACCGCCCCAGTTAAACTACCCGCCAGGCACTGTCCCTGAACCGGATATACGGTTCGAGGTTAGAGGCCCAATACGATCAGAGTGGTATTTCAACAATGACTCCACAATCACTGGCGTGACTGCTTCCTAGTCTCCCACCTATCCTACACAAACCGTATCGAGCACCAATACCAAGTTGTAGTGAAGGTCCCGGGGTCTTTTCGTCCTGCCGCGCGTAACGAGCATCTTTACTCGTAATGCAATTTCGCCGAGTCTATGGTTGAGACAGTTGAGAAGTCGTTACGCCATTCGTGCAGGTCGGAACTTACCCGACAAGGAATTTCGCTACCTTAGGATGGTTATAGTTACCACCGCCGTTTACTGGGGCTTAAATTCTCCGCTTCACCCCGAGGGGTTAACGGGTCCTCTTAACCTTCCAGCACCGGGCAGGCGTCAGTCCGTATACATCGTCTTGCGACTTCGCACGGACCTGTGTTTTTAGTAAACAGTCGCTTCTCACTGGTTTGTGCCACCCACTCCCGCTGCCGGCCGCGAAGGCCTTGACGGTAGGTGGGTCCCCCTTCTCCCGAAGTTACGGGGGCATTTTGCCGAGTTCCTTAACCATAGTTCACTCGTACGCCTTGGTATTCTCTACCTGACCACCTGTGTTGGTTTGGGGTACGGGCCGTGTGTGCGCTCGCTAGAGGCTTTTCTCGACAGCATAGGATCACCGAATTCGCCTCAATCGGCTATGCATCACCTCTCAGGATATGTGAACGACGGATTTACCTATCGTTCTCCCTACAGGTTTACCCCAGTATTACCACTGACTGGTACGGCTACCTTCCTGTGTCACCCCATCGCTTGACTACTACCAACCCGGGTCCCGCGCAGCCGGTGAACCCCGCACCCCGAAGGGTTTGGTGGTCCACCTTTTGGGCGGTTAGCAGGGTTGATTCATCAGGGACGCTCACACACGGGTACGGGAATATCAACCCGTTGTCCATCGACTACGCCTGTCGGCCTCGCCTTAGGTCCCGACTCACCCTGGGCGGACTGGCCTGGCCCAGGAACCCTTGGTCTTTCGGCGGGCAAGGTTCTCACTTGCCTTATCGCTACTCATGCCTGCATTCTCACTCCCACACCCTCCACCACTAGATCACTCTGTGGCTTCACCGGATGCAGGACGCTCCCCTACCCAGCACACACAAGGTGTGCTGCCGCGGCTTCGGCGGTGTGCTTGAGCCCCGCTACATTATCGGCGCACAATCACTTGACCAGTGAGCTATTACGCACTCTTTCAAGGGTGGCTGCTTCTAAGCCAACCTCCTGGTTGTCTTCGCGACTGCACATCCTTTTCCACTTAGCACACGCTTAGGGGCCTTAGCCGGCGATCTGGGCTGTTTCCCTCTCGACGCACGGAGCTTATCCCCCGCCGTCTCACTGCCGCATTACACCGTGTCGGCATTCGGAGTTTGGCTGACGTCAGTAACCTTGTGAGGCCCATCGGCCATCCAGTAGCTCTACCTCCGACACGAACACTGCGACGCTGCACCTAAATGCATTTCGGGGAGAACCAGCTATCACGGAGTTTGATTGGCCTTTCACCCCTACCCACAACTCATCCCCTCAGTCTTCAACCTAAGTGGGTTCGGGCCTCCACGCGGTCTTACCCGCGCTTCACCCTGGCCATGGGTAGATCACTCCGCTTCGGGTCCAGAACACACCACTACACCACACACTGTTGTGTGGATACGCCCTATTCAGACTCGCTTTCGCTACGGCTACCCCACCCGGGTTAACCTCGCGACATGTCCCTGACTCGCAGGCTCATTCTTCAAAAGGCACGCCATCACCCCACGCAAAGCGAGGGCTCTGACGGATTGTAAGCGCACGGTTTCAGGTACTATTTCACTCCCCTCCCGGGGTACTTTTCACCATTCCCTCACGGTACTAATCCGCTATCGGTCACTGGGAAGTATTCAGGCTTACCGGGTGGTCCCGGCAGATTCACAGCAGATTTCACGGGCCCGCTGCTACTCGGGGTACACATCACAGGAGCCATTGAGTTTTCGTCTACGGGGCTCTCACCCTCTACGGCAGGCCATCCCAGACCACTTCAACTAACCCAACAGTTTTTCACTCCCGCTCCCATCGGCGGATGGAAGAAGACACGCCCCACAACACCGCACACACAACCCCCGCCGGGTATCACATGCACACGGTTTAGCCATCCTCCGCTTTCGCTCGCCACTACTCACGGAATCACTTTTGTTTTCTCTTCCTACGGGTACTGAGATGTTTCACTTCCCCGCGTTCCCCCCCGACACCTATGTATTCAGTGCCGGGTGACACGACATCACTCGTGCCGGGTTTCCCCATTCGGACATCCTCGGATCCACGCTCGGTTGACAGCTCCCCGAGGCATATCGCAGCCTCCCACGTCCTTCATCGGCTCCCAGTGCCAAGGCATCCACCATGCGCCCTTAAACACTTACAACACAAAACCAAAAAATGAGTCACTCAAAAAAATTTTGAGATCAACAAAATTGCAGAATCGACACAACAAACAACCACCCCAACCCCCGAAAGAGCCGAAGCCAGCCATTCACTGCGTCAGATGCTCGCAACCACTATCCACAAATCAAACACCACACCCCACCACCAAAGCAGGGCAACAACAAGACCCCCACCCCCGAGAAAAAACCTCCCAGGGACAAAGGCCGGCACCTGATCTCCAACGAGACCAGAGCCGCGGGCTTGTTGTCTCAAAGCCCAATAGTGTGTCTGACGGTTCCGCACGGTATTTCCCTACCAATGCGCCAATGTTTGTTATTTGCACCAGACCTGCCTCCACTACAGAGGACAGGCCATCTTCACGAATCGCTTGAATCACCGAACCCCCACACGATGTGGGCGGGCTCAAGTCTCGTGGTGCTCCTTAGAAAGGAGGTGATCCAGCCGCACCTTCCGGTACGGCTACCTTGTTACGACTTCGTCCCAATCGCCGATCCCACCTTCGACGGCTCCCTCCCACAAGGGGTTAGGCCACCGGCTTCGGGTGTTACCGACTTTCATGACGTGACGGGCGGTGTGTACAAGGCCCGGGAACGTATTCACCGCAGCGTTGCTGATCTGCGATTACTAGCGACTCCGACTTCACGGGGTCGAGTTGCAGACCCCGATCCGAACTGAGACCGGCTTTGAAAGGATTCGCTCCACCTCACGGCATCGCAGCCCTTTGTACCGGCCATTGTAGCATGTGTGAAGCCCTGGACATAAGGGGCATGATGACTTGACGTCATCCCCACCTTCCTCCGAGTTGACCCCGGCAGTCTCTCACGAGTCCCCGCCATTACGCGCTGGCAACATAAGATAAGGGTTGCGCTCGTTGCGGGACTTAACCCAACATCTCACGACACGAGCTGACGACAGCCATGCACCACCTGCACACAGGCCACAAGGGAATACCTATCTCTAGGCACGTCCTGTGCATGTCAAACCCAGGTAAGGTTCTTCGCGTTGCATCGAATTAATCCACATGCTCCGCCGCTTGTGCGGGCCCCCGTCAATTTCTTTGAGTTTTAGCCTTGCGGCCGTACTCCCCAGGCGGGGTACTTAATGCGTTAGCTACGGCACGGATCCCAAGGAAGGAAACCCACACCTAGTACCCACCGTTTACGGCGTGGACTACCAGGGTATCTAATCCTGTTCGCTCCCCACGCTTTCGCTCCTCAGCGTCAGTTACTGCCCAGAGACCCGCCTTCGCCACCGGTGTTCCTCCTGATATCTGCGCATTCCACCGCTACACCAGGAATTCCAGTCTCCCCTGCAGTACTCCAGTCTGCCCGTATCGCCCGCACGCCCACAGTTGAGCTGTGAGTTTTCACGAACAACGCGACAAACCACCTACGAGCTCTTTACGCCCAGTAATTCCGGACAACGCTCGGACCCTACGTATTACCGCGGCTGCTGGCACGTAGTTGGCCGGTCCTTCTTCTCCAGGTACCGTCACTTGCGCTTCGTCCCTGGCGAAAGAGGTTTACAACCCGAAGGCCGTCATCCCTCACGCGGCGTCGCTGCATCAGGCTTGCGCCCATTGTGCAATATTCCCCACTGCTGCCTCCCGTAGGAGTCTGGGCCGTATCTCAGTCCCAGTGTGGCCGGTCACCCTCTCAGGCCGGCTACCCGTCGTCGCCTTGGTAAGCCATAACCTCACCAACAAGCTGATAGGCCGCGGGCCCATCCCACACCGCAAAAGCTTTCCACCACAGACCATGCAGTCCGTAGTCCTATTCGGTATTAGACCCAGTTTCCCAGGCTTATCCCAAAGTGCAGGGCAGATCACCCACGTGTTACTCACCCGTTCGCCACTCGAGTACCCCGAAGGGCCTTTCCGTTCGACTTGCATGTGTTAAGCACGCCGCCAGCGTTCGTCCTGAGCCAGAATCAAACTCTCCAAACAAAAACAACCCGACACACACAACCAGGTGAATTCACAATCAGAGAAAATTGATCTCAAACCAAGACACCAAAAACTGGCATCAAAAAAACATCCACCCCTAAACGGGAAAAAGAGGTGAACAAAAACAACAAACAAAAACCACCAAACACACTATTGAGTTCTCAAACAACAC
>CAWCMF010000021.1:0-47402 GCA_963796545.1 uncultured Actinomycetota bacterium | reverse complement strand
GAGTAATCCGTCGAGCTGTCCGGAGATGAGCTGTTCGAGCTCAGGGCGGGTCACCCGGACGTCGGAGCGGTACCCGGGAAGGTCTGCAGGCACCACGGCCGCGGTTTCGGCGGAGAGCCGTTCCTTCGCCGCGCGGCACTCGTCACGTAGTCGCATGAGCGGACCCACCGCGGCGGTGCCTGCGGTGTCGGCGTCGTTCGCGTCGGCGATTCCGGCCAGTACGTGATCGAGCAGCGCCTGGTCGATCGCGTCTCCGGAGAAGTCCGGGTAGCGAAGCGTCTGCCCGATCTCGCCGAGGTTGGCACCGGCATCGGCCACCGTGATGGACGATCCGCTGCCGCCGAGATCGACCAGGACCACCACGCCGCTGCCGGGAAGTCCCGGCGCGGCTCGCAGCGCAGCGAGCGCCGCCGTCGAGCCGGGGATGAGCGTGGCGGGCACGCCGTTCGGCGCAAGGATCGGGTGGTTGCGCAGCGCCCCACGCAGCGCCCCGACGGTTCCGGGACCCCAGTGCGCGGGCACGGCGACAGCGACCGGCGATCCGCCGTCGACCAGGCGTGCCATGGCGGCGAGGGCTTCGGCCAACACCTGCTCACCGCGGTGGGCGGAGCCGTCCGCGGCGACGAGCGGGATGGGGTCGCCGACACGGTCGACGAAGCCGGTCAGGACAACCTGCGGCTCGGTGCGGCCGGGCAGCTCTGCGGGCGCACCGACCTCGGGTGCCTGGCCGGTGAAGAGATTGAGAATGGATCGGCGTGTCACGGGCGGGCGGCCAACGCGGGCCGCCACAAGGTTGGTCGTCCCGATCGACAACCCCAGTGGCTCGGTCATGGCGGCGTCTCTCCTGTCTGGACCGTGCACCACCTTAGCGGCTCATCCCCCACTGAGGAGCGACGTCCCCCTAGTGTGGCGAATCCCCTAGTACGGGATCCCCCAACGGCTGTTGCGCAGCGCTGGGGATGCACACCGATCCGGGACGCCCTCGGTCCGAATAACATCGTGGACATGCCGGCGGCGCAGTGGTGCCGGCCCCGCAGCAATTCGACGAGGAGATGAGGTGACGCCGTGGCGAACGCACTTCTCGACTTCGTGATGTCGTTGGTGCGAGATCCCGACGCCGCCGCACGCTACGCCGCCGATCCGGCGCGAGCCATCGCAGATGCCCACCTCACCGACGTGACCAGCGCAGACGTTCAGAATCTGATACCGGTGGTGTCCGAGTCGTTGTCGATGGCAGTTCCGGCGCACAACTGGGATGCCCTGGACCCCGATCCGGTGAGCAACGTGTGGGCCAGCGGTGCCGCAACCGCTGCATTCGACGCGTTCGACGATCAGCTGCCCGAACTCGCCGGCATCGACGCCGACCCCGATGTGCCGGGGATCGTCGAGGAGCTCCATCCCGGCTACGAGGTGCTGACAGATGTCGACCTGATGGATGTCGCACCATCGCTGCAGTTGGAAGAGCCGATGGTCGACGAGGTGCTCCCGACGGACGCCGGTCTCGTCGACGACTGGGCGCAGCCGATCGTCCACCAGGAGCCCGGCGACCACGGCTCGGGCTTCGACCTCTTCGACTGACCCGACGGACCAGAACCAACCCGCGCGGATCCTCGGATCCGCGCGGGTTCTGTGTCTTTGACCTGCATGAACAACGCGATTGTGCCGGTTGGCCCCGTCCCCCCAGGATTCCCCTAATCCCCTAATGGGGGGCGTCCCGTATCCCTAGCGGAGCCTGCAGGGGATTGGGCTTGAGCCCCGTTTTCCGGCGGTTCCGAACTCCATAACGTGGTCTCCAGATCGCCGGGAGACACCGGCGAAGGACCACCAAGGAAGGCACTCCAATGACCACCCTCATCGACTTCATCCTCGACCTCTTCCGCAGCCCGGCCGCCGCGACGTCCTTCGTCGTCGACCCGGACGGTGCCCTGCGCGACGCCGGACTGCCCAACGTGACGGCCGCGCAGCTGGCGTCGGTGGCCGCCACGGCCGCCCCCGCCGGGTACGCCCTCGGCGGTGGCGACCCGGTCGTCGGCCTGCAGCGTGCGGTCGCCGACCATCACCAGCTGGCGTCGAACTTCGCGTCGCCGTTCTCGCCACAGACGTCCTACGCCCCGAGCTTCGCGCCGGAGACCAACACCGACCTGCTCAGTGGCAATAACGTGCCGCTGGCCAGCCCTGTCCAGGACGCCGGCGCGAACGCCCAGAACGGTGCGTTCAACCTGGGCTTCGGTGACATCACCTTTGGCGACAAGTCCAACAACACCGCCACCAACGGCGGCGTGGTGGTCGACGGCGACAACGACGGTGACATCGTCAGCGGCGACGGCGCGGCGCTCGGCGACGGCAACACCATGAACAACGGCGACATCCTGGCCGGCTCCGGGTCCAACGTCGTCGTCGGCAAGGACAACGAGGTCGAGGACAACTCGCAGACCGCCGGCGAGGATCTGATTGCCGACAACGACGCCCCAGTGCTCAACGACGTCGACACCAGCGGCGGCAACGGCGGTGGCGCCGACGGCGGCGGCAGCCTGCTCGGCATCGGATCCGGCAACGCGTCGGGCGGTGACGGAGGCAGCGGGGGCGGCATCATCATCACCGACGACGACGTCAACACCGGCACCCAGATCGACGGCGACCTCGGCAGTGACAATGTCGAGGACAACTCGGTCGACAGCACGGTGCAGACCGAGATCGCGACCTCGACCGAGAGCTCGATCGAGGACAGCTCCTCGAACTACGAGTCCAACCTCGGGTCCGGAAACGAGACCGCGATCGGATCGGGTAACGAGACCGCGATCGGATCGGGCAACGAGACCGAGACGGAACTGTTCTCGGGCAACGAGACCGACACCGATCTCTTCTCGGACAACGTCACGGGTATCGAGACCGACACCGATCTCGCGTCGAACAACGACACCACGTTGGTGGACGCGTTCTGATCTGCATGGCCGCTGACCACTGGCGGGGACCGCAATGGTCCCCGCCAGTGCGGCGCGCCTACCGTTGAACCACGCCGGACACCGTGCGCAGCACGACAACAGACCCAGGGGCACCATGACGCAAGGGAACACGGGCGCCAGCCACGGCCGGCGGGCCGGCCAAAGCCGCCACGGCCGGCGGGCCGGCCAAAGCGCTCAAGGCGATCCTGGAGCTCATCGACCACACGAGCAAGATCGCCGAGACCCAGGAGCGCGGCGACCTGGTGGAGCGGCTCGCGGGGGCCCGGCGCCGTATCAACGATCCGCAGATTCGGGTGGTGATCGCCGGCCAGCTCAAGCAGGGCAAGAGCCAGCTCCTCAACTCGCTGCTCAACATGCCCGTCGCCCGCGTCGGTGACGACGAGTCGACGGTGCTCGCGACCGTGGTTTCCTACGGCGAGCAGGCGTCGGCGCGGCTGGTGGTAGCCCGCGCCGACGGGGCGGAACCGGAACTGATCGAGATCCCCACCGCCGATCTGCGCAACGATCTGCGCCGGGCCCCGCAGGCCGGTGGCCGCGAGGTGCTGCGCGTCGAGGTGACCGCACCCAGTCCGCTACTCAAGGGCGGGCTGGCGTTCATCGACACCCCCGGCGTCGGTGGCCACGGTCAGCCACACCTTTCGGCGACGTTGGGCCTGCTGCCCGATGCCGACGCGATGCTGATGATCAGCGACACCAGCCAGGAGTTCACCGAACCCGAGATGACGTTCATGCGGCAGGCATTGGAGGTCTGCCCGGTCGCGGTGATCGTTGCGACGAAGACCGATCTGTACCCGCATTGGCGTCAGATCGTAGACGCCAATTCCGCGCATCTGCGCCGCGCCGAGATCACCACCCCGATGATCCCGGTGTCGTCGACGCTGCGCAGCCATGCCGTTCAGCTCAACGACAAGGAACTCAACGAGGAGTCGAACTTCCCCGCCATCGTGAAATTCCTTTCCGAACAAGTGCTTTCGCAACAGCAGGACCGGGTGCGCCAACAGGTGCTCGCCGAGGTCCGCGCGTCGGCCGAGCATCTGAGGCTGGCCGTCGAGTCGGAGCTGTCGGCCCTCAACGATCCGCAGACCAGGGACAGGCTGACGGCCGATCTCGAACGGCGCAAGCAGGAGGCGCAGGAGGCGCTACAGCAGACTGCGCTGTGGCAGCAGGTGCTCAACGACGGCATCGCCGACCTGACCGCCGACGTCGACCACGATCTGCGACAGCGCTTCCGCAACATCACTTTTCACACCGAGCGGGTCATCGAGGCCGGGGATCCGACGTTGCATTGGGCGGAGATCGGCGCGGAGCTCGAAGACGCGGTGGCCACTGCGGTCGGCGACAACTTCGTGTGGGCGTACCAGCGCGCCGAGGCGCTCGCCGCCGAAGTGGCCAGGACCTTCAAAGAGGCGGGGCTGGACGCCGTCCGGATGCCCGTGATCGATGCGCGGGACATGGGCGCCGAACTCGGTGACTTCCGATCGCTGGCCCAGTTGGAGGCCAAGCCGCTCAAGTTGGGGCACAAGGTCGTCACCGGCATGCGCGGCTCCTACGGTGGTGTCCTGATGTTCGGCATGCTGACCTCGTTCGCCGGCCTGGGCATGTTCAACCCGCTGTCGCTGGGTGCCGGGTTCGTGCTCGGCCGTAAGGCTTACAAGGAGGACATGGAGAACCGGATGCTGCGGGTGCGCAACGACGCCAAGACCAACGTCCGCCGGTTCGTCGACGACGTCGCCTTTGCGGTCGGCAAGGAGTCACGCGACCGCCTCAAGGGCATCCAGCGGCAGCTGCGTGACCACTACCGGGAGATCGCCAACCAGACCACGCGCTCGCTCAACGAGTCGCTGCAGGCCACGCTCACGGCGGCGAAGCTGGAGGAGAACGAGCGCAACGTCCGTGTCAAGGAACTCGACCGCCAGGTCAACATCCTGCGGCAGGTTCTCGACCACGCCGACAAGCTGACCGCATCCGTGGCGGCCCCGGCTCACTAAGCTCGAGGGGTTAGCAGTCGGGCGAACGAAACGGCGAACCCTGAGCACCAGCGACCACGTGCGGGCGATCCTGGGCGGCACCATCGCCGTCTACCGGGCCGACCCCGCCTATCGTCAGCGTCCCGACCTGCACGACGAGCTCCAGCGCATCGGCAGGCGGCTGAACCAGCCGATGCGGATCGCGCTTGCCGGCACGCTGAAGGCGGGTAAGTCGACGTTGGTGAACGCCCTCGTCGGCGACACCATCGCGCCGACCGACGCCACCGAGGCCACTCGCATCGTCACGTGGTTCCGGCACGGGCCGACGCCGAAGGTGACGGCCAACCATCGCGGGGGGCGTCGGTCCAACGTGCCGATCGCCCGGAGATCGAACGGTCCGCCGGATCAACAGGGTCTGACGTTCGACTTCGCGATGCTCGACCCCGTCGACGTCATCGACCTCGATGTGGAATGGCCGGCCGCCGAGCTGATCGACGCGACGATCATCGACACGCCCGGCACGTCCTCGCTGTCCCGGGACGTCTCCGCCCGCACGCTGCGGCTGCTGGTCCCCGACGACGGGGTGCCGCGGGTGGATGCAGTGGTCTTCCTGCTGCGGACACTCAACGCCACGGACATCGCGCTGCTCAAGCAGATCGGGGACCTGGTCGGCGGATCCTCCGGTGCCCTCGGCGTGATCGGGGTGGCGTCGCGGGCCGACGAGATCGGTGCGGGACGCATCGACGCGATGATGTCGGCCAAGGACGTCGCGCAGCGGTTCACCACCGAGATGGAGCGCACCGGCATCTGCCAGGCTGTCGTCCCGGTGTCCGGTCTGCTCGCGCTGACCGCCCGCACGCTGCGGCAGAGCGAGTTCGTGGCGCTGGAGAAGCTCGCCGGGGCGGATCCCGCCGATCTGACCAAGGCGATGCTGTCGGTGGACAGGTTCGTGCGAGAGGACTCCACGCTCCCGGTCGATGCCGCGGCCCGCGCCGCGCTGCTGGACCGGTTCGGGATGTTCGGGCTGCGCATCTCGATCGCGGTACTGCGCGCGGGGGTGAGCGATTCGGTGGCGCTGGCGCAGGAGCTTCTCGAACGCAGCGGGCTGGTGGCGCTGCGGGACGTGATCGACCAGCAGTTCGCCCAGCGCTCGGATCTGCTGAAGGCGCACACTGCGCTGCTGTCGCTGCGGCAGTTCGTGCAACGTAACCCCGTCCATGCGACGCCTCGCATCCTGGCCGACATCGATCCCCTGCTCGCGGACACACACGCGTTCGAGGAGCTGCGTCTGCTCAGCCAGCTGCGGTCTCGCCAGACCACCCTCAACGACGACGAGATAGCGTCGCTGCGACGATTGATCGGTGGGTCGGGCACCGACGTGGCCAGTCGCCTCGGACTGCCACCCGGCGATGCCTCCGACGGCCCCCGCGCGGCTTTCTCCGCAGCTCAGCGCTGGCGCCGCCGGGCTGACCATCCGCTCAACGACCCGTTCACCGCGAGGGCTTGCCGGGCCGCCGTGCGCAGTGCGGAAGCGATCATCGCGGAGTACGCCCGCCCACATTCCTGACGCCTAACGTTTCGGCGCCGTCGAACGACATGCAGGTATGCGCAGTTCTCTCGGTGTCTCGCTGGGCACAGCCAACCTCGTCGCGGTTGCCGACGGACGACCGGTCGTCCGGCCGGCGGCCCTCACGCTGGCCTCGGGCGTGTCGGTGACCGGCTTCGTCGAACGCGTCGGCGATCCGGTGCCCCTGGTGCTCGCCGACGGCTCCATCCACCGCGCCGAGACGCTGGCCGCGGCCGCGATCGAGGAGCTGGTTCGGTGGGCGCGGCCCCAGCGGCGCCCGGACGTGGCGGCCGTCGCGGTGCCTGCGCACTGGCCCGACCGGGTCGTCGCGGCGTTGCGCGCCGCCGTCCCGCATCTTCGCGTTGTGTCGGATGCGTCCGCCGCGTTCATCGCGCTGCAGACGAATCCGGGTTTGCCGGCCCAGGGTGTCGTCGCGCTCTGCGACTTCGGCGCGACGGGAAGCAGCATCACCCTGGCCGACGCAGGCAACGGATTCGCCACGATCGGGGAGACCGTCCGGCTCGATGTCTTCTCCGGGGACCTCGTCGACCGGGCCCTACTCCAGCACGTGCTCGCGGGCATGGACGTCGACGTGGCAGCGACATCACCCGTGGCGTCGCTGGGCGATCTGCGGGGACAGTGCCGGGCCGCCAAGGAACGGTTGTCCGTGGAGACCGCCACCGGTCTGGCCTACGGCCGGACGGCGCTGCGGTTGACCCGCCACGAGGTCGACACCCTGATCGGTGCCCCCGTCGACCAGTTCATCGACGCGCTGATGAGCGTGCTCTACCGGCATCGCATCGCTCCCTCGCAACTCGCGGCCATCGCCACGGTCGGCGGCGGTGCCCGGATACCGCTTGTCACGCAACGGCTTTCGGAGACGCTACGACGCCCGGTGATCACGACCCCGTACGCACAGGTGGCTGCCGCTGTCGGCGCGGAGATACTTGCCGTGCGCGGCGAAGTGCACGAGGCGCCCACCGCATTGGTTGCAGGCCCGGCGACGGCGCTGACGCCGACCATGGCCGCGGTGGTGCCGCCGTTGGCGTGGTCGGCAGAGACCGTCGACCTCGCGGCCGCCGACTTCGAGGAAACCGTGTACCACACGGCCTACGCGCGTCCAGAGGTCCACTTCGAGCCTGACCCCATCGACGGCCCGGATCTCGAGCCGCTGGCCTGGTACCGGCGGCCCGGCGTATTGTTCGCCGCCGCAGCATGTTTCGCCGCAATGGCGGCGACAGGGCTGGTGTTGACCGCACAGGTCGGGCAGGCTGGTCCCGCCGAGGCAGGCGCGTCGGGCATTTCGACACCGGTCGCGACGAGGCCCATCGAGGCGCCGGCGGAAACCGCGGCGTCGCCGGCGGTCACCGAGACGGCGATCGCGAGTGCTCCCGCACCTCGCGTGGTGCAGGCATCTCCGCAAGCCCCGTCGCCGCGGCAGGCGGTCACCAAGGAGGCAGCGCCACAGCCGGTTCCGCCACCCGCTGCCCCGCCTGTCGTGGCACCCGCACCGATTGTGGTGCCTATCCCGATTGTGGTGCCCGCGCCAGCGCCGGAGTCATCGCCCGAACCTGCGCCGTCGCCTGAACCGTCACCGTCACCGTCACCGTCACCTGAACCGCCACCTGAACCGTCGCCTGAGCCAGCGCCCTCACCTGAGCCAGCGCCGTCACCTGAACCGTCACCGCCACCTGAACCGTCGCCTGAGCCAGCGCCGTCGCCCGAGCCAGCGCCCTCACCTGAGCCAGCGCCGGAACCGTCACCGGAACCCGATCCGGCGCCGTCGCCGTCGACCGAACCCGCGCCGGAACTCGCGCCGTCAGCCGAGGGTGCCGAGCCCGTCACTGACTGCGTGCCTGGGTCCGACACCGTCTGCTAGCCGGAGAACTCGCCTCAGGGAGCCGGCGGGACGGCGCTCTCGGTGACCGTTTGCGTCTGTGTCTCGGTCTGAGTCACCGTGCTGGTGCTCGTGCTGGTGCTCGTACTGACCGACGTGCTCGGCGTGGTCGTTGTCGTCGTGGTGCTCGTCGGTGCAGTGGTGGACGTCGTGGTTGTCGTCTCTGTGGTGGTCGTCGTCGTGCTCGCGGTCCCGGTGTCGGTCACGGTCGCCGGGGGTGCCACCGCGGGCGCCGACGTCGTGGTCACCGGGGTCAGCGGGGTGGTCGTGGTGGTGTCCGATGTCGAGTCGCCGGTTATGGCCTTGGCCAACCCGAAGACCACCAGGGCGATCAAGACGGCACCGATCGCTCCGATCGACACCAGGCCGACGGGTTTGCGGTACCAAGGGGTGCCGGTGTCGTCCTCCGGTGGGGGCGGCTGGTCGTACTCGTTGTAGTCGTAATTGCTGAGCTGAGTCGGGTCGTCCTCGGAGTAGTTGTTCTGGTCGTCCGAATCTCCGTATCGCGCCACGAGGATCGATAGTAGGTGTCGCCGACGGCTAAGGACCGGGGGTCAGCGTGCGTGTCACGTTTGTCCGCGGTCTGCTGCGTGTCGGCTCCGGCTGACCGTCGGGGTTCTGGTTTGTGGCTGAGGGCTCCCGAGTGCGAGGCGGGCGAGTGCTCGGGGCGGTCGTCGATCCCGATGTCGACGAGGGCGTTGTGTCCGAGTTGATGTCACTGGTGATCGGGGGCCTGGTGCTGGTGATTGTGCCCGTCGTGGTCGGGGTGGAGGTCCCCGACTTGGTCGTGGTCGCCGAGGACAGTGGCGGGACGTAGTACAGCGGCGCCTGCTCCGGTTCGCTGAGCTGGTCTGCCACATAGGTGATCAGACCGATCGCCACCGCGATCGCGACGATGCCCGCCACGCTGGCTCCGACCAGCGTCGAAGTCTGGTTGTGCCACGCTACGGGCGGCTCCTCAGGAGAGGTGTCGTCACGATCCCGGCGGCTCACGGCCACCGATAGTAGCGGTGGGCACGGCTCGGTTCGCCGGGTCAGCGGAACTGGGATACCACCTGGTCGGCGAAGAATTCGACATGCTCCAGGTCGGCCATATCGAGAACCTGCAGGTAGATCCGCTGCACACCCGCTTCCAGGTAGGGGCCGAGCTTGTCGACGACCTCGGCGGGCGTACCCACGACCGGGGAATTGGATCGGAGTTCGTCGACCTCCCGGCCGATCGCGGCCGCGCGGCGGGCGATCTCAGTCTCGTCGCGGCCAACGCACAGCACGAAGGCGGCAGAGTAGGTCAGCGAATCCGGCGCCCTGCCTGCCTTCTCGACGGCCGCGGCCACCCGGGCGTACTGCTCGGTGAGCATCTCCAGCGGAACGAACGGGATGTTGAACTCATCGGCGAACCTTGCTGCCAGGGCCGGGGTTCGCTTGGCCCCGCCGCCGCCGATGATGATCGGCGGATGCGGCCCCTGCACTGGTTTGGGCAGCGCGGGGGAGTCGACGACGCTGTAGTGCTTTCCGGCGTAATCGAACGTCTCGCCCAGCGGTGTCGTCCACAGACCGGTGAGGATCTCGAGTTGCTCGGTGAGCCGGTCGAATCGTTCGCCCAGGGATGGGAACGGGATGGCGTTGGCTTTGTGCTCGGCTTCGAACCAGCCGGCGCCGATACCGAAATCCACACGGCCACCGCTCATCTGGTCCACCTGCGCCACCGAGATGGCCAGCGGTCCCGGGTGGCGGAACGTTGCCGACGTCACCATCGTGCCCAGCCGGATGGTGCTGGTTTCACGCGCGAGGCCGGCCAGCGTCACCCAGGAATCGGTCGGGCCTGGCAGCCCGTCGCTGTTCATCGCCAGGTAGTGGTCCGAGCGGAAGAACGCCGAGTAGCCGGCGCTTTCGGCGGTACGGGTGATGGCGAGCTGATCGGTGTAGGTGCCGCCTTGCTGAGGTTCGACGAAGACGCGGAAATCTATCGGGGTTGTAGCGGCCATGCCTTCTTAGCTTAGGCTCACAGGCCGCCGCGGGCTTTCTTCACACGTTCGAGTAGATCAGCGGAACCCTCGGTCGTCACGCGGGCCTCATCGCGGCCGGCGGCGAACAGCAACAGCTCGCCGGGATCACCGATGACGGTTACTTCCGGTCCCTTGCCGACCGTGGCCAGCGTGTCACCCTGCGGCGTGCGGAACACCACCCGCGCCGGTGCTTTGCGCAGCGTCATCCGGGCCATCATCGCGACCGGCCGACGCAGCGCCGAAATGGTTTGCTCGTCGAGCGGCCTCGGCTCCCAGCCAGGCCCGGCTCGTCGGACGTCCTCGTGGTGGATGAACATCTCGGGCACGTTGGCGATCGGGTCGAGCAGCTTTAAGGGTGAGTACAGCGGCGGCCCGTCAGCGACCTGCTCGAGCAGGACGTCCCAGTCGGTCGAAGCCGCTACCTGTCGCTGGACACGTTCGGTGTAGTCGGCGAGGGCCGGGATCAGAATCCCCGGGGCCGCGTCGAGGCGGCGTTCCCGCACCACCAGGTGCGCGGTCAGGTCCCGCACGTCCCAGCCCTCGCACAGCGTCGGCGCGTCGGGCGGGGAGTCGCGGAAGGTCGCTACCAGGGCAGCTCGTTCGCGCTGTGCAACGGTCATGGTCGGCTCGTTCCCTTCTGAGGTACTGCTAAATGTAGTGTGCGAGCGATATCGACTTACTTCCGCAGGTCGAGCAGGGCGTTCTCGACGACCTCGGTCAGCGCCGGATGGATCCAGTACGGCCGCCGCGCCAATTCATCGGCCGTGATGCCGAAGTTCATTGCCACGACGAAGATCTGGATCAGGGCGGCGGCCTGAGCCCCGATGATGTGCGCCCCGAGGATGGTGCCGTCGGGATCGGCGAGAACCTTGCACAACCCGGTGGTGTCCTGCATCGCCCAGCCGTACGCGACGTCGCCGTATTCGGTGATCCCGACGCGGTAGTCGAGTCCGTCGTCGCGGCAATTCTTTTCGGTGCGACCGATCGAGGCGATCTCAGGATTGGCGAAGACGGCCGACGGCACCAGATCGTGGCTGACGGTGCGAAGGTCATCGGGGTGCAGCAGGTTGTGCTTGACCACGTCGGCTTCGCGATTGGCCACATGCTTGAGGGGGATGGGTGTGCTCACGTCCCCGAGCGCGAAGACGCCGTCAGCGGTGGTACGGCAGTGCTGATCGACGACGATCCGGCCGTCGTCGTGTGTTTCGATGTCCGCCTTGGCCACGTCGAGACGGTCACCGTTTACCCTGCGGCCCGCCGCCACCAGCAGGGTGTCAGCACGCACCGTAGAGCCATCATCCAGATGGATCACGAGATCGCCTGGCGCCCCCGAGAGTTCGGTGAGTTCACGGCCGCATCGGAGGTCGTATAGCGACCGCATCAGGTCGGTGTACACGGTGCGGATCGCTCCGTCCTGCGAGCCCCCGAGCAGGTGACCCGCCTTCTCGATGATGGTGATGCGGCTGCCTGCACTGGCGAAGACGTGGGCGAGTTCGGCGGCGATGTTAGCCACCGCCGAGTATCACGAGGTGCTCCGGTGGCGCGGCCACGTGCATCACGGTGTCCGAGGTCTCGAACGGTAGACCGGAATCCGCGACGACGTGGGGCACCACCGGCCGGCTGCCCGCGGCGATCACGATGCGATCAGCGCCGATGTCGACCGTCTCGTCCGCGAGGATCACCTGCAGCTGTCGCGGTCCGGTGAACTTGGCGTGGCCGTTGTAGACGGTGACGAAATCGCTGTCCCTGCAGGCCTTGTTCGCCGTCCTCGGCAATCTTGTCGGTGCGGCCGAAGACCCGATCGCGGATCTGCGTCCACCGCATGCGGCGGTAGTCGGCGTCGATGTCGAAGGTGTCGGCGGCCGCTACTGTGTCGGCGATCCGGGCCGTGTACGAGAGCATCTTCGACGGAATGCAGCCGTAGTTGACGCAGGTGCCACCGAACTTACGGTCGTCGATGATGGCAACGTCGAGGTGGGCGAACCGGTCGTCGATGACCATGTTGCCCGAACCGGCTCCGATGACGACCAGATCGTGTGTGCGCACGTGCCTCGGCAGTCACAAAGGGTGACCATTGCCGAAACGGAAACTACGTGGCGTCCACGGTTGCCAAAGGCAACAGATCGCGTAAGTCGAACGGGTCGGATGGTCACCACACTCGCCCCAGACTATGACGCTGCCAAAATCACCGGCGTCCTCAGTAATCGTTGCGAATCGCTGTGGCTCCCAAGTGCAGTAACTGACTACTGCATGCGCCCCGTCGCGAGGCCGTGAGGATGATTGCTGCGATCGGACAGTGTTTCTTCAGTCATTACCTGCTCGTGCCAGACGCATTCCGTTTTAACTGACGCGTATGTTAATTATCTCGAGGAGGAAGAACATGATCCCAAAACTGCTTATCAGCGCTGTTGCTGGAGCAACGATGTCTGTCCTGTTCGCCGGAGCGGCGTGGGCCGATGTTTCCGTTTCGGTTGGGGGTTTGACGGTGGTCGACGACGGTGGCCCCAGCACAGCAGACACATTCGGCCTCAATCTCGCCATTGCATCCAACAACAGTCATGCCCAAGCGTTCGGGAACGGAAGTGTCGCCATCGCCAGCAATAACAGCTACGCCGGGACTGGGGCCGGCGGGTTCTTCAACACAGCAATCGCCGACAACCACGGCAATGCAAACGCGGGCTGGGGCTTTCCCAGTAGTGGAAATACGAGCATCGCGCGCGACCACAGCTACGCAGATAGTGGCGGAGAAGCCTTTACTGGCGGGAACTTCAACCGTGTTACAGCAACCAATAATAGTTACGCCCGCGCAAGCGGAAACTCCAATACCGTCACTGCAACCGACGGCAGCGCCGCGATCGTCTCCGGCAACGCCAACAGTATTACGGTGCGCTGCGGAAATGAGGTAACAGTGGACGGCCAGGGGGAAATCATCAGGACACCCTGCGCAAGCGGATGAGTAAGAAGACCAACGCTGAGGGGCGGGTCCACGCGACTCCTCGCGGCGGGCCGAATCCTTATCTACGGTCAGCCGCGGCTGATGATGTTGCCGCGAAGCCCGTTGCCCCGAACGGGTACAGCCTCGGGCCTGACGAGCTGCCTGCTGTTCCCCGGGCACACTCACCGTGAAACGCCCGACAGGCGCACCGATCTACGACGCCTGGCTCAGAAGGTCTCGACACCCTCGACGCTGATCACCATGCCCCGGCCGGTGCCGTCGTTGGTGAAGCGGGTGCCGTTCTCATCGGCGTCGATGGTCCAGCCCACCGCCGAGTAACTCTGGTAGTCCAGCGTGACGGCGGGGATCGCACCCAGATTGCCCTGCACCCAACTGAGCTCCCCGCCGGCACTGAGACGCACGCCGGTGGCCGGCGCGCCGTCGACCTCGGGCGCGTTGGTGAACGCCGCTTCGCAGCCGACCTCCTGCGCGTCGAGCTGGCACCGGGTCTTGCCGGATTTCGTCTGGATGAACACAAAGCCGCCCTGCGGCGTGAGCACCTCGCCACCGGATTGCCGCGGCGTGCTCGGCGACGGAGCGGGTGCGGGAGTCGACGTCGGTGCTGGGGCCGGCTGGCTCGGGCGCGGTGTCGGGATGTTCGGCTCGATGTAGGAATCGGGCGTGCGGGTCGCGGTGCCTTCGATCGACGACTGACAGCCGGCGATCGCGGCGGCAGCCAGCACGATTCCCGCCACGGCCGCCTGAGCTCTCATCTCCTCAAGCGTACGCAGTACGTGGCAGAAGTGACGGAAGTGACGCGCGGCTGCGGTAGACCTACTCACGCGGCGACCGGTCTCCCGCGACGGCCACGACATATGGAGCAGTCCCGAAGGCCTACCGCGTCGGCCTGGCCAACAGCTCGCGTTCGTCTACTCGTCGGCCTCGCCGCGCCGCCACCCGGTGATCTTGCGTCCCATCGCATCGACAGCGCTGGTCGCCGCCTGTCCCACCCCGGTGACGATGCCGCCGAGGCCGTCCCGGATGCCCTTGATCAGTGGGTCGTCGGACTGGTCGAAGCCGTCCTTGTATTGGCCTGCCGCCGCGCCGACGTCGTCGGCGAATCGGGTGGTGTCCTGTTCGCTGCGCGTCGGGATAGTCGCCGGCCATGATTGCTCCGTATCCGCCGGCGTCCACCCACTTGGTCAGCGCCGCGGCACGCAACACCGAGAACGGATGGGTCTGCAGCTCGAGGTTGAGCAGCTTGAGCACGCCGTCACGCATATCGCCGGTGCGCTCGTACTCGCGGGCCTGGGACAGGAATGCCTGGGAGTCCAGCTTGTCCAGCCGGTCACCGCCGGCCAGTTTCATTCCACGCGGATCGCGGTGTCGAGTCCTGGGCGCACAGTAGACCGGCGCGGTCGCCGGACAGCTCGGACTTGCGTTGCCATTCCAGCAGTGCCGCGACGATGGCGCGCAACGCCCAGCCGCCCATCGGGATGAATCCGAACGACGAGCCAGCCGCATAAGATGCATCAGCATGGTCCGGTACACCGCGTGCCCGCTGAGCGCATGGCCGAGTTCGTGGCCGATCGACGAACCGCAACTCGTCGTGGTCCATCAGGTCGTACATGCCCGAGGTGATGCACGATGAACGGTGTGTCCATGCCGATGGTGAGCGCGTTGGCCGCCGGTGACTGCATAGACGAACATCTCCGGTCTGTCCGGGGCATCGAGCACGTCGACACATTCGTCGAGCAGCGCGTCCAGGTCGGCGAACTGGCGCGGACCCACCTTTGCGGCGCTGGCCAGGTACAGCAGCCGGTGTTGGCGTTCCCGCAGCATCGCCGAGAGCACTTTGAGTACCTGGTCGAAGCCCTTCAGTCGGCGCAGTGCCGTCAGCGCAACGCGATCGGCGGGATGCTCCCAGGCGCGCGAACTGATGTCGGGAAGCGTGATCCGGGTGGTCGCGGGCTGTGTCATCGCGGTTCCCCCTTCGGTTCGCGTTCCAGCTTAGGACGCCCTGCTCGGCAGCGCGGAGCAGGAAAGCGGGGCCCGGGACCGAGCCTGGGCGCGTCGAGACCGATCGCGCGGGAACAAATCCGCGATGAGGGCCGTTGACCACTCCGACAGTTGAGTGATACAGGCTCAAGTCTGGGTTGACACGAAGGTGGCGGCCGGTGCAGGCTTGAGCGCGGTGCACTCAGTTCATTGATTCGTTCTATCAGGAGGCAGTAACTATGGCTCGTGCGGTCGGTATCGACCTCGGGACCACCAACTCCGTCGTCGCCGTGCTGGAGGGTGGCGACCCAGTCGTCGTCGCCAACTCCGAGGGCTCGCGGACCACTCCGTCGGTCGTCGCGTTCGCGCGTAACGGCGAGGTGCTGGTCGGTCAGCCCGCCAAGAACCAGGCGGTGACCAACGTCGACCGGACCATCCGTTCGGTCAAGCGTGAAATCGGCACCGATTGGTCCGTGGAGATCGACGGGAAGAACTACACCCCGCAGGAGATCAGCGCTCGCGTGCTGATGAAGCTCAAGCGCGACGCGGAAAGCTACCTCGGCGAGGACATCGCCGATGCGGTCATCACCGTCCCGGCGTACTTCAACGACGCCCAGCGTCAGGCGACCAAGGATGCGGGCCAGATCGCCGGCCTCAACGTGCTGCGCATCGTCAACGAGCCGACCGCGGCCGCGCTGGCCTACGGTCTGGACAAGGGCGAGAAGGAACAGACCATCCTGGTGTTCGACCTCGGGGGCGGCACGTTCGACGTGTCCCTGCTGGAGATCGGCGAGGGTGTCGTCGAGGTGCGCGCCACCTCGGGTGACAACCACCTCGGTGGCGACGACTGGGACGACCGGATCGTCGAATGGCTGGTCGACAAGTTCAAGAGCACCAGTGGCATCGACCTGACCAAGGACAAGATGGCGATGCAGCGGCTGCGGGAAGCGGCCGAGAAGGCCAAGATCGAACTCAGCTCCTCGCAGAGCACGTCGATCAACCTGCCCTACATCACCGTTGACGCAGACAAGAACCCCTTGTTCCTCGACGAGCAGCTGACCCGCGCCGAGTTCCAGCGCATCACCCAGGACCTGCTGGACCGCACGCGGCAGCCGTTCCAGTCGGTCATCAAGGACGCAGGCATCTCGGTCTCCGAGATCGACCACGTGGTGCTCGTCGGTGGTTCCACCCGGATGCCCGCGGTTTCCGACCTGGTCAAGGAAATGACCGGCGGTAAGGAGCCCAACAAGGGCGTCAACCCGGACGAGGTCGTGGCCGTCGGTGCTGCGCTGCAGGCCGGTGTGCTCAAGGGTGAGGTGAAAGACGTTCTGCTGCTTGATGTCACACCGCTGAGTCTCGGTATCGAGACCAAGGGTGGCGTGATGACCAAGCTCATCGAGCGCAACACCACCATTCCGACCAAGCGTTCGGAGACCTTCACCACGGCCGACGACAATCAGCCGTCGGTGCAGATCCAGGTGTTCCAGGGTGAGCGCGAGATCGCCTCGCACAACAAGCTGCTCGGTTCCTTCGAGCTGACCGGCATCCCGCCGGCCCCGCGCGGTGTCCCGCAGATCGAGGTCACGTTCGACATCGACGCCAACGGCATCGTGCACGTCACCGCCAAGGACAAGGGCACCGGCAAGGAGAACACGATCCGCATCCAGGAAGGCTCCGGCCTGTCCAAGGAAGAGATCGACCGGATGATCAAGGATGCCGAGGCGCACGCCGACGAGGACCGCAAGCGTCGCGAAGAGGCCGACGTCCGCAACCAGGCCGAGTCGCTGGTCTACCAGACGGAGAAGTTCGTCAAGGAGCAACGTGAGGCCGAGGGGGGATCGAAGGTTCCCGAGGACACGTTGACCAAGGTCGACGCCGCGATCGGCGACGCCAAAACCGCTCTTGCCGGCACCGACATCGGCGCGATCAAGACGGCGATGGAAAAACTCGGCGAGGAGAGCCAGGCCCTCGGCCAGGCGATCTACGAGGCCACACAGGCTGAGCAGGCCGCAGGCGGCTCCGCGGGCGACGGCGCCCCTGGTGGGTCCGGCTCCGATGATGACGTCGTCGACGCCGAAGTTGTTGAGGACGACCAGGAGCGCAAGTGAGCGACCCCCGCCGAGAACATGACGCTGAACGCGTAGAGCCGATCACCTTCACCGACAAGAGACGCGTCGACCCGGAAACCGGGCAGGTGCGCGAGACCGCGGCCACCGGGCCGGCCCCCAATGGGCCGGCGCCGGAGCCCGGCGGCGGGGTGACGGTAGAGGATTCCGCCGAGGTCGATGAGCTGAAGTCGACACTGCAGCGGGTCAAGGCGGAGTACGACAACTACCGCAAGCGCACGCTGCGTGATCAGCAGTTGATCGCCGATCGGGCCAAAGCAGCGGCCGTTGTTCAGCTGCTGCCGGTGCTCGACGACCTCGACCGCGCCCGAAGCCACGGCGACCTGGAGTCCGGGCCCTTGAAGTCTGTCGCCGACAAGCTGGCGACAGCGCTTGAGGGACTGGGCCTTTCAGGCTTCGGCGAGGAGGGTGAGGAGTTCGACCCCGGGCTGCACGAAGCTGTGCAGCACGAGGGCGACGGCACACATCCCGTCGTCGGCACCGTGATGAGACGCGGCTACAAGGTCGGTGATCAGGTCGTCCGCCACGCCATGGTGGGCGTCGTCGACACCGTGCCCGACGCGTCAGAGCCCGGCAATGCCGCCCCTGAGGCGGAGCAGCCGTCACAATCAGAGAATTGAACCGACAACAGTGAGCGACAGGTGAGGAGGTGACGCGATATGGCCCAACGCGAGTGGGTTGAAAAGGACTTCTACAAAGTGCTCGGCGTCGCCTCCGATGCCGACGAGAAAGACATCAAGCGGGCCGCGCGAAAGATCCTCGCGGAGAATCACCCTGACCGAAATCCGGGCAACGCCGAGGCCGAAGAGCGGTACAAGACCGCCTCCGAAGCCAAGGAAGTGCTCACCGATTCCGCGAAGCGCAAGGAGTACGACGAGACCCGCCGGCTGTTCGCAGGCGGCGGGTTCGGTCGCGGGCGCTACAGCGGCGGCGGTGGTGGGGGGTTCGGCGGCGGGTTCAGTGGTGGCGACGGCCAGGAGTTCAATCTCAACGATCTGTTCGACGCCGCAGGCCAGTCCGGCGGCGCGAACATCGGTGACCTCTTCGGTGGGCTCTTCGGTCGTGGCGCACAACAGCCGCGGCCGACCCGTCCCCGTCGGGGTAACGACCTGGAGACCGAGACCGAGCTGAGCTTCCTCGAGGCCACCAAGGGCGTGGCGATGCCGCTTCGGCTCACCAGCCCGGCCCCGTGCACGAACTGTCACGGCAGCGGTGCGCGGCCGGGTACCAGCCCGAAGGTGTGTCCCAATTGCAATGGGGCCGGCGTCATCAGCCGAAACCAGGGTGCGTTCGGGTTCTCCGAGCCGTGCACGGAGTGCCGTGGCAGTGGGTCGATCATCGAGAACCCGTGCGACGAGTGCAAAGGCACCGGTGTGACCACCCGGACCCGCACCATCAACGTGCGGATCCCGCCGGGCGTCGAGGACGGTCAGCGGATTCGCCTGGCCGGCCAGGGCGAAGCCGGATTACGCGGCGCGCCCTCCGGTGACCTGTACGTCACCGTACATGTCAAGGCGGACAAGGTGTTCGGGCGTAACGGCGATGACCTCACGGTGGCGGTGCCGGTCAGCTTCCACGAATTAGCTTTGGGAACAACGCTTTCCGTGCCCACGCTGGAGGGCAAAGTCGGCGTGCGGGTGCCGAAGGGTACGTCGGACGGCCGAATCCTCCGGGTAAGGGGGCGTGGCGTCCCGAAACGCTCTGGCGGACACGGCGATCTGCTGGTCACCGTGAAGGTCACGGTGCCGCCGAATCTTGAGGGTGAGGCTGCTGAAGCGCTGGAGGCCTACGCGAAAGCAGAACGTGCGAGTGGATTCGACCCACGGGCGGGATGGGCGGGCTCGTTGTGAGTCGCAAGGACGATGCCAGGACATTCCTGATCTCGGTGGCGGCAGAGCTGGCCGGCATGCATGCGCAGACCCTGCGCACCTACGACCGGCTCGGCCTGGTCAGTCCGCAGCGCAGTTCCGGTGGGGGACGGCGGTATTCGCAGCGTGATGTGGATCTGCTGCGCGAGGTCCAGAGGTTGTCGCAGGACGAAGGCGTCAACCTCGCCGGGATCAAACGCATCATCGAGCTGACCAACCAGGTCGAGGCGCTGCAGGCGCGGGTGCGCGAACTCAGCGTTGAGGTCGAGCAGCTGCGTGCGCAGCCGCGGGCCAAGAGCACCGCGCTGGTGGTGTGGCAGCCGCGCCACCATCGCTAGGTTCCTGCTTCACGACACCTTGATTCGGAACTGCGCCACCGCGGACTCGCCGGGCTGCACTTCGCGGTATCCGCCGCGTCGCAGGGCGTCGGTGGGTGCGGCCATCGGCTCGAAGCACACGACGTCGTCGTCGCCGGGCGCGAACACCTGCGCCGCGGTGAACCCCTGGTCGAAGTGCACCTCGATCCGGCGGTCGCCGCCGGACAGCGCAAACATCGATCCTGCCGCGACTCCGTCGTAACCGTCGTCGATCACCTTGTCGCCCAACACTTCCGTGGATGCGGGCCGTAGTTCCACCGCCCCGGTGGGAATGCCCCACGCATTCACCGGGTGATACTGCATCTCCGGCGTCTCGATCGTCCACTGGGCGCGCGGCACATCGGGCAGTTGCAGGTACGGGTGGAAGCCGAAGCACAGCGGGACCCGTGATCCCGTGGTGGCGGTGACGGTCGTCGTGACGGTGAGCGTGCGGTCGCGCAGCGTGATGTCCAGCGTCAGCAGATGCGGAAACGGATAGCTGGCGAGCAGACCAGGGCGCGCCGCGAAGTCCAGTTCGGCCGTCAGCTGCGATTCCAGCAGCGTGGTCACGGTCCATTCGTTGTAGGCGGCCAGGACGCCGTGGATGGGCACGCCGTGCTCATCGGTGCGCACTCCGCCCGTACCCGGCGTCAGCGTCACCACCGAGCCGTCGACACCGTAACCGTTGCTACTGAGACGGTTCGCCCATGGGTAGAGGATCGGGATGCCCATCGTCTTGTGGTTGGAGACATAGGCGTACAGGCCCCGGCGCTGGCCCAGCAGTTCCACCCCGTCGTCGGACAACGAGGTCCCGACCATGCCGATGCGGGGAGCGTAGGTGGCGGTCAGCGCGGACGACGGGTCGCGCAGCGTGACGGTTTCGAACTCGTCCATTCCTGCGATCCTGCCATGCGCGCCTCAGTTGGCCAGAGGATCGTGCTGAATCCTTTCGGCAGGCGCGCCTTTGGCGATCAGCGCCGCCTTGGTGGCCTGCACCATCTCCGGCCGGCCGCACACCAGGATCTGCCGGTCACTCCAGCTGCCGTACCCCGTCACCACCTCGGGCAGCCTGCCGCTCTGGCGGACGTGAAGTCCCCGCGGGGGCGTCCCATCGGGGTAGTCGGCCGCCCACGGCGGGTCGCGGTTCAGCTCCGACACGGGAGTCACCGACAGCCACGGGTTGGTGGACGCGATCTCCCACAGCGTGCGCAGGTCATAGAGTTCGCACGGATACCGCGCGCCGAAGAACAGGTGGACGCGGGGATTCTCGCCGAACCGGGTCAGGTCCATGATCAGTGTCCGCAGCGGCGCCAGGCCGGTGCTGCCCGCGACCATCAGCACGTCGCCGCCGTCGCGGTCGATCTCCATCGCGCCGTGCGCATTGGACAACCGCCAGCGATCGCCCGGGCGGGCCTCACCGACAATCGCGGTGCTCACCATGCCCCCGGCGACCGAGCGGACGTGGAACTCGATGTATCCGCCGGGATCAGCGGGCATCGCCGGGCTCAAGTAGCGCCATCGGCGCGGCCACTGCGGGACCTGGACGGGTACGTACTGCCCCGGGTGATAGGCCATCGCGTGGTCCATCTTCAGCCGGATCACCGAGATGTCTCGGGTGGGCCGCAGGTGCTCCAGCACGGTGCCGTCGCAGAACGGCGGGCTGGTCTCCGCATCCGCGGCACCGCTCATCACCCCGACGACCAGGTCGACGACGTCGTTCACGGCTTCGCCGAGCCTGCGGTCCCACCGGTCGGACAGACGCCGTGCGCAGCGTGGTCAACAGTGCTTCCCGCAGTGTCGCGTAGTGCCCCGGGTGACACCGTACTTGCGGTGATCGCGGCCGAGTTGGGCCAGGAAGGCGACCGGCTCCTCGGCCCGCTGCGCGATGAGCTCGTCGCACAACCAGCGCATGGCCTGGCCGAAGACCTGGCGCTGCTTTTCCAGGTCAGGGGGAAACAGGTCGCGGGCCGACATGTCGACGGCGAACCAGCGGGTGTAGAACTCGCCGATCACCGTCTCGGGCCCATGACCGACGTCGAGTACGTCCCTGAGGATGCGCATCGACTGCCGGTCTTCGAGGCCCACGCCGCACGATCCTAAGTCACGCGGGCGCCGTCTTCCCATGACGAACGGCGGCGACGACGACGATCGCCGCGCCGGCGATGGCCCAGCAGGTCAGCACGATGACGGCGGTGGACGCGCCGGCGCCGCCGAACGCTGCCGTCGACCGCAGCAGGGTTGCGGTGGCCCCCTGGGGCAGCAGTTGTCCCAGCTGACCCCAGCCCGCGGGGAGCAAGTCCGGCGCACTGGCCAGACCGGACAGGGGATTGCCCACGAGGATCGCCGACACCGCCCCTGCCGCCAGCCCGACCCGGCCGAACAGCGATCCGAGGCCGAGCATGGTGCAGCAGGGCTGCACGCCACTCCCAGGGTCAGCACCCGCCGCGACACCCCAGAAGTTCTGCTCGATCGAACCGAGAACGTAGCGCAGCACGGTTGCGATCGTGATGCCGGCGACGCCGGAGAAGACCACCGCAGCGGCGAGCCGGGTCCACACCTCCGTGCGTAACGCCAGGATCAACGCGATGGCCGGGACGATGCCGGCCAGCGTGATGGGCAACGCCGACGCCGCCAGCCCCGCTCCGCGTGGGTCGCGTGCGGTAGGCGGCGCGAGATCCTGTGTGCGCAGTGGCATTCCGGTCCCTGGCTCACCCCGGCGCCGAGCTGGCTGATCAGCTGCGCCACCATCGGGCTGCCCCCGGATGCGATCAGCAGGGCGGGCGGTTCGCCGGGCTGCGCGGGGAACGCGATGCCGCCGTACACCTCGCGGTTTCGGATCGCCACGCTGAGCGCGGCCTCGCTGGGGTAGTAGGTCACCGAGAAAGCACCCGGCATCTTCTGCTCGAGCCTGTCCGCGATTCCCTGACCTGCCGCCTGTGGGCCCGCGGCGCCGATGGGCAGGTCGTGGGGACCGGAGCGGGTGGCAGGGAGGGCGAAGGCGATCGCCAGGATCGCCAGTAGCGCGGTGATCGGCGACGATGATGCCCGCCGCCGCGTGCGACCGCGGGTGGTTCGTGCGAAACACCGTCGTGGTGGGTGCCGGTGTGGTTGGCCTTCGAACTTGTCGCGGTCATGACCGTCTCCCCTTTTCATTGGTCTGTTGAATTAATGCGTGAGAGCGATCGTATGCGCGGCCGGGAAAGTTTTCAACAACTATTGAAATGTTAGGCTCGCCGGGTGTCACCAGCTGCTGAAACAACCCGGCGTCGCGGGCGTCGCCAGGGCGAACCGGTGTCGCGGGACGGCCGTGTTGTCGGCGGCGAAGGGCCGCTTCGCCCGGGATGGCTACGAGAAGACCACGCTGCGGGCGATTGCCGACGAAGCCCGCGTGGACGCCTCGATGGTGTTGTACCTGTTCGGGTCCAAGCAGGAGCTCTTCCGTGAGTCGTTGCGGCTGATCATCGACCCTGACGTCCTGGTGCGTGCCCTCACCGGGGCCGACGGCGCGGAAGGTGACATCGGCACCCGGATGGTGCGGACGTACCTCCACGTGTGGGAGGGGGCGGACAGTGCGGCAACCATGCGGATGATGCTGGCGTCGGCGACCTCGAACCCCGATGCCCACGAAGCCTTTCGGGGCTTCATGCAGACCTACGTGCTGACCGCGGTCTCGGGGGTGCTCGGTGGTGGTGAACAGGCCAGGCTGCGGGCGATGCTGGCGGCAAGCAGCCTCGTCGGGACGGCGATGCTGCGGTATCTGATGGCCGTGCCGCCGCTGGCCGACCTGCCGACCGAGGACGTGGTCAGACTCGTGGCTCCGACCGTGACGCGGTACCTGACGGCTGATGCCGAGGAGCTCGGGCTACCCGGTTAGGGCGTGAATTCCCTTGTACAGGACCAGAAGACCGATGACGACGAGAATCGCCGCAACCAGTGTCGCGTGTTGACGCTCCATCCACGCCTTGAGCCGGCCCAGCGTCGGGTCGAGCCGCTTGCCCGAGACGGCGTAGCCGAGGATGGGCAACGCGACCGTTGACGCGGAGATTGCGACGAACCAGGCCTCGGCAGCCCACACCTCCGGCGTGGTGATCCCCGCCGATCCGATCGCCAAACCCGCTGCGGCACAGATGAACAGAACCTTGACATTGACCGCGGTCAACACCACGGCCGTGAGGCCGGCCTTCGCAGGTGTCAGCGTGCTCATGCGCGTAATCCACCCCGGCATGTGCTCGGACTTCTTCCGGGTCGCATAGCGATACGCGCCGAACACGATGAGCGCTGCACCGATGACGATGCGCAGCCACGATGCCCAACTCGGCGGCTTCGTGCCGACGCCACCGGCCAGATGGGACAACTCAAGGAAGACGCCGGTGAGTACGGCCAGGCCGAGAACCCAGCCGGCCAGGAAGGCGAGTCCCGTCGGCTTCGGTCGCGGGGTGTGCAGGACGAGGATCGCCGGAATGATCGACAACGGGGACAGCGCGACCACGAGCGCGAGTGGAATGAGCTCGGTCAGAATCGATCCCCAGATACCTGGCACCGGGAAAACCTAGCAAGGAGCACGCGCGGGTGTGTGCTGTTCGAACCCGGTGGGAGATGCCGGCCCTCGGTATCGTCGCCGCCATGACCCAAGTCCATCTCGGGCACCTGTTTCACATCGCGGGCCGGCCCGCGATGACCGGTGCGGCCACGGCACTCGTCACGGTGCCCGACGGAGCTCTGGTCACCGATGACGACGGCCGCATCGTGTTCTGCGGTGAGCGCAGCGAGCTGCCTGCCGAGTACGGTTCGGCAGCGGTCCACGATCACCGTCCCGGCTTCCTGCTGCCCGGATTCGTCGACACCCACATCCACTTTCCGCAGACCTTCGCCGGCGATTCCTACGGTGGTGGTCAGCTGTTGGAATGGCTTGAGCAGTGCATCTTCCCGTCCGAATCGCAACTCGCCGACCCGGCATTCGCCGAGCGCGCAGCTGTCGAGTTCTGTGACCGACGCATCGCCGCGGGCACCACAGCGGCGATGGTGTTCGGCTCGGCGTTCCCGCATGCCCAGGACGCACTGTTCACCGAGACGCAGCGCCGGGGGTTACGCATCGTCAGCGGTCGCGGAATCCAGACCGTGGGCCCGGCCAGCGCGGCAGCATTGATCACCTCGGAAGAGGATGCGCTGCGGCTGACCCGCGAGGAGATCGACAGGTGGCACGCGGCCGACACCGGCGATGTCGCGACGGCGTTGCTGCACGTCGCGATTGTGCCGCGGTTCTCCCTTTCGGTGACCACGGCGACCTTGAACGCCCTTGGGGATTTGTATGATTCGGTACGGGACCGCGGCGTCTACGTGCACAGCCACCTGAACGAGAACAATCGACCGGGTACCGGAGAGATCGACAGCGTCAAACAGATGTACGGGGTCGACAACTACCTCGACACCTATGACGGGAAGTTCGAGCCCGGATCCTCGGTCGGCGGCAAGAGTCTGCTGGGCCGGCGGACCATCTTGGCGCACTGTGTGCACTGCGAAGACTCGGAATTGGAACGGATGGCCGAGAGCGGAACCTCGATCGCACACTGCCCGGTCTCGCAACTGTTCCTCGGGTCGGGCACCATGCCGTGGCGACGGACGGTGGCATCCGGTGTGAACATCGCTGCCGGAACGGATTTCGCCGGGGGCGACGAGTGGCTGATCACCCGGGTGCTCGGTGACGCGTTCAAGGTGCACATCAACGAACCCGGTGATGCGAGTGTTTCGATGCACCCCGCGGAGATGCTGTTTCTCGGGACGTTGGCCGGTGCGCGGGCCCTGGACATGGAGGACCGCTTCGGCAACTTCGACGACGGAAAAGAGGCCGACTTCGTGGTCGTCGACCCGGCGCGCACGCCTGCGCTGCACGGTGCGATCACCCATGGCGCCCGCTCCGCGGATCCCGAGACAATAGCTCACCAAACACTTTTCACGCTGTTGATGGGCCTGCGTGAACCCGCCGTCACCAAGGTCTACGTGCAGGGCAGGCGCGTCGACGAGGCGCCTGCGAACCGATGACAACCGCCGGGGAACTCCTCGCATCGGCCCGGTCGGCGCCGTGGCGATTCAGGTGCCCTACGCACTGACCTTCTCGGTGTTCGCAACCGTCCACGGGCCCAGTTCTGGGATTACGGGGAGCAGCGATGAGTTCGATCGGGCACTCGGGTCGGTACCTACGTATGCCAACGAGAAAGGAGGCCTGTATGTCTATCGCCCACGTTCTCGGTGTCGTCCCGGTTTCGGACATCGCGACGAGCAGGCAGTGGTATGCGTCGTTGTTCGGCAGGCCCGAGGACAACAACCCGATGCCGTCGCTGGTGGAGTGGCAGGTACTGCCCGGCGCATGGGTGCAGGTATTCCACGACGAAGAGCGCGCCGGCTCAACGCAACTCAATCTGGCCGTGGACGACCTGGTCGGTCACCTTGCCGAACTGCGGGACCGGGGTCTGCATCCGAGCGATATCAGCGAAGCCGACAAGGGCGTGCGGCTGTCCCGGTTGACGGATCCTGACGGCAACGTGATCGGCCTGATCGGCGGCTTCCGCGTCGAATACTGATGTGCCGCACCGACCCGTGGCCTGCCGTTAGCCAGTCGCTCACGAGTGCGACACATGCCGGCGTCACAGTGAACCTGTGTCGGTCGGTTCGCAGTCGCGTCTCGGGCGACTGGTCCTTTCTCCTGTGCGGTTCCACCGGTGGTGCGAGCGGATCGTCCGCCACCTGCCGTTCGGCCTATGCGGGATCGTGCCGCCCACACTGCTCGGCTTCTGCCTGATCAACAGCTGCACCTTCGGTGTGGACCTGGTGCTGCTGGTCGCGCTGCGCGGTGGTCTGGGTGTCCCATACCCGGTCGCGGTGACCGTGGCCTACACGTGCGCGTTCGGGTTGAGCTATGCGCTGAACCGATACTTCAACTTCCGCTCACACGCTCCGGTGGGGCCGCAGGTCGCGATCTACGTGGTCGTGGTCGCGGTCAACTATCTGGCGTTCATTCTCGCGCTGTCGACGGTGTTGACCGCCTGGGGTGTCGACTACCGTGTCGCCCGGGTGATGGCAGGCGCCTGCGAGGCTGTGTACATGTACTGCGCGCTGCGCTGGGTGGTCTTCCGGACGAGCCGGCAAGGGGAGGTCAGGTGCCCTCGAACTGATTCTCTCCCAGGCTGTTGACGAAGCTCGGACCGAGCAGGTCGAGTTCGTGTCGGTAGTTCTCGGCCCATGAGCCGAAGGGGTGGTGAGCGAGGTACTCGTTGCGGAACCGGTCGTCCTCGGACACCTCGGTGGTGCAGAACGATGGGATGGCCAGATCGACCACGGGGCCACCGCGTTCCACCTCGGCGAGCAACAGGGGTGCATTGCCGCGCAGGAATCGGTCGATCACCCAGCCGTCCTCGCCCAGCCAGACCGACGACCGGACCTTGAGCACGACATGAGCGGCACGCGACACGATCTGGCCGGCCACCACCGGGTCGAGTTCGCGCTCGGCCTCGTAGCGGGTGCCGCCGACAGCAGGACCCTTGGCGGTCATCGTGCCGATCGACTCGTCGCCCAGTGTGTTCACGAGTTGGGCGGGTGTGAAATCCAATTCGCGGGGTGCAGGCCCTTGCAGACGGACGCGCACCGCATAGCCGTCCGCGGCGAACAGATAGGCCTGCGCGATGAGGAGGGGACTCGGGTCGGACGCCGCCACGGCCGGCATCCCGCCGAGGAAGAACTTCCGTTCGAACTCGAAGTCGCCGGGGGTGGAGTCGGACATCTGGCGACGTTAACCCGGCCAGAGCCGCAGCAGCGCGCCATGTCCTCCGTGTCCGGTGGCGAAGAATCTGGAAACTTTCTAAAGTTGAGCGGAACAGACTCAACCTTGACTGCGTTGTTCAAGGCGACAAGCATTTCAAGGGCCCGTTGTGCGGCCCTCTGTACACGGAAAGGGAGGTGTCGTGGACTCGTTCAACCCGACGACCAAAACACAGGCGGCCTTGACTTCGGCATTGCAGGCGGCCACCGCCGCCGGCAACCCGCAGATCTTGCCCGCACACCTGTTGATGGCACTGCTGACCCAGAACGACGGCATTGCCGCACCACTTCTGGAAGCCGTCGGCGTCGAACCCGCGACTGTCCGCGCCGAGACACAACGGCTCCTCGACCGGTTGCCCAGCGCATCGGGGTCGAGCTCACAGCCGCAGCTGGCGCCGCAGGCGATCGCTGCGATCACCGCGGCCACCCACCTGGCCACCGAAATGGACGACGAGTACGTCTCCACCGAGCACCTGCTCGTCGGCCTCGCCACCGGTGACAGCGACGTCGCCAAGCTGCTGACCGGCCACGGCGCTTCACCCCAGGCGCTGCGCGAGGCCTTCGTCAAGGTGCGCGGCAGTGCCCGCGTCACCAACCCCGACCCCGAGGGCACATATCAGGCGCTGGAGAAGTACTCCACCGATCTGACCGCGCGCGCCAAGGAGGGCAAGCTCGATCCGGTCATCGGGCGGGACAACGAGATTCGTCGTGTCGTGCAGGTGCTGAGTCGTCGCACCAAGAACAACCCGGTGCTCATCGGTGAGCCCGGCGTCGGCAAGACGGCGATCGTCGAGGGCCTGGCGCAGCGCATCATCGCCGGTGACGTGCCGGAAAGTCTGCGCAACAAGACCGTCGTCTCGCTCGACCTCGGCTCGATGGTGGCCGGTGCGAAGTACCGCGGTGAATTCGAGGAGCGGCTCAAGGCCGTCCTCGACGACATCAAGAACTCGGCGGGGCAGATCATCACGTTCATCGACGAACTGCACACCATCGTCGGGGCCGGCGCTACCGGCGAATCGGCGATGGATGCCGGCAACATGATCAAGCCGATGCTGGCCCGCGGCGAGCTGCGTCTGGTCGGCGCCACCACGCTCGACGAGTACCGCAAGTACATCGAGAAGGACGCCGCGCTGGAACGTCGCTTCCAGCAGGTGTTGGTCGGCGAACCGTCGGTCGAGGACACCGTCGGCATTCTGCGCGGCCTCAAGGACCGCTACGAGGTGCACCACGGTGTCCGCATCACGGACTCCGCGCTCGTCGCCGCCGCGACGCTGTCCGACCGCTACATCACCAGCCGGTTCCTGCCGGACAAGGCGATCGACCTGGTCGACGAGGCAGCGTCCCGGCTGCGCATGGAGATCGACTCGCGGCCCGTCGAGATCGACGAGGTCGAACGCCTGGTGCGTCGCCTCGAGATCGAGGAGATGGCGCTGGAGAAGGAAGAGGACGCTGCCTCCAAGGACCGCTTGGAGAAGCTGCGCGCCGAGCTGGCCGATCACAAAGAGAAGCTGGCTGAGCTGACGACCCGGTGGCAGAACGAAAAGGGAGCCATCGACATCGTCCGCGATCTCAAGGAGCAGTTGGACACGTTGCGCGGTGAGGCCGACCGGGCCGAACGTGACGGCGACCTCGCGAAGGCCGCCGAGCTCCGCTACGGGCGCATCCCGGAGTTGGAGAAGAAGCTCGACGCGGCAATTCCGACCGCGAAAGCTCAGGAAGCCCAAATGCTCAAGGAGGACGTGGGCCCCGACGACATCGCCGACGTGGTGTCCGCGTGGACCGGCATCCCCGCCGGACGGATGCTCGAGGGCGAAACCGCCAAGCTGCTCCGGATGGAGAGCGAGCTGGGCAAGCGCGTCGTCGGCCAGACGAAGGCCGTGCAAGCGGTCTCTGATGCGGTCCGCCGGACCCGTGCGGGCGTCGCAGATCCGAACCGTCCGACCGGCTCGTTCATGTTCCTTGGCCCGACAGGCGTGGGAAAGACCGAGCTCGCGAAGGCGCTGGCGGAGTTCCTGTTCGATGACGAGCGGGCGATGATCCGCATCGACATGAGCGAGTACGGCGAGAAGCACTCGGTGGCTCGGCTCGTCGGTGCGCCCCCCGGCTATATCGGCTACGACCAGGGCGGTCAGCTGACCGAAGCGGTCCGCCGTCGCCCCTATTCGGTGGTGCTGTTCGACGAGATCGAGAAAGCGCACCCGGACGTGTTCGACGTGCTGCTCGCGGTGCTCGACGAGGGCAGGCTGACCGACGGCCAAGGCCGCACGGTCGACTTCCGCAACACCATCCTGATTCTCACCAGCAACCTCGGCGCCGGTGGCACCGAGGAGCAGGTGATGGCGGCGGTGCGCTCGGCATTCAAGCCCGAGTTCATCAACCGGCTCGACGACGTGATCGTCTTCGATGCCCTGCAGCCGGACGAACTGGTGGCGATCGTCGACATCCAGCTGGCCCAGCTGCAGAAGCGCCTCGCGCAGCGCAGGCTCACCCTCGAGGTGTCCCTGCCCGCGAAGCAGTGGCTGGCCGAGCGCGGGTTCGACCCGCTCTACGGCGCCCGGCCACTGCGCAGGCTGATCCAGCAGTCGATTGGCGACCAGCTGGCGAAACTGCTGCTCGCGGGCGAGGTGCACGACGGCGATGTGGTTTCGGTCAACGTGAGCGCCGACGGCGAGAGCCTCGTTCTGGGCTGATCTGAATGGGGAACCCCGTCACGCCTCGGTGTGGCGGGGTTTCTCTTGTGCCGAGCGTCGGTCTGTGACGTGCGCCATGAATTGACGTTTCCGTCGGATCGCAACGGGCTATCCCTCCTGCAACCAGGAGGTACGCGAAATGTCTGATTGGATATGGATTCTCATCGCCGTGGCCGTGTTGGTCGTAGTGGTCGCGGGCGCGGTCGTCATCGGCAGGTCAGCGGGCCGGCAACGCAAATCCGCTCAGCTCAAAGAGCGATTCGGTCCCGAGTACGACCGCACCGTCGGTGAGCTCGGTGAACAACGCGCCGCAGAGGCGGAACTCATCGAACGGGAGAAGAAGCACAAGAAGTTGACGATCGTCGCGCTGTCGCCCGACGCGCGGCAGGCACACGTCGCGACATGGCAGAAGGTGCAGGTCGAGTTCGTCGACGCCCCCCAGGAAGCCGTCGGGCGTGCCGAGCGTCTCGTCACCCGGGTGATGCGCGAACGCGGCTATCCGATCGACGATTTCGATCAACGGGCAGCCGACATCTCGGTCGACCATTCCGACATCGTCGAGAACTACCGCAGCGCGCACGCCATCTACGTGTCCCAACGCGACGGTTCCATCGACACCGAACAGGCACGGCAGGCGTTCGTGCACTACCGCGCGCTTTTCGAGCGGTTGTTGGGATCAGACGAAGAGCACCACAACCGAATTCAGAACGGCGAACCCAGGAGGCAGACTCATGACCACGCATGAAAACTATCCCGACACGATGGCCACGACAGGGCGGGGTGATCGCCACGCAGGACTCGACACCCCGATGGACCCGCCGCCGGTGCCCGCCGACGCGCCCACCGGCGCCGCCGTACCAGACGAGCGGTCGACCGCGCCCGCTGCTGAGTCCGTCGCCGCCGAGGACCGGTTGACGCCGACACCTGGTTCGGCCACGGGCCAGTCACCGACGCCGGCTGCGACCGCCCCCGAGCAGTGGCTGTTCGACGACAGCGAGCTGACGGGTCTGCGCGCGCGCTGGACCGAGGTGCAGTCCGCGTTCGTCGACGATCCCCGCGACTGCGTGCAGAAGGCCGATGGTCTTGTCGGCGACGTCGTCGATCGGCTGACGCGCGAGTTCTCCACAGCGCGGTCGGGTTTGGAAGAGCAGTGGTCCCGGGGCGAGCAGGTCTCGACTGAAGATCTCCGCGTCGCGCTCAAACGGTATCGGGAGTTCTTCGAGCGGCTTCTGGCCGTCTGAACGCCCGCCGCAGTGGCGCGTGACAGTGTTGTGATCAACTCGAGTTCGGGGATCCCGGGGCAGAGAAGTTAGGCTAGACCCAATGGTCCCGCTTTGGTTCACGCTGTCCGCACTCTGTTTCGTGGGTGCGGCGGTATTGCTGTACGTCGATCTCGACCGACGCCGCGGACTCGGCCGCCGCCGGAAGTCTTGGGCCAAGTCGCACGGATTCGACTATGAACACGAATCAGGCGACATCCTGAAGCGCTGGAAGCGTGGCGTGATGTCGACCGTCGGCGACGTGACCGCCCGCAACGTGGTCCTCGGCCAGATCCGCGGCGAGGCGGTCTTCATCTTCGACCTCGACGACGTCGCGACCGTGATCGCGCTGCACCGCAAGGTCGGCACCAACGTCGTCGTCGACATGCGCCTCAAGGGCGTCAAGGAACCGCGTGAGAGCGACATCTGGCTGCTCGGCGCGATCGGACCGCGGATGGTGTACTCCACCAACCTCGACGCGGCGCGTCGTGCCTGTGACCGCCGGATGGTGACATTCGCGCACACCGCGCCGGACTGCGCCGAGATCATGTGGAACGAGCAGAACTGGACGCTGATCAGCATGCCGGTGGCCAGCAGCCGGGCTCAGTGGGACGAAGGGCTGCGCACTGTGCGTCAGTTCAACGATCTGCTGCGGGTGCTGCCTCCGGTGGCGTCCGCGGCCACCGGGCAGTCTGTCGCGCGGCGCAGCGGCTCACCGAGCCGTCCGCTCACGCCTGCGCCCGCCGGCCGCAACGAACTGGCGCCGGGTCACGCCGCCGGTCAGCCCCGTCCCGATGTCGGTCGCGCCGATCCCGCCGCCGCGCGCCCCGATCTGGTGCGCCGCGCCGGCCCGCCGCCCGCGCAGGCAGCGCAGCGCAACGGCCGGCAGTCGCCGAACTATCAGCGATAAGTATCCTCTGGGGCATGCCACGCCCGGTCGCCCTGATCACCGGACCGACGTCCGGGCTCGGCGAAGGTTTCGCTCGCCGCTACGCAGTGGATGGCTACGACCTGGTGCTGGTCGCCCGCGACGCCGACCGGCTGGACCGGCTGGCCTCTGAGCTTCGCGCCGAGGCCGGCACGAACGTCGAGGTGCTGCGCGCTGATCTGGCCCATGCCGCCGACCGGGAGGCTGTCGCCGCCCGTCTGCGTGCCGGTGTCCAGGTCTTGGTGAACAACGCCGGTTTCGGCACGGCGGGCGAGTTCTGGTCGGCCGATTACGACACGTTGCAATCTCAGCTCGACGTCAACGTCACCGCCGTCATGCAGCTGACGCACGCCGCGCTGCCGCCGATGCTGTCGGCCGCCAAGGGCACGGTACTCAACGTCGCGAGCGTCGCGGGTCTGCTGCCCGGTCGTGGGTCGACGTACTCGGCGTCCAAGGCGTGGGTGGTCTCCTTCTCCGAGGGGCTGGCCAACGGGCTGGACGACACCGGGGTGGGTGTGCACGCGTTGTGTCCTGGCTACGTACACACCGAGTTTCACGAACGGGCGGGCATCGACATGGCGGGCACCGCATCGTTCCTGTGGCTCGAGGTCGACGACGTGGTGCGCGAGACCATGGCGGACATCGCCAAGAAGAAGGTCGTGATCATTCCGGGCCTGCAGTACAAGGCGTTGACGACCGGAGGTCGCATCGTGCCTCGAAACGTCGTGCGCGCCTTGACAAAAGTGGTGGGCAAGGGCCGTGGCCGGACCTGAGAACCGGTGCGGGTAATCGCGATTCTGGCGGCGATCGTCCTCGCCGTCACGTCCTGCTCCGACGATTCGGCTGTGCGGGACGACGCGTTCTCCGCGGCGACCGCGTCGATCGGCGAGTCGCTGACCATCGCAGGCTGGAACATGTCGGTGGCCAACCTCCGATTCGACGGTGACTACGTCCTTGTGGACGTCGACGCGTCCCCGGCGCAGGAGGGGAAGGCGCACGCGAAACCCGAGGACGTCCGGTTCGGCCTTTACGGCGCGTTGGCGCATCCCCTCGAGGCGAACGCCGTCGGTGGCTGCGACAACGTGACAAGCATTGACATTCAACCGGTGTCGCCGATGCCAGACCGGCTCAGCGGGACGGTGTGCCTGGGGCCGCTGCGCGATCAGTCGCAGGTGCGTGGTGTGTACGTCTACTCGCCGCGCGACCGAATGCCGGGAACCACGGTGGCCTACCCCGCGGCATTCCCCGTCGGCCTGATGCCGACGAGCGAGAACGACACCGGCGTGACGCTGCGAAGCACGAGCATCGATGCGTTCCGTGCCGACGGTGCCAAACTCGATCCGACCGCACTGGGCGATCCCGCCGCATTCGAAGGTAACGGCTACATGCTGCTCGGACTCGAAATCAGCGGTCTGGCAACGCGATACCGCGATGACTCGGCGCGGCGCGGTGGTCCGCTGATGGTGTTCACCGCCCCTACCCTGCCCGGCAAGGGATTGAGTTACGCCTGCGGAATCTATGGGGCGTCGGTGCTGGTGCTGCCCGACGCGTCGCGGGACGCGGTGCAGGTCCGCGCGTCGCTGTGCACCCAAGGTGAGATCAATCAAGCCCTGTTGTACGCGACGGTGTCGGTGGCGGGAACGCATGCTGCGTTGTGGACCCAAGCCGTCTCGCAATGACCGGACGGGGGCCCACCGAGTGGGGCGAAGGTCCAGGAGTCGGCCCCTGGCAAGGGGCGCCACCCGACGATTCGCGCTACGACCCGGCATTGCTGCGCGACGGCGACACCCGCAATGTCGTTGACGCCTACCGCTATTGGACTCGCGAGGCGATCATCGCCGATATCGACGGACGCAGGCACCAGCTGCACATCGCCATCGAGAACTTCGGCAACGATGCCAACATCGGCGCGGTCGTGCGCACCGCGAACGCGTTCGCCGTCGACACCGTGCACATCGTGGGCAAGCGCCGCTGGAACCGGCGCGGCGCGATGGTGACCGATCGTTACCAACGGCTGTGCCACCACGACACCACAGCCGAACTCCTCGACTTCGCCGACACTGCAGGCCTGGCCGTCGTCGCCGTCGACAACATTCCCGGAGCCTCGCGCATCGAAGACGCCGAGTTGCCCCGCGACTGCCTGCTGATCTTCGGTCAGGAGGGGCCGGGCATCACCGACGATGCGAAAGCCGGTGCGCGGCTAACCGTGTCGATCGCCCAGTTCGGCTCCACACGGAGCATCAACGCGGCTGTCGCAGCGGGGATCGCCATGCACGCCTGGATCCGGCAACACGCCGATCTCGGTCGTGCCTGGTGAGCCGGCGACATCGGACCCCGGAGCCGGGTAGCCGGCGACATCGGACCCGGGAGCCGGGTAGCCGGCGACATCGGACCGGGGCCGCAGCAGCCACCACACCGCGACTGCGGCGGTGAGTAACAGCGCGGCGCCGACGCCCGCTGCGACGGACAGTCCGTGGGTGAACGACGTCTTCGCCGCGTCGAGCAGTGCTGTCTGCTGATCCTGCGGGAGCGTCTGAGCGGCATGGATCGCATTGGGCAGCGAGTCACGGGCCTGTGCGGCCACGTCGGACGGAACGCTTTGCGCGACAACGACACTCCGGTAGACCGCGGTGATGATCGAGCCCAGCGTCGCGATGCCGAGCGCCATACCGAGTTCGTAGGCGGTCTCGGAGACCGCGGCCGCCGCCCCCGCCCGCTCCTTCGGGACGCTGGCCAGGATCACATCGCTGGCTACGGTGAACGCCAGGCCGAGACCGACACCGACGACGAACAATGCGATGCCCAGCGGCAGATACGGCGTGAGCGGGGTGAACACGATCAGCGACGTCATCAACGCCGCCATCGCGACGCCGACGAGGGCCAGCCCGGTGGTGAGCACCGCGCGGTGCGAGAAGTAGCGCACAGCCACACCGGCGAGAACGCCGAACACCGTCGCCGTCACCGCGGCGGGCAGTTCGGCCAGGCCCGCCTGCAACGGTCCGTAGCCGTGGACCAGCTGGAAGTACTGCGACAGGAAGAACACCAGCCCGGACAGGCCGAGCACCGACAGCAGGTTCGCGGCGACAACGCCGGAGAACCTCGGGTTTCTGAACAGCCGGACGTCGATCAGTGGTTCGGACAGGCGTAGCTGACGGCGGACGAACACCGTCAACGCCACCGCGCCCACCACGCCCGCGACGACGACGTCGCCGCCGAGTCCGTGCGCCCGGCCGGTAAAACCCTCCTTGATCGCGTAGACCACGCCGAGCATGCCCGCCATCGACAGGGCCACGCTCGGAATGTCCCACGGACCCGGGTTCGGGTTGCGGTGTTCGGGCAACAGGAGCAGGCCACCGACCACCAGGATCACCATCACCGGGATGTTGATCAGGAAGACCGAGCCCCACCAGAAGTGCTCGAGCAGCACGCCGCCGACCACCGGGCCCAGCGCGGCGCCTGCAGAGAAGGCCGAGGCCCACACACCGACGGCGATGCTGCGCTCCCGCTGGTCGGGGAACAGCCCGCGGATCAGCGCCAGTGTTGCCGGCGCCAGCGTCGCACCCGCCATGCCGAGCAGGGCACGCGTCACGATCAGCGTCTCCGGACTCGACGCGTACGCGGTGATCGCCGAGATCACCGCGAAGGCCGTTGCGCCGCAGAGAAGAAGCTTCTTGTGGCCGATGCGGTCACCGAGGCTGCCCATGCTGATGAGCAGCGCGGCGAGCACGAACGAGTAGATGTCGCCGATCCACAGCAGCTGAGTGCCGGTGGTGCCGAGGTCGGCGCTGATGAACGGGGTCGCCAGCGCGAGCACCGTGCCGTCGATACCGATGAGCAGCACGGCCATGGTGAGGACGCCGAGAGCGAACCAGCGGCGGGTCATGAGGATTTCACTCCGTTGAGTAGCAGGTCGATGATCAATCGGTCGAAGTCGCGGGCGGCGGCGCGGCCCGCGCGGATAGACCAGGCGGTGCCGCCGATGAGGCTGTAGAACGCTTCGGTCAGCCAGGCCGCCGTCAGCTCGGGCCGGAATTCGCCCTCGCGTTGGCCACGCTGGAACAGCTCGGTGATCGCGGTGTCGATCTCGTGCCACACCTCGAGCGTGTCCGCCAGCTCCAGTTCCTGGCTCTGGGTGTAGAGCAGCGCGAGGTACGGCGAGACGGGCTCGCAGGCGGTGACCAGGCGTCGCAGTGCCTCGGTCGCCGAGCCTTCGTGCAACCGCACGATTTCGAGGACCTCACTCATCTCCGAGATCGCGAGCTCCTCCAAGGCGGCCATCAGCGCGAGGCGGCCCGCGAAATGCCGGTGCAGCGTCGCGCGACTCACGCCCACCGCCGTGGCGATCTCGTCCTGCGTCGCGTTGGGGCGACGGCCGAGGAAGTCGGCCGCCGAGCGCAGCAATTGATCACGGGTCGACGACATGCGACAACAATAGCTCAAATGAGACATAAATGTCTCATGCGCACAGACCCGCTCGTGAGGCAGGATCTAATCCATGGATCAGATGTGGGCCAACCGCGCCGCGAGCGCCGAAGCCGCCATCGCCTCGCGGCATTTCCGACGGTTGTGGGGCCTGCCGGGCACGCAGCTCGGGATCGTCGCGTGGCCTGCAACGGTGAAGCACCGGCGGTTCGGCACCTGGCATTACTGGTGGCAGGCGCACCTCCTGGACAACCTGGTCGACGCGCAGGTGCGCGATCCCCAACCCGAGCGCCTCACGGTCATCGCCCGGCAGATTCGCGGGCATCGGCTGCGCAACATCGGGAGGTGGACCAACGACTACTACGACGACATGGCGTGGCTGGCGCTGTCTCTCGAGCGCGCGGGACGGCTGACCGGGGTGGGACGGCCCAAGGCGCTCGCGAAGTTCGCCGACCAGTTCCTCACCGCGTGGGTGCCCGAGGACGGCGGCGGCATCCCGTGGCGCAAGCAGGACCAGTTCTTCAACGCCCCCGCCAACGGGCCCGCGGCGATCTTCCTCGCCCGTTACTTGACCTCTCAGGGCGAACGTCTGCGCCGTGCCCAGCAGATGGCCGACTGGATCGACGAGACGCTGATCGACCCGGAGACGCATCTGGTGTTCGACGGCATTCAGGCCGGCTCGATGGTGCGCGCGCAGTACACCTACTGCCAGGGGGTGGTGCTGGGCGCCGAGACCGAACTGGCGGTCCGCACCGAGGACTCCCGCCACGCCGAACGCGTACACCGCCTCGTGGCCGCGGTCGCCGCGCACATGGCCCCCGACGGTGTCATCAAGGGTGCAGGCGGCGGTGACGGAGGCCTGTTCAACGGCATCCTCGCGCGATACCTGGCGCTGGTGGCGACAGATCTCCCGGGGACGTCCGAGGCCGACGAAAAGGCCCGAGACACCGCAGCCGAACTGGTGCTCGCATCGGCGCGTGCGGCGTGGGACAACCGGCAGACCGTCGACAACCTGCCGCTGTTCGCCGCGTTCTGGGACCGGACCGCGGAGTTGCCGACGACCGGCACGAAGGACGCCGAATTCGTCGAGGGTGCGGTCAACTCTTCGGAAATCCCCGAGCGCGACCTCTCGGTGCAACTGTCCGGCTGGATGCTCATGGAAGCGGCCCACGCTGTGGAGACCGCCGCCGAGTGAGTGAACCGACCGCCCAGCGGGGTTTCCCGCTGCTGCCGTCACGGCTGAACCGCGGCAGCGAGGCGACCAAGACAACGGACAACACCGCAGCAGCTCTGTTGCTGACGTTCACCGTCATCGCGATCCTCTGGGCGAATTCGCCCTGGGCGGAAAGCTATACGGCGCTGCTCGACACCCACGTCGGCATCAGCTTCGGCCACCATCACTTCGAGATGTCGGTCAAGCACATCATCAACGACGCGCTGATGACGTTCTTCTTCTTCATCGTCGGGCTCGAAGTGACGCGCGAATTCACCATCGGCGAGCTCACCGACCGGTCCCGCGCGGCCGTCCCGGTGATCGCGGCGGCCGCGGGTCTGGTGTTACCCGCCGTGATCTTCCTGGCGTTCAACCCCTCCGGCGAGAACGCCCAGGCTTGGGGCGTGGTGATCTCGACAGACACCGCTTTTCTCGTCGGTGCGCTTGCCATCATCAAGCCGATGTTCCCCGCCCGTGTGCGGCTGTTCCTCTTGACGCTCGCGGTGGTCGACGACGTCGGGGCACTGATCGCGATCGCGGTGTTCTACTCCGACAGCATCCAGGTCGGGCCCCTCCTGGTTTCGGCGATGCTCGTCGTCGCGCTGGCTCTGGTGCGGTACTTGCCCAAGGCCCGTGGCCCGGCCTATGCGGTGCTCGGGGTGGCGCTGTGGATCGCGCTCTACATGGCCGGGATCCACCCCACCCTGGCGGGCGTCACGGTCGCGCTCCTCATTCCCGTCTTCACCCCGGAGCGGCGCCCTGTCGAGCAGGCCGTCGACCAGATCCGCGCCTTCCGGCAGTCGCCGAACTCGCAGTACGCGCGCACGGCGAGCCGGTCCCTGCGCCAATCGATCTCGATCAACGAGCGGATGCAGGCCGCGGTCGGGCCGACGGTGTCGTTCGTCATCCTCCCGCTGTTCGCATTGGTCAATGCCGGGGTGCTGCTGGACGGCCAGAGCCTGATGACAGCACTCCGCTCGCCGCTGACATGGGGTGTCGTCGCCGGTCTGGTGGTCGGGAAGTTCGTCGGGATCACCGGCGCCACCTGGCTCATCCGACGCACCGGGCTCGGGGTGCTGGCGCCAGGACTGACGCTGCGCCGGATCGCAGGCGGGGCCGCGCTGTCGGGCATCGGGTTCACGATCTCGCTGTTCATCGTCGACATCGCGATCTCCGATCCCAGTCGGCAGGATCAGGCGCGCATCGGAGTCCTTGCGGCGTCGGTGATCGCGTTCGCGTTCGGCTGGGCGATCTTCCGGGTCACCGACTGGCTCAGTCCGCCCGAGCCGGTCGGGATGAAGCTGCTTCGGCCCGTGGACCCGGACCGCGACCACGCCCGCGGCAGGCGCGATGCGCCGTTGACGTTGGTCGAGTACGGCGACTTCGAGTGCCCGTTCTGCAGCCGCGCGACCGGTGCGATCGACGAGGTGCGCGCCCACTTCGGTGACGACCTGCTCTATGTGTGGCGGCATTTCCCGCTCGAACGGGCTCACCCGCGGGCGTTCGATGCCGCGCGGGCCAGCGAGGCCGCGGCCCAGCAGGGCAGGTTCTGGGAAATGGCGCGCGAACTGTTCGCCCATCAGGACGATCTGGAGTGGTCGGACATGTACCGCTACGCCGTGGCGGCCGGCTGCGACATCGAGCAGTTCGACCAGGACGTCCGGGTGCATTCGTCGAGGGTGCTGCACCGGGTGACCGACGACGCGGAGGACGCCGATGCGATGGACCTCAACGCGACCCCGACGTTGTTCGTCAACGGTAAGCGGCACAAGGGGCCGTGGGATTCCGCGAGCCTGATCCGGGCCCTCGAAGAGAGCCGGACGTCGCGCCTCTAGCCGGCTCGCCGGTTGCGCACCATTCCGAAGGCGACGAGCGCTGCGGCGCCTGGGGCGGCTGTTCGACGCGCTGCGCGGCGGGGTGCCGAACTAAGCCGTCGGCTCGGGTTCGGTGTTGTCGTGGATGGCGCCGCCGAGACCGTCTTTGCTCCTCGCGTCCGCAGCCTGCTTGGCGGCCTTGCGGCGCTTGTACCACTCGATGGCGATCGGCAGCACCGACAGGATGACGATGCCGATGACGATGGGTTCGAGCAGCTTCTGGATGATCTCGATCCTGCCGAGCCAGAACCCGAGCAGTGTCAGCCCGACGCCCCACACGATGGCGCCGACGGCGTTGTAGAGCGTGAACACCGCGTAGTTCATCTTCGCCGCACCCGCCGTGATGGGGGCCAGCGTGCGCACGATCGGCACGAACCGGGCGACGACGATGGCGAACGGACCGCGCTGCTCGAAGAAGAGGTGCGCCTCGTCGAGGTACTTCTGCTTGAGGATGCGCGCATTCGGCTTGAACATCGCGGTGCCGACATTGCGGCCGATCCAATAACCCACCTGCGCGCCGAGGATGGCCGCGATCGGGATGAAGACCAAGAGCTGCCAGAGCTGGAAGTCGGCGTTGGCAACGTTGCCTTCCTTGGACGCCGTTTCGATGCCTGCCGCGAGCATGCCCGCCACGAACAGCAGCGAGTCGCCGGGGAGAATCGGAAACAACACGCCGGACTCGACGAAGACGACCACGAGCAGCCCGATCAGCGCCCACGTACCGAAGTAGCTGAGGAGGTTGATCGGGTCCAGGAAATCGGGCATCAGCGCGAGATTGTCGGCGACCACGGGTCCCAAGCGTACCGGCGCCTTAGGGTTGGTCATGCCCACCCACAAGGCCGTGCAGGTCGCTGCAGCCAACGAACCGCTCACCCTCGTCGAGGTCGAGACTCAGCCGCCCCCGCTTGGCCACGTCCGCATCGCCGTCGCCGCGTGCGGCGTTTGCGGCACCGACCGGGAATTCCACGCAGGCCACTTTCCCGGTCTGCAATGGCCGATCACGCTGGGCCACGAGTTGGCAGGCACCATCGCCGAGGTCGGCGACGGCGTCGAGGGTTTCGCGGCGGGCGACCGGGTGGCCGTCGGGTGGTTCGGCGGCAACTGCAATCGCTGTATCCCATGCCGCAAGGGTTTCTTCATGCAGTGCGAACGCATGGAGGTGCCGAGCTGGCAGTACCCGGGCGGTTACGCGGAGTCGGTCACCGCACCGGCGACCGCGCTGGCGCGCATCCCGGACGGGTTGTCGTTCGTCGAGGCCGCACCCATGGGCTGCGCGGGCGTGACGACGTTCAACGGGCTGCGCCAGACGCGCGCCAAGGCGGGCGACCTGGTCGCGATCCTCGGTGTCGGCGGGCTGGGCCACCTCGGGGTGCAGTGGGCCAGGGCGATGGGCTTCGAGACGGTCGCGATCGCCAGGGGCACAGGCAAGGCCGAGGAAGCCACGCAGCTGGGCGCACACCACTACATCGACTCGACCGGGCAGGACGTCGCGGCCGAGCTGAAGAAGTTGGGCGGCGCCGCGGTCGTCCTGGCCACCGCGAACAACGCCGAGGCGATGGCCGCGACCGTCGGCGGACTCGGCCCGGCAGGTGAGCTGGTCGCCATCGGGGTCACCCCGGAGAACCTGCCGATCAGCCCGCTGGACCTGATCAACTCCGGGCTGTCGGTGACCGGCCATCCGTCGGGCACCTCGCGCGACGTCGAGGAGACGCTCGCCTTCGCGCTGCTGTCCGGGGTGCGGGCGATGGTGGAGGAACTGCCGCTGGCGCAGGCCGCGGAGGCATTCGACGCCATGGACTCCGGCCGTGCCCGATACCGGATGGTGCTGACCGTGTGAGGTCGGCCCGTTCTTGACATACTTCTGAGCAACGCCAGTCGAGAGGAAATGCCATGCCCATCGCCACGCCGGAGGTCTACGCCGAGATGCTGGGCCGCGCCAAGGAGCACTCGTTCGCGTTCCCGGCCATCAACTGTGTCGGCTCCGAGAGCGTCAACGCCGCCATCAAGGGCTTCGCCGACGCCGGATCCGACGGCATCATCCAATTCTCCACCGGCGGTGCGGAATTCGCGTCGGGCCTCGGTATCAAGGAGATGGTCACCGGTGCCGTCGCGCTCGCCGAGTTCGCTCACGTGATCGCCGCCAAGTACGACATCACCGTCGCGCTGCACACCGACCACTGCCCGAAGGACAAGCTGGACACCTACGTCCGGCCGCTGCTCGCCATCTCGGCTGAGCGTGTCGCCAAGGGTCAGAACCCGCTGTTCCAGTCGCACATGTGGGACGGCTCGGCGGTGCCGATCGACGAGAACCTGTCGATCGCGCAGGAACTACTGAAGCAGGCCGCGGCCGCCAAGATCATCCTGGAGATCGAGATCGGCGTGGTCGGCGGCGAAGAGGACGGCGTCGAGGCCGAGATCAACGACAAGCTCTACACCACCTCCGAGGACTTCGAGAAGACCATCGAGGCGCTCGGCGCAGGTGAGCACGGCAAGTACCTGCTGGCCGCGACGTTCGGCAATGTGCACGGCGTCTACAAGCCGGGCAACGTCAAACTCAAGCCGGAGGTGCTGGCCGAAGGCCAGAAGGTCGCCTTGGCGAAGCTGGGACTGCCCGAGGGATCCAAGCCGTTCGACTTCGTGTTCCACGGCGGATCAGGCTCGCTGAAGTCCGAGATCGAGGACTCGCTGAAGTACGGCGTGGTCAAGATGAACGTCGACACCGACACCCAGTACGCGTTCACCCGCCCGATCGTCGGCCACATGTTCTCCAACTACGACGGCGTGCTGAAGGTCGACGGCGAGGTCGGCAACAAGAAGTTCTACGACCCGCGCAGCTACTTCAAGAAGGCCGAGGCCGGAATGAGCGAGCGGGTGGTGGAAGCGTGCAACGACCTGCACAGCGCGGGCCGCAGTGTGACCGCGGCCTGATCGGGATTCGGGTGTAGTTCGTCAAGGTCACGTTGACGACCTACACCGAAATCGCCGGAATCTCAGTTAGGGGCCTGGCAGATCTTCCACTGGTCGTCGCGGAACTGGAGATCGAAGCTGCGCGTGGAGCGGGTCTGCGGCGCGAAGGCCATGAACGTGGTGACGTTGGCCTCGGCGTGGTCGCCGTTGACGACCACCTGGTCGACGCTGGCGACCACCGGGTAGCGGCCGGCGTCGGCGACCCGTTGGTGGATGTCGGCCCATTTCTTGTCGTCCAGGCTGTTGTAGACCTCGGCCGTCGTCCCGCACGTGATGCTGCGCAGCGTCGCCAGATCACCCTTCTCGATGGCCGCGTCGTAGTTCTCGATGGTGGTGCGGACCTGCTCCTCCTGAGACACCGTCGGCTCGGAACCGCGGGTCAGGAGCAAGGTGCCCACGATCGCGACGGCCGCCAGCGCCGCGATCACCAGCACGATGGCGATCACCCAGCCCCAGCTGCGCTTCCTCTTGGGCGGTGGCGGAGCGTCGCTGCGCGGTGGAATCATTTGGGGCGCAGCGGGTTTCTGTGGCGCGAAGCCCTCGGTGGGGGTGGTGCCCGGATCGCGGACAGAGAACACCTCGGTCGCCGGATCGGACGGGCGGTTGATGATCTGGGTGGAGCCGGCGTCGAAACCGGACGGCGCGGTGAACCGTCGCTCGCCGGGGTCGGCAGACGGCCCGTCGTCCTGCGATTCGGCGGGGGCGAACACTTCGGTCGCCGGCTCGTGCTCGGAGCCCGTTTCCGGGAACACCACGGTCTCGGCTTCGGCGGACTCGTGACCGGTGGCCCCCGCCAACGCTTCGGTGGGTTCGTCCGGGGTGTTGGGCCCTCCTGCGTTCGACATACCGCGGAAGCTTAGCCATCCGCGGTGTCGGGTGCCCACGCCCGCACGGCACAATGGGACCCATGACTCGGATGGGCGATCTCCTCGGACCGGAACCTGTGCTGCTGCCTGGCGATCCCGCCGCGGAGGCCGAGCTGGATGCCTCGGAGAACCCCGCTATCGTGGCCGCCGCACATCCGTCGGCGTCGATCGCGTGGGCGGTGCTCGCCGAGAACGCGCTCGACGACGATCAAGCGGTCGCCGCGTACGCCTATGCCCGTACCGGGTATCACCGCGGACTCGATCAGCTGCGCCGCAACGGGTGGAAAGGCTTCGGCCCGGTGCCCTTCGCCCACGAGCCGAATCAGGGCTTCCTGCGCTGTGTCGCGGCGCTGGCCCGCGCCGCCCAGGCCATCGGGGAGACGCCCGAATACCAACGGTGCCTGGATCTGCTGGACGACTGCGATCCGGCGGCCCGCACCGAGCTGGGCGTCAACTAGCGGCTGCTGGCTTTCGCACTCACAGTCGGCGGCGCTGTCCGGCGGTTCGACCTGCACGGTGGCGTGGTCGAGACCGCGGGCAGTCAGGATCGCGCGGGCGTCGTCGAGAACCTGCGCTGAGTTGCGGACGCTGGTCAGGTGGGCGGTGACCATGTCCTTGCCGGGCACCAGCGTCCACACGTGCAGGTCGTGGACCTCGGTCACCCCGTCCACGCCGCACAGCGCGGCGCGCAGTTCCTCTACGTCGATATGGCTGGGCGAGGACTCGGACAGGATGCGCAGCGCCGCCCTGGCCAGCGCGATGGCCCGCGGCAGCACCCACAACGCCACCAGCACGGCGACGACGACGTCGGCATAGGGCCAGCGCGTGGTCACGGTGACGATGCCCGCGATGAGCACCCCGATGCTGCCGACGGTGTCGGCGACGACCTCCATGTAGGCACCCTTGACCGCCAGGCTCTCCTCGGAGTGCGACCGCAGCAGCATCACGACGATCGCGTTGGCGACCAATCCGGCGAGCGCGACGACGATCATCGGGACGCCGGGGACGTCGGGCGCGTCTCCGAGGCGATCGAAGGCCTCGTAGAGGATGAAGCCGGCCACCCCGAGCAGCAGCACCGCGTTGGCGACGGCGGTGAACACCTCGGCGCGGTGCCATCCGTAGGTCCGCGACGGCGACGCACTCCCGCGCTTGGCGAGCAACACCGCGGTCAGGCCCATGAACATCGCCACGAGGTCGGTCAACATGTGGCCGGCGTCGGCCAGCAACGCGATCGAGTTGATCGCCAGCGCGGTGCCCAGTTCGATGGCGAAGAAGACGGTCAGGATGCCCGCCGCGATGACCATGCGGGACACCCTGGTGTCGCCTCCGTGGCTGTGATCGTGTCCGGCTCCCATGGGCAGAAATATATGCGCAAACGCGCATACGTTGCAAGGGCGCTAGAACCAGGCCGACCAGAACCGCGTCAGCTGACCGCCGACGGCCGACAGCGTCGGCGGCACGCCGGACAGGTCGAACAGCCAGTACACCGCGCCGAAGAACCACTGATTCAGCGGCGTACCGATGAGCAGGAGCACCAGGACGAACAAACCCCACTGCTTGGCGGGCCGCAGCGCGCGCTGCGTCTCGGGGCTCAGGTGTGGCTCCAGCGCGCCGTAGCCGTCCAGGCCCGGGATCGGCAGCATGTTCAGCAGCAAAGCAGTGACCTGCAGGAACCCCAGGAACGCCACGCCCGCCCAGAACACCCTGTGGTCCGGGTCGTACAGCAATCGGGTCAGCACGAGCAGCAACACCGCGAAGGCCAGGTTGACCGCCGGGCCCGCGAGGCTGACCAGTGTTTTCTGTCGCTTCGTCATGTACGCCGTCTGCACGTACACCGCACCGCCGGGCAAGCCGATCCCGCCGAGCGCGATGAACAACACCGGCAGGCCGAGCGACAGCAGCGGGTGGGAATACTTCAGCGGGTTGAGGGTGAGGTAACCGCGCACCGCGACGTCGCGGTCACCGAACTTGTAGGCCGAGTAGGCGTGGCCGAACTCGTGCAGACACAGGGTGACCAGCCACCCGAAGATGACGAAGACGAACACCCCGATGTAGGCCAACGGCCGGAACTGCCCGGCCGCTGTCCAGGCCAGTGCGCCGCCGACGGCCGTGATCGCGACCAAGGCAAGGAAGATCGGGCTCGGCCGCACCGACTGGCGCAGCGGACGAATGTTCACCACCCGAAATTATCGGAGTCACCTGCGACTACAGGGCGCCGACCCTCAACCACCCCTCCGTGTGACGGTAGAAGGTCGAGCGCCGAACCGGCCGCGGTACCTGGTCGCCGTCGCGGACCACGATCGCGCCCGTGGTGCCGAGCTGCACGGCGCGGCCGCTGACCCAGCGCCTCGGCCGCATCCGGCCCCCCAGCACGCGGGCCCGTAGGCCGGGCATGGTCGAGATCGGTTCGATGCGGACACCTGTCACATCGCCGTCGAACAGCCGCTCGTCGTCGACGACGGCCTCCCCGCGCAGCGTGGTCTGGCCCTCCGGCGGCAGCCAGTACGCCGCCCTGGTCACGACGGTCCCCGTCTCGTCGCGGATCAGCGGCATCCGGGTCGCTGGGGCGGTGCGCGCGCCCCTGGCCTGCCACGATCGCCGCACATGCGCCACCTCGACGTCGAGCCGGTCCGAGCGCAGGAGCCGCGTCAGCACCAGAGACAGGTCGTGGGGGGACCCCAGGACGACGAGCCGCCGATAGCCGGCGAGGTCGAAATCGGTCGCGAAAGCCGTGACGGCGAGATCGCGCAGAACCCTGGGAACCCGACGTTCCCCGAAGCGCACGACCGCGGTTTTCGTCGAGTCCAATCTGCTCCTTTGATCGAGCCGCTGATCAGGTCGGATGTAGATCAGATAGGCTGTGCCACCGGCTGCACACAGTATCGAGCGCAGCTCGAGCGTATTGACAAGCGGGAAGACGCAGAGGGTACTGCAATGCCGGCAATCGTCCTCATCGGCGCCCAATGGGGCGACGAGGGCAAGGGTAAAGCCACCGACCTTCTCGGTGGACGTGTTCAGTGGGTCGTGCGCTACCAGGGCGGTAACAACGCCGGGCACACGGTGGTGCTGCCGACGGGTGAGAACTTCGCCCTCCACCTCATCCCGTCGGGGATCCTCACCCGCGGCGTGACGAACGTGATCGGCAACGGTGTGGTCGTCGACCCCGGCGTGTTGCTCACCGAGCTCAAGGGTCTGGACGAACGCGGCGTCGACACGCAGCGGTTGCTCATCTCCGCGGACGCCCACCTTCTGATGCCGTACCACGTGGCGATCGACAAGGTCGTGGAGCGGTACGCGGGCAGCAAGAAGATCGGCACCACCGGCCGGGGTATCGGGCCGTGCTATCAGGACAAGATCGCGCGCCAGGGCATCCGCGTCGCCGACGTGCTCGACCCCACGATCCTTGCCGAAAAGATCGAGGGCGCACTGGAATTCAAGAACCAGGTGCTGGTCAAGATCTACAACCGCAAGGCGCTCGAACCCGACGAGGTCGTCGAGAACCTGCTGGCCCAGGCCGAGGGCTTCAAGCACCGCATCGCCGACGCCCGGCTGTTGCTCAATGTCGCGCTCGATCAGGGCGAGACGGTGCTGTTGGAGGGATCCCAGGGCACCCTGCTCGACGTCGACCACGGCACGTATCCCTTTGTGACGTCGTCGAATCCGACGGCGGGTGGTGCGTCGGTCGGTT
>CAWCMF010000020.1:0-43416 GCA_963796545.1 uncultured Actinomycetota bacterium | reverse complement strand
GTCTCCACCAACATCTTCGACGCGATGTCCACGGCGACGATGGTGCCGATCATCGTCTTCTCGTTGTTGTTCGGCATCGCGTTGCGCACGCAGATCAACAAGACCGGTGACACCAGGGTCCTCAGCTTCATCGACCAGATCCAGCAGATCGTGCTCACGATGATCCGGCTGGTCATGTACATCGCGCCGATCGGCGTGTTCTGCCTGCTCGCCGCGCTCGCCGGAGACGTCGGCTTCTCGGTGGTCACGACGGCGCTCAAATATCTGGGCACGACGTTGCTCGGCGTCCTCATCCTGTTCGTGCTGTTCATCGCCGTCGTCACGATTCGGACCCGGCTCAACCCGTGGCTGTTGCCCGGCAAGCTGGCTGAGCAGACCGCTATTGCCGTGACCACGACCAGTTCGGCGGTGACCTTCCCGACCGTGCTGAAGAACACGGTCGAGAAGGTGGGCGTGAGCCAGAAGGTTGCCAACTTCACGCTGTCGATCGGCCTGACGATGGGGTCGTACGGAGCCGTCCTGAACTACATGATCGTCGTGATGTTTCTGGCGCAGGCCGGCGGAATCGAGTTGAGCCTCGGCCAGATTGCGCTCGGCATGGGCTTGGCGATCCTGCTCAACATGGGCACCATCACGGTTCCCGGCGGTTTCCCGGTGGTCGCGATGTTCCTGGCGACATCCCTGGATCTGCCGTTCGAGGCTGTCGGTCTGCTGATCGCCGTCGACTGGTTCTCCGGGATCTTCCGCACCTTCCTCAATGTCAACGGGGACACGTTCGTGGCGATGCTGGTGGCCAACGCCGACGACGAGATCGACCGCGACGTCTACAACGGCACGAAGGTGGTCACGGCCGAAGAGATCGACCTCGACGAGTACCAGGATGCGATGGCCCGCGCCGATCAGGCGGACTAGGGGACCAGCACCACTGAGCCGACGGTCTTGCGGCCCTGCAGATCGGTGTGTGCGCGCTGGGCGTCGGCCAGTGGATACCGCTCGCTGACCGTGACGGTGAGCGTGCCGTCCGCGATCGCTGTAAGGAGTTCGCCTGCCCGCCAAGAGAATTCATCGGGCGTGCGAGTGTAGTGCGCCAGATTGGGGCGGGTCAGGAACACCGACCCTGCGCCGTTGAGTCGCTGCGGGTCGATCGGCGGCACCGGGCCGCTGGCCGCACCGAACAATGCAAGGGTGCCGCGGACCGCGAGGCTGGCCAGGCTCGCCTCGAACGTCGAGGCGCCAACGCCGTCGTACACCGCGGCGACGCCGTCACCGTCGGTCAGCCCCCGGATCCGGTCGCCGAATTCCTTGGGATCATCCGGGTAGTCGAGCACCTCGACCGCGCCCGCCTGCCGCGACAGCTCGGCCTTGTCGGGCGTCGACACGGTGGTGATCACCGAGGCGGCCAGGCTGGTGGCCCACTGCGTCAGGATCAGTCCGACGCCGCCTGCGCCTGCGTGCAGCAGCACCACATCGCCTTGCTGCACGGGATAGGTGGACTTGATCAGGTAGTGCGCCGTCATGCCCTTCAACAGCGCCGACGCGGCCACCTCGGGTGCCACCCCGTCGGGCACATACGCGACGAAATCAGCTGGCGCCAAGCAGTATTCAGCGTAGGCGCCGAGTGACTGCGCGGTCACCACCCGGTCTCCGACGTTCAGCGCCGCGACGTCGTCGCCGACGGCTTCGATGATCCCGCACACCTCGGTGCCGACGACGAAGGGCGTCTCGCGCGGGTACAGGCCGGACCGGAAGTAGGTGTCGATGAAATTCACGCCGATCGCCTCGGCTCTGATCAACACCTGCCCGGGGCCGGGCGTGGGCTGCGGCTTCTCGACAAGGGCCAGGACCTCCGGCCCGCCGGTCTCGGCGACTTCGATGGCGTACATGGGGTCCATCATGCCCGCAGGCAGCTGGGTGGCCTCGGTAACATCGACGCGATCATGAAGCTGGCCCGCCCCGACATCTTCCATCCGCGCATCGTGCTGGCCGGATGCGCGGCTTTGCCCGAGGGCGACGGTGACGATGCGGGACTGATCGCGGCTCTGCGGGGGCGCGGTTTGCACGCCCGGTGGCTGGCGTGGGACGACCCGGCGACCCTCGCCGCCGATCTGGTGATCCTGCGCGCCGCGTGGGACTACATCGACCGGCTCGAGGAGTTCCTCGACTGGGCCGCACGGGTGCCGCACCTGCTCAACGTTCTCGCGGTCGTTTCGTGGAATGTCGACAAGCTGTACCTGGCAGACCTCGCCGCAGCAGGGGTGCCGACGGTGCCCAGTGCGTTCTTTGCGCCGGGGGAGCGGGTACGCATTCCGGACGGCGAGGTCGTGGTCAAACCTTCAGTGAGTGCGGGTTCGGTTGGCGCACTCCGCTTCTCCGACAGCGCTCAGGCGAGCGCGCACGCCCGAGCGTTGCAGGCGGCCGGGCGGACGGCGCTGGTGCAGCCCTACGACCCGCGCGTCGGTGACGGTGAGACCGCGCTGGTGTTCCTCGGCGGAGAGCAGTCCCACGCGTTCACCAAGACGGCGATCCTGCCCCCACCCGGAGACGCACCGGCCTTCGACGAATCGGGCACCTACGCCGAGGAGCGACTCCGGCCCGCCGAACCGGATTTCGAGCTGTGGGACCTCGGGCACGCGGCCCTGGCAGCGGCCGCCTCACACGTGGGCATCGAGCCTGCGGAGCTGCTGTATGCGCGGGTGGACATCATCGGCGGCTCGCAGGATCCCCGGCTCCTCGAGCTGGAGCTCGTCGAACCGTCATTGGGCTGGCGTCAGCTCACCGAGCAGGACCGCAGGCGCCAGGAGCGCCGCTTCGCGCTCGGTGTCGAGTCAGCGCTGGAGCGTTTGGGGCTCGGTCCGTTCACCCAGCGACGCCCATAGCGCCGCGGTCGCGGCCGTACATGCGGCTGCTCCCGCGACATGCAGTGCCACCAATGCCTCTGGCACGCCGGTGAAGAACTGCACTGCGCCGAGCGTGCCCTGTGCGGCCACCAGGCCCACGACCACACCGAGCCGGATCATGACATGCCGGGACGCCCGCGCCGCCAGCAGGCCGAAGCCGAGGCCGACCAGCAGCATGAGAAACGCGATCAGCAGTGTCGAGTGCATGTGCACCAGCGTGGTGATCTCCACCTGAAGCCGGGGGACCGGCCGGTCCAGGCTCTTGTCCCCGGCGTGGGGGCCGGCGCCGGTGACCATGGTTCCGGTGACCAGGACGGCGGCCAGCGTCACCGCGGACAGAACGGTCAACTGCCGCAATGGTTTCGGCGCGGCAGGCGTCGGCACACCGACCCGATCGTGCTGGTCCGGTTCGCCGATCTTGACGTACAGCAAGACCGCGAGCCACACCATCGCCATCGACACCAGAAGGTGAATCGCCACGGTCCACCACAGCAGCCCCGTCAGCACCGTGATGCCGCCGATCACCGCCTGCGCGACCGTCGACGCCGGCATCAGCCACGCGTAGAACAGCACCTCACGGCGACGACGGGCGCGGGTGACGGCCAGCACGGCGGCCGCCGCGGTGAGGACCACGAGGAACGTCAACATGCGGTTGCCGAACTCGACGGCCTGATGGATGCCGGCCACTTCGGCGTGGGGGACCGGGGTGAAGCTTCCGGGGAAGCACTGCGGCCAGGTGGGGCAACCGAGACCCGAGGCGGTGACGCGCACGATGGCGCCGGTGACGGCGATCCCGCCCTGGGTCAGGATGACGGCCGCCGCGACGAGGCGCTGCGCTCGAAGGCCCGGCTCGGGAAGCAGATCGACGAGCCGCAAGAAAAGTCGTCCTACGGGCACGCTCCGATGGTAGAGCCTCGTTAACTACGCCTCGTAGTAGGGGCAGTCAGAGGCCGGGTCCGAGGCCTCACCCGAGCGTGTCGTTGTTGCACGAATCCCGCGTGAAATCGTGCATCAACTGCACGCTCGGCGATCCAGGCGCCCGTAGGAACCGGCCAACTAGGTAAATCGGAACCAGCGCATCGCGCACAGCGCCGCGACAGCGCCCCACGCGGCCAGCACAGCCAGGCCGAACCAGTCCACTGACAACGTCATCGCGCGGGACAGGGCTTCGGTCAGTGCGCCCGACGGCGTCAGGCGCGCTACCCACTGCACGGCGGTCGGCACGATGCCGACGTCAAGGACAAGCGCGCCGAGGCCGGCGAACACGAACCACAGCAGGTTGGCGATCGCGAGCACGATCTCCGCGCGCAGAGTTCCGCCGAGCAGAAGGCCGAGTGCGGCGAACACCGCGGTACCCAGCGCGATGATGACCGCACCCAGTGCCAGGCCAGCCAGCGGTGGACGCCAGCCGAGCGCAAAACCGATGGCGCCGAACAGGATCGACTGAAGGAACACGACGGCCACCACCGCAAGCGACTTGCCCGCGATGATGCCCCAGACCGGGAGGGCGGTGGCGCCGAGTCGTTTGAGTGCACCGTAGCGGCGGTCGAAGGCGACGGCGATCGCCTGGCCGGTGAACGCCGTCGAGATCACCGCCAGCGCCATGATTGCGGGCACGAACGTGGCTGCCCGGTTGGGCCCGAACGAACCGAGGGGCAGCAGCGTGAGGCCGACCAGCAGTGTGATCGGGATGAACATCGTCAGCAGCAGCTGCTCGCCGTTGCGCAAGAGCAGGCGAAGCTCCAGGCCGAATTGCGCCTTCAGCATTCGGGGTACGGCGGCCGGACGCGGGTCGGGCGTGAAAGTGCCTGGTGCAAAACGGTTCCCGACAGTCATTTCCGTAGCTCCCGCCCCGTCAGGTCGAGGAAGACATCCTCGAGGCTGCGCTGCTCCACCCGCATGTCGGTCGCAAGCACGTCCAGCCGCGCACACCACGCGGTGACCGTGGCGAGCACCTGGGGGTCGATGTGCCCTTCGACGAGATACTCACCCGGCGCGGTTTCGACCGCGTCGTAAGCCTCCGGCAGCGCCGAGATGAGCAGCGACAGATCGAGCATCCGCGGTGCGCGGAAACGCAGTTGGTTTTCTGCGCCGCTGCGCATCAGCTCTGCCGGGGTTCCGGTGGCGACGGCCGCTCCGTGGTCGATGATCAGGATCCGGTCGGCGAGCTCCTCGGCCTCGGCGAGCTGGTGTGTGGTCAGCACGACGGTCACACCGTCCCGGCGCAGCGCGTCGATCAACTCCCACACCACGATTCGCGCGTGCGCGTCCATACCCGCGGTCGGTTCGTCGAGGAACACCAGTTCGGGACGGCCGACCACCGCGCACGCGAGCGCGAGTCGTTGTTGTTGACCGCCGGACAACCGCCGGTAGGTGGTGCGTGCCGAATCGGTGAGGCCCAGTGTGTCCAGCAGCCACTGGGGATCCAGCGGGTCGGCGGCGTAGGACGCGACGAGGTCCAGCATCTCGCCTGCGCGGGCCGCGGGATACGCGCCGCCGCCCTGCAGCATCACGCCGGTGCGGGCACGTACCTGGGCATTGTCGGCGACAGGGTCAAGACCCAGGATCCGGATCGAACCGGTGTCCGGCCTGAAGAACCCCTCGCACATCTCCACCGTCGTCGTCTTGCCTGCACCGTTGGGTCCGAGGAGCGCGAACACCTCGGCAGCCTGGACGTCGAGATCGAGCTCCGACACCGCGGTCGTGGATCCGTACCGCTTGCTGACCCCGCGCAGCGACACGGGAGGAGCCGGCAGGGAGGTCACGGAGACTCAGCGTAGGCGTCGGGCTTTGCACTCGGTGGCGCCGGTGGTTGCGGGGGATTGTCGGGCTGCTCCTCCGGCAGCGGGCGCCACGGCAGCCTGCGATAGGTCAGCGCGACCAGCATCAGCAGGATCACGGTGCTCGCGAGCGTCGCCAGTGCGATCTGGAACAGTGCGAACCGGTCGCCATTGGCGGTCGGACCGAAGATGCCGACGACCAAGGTGAAGACGATCGCTGCCATCCGGAATCGGGGCTTGGTGGCCCACGCTGCGAGCGGGATGATCGCCCACAGGACATACCAGGGTTGTACGACCGGGAACAGGAGCAGCGTGGCGCCGAGCGCGACGCCGAGACCGCCGACCGGGTGCAGTCGGCCGCGCAGGACCGCGAACAGCAGCCACAGGACGATGACCGCGATGAGGCTCACACCCATGGCGCGGGTCAGCGCGAGTACCGCGGTGGTGTGGTCGCCGAGTCCGAGCAGGATCCCGACCTGCCCGGTGCCCAACGCCAGCAGCGTCGGGGGGGACATCCAGCTGCGCACGACGTTGGCGGTTCCGAGCGTGAACAGCCAGCCGAAGCCGAGGCCGCTGGCCCAGCCGATCAGGGCCATCACCGCCAGTGCCACCGAACCCAGCGCGCCGCTGGCGATCAGCAACGCCTTGACGGTGCCGCCCCACCGGTGCGCCAGCGCCATCGCCACGAACCCCAATGCCAGCAGCGACGGCAGCTTGACCTGCGATGACAGGGTGATCAGCACGGTGCCTGCGAGCAACGCCGCCATCGGATACCACCGGGCCCACTGCACGCGGCGTGGCCAAGGCAGCGGGCGCGGGATCAGCGGGGCCGCGGCATCGATCCCGCGCAGGGCGAACTCGGTGCCTGCCAGCATCAGCCCCAGCATCAGGGCCTCGTTGTGGATACCGGCGACCAGGTGCATGAACAGCAGCGGGTTGGCCGGGCCCAGCCACAGCGCGCTGACCTCGGCAACTCCGCAGCGGCGGGCCAGCCGCGGGGTCGCCCAGACGATCATTCCCACGCCGAGTAGCACCACCAACCGGTGGAAGAGCACCGCCTCGACGATGTTCTCCCCGGTCAGCCGCGAGATCCCGCGCCCGATCCACAGGAACAGCGGTCCGTAGGGTGCCGGGGTGTCCCGCCACATGCTGGGCACCGACAACGTGAAGATGTGGTCGAGCCCGAGGCCGGGGGCTGGGCCGACCTTGTAGGGATCGTTGCCTTGCAACGAGATCTCGCTCTGCGCCAGGTAGGAGTAGACGTCCTTGCTGTACATGGGCGGCGCGATCAGCAGCGGTAGGGCCCAGAGCAACAGAGTGTGGTCGAGTTGGCTGCGGGTCATCTTGCGGCGGCCGAGCGTGAACCTGCCCAGCATGAGCCAGGCCAGGGCCATCATCACCGCGCCCGTGGTGGTCATCGTCAGCGAGACGGTCGCGATGCGCGACGGCAGGTTGAGCAGCCGGACGCCGAACGTCGGGTCCTGCATCACCGGTCGCGCTCCTGCGCCGAGCGCGCCGATCGCCATCAACACCGTTCCGGTCGCTCCGAACAGGCGCGTCCGCTGCATCGCGACCAGTTCGGCGGGGTTGAGCGGGCTGCCGACGGTGCGCTCATCGCCGTGCAGGCCGGCGATCGACCTGCTGAGGGAGTGCTGGCGGGCTGCCACGAAGGCAGCGTAGCGGTCGCGTATTCCCGGGATCCGTGGACAATCGGTGTGACTATTGCGACGTCGCGCTAAGGGTGCCCTTGCTGGACCCGGTCAGGTAATTGCGTCACACTGGTGTTGTGAAAATCCGTGCGGGGAACACGACTGCGCCGGTGCCGGCGCCGTCCCCTGCTGCCGACGGTGACACCCATGGAGACACCAGGGGCGCGATCATCAAGCTCCTGCTGGAATCCGGCCCCACCACCGCGAGCCACATCGGCGAGCGCCTCGGCTTGTCGGCCGCGGGCGTGCGCAGGCACCTCGACGCCTTGATCGACGCGGGCGACGCGCAGGCCAACGCCGCCGCCGCGTGGCAGCAGGAGGGTCGGGGCCGTCCCGCCAAGCGCTTTCAGCTGACGGCTGCGGGCCGCGCCAAGCTCCAGCACAACTATGACGACCTCGCCTCCGCGGCGATGCGTCAGCTCCGCGAAATCGGCGGTGACGACGCCATCCGGACGTTCGCCCGCAGGCGCATCGACACGATCCTGGCCCAGGTCGAGCCGGCCGGAGGCGCGGCAGGCGACGACGTGGAAGCGGCGGCCGACCGGATCGCCGACGCGTTGAGCGTCGCCGGGTACGCGACTACCACGACGCGGGTCACCGGTCCCGCCAACGGCGTGCAGATCTGCCAGCACCATTGCCCTGTGTCGCACGTCGCCGAGGAGTTCCCCGAACTCTGCGAGGCCGAACAGCAGGCGATGGCCGAGGTGCTGGGCACTCATGTTCAACGACTGGCAACGATCGTCAACGGCGATTGTGCCTGCACCACCCACGTCCCGCTGAGCCAGGCCGGACGGTAGACGACCAGACGCACAACCCTCCGGCACACAGCCCACGCCGGAGCCACGACAAGAGCAGAAGGAGTGTGTCGCAATGACACTCACACCGGAGGTCAAGCCAGAGGCGCTGACCCAGGAGGAGGCCATCGCCTCCCTGGGCAAGTACGGCTATGGCTGGGCTGATTCCGACGTCGCGGGAGCCAGCGCGCAACGGGGGCTGTCCGAAGCCGTGGTCCGCGACATCTCGGCCAAGAAGAGCGAGCCGCAGTGGATGCTCGACGTCCGCCTCAAGGCGCTGCGCACCTTCGGCAAGAAGCCGATGCCGAACTGGGGATCCGACCTCGACGGCATCCATTTCGACAACATCAAGTACTTCGTGCGCTCCAGCGAGAAGCAGGCGGCGACATGGGACGACCTGCCCGCCGACATCAAGAACACCTACGACAAGCTCGGCATCCCCGAAGCGGAGAAGCAGCGTCTGGTGTCGGGCGTGGCGGCGCAGTACGAGTCCGAGGTGGTCTACCACTCCATCCGTGAGGATCTCGAAGCCCAGGGCGTCATCTTCCTGGACACCGACACCGCGCTGAAGGAACACCCGGAGCTGTTCAGGGAGTACTTCGGCACGGTGATCCCGGCCGGCGACAACAAGTTCTCCGCGCTCAATACCGCGGTGTGGTCCGGTGGCTCGTTCATCTACGTCCCCAAGGGCGTACACGTCGACATCCCGCTGCAGGCGTACTTCCGGATCAACACCGAGAACATGGGTCAGTTCGAGCGGACGCTGATCATCGTCGACGAGGGCGCCTATGTGCACTACGTCGAGGGCTGCACGGCGCCGATCTACAAGAGCGACTCGCTGCACTCCGCGGTCGTGGAGATCATCGTCAAGCCCGGTGGCCGCTGCCGCTACACGACGATCCAGAACTGGTCGAACAACGTCTACAACCTGGTCACCAAGCGGGCGCGGGCCGAGGCAGGCGCCACCATGGAGTGGGTCGACGGCAACATCGGCTCCAAGGTCACCATGAAGTACCCGGCGGTCTGGATGACCGGTGAGCACGCCAAGGGCGAGGTGCTCTCGGTGGCGTTCGCCGGCGAGGGCCAGCACCAGGACACCGGTGCGAAGATGCTGCACCTGGCGCCCCACACGTCGTCCAACATCGTGTCCAAGTCGGTGGCCCGCGGCGGTGGCCGGGCGTCCTACCGTGGTCTGGTTCAGATCAACAAGGGCGCATACGGTTCCAAGTCGAGCGTGAAATGCGATGCGCTCCTTGTCGATACGATCAGCCGCTCCGACACCTATCCCTACGTCGACATCCGTGAGGACGACGTGACGATGGGCCACGAGGCGACGGTGTCGAAGGTCAGCGAGGACCAGCTGTTCTACCTGATGAGCCGCGGCATGACCGAGGACGAGGCCATGGCGATGGTGGTGCGCGGCTTCGTCGAGCCGATCGCCAAGGAACTGCCGATGGAGTACGCGCTCGAGCTCAACCGGCTGATCGAGCTGCAGATGGAAGGCGCCGTCGGGTGACCAAGCCCAATCTGACCGAAGCGGCCGAAGGGATCATCAAGACACCGGGATCATCGTTGGCTGCCGCCAACAAGGGCGAGCTCTTCTCCTCGTTCGATGTCGATGCCTTCGAGGTGCCCGGCGGCCGCGACGAGCTGTGGCGCTTCACGCCGCTCAAGCGGTTGCGCGGGCTGCACGACGGTTCCGCGACGGCAACGGGCTCGGCGGCGATCGCGGTCACCGAGCTGCCCGGCGTGACGGTCGAAACCGTCCAGCGCGGCGACGAGCGGCTCGGCCAGGGTGGCGTGCCCTCCGACCGTGTTGCCGCCCAGGCCTTCTCGTCGTTCGACTCGGCGACGGTCGTCACCGTCGCGCGGAACACCGAGTTGGCCGAACCGATCGAGATCGGCATCACCGGCCCCGGTGAGGGCGCGGTCGCCTACGGGCACCTGCAGATCCGCATCGAGGAGCTCTCCCGTGCGATCGTCGTCGTCGACCTGCGTGGCAGCGGGACCTACGCCGACAACGTCGAGATCATCGTCGGTGACTCGGCGGGCCTTGGCGTGATCTGGATCGCCGACTGGGCCGACGACACGGTGCATGTCAGCGCCCATCACGCGAAGCTCGGCAAGGACGCGGTACTGGGACACGTCAATGTCACTCTGGGCGGGGAGGTCGTGCGGACCACCGCCACGGTGCGATTCACCGGCCCCGGAGGTGACGCCAAGATGCTCGGCACATACTTCGCCGACGACGGCCAGCACTTCGAATCGCGATTGCTGGTCGACCACTCGCAGCCGAACTGCAAGTCCGATGTGTTGTACAAGGGTGCGCTGCAAGGTGATCCGGATTCGGACAAGCCCGATGCGCACACCGTGTGGATCGGTGATGTGTTGATCCGGGCCGAGGCCACCGGGACCGACACCTTCGAGGTGAACCGGAACCTGGTACTCACCGACGGCGCCCGCGCCGATTCTGTGCCGAACCTGGAGATCGAGACCGGCGAGATCGTCGGTGCCGGACATGCCAGTGCCACCGGACGTTTCGACGACGAGCAGTTGTTCTACCTACGGGCGCGGGGCATCCCCGAGGCCCAGGCCCGCCGCTTGGTGGTGCGGGGATTCTTCGGCGAGATCATCGCCAAGATCGCCGTGCCCGCCGTGCGCGAGCGCCTCACCGAAGCAATTGAACGCGAACTAGCTATTACGGAATCGAAAGCAGCCCAAGAATGACCACTCTTGAAGTCAAGGACCTCCACGTCAGCGTCGTGTCCAAAGAGGACGGGACGGACATCCCGATCCTCAAGGGCGTCAACCTCACCGTGAAGTCGGCGGAGACCCACGCGGTGATGGGGCCCAATGGTTCCGGCAAGTCCACGTTGTCCTACGCCATCGCCGGTCATCCGAAATACACTGTGACGTCCGGGTCGATCACTCTCGACGGCGAGGACGTCCTCGAGATGAGCATCGACGAACGCGCCCGCGCCGGCCTGTTCCTCGCCATGCAGTACCCCATCGAGGTACCCGGCGTGTCGATGTCGAACTTCCTGCGCACCGCAGTCACTGCCGTCCGCGGCGAGGCGCCGAAGCTGCGGCACTGGGTCAAAGAGGTCAAGTCCGCGATGAGCGATCTCGACATCGACCCGACGTTCTCCGAACGCAGCGTCAACGAAGGCTTCTCCGGCGGTGAGAAGAAGCGCCACGAGATCCTGCAGCTGGGCTTGCTCAAGCCGAAGATCGCGATCCTCGACGAGACCGACTCCGGCCTGGACGTCGACGCGCTGCGCGTCGTCAGCGAGGGCGTGAACCGCTTCAAGGAAGCCGAAGACGGCGGCATCCTGCTGATCACCCACTACACCCGCATCCTGCGCTACATCCAGCCGCAGTTCGTGCACGTGTTCTTCGACGGCCGGATCATCGAGTCCGGTGGTCCTGAGCTCGCCGACGAACTCGAGGCGAATGGCTACGAGCGCTTCACGCAGGCCGCAGCGTCCGGAGCCTGACGGTGACCGCGGCGCGCACGTTGGACCTGACCGCCATCAGGGCGGACTTTCCGATCCTGAGTCGCGTGATGCGCGGCGGCAGCCAGCTGGCCTACCTCGACTCCGGTGCGACGTCGCAGAAGCCGCTCGCCGTGCTCGATGCCGAGCGCGACTTCCTGCTCCACTCCAATGGCGCGGTGCATCGCGGTGCGCACCAGTTGATGGAGGAGTCGACCGACGCCTACGAGCAGGGTCGCGAGGACATCGCGGCGTTCGTCGGTGCCGACGCCGACGAGCTGGTGTTCACCAAGAACGCCACCGAGGCCATCAATTTGGTGGCTTATGCGTTGGGCGACAAGCGGTTCGAGAATGCCGTCGGGCCCGGCGACGTCATCGTGACGACAGAACTCGAGCACCACGCGAACCTGGTCCCCTGGCAGGAGCTGGCGCAGCGCACCGGAGCGACGCTCAAGTGGTACGGCGTTACTTCTGATGGGCCTGAAGCCGGCCGTATCGACCTCGATTCACTTGAGCTCGACGAGCGCGTGAAAATTGTTGCATTCAGCCATCATTCGAATGTCACCGGCGCTGTCGCGCCGGTCGCGGACCTGGTCGCGCGGGCCAGGGCGGTCGGTGCGCTCGTGCTGCTGGACGCCTGCCAGTCTGTCCCGCACCAGCCAGTGAATTTCCACGCTCTCGACGTCGACTTCGCCGCGTTCTCCGGCCACAAGATGCTGGGGCCCACCGGTATCGGCGTGCTGTACGGCCGCAGTGAACTGCTGAACGCGTTGCCGCCGTTTCTGACCGGCGGGTCGATGATCGAGACCGTGACGATGGAGGCCACCACCTTTGCGTCTGCCCCGCAGCGGTTCGAGGCGGGCACTCCGATGACGTCGCAGGTCGTCGGTCTCGGCGCCGCCGCACGATATCTGCAGAACATCGGTATGCCCGCGGTCGAACAGCACGAGCGCGATCTGGTGGCTGCCGCGTTGGCCGGGCTTTCGAGCGTCGACGGGGTCCGGATCATCGGGCCGACGTCGATGGACGACCGTGGTTCGCCGGTGTCGTTCGTCGTCGAGGGTGTGCACGCCCACGACGTGGGCCAGGTGCTCGACGACGACGGCGTGGCTGTGCGCGTCGGCCATCACTGCGCGTGGCCGTTGCACCGCAGGTTCGGTATCGCCGCGACCGCGCGGGCCTCGTTCGCGGTGTACAACACGCTCGACGAGGTGGATCGGCTCGTGTCCGGTGTGCGCCGGGCCGTGGAGTTCTTCGGCAGGGACTGACGGATGCGGCTCGAGCAGATCTACCAGGAAGTGATCCTGGACCACTACAAGCACCCGCACCGCCGCGGACTGCGCGACCCGTTCGCCGCCGAGGTGCACCACGTCAACCCCACGTGCGGCGACGAAGTGACGCTGAGGGTGGCGCTGTCGGAGGACGGCGAGACCGTCACCGACATCTCCTATGACGGGCAAGGCTGCTCGATCAGCCAGGCCTCGACCTCGGTGCTCACCGATCAGGTGATCGGACAGACCGTCGGGGATGCGCTCAAGACGGTGGCCGCGTTCTCCGAGATGGTGTCCTCGCGCGGCAAGATCGACGGTGACGAGGACGTGCTGGGCGACGGTATCGCCTTCGCAGGAGTGTCGAAATACCCGGCAAGGGTGAAATGCGCGCTGCTCGGCTGGACAGCGTTCAAGGCCGCGCTGGCCGAAGCCCACACGACGGATAGTCCTGAGGAGAACTGATGAGTGAAATCGCACCGGCGGGTACGAACGATGAACTGCTCGCCGACATCGAGGAGGCGATGCGCGACGTCGTCGATCCTGAACTGGGGATCAACGTCGTCGATCTCGGCCTTGTCTACGGGGTAGGCGTCGAGGACGGCGACTCCGGTCAGGTGGCCCTGATCGACATGACGCTCACCTCGGCGGCGTGTCCGTTGACCGACGTCATCGAGGACCAGACCCGCACGGCCCTGGTCGGCGCCAGCCTCGTCAACGACATCAAGATCAACTGGGTGTGGAACCCGCCGTGGGGCCCGGACAAGATCACCGACGACGGCCGTGAACAGCTGAGAGCGCTCGGCTTCACGGTGTAGACCCTCGAGCGGGGAGCACCACAATGCATCCATGGTCATGATTCCGGCCGCGGTGTGGCGCGGAGGCCCCGTTCACCGCGCGTTGATCATCGGCGGGTGCTACGGCTTCAGCGCGGGAGTTCTCGCCTGGCTTGACTCGGGTTTGTTCGCGGTCAACAGCTATTGTCGCGGTTTGCATGAGGCGGCGGTCGGGTCGCCCGCTGCGGTGGCTGCTCGCCGTCGTCCTGGTCGTCGCGGTCGGCACTGCCCTCTGGGTTGCCGTCTACGGTTCCTGGGGTAATGCCGCGGCATCGGCGCTGTACCTCGCCGCTGACGATCGGCATCGACGTGCGCGACCATCCCGTCTCCGGTGTGGTTTGTAAGATTCCACCGAAGGAACAGAGCCGCCGGAAGAAACGTTGAGGAACACGTGACCACTCAAGACATCACCGCACAAGAGTTCAACGACACCATCAACGACAACGAGATCGTGCTGGTGGATTTCTGGGCGTCGTGGTGTGGTCCGTGTAAGGCGTTCGCCCCGACCTTCGCAGCCTCGTCGGAGAAGCATCCCGACGTGGTGTACGCCAAGGTCGACACCGAGGCCGAGCAGCAGCTCGCCGCCGCCGCGGACATCCGTTCGATCCCCACACTGATGGCGTTCAAGAAGGGCAAGCTGGTGTTCAACCAGGCGGGTGCCCTTCCGCCCGCCGCGCTGGAGGATCTGATCCAGAAGGTCAAGGAGTTCGATATCGACGCCGCCGTCGCGTCCGAGCCCGAACAAGCCTGACGAAGTCTCCCGGGCACGCGCTAACGTGCTCCCGTGAACGGTACCAACGACTTCGTCCTCGTCGAAAATCCGCGACCTGCCGTCGCACTGGTGACGTTGAACCGGCCGGAGCGGATGAACTCGATGGCTTTCGATGTCATGCTGCCGCTGAAGGCGGCACTCGATGAGATCAACCATGACAACGACATCCGTGCCGTGGTCCTCACCGGCGCGGGAAACGGGTTCTCGTCCGGTGCCGACCACAAATCGGCGGGATCGGTGCCGCACGTTGCCGGCCTGACCCGACCCACCTTCGGCCTACGGTCGATGGAGGTCCTCGACGACGTCATCCTCGCGCTGCGCAAGTTGCACCAGCCCGTCATCGCGGCGGTCAACGGTGCCGCCATCGGGGGTGGGCTCTGCCTCGCGCTTGCCGCCGACATCCGAGTCGCGTCCACCGGCGCGTACTTCCGTGCCGCGGGCATCAACAACGGGCTGACCGCCAGTGAACTGGGGTTGAGTTACCTGCTCCCACGGGCCATCGGCTCGTCGCGCGCCTTCGAGATCATGTTGACCGGGCGCGATGTCGATGCCGAGGAGGCCGAACGCATCGGGTTGGTGTCCCGGCAGGTCGCGCCCGCGGAGTTGCTGGATACCTGCTACGACATCGCAGAACGCATCGCAGCGTTCTCCCGGCCTGGAACCGAACTCACGAAGCGGACACTCTGGACTGGGCTTGATGCCGGCTCGCTCGAGGCGCACATGCAGGCCGAGGGCCTCGGCCAGCTGTACATCCGGTTGCTGACAAGCAATTTCGAGGAAGCGGTGGCTGCGCGCAAGGACAGGCGGGCGCCCGTCTTCACCGATGACAAGCGCGAGATTCCGTGATCCACTCGACGACGGCACCGATATGCGGGGCGCGCACCACCGAGTGGTGATCGCAGTCGAGGACCCGAGTCTCCACGTCGCCGGTCAGAACCCGCGGCCACAACCGCGGGTCGTCGCTGTTGAGGTGGCTCAGGATCAGCAGCGCCCGCCCGCCCCACGGCAGTGGCCGGTGCCGGTAGCCGGCGATCATGCCGACTTCCTCCACCGCGCGGGTCTTGCGGTGGTAGTCGCCGAAGAACAGCCCGGCCAGCGGGACTGTTCTCTGCCGTTCCCACCACGTCCTGAGGCCGTTGGCCTCGTCCGTCTGCAGCGTGACGGTGGCCCCGGGAATCTCCCTGCGCGCATCGTGTGCCACCCGGGGTGAGAGCCACGGATCGAGCATGACGATCATGTCGACGGTCTCCCCGACGGCCTCGAGCTGCCGGGCAGTCTCCAACGCGATGTGCGCTCCCAGCGAATGGCCGATCAGCGTGTAGGGGCCGTGCGGCTGGATTCGGCGCAGGTCTGCCCAATGTCGTTGCACCGCACGGGGTATAGACCAGTCGGGGAAGGTCCGCCTGCTCAATCCGCTGGGCTCGAACGCGTAGACGGCGGTCTGCTCCCCGACGCGCTCGGCGAAGGGGACGAAGCACAGCGCCGAGGCACCCGCGCCGGTGAAGCAGAACAGCGGAGTGCCGACGGTGTCGGCCGATGTCGGGCGCAGCGCCACCGTTGTCGGCTTGAGGGCCCGGTCGCCCCGGTCGTCCCTCGCGAGCTTCTGCGCGAAGTCCGCCAACGTCGGGGCGCCGGCGAGATCCGACGGTTGCAGCGCGATGCCGTGGGAGTCGCGCAGTGCCACCAACATCTGTGCCACCGACAGCGAGTCGCCGCCGAGCGCATAGAAGCTGTCGGCGCGGCCCACCGAATCGACGCACAGCACCTGCGCCCACAACTCGGCGACCGCCGATTCGAAAGCCCCGCAGGGAGATTCGAACGGAGCGCGGCCCGGCTCGGGCAGCGCCATCCGGTCGACCTTGCCGCGGTCACCACGGGGGAGCGCAGCGAGGATCTCGATGTTGGCCGGCACCATCCACGGCGGCAGGTCACGGTGCAGCCGGGTGCGCAGCTCGGCGGCCGAGGGAGTGCGCAGGGTCGTGCTCGGCGCGACGTAGGCGGTCAGCGTCGGCGTCGCACCGGACGTGGCAGCAGCGACGACGGCGACCTCGCGGATGTCGTCGTAGGACGCCAGCGTCGCTTCGATCTCGGCCGGTTCCACCAGATACCCGCGGATCTTCACGGTGTTGTCGGCACGCCCGGACAGCACGAGGTGCCCGTTGTCGTCCCACCGCCCGACATCGCCGCCGGCGTACGTCGTCGTCGCGTCACCGTTGTCGACGAACGTCGCGGTCGATGCGGAGCCGTCGAGGTATCCGCGGCCGAGGTATCGGGAGGTGATGGACACGATCCCGTCGTCGCTGATGTCGATCTTCTTGTGCGGGGCCGGAATTCCGACCGGCACCACACCGCGCGGCAGGGGTGCGCCCGGCGGGATGTCATGGCTGGCGATGGCCAGCGTCTCGGTTGAGCCGACCCAGTTGGTGATGACCGCACCGGGCGCCAGCTCCCGGGCGAGCCTGACGTGGCGCGCCTGGATGGGCTCGCCGGTGGTGACGATGCGTTCGACACGCGGCAGCGTGGCGCCGAAGGCCGCGCGGTGCAGAGCGTCCACGAACGAGGGTGTGCACGTGATCACCTGCGCGTGTGACGCGCGAATGCGGTCGAACGCCTCCTTCGCGCTGTGGTCGCGTGGGTCGATCGCGATGATCTCGGCACCCCCCACCAGGGAGCCGATCAGCACGTTCAGCCCACCGGCGAAGCTGATCGGCATGCACAGCGCGACTCTGCGGCCGTCGGCAAGACCGAACCGGTCGTTCAGCAGTTGGGCATCGGCCAACCACAGGCCGTTGGTGTGTAGCACGGCCTTCGGTGTGCCGGTGGACCCCGACGTGAACTGGATGCTGGTGACGTCGTCGATCCCTGACCCGGCACCCAACGGCGTGTCGTCGACGGGTACGGCCGCTGCGAGACCACCATCGGGCACGTTGTCCGCCGCTGTCACGTCGAAACCATGCTCCGCCAAGACGATCGCGATCTTGTCGGCGCGGTTGGCAGGCATCTCGGGATCGAGTGCGACCACGGTGGTGCCGTGCGCGAACAGCCCGAGGATGGTCGACACCGTTGCGGGCGTGAGGGACGCGTTGACGAGGGCGGCCCGCGGCGACGGTCCGCGCTGCGACTGCGCTGTCCGCGTCGCGTGCGCCGCCGCGAGCAGTTCCCGGTAGGTCACCGACTGCGCCGCGGTCCGCAACGCGACCCGGTCGGCGTGGATACGTGCGGTGGCCTCGAAGTGCGCTGGTACCGAAGGGTGTTCGAGAGGACGCTCCGGCGGAACCGACGGCTGTCCTGGCGCCAGTGCGGCCGAAGAGCTGCGTTCCACGGCGCTCTGCGCGAGATCGCGTCGGCGCAATAGCCACGCGACCGCCGCGACCATGGCACCCGCGGCCGCGAGCGAGCCGGCGATCCTGAACCGGCTCATCGGAGACGTCCTATCGCTGGTGACCATGTGACTGTGGCCGCATCACCGGCCGAAACCGTACCTTAGTGTAGGTTAGCCTAACCATGTCAAGCGGCCGGCGCCTGGTACGCGGACGTAGCCCCCAACTCTGCGCGGTAACCCGTTAGTGTCTCGCGTCGCAGGTGCCCGTTGAGAGTCCGACGACAGGGCCAGAGGACAAATCGCGCGGGGAGTGTCGGCCGACGCATTTGCCGACGCCTCACAAGACGCGCTCCGGCGATCTTTGCTGTCCGGGGCGCTGGCTGCGCATGCGTCGAGGCGGAATTGCGCCGTAATACCTTGCTGTGGAACCACATTAGAACTCCGAACCTTGCCGCGGGCAACATCGAGGGGTGGCTCGCATGTTCGCTTAGGCTGTGCTAACTTTCTCGAAATTGACTTTGCCGAAGGCGGCGTGCCTGTGCCGTGCGTGCGTGGAAGAGGTAGGGAACTTCGTGGTCGAGAGGTCTGTGACCCCCATTGCCGTGATCGGGATGGGGTGCCGGCTGCCTGGCGGCATCGAGTCGCCGGAGCGATTGTGGGAGGCGTTGCTTGGCGGCGCTGACCTGGTCACCGGAGTGCCGATCGACCGATGGGACGCCGACGAGTATTACGATCCCGAACCGGGCGTGCCCGGCCGTTCGATCTCCAAGTGGGGCGGCTTCCTCGATGACGTCGCTGGGTTCGACGCTGATTTCTTCGGTATCAGTGAGCGGGAAGCCATCGCCATCGATCCTCAGCACCGTCTCCTCCTCGAGACCTCCTGGGAAGCCGTCGAGCACGCCGGTATCGACCCGTTGGCGCTGGCAGGAACCCAGACAGGCGTCTTCGTCGGCATGACGCACAACGACTACCAACTGCTCACGGCCGACGCCGACGCCATCGTCGGTCCCTACGGCTTCACCGGGAGCAACTACGGACTGGCCTCTGGCCGGATCGCTTATCACCTCGGGGTGCACGGTCCGGCCTACACCGTCGATTCTGCGTGCTCCTCGGCGTTGTCGGCGGTGCACATGGCGTGCCGCAGTCTGCACGACGGTGAAAGCGAGCTCGCCCTCGCCGGTGGCGTGAACATCCTGCTCGAACCGCGCAAGCTGTCGTCCGGTTCGGCGCAGGGAATGCTGTCACCCACCGGGAGATGCCGGGCATTCGACATCGACGCCGACGGATTCGTCTCCGGCGAGGCGGCGGCGATGCTGGTCTTCAAGAGACTTCCGGACGCGCTCCGCGACGGCGACCGGGTGCTGGCGGTCGTCCGGGGCACCGCAACCAACCACGACGGCCGCACCGTCAACATCGCCACTCCGTCACAAGCCGCGCAGACCGCGGTCTACCGGTCCGCGCTCGACGTCGCAGGCGTCGACCCGGCCACCGTCGGCCTCGTCGAGGCGCACGGCACAGGCACTCCCGTCGGCGATCCCATCGAATACGCCGGCCTCGCCGAGGTTTACGGCACCACCGCGCCCTGCGCGCTGGGAGCTGCCAAGACCAATTTCGGGCACTCACAGTCCGCATCGGGTGCGCTGGGCCTGATGAAGGCGATCATGGCGCTCCGCCACGCAGCGGTGCCGCCGAACCTGCATTTCCGTCGGCTGCCCGAGGCGATGGCGCAGGTCGAGACCGGGCTCTTCGTGCCAGAAGAGGTCACCGCGTGGCCGCTGGCCGGCGAACATCCGAGGCGGGCCGCGGTGTCCTCCTACGGATTGTCCGGCACCAACGTGCACGTCGTCCTCGAGCAGGCGCCCAGCGACGGCGATGAAGCGGCCGGGCGCCGGGAGTCGCAGGGCGTGCTCGCACCGATGATCTTTCCGCTGTCGGCGACCTCGCCAGAAGCGTTGCGCAGCAGCGCCGCCAGGCTCGCCGACTGGGTCGCCGCCCGCAACGAGGCAGGCGATCTGGAGCTTCGTGACCTGGCGTACACCCTGGCCCGCAGGCGGGCCCACCGCACCGTGCGCACCGCTGTGCTGGCCAGTGGCGCCGACGAGCTCGTCGCCGCGCTTCGTGCCACCGCGGCAGGTGAAACACCCACGCAGGCAACGGCTTCCGGTGCAGGCAAGGGCGCTGTCTGGGTGTTCTCCGGTCACGGTTCGCAGTGGGCGGCGATGGGTGCGGGCCTACTGGCGGCCGAACCCTCGTTCGCGTCGGCGATCGCCGAACTGGAACCGTTGATCGTCGCGGAGGCCGGCTTCTCGGTGACCGACGCGATGTCGGCACCGGAGACGGTCACCGGCATCGAACGGGTCCAGCCCACCGTGTTCGCGCTCCAGGTCGCTCTCGCCCGGACGCTGCAGTCCTACGGGGTCAAGCCGGGCGCCGTCATCGGACACTCGATGGGGGAGGTGGCCGCCGCTGTGGTGGCCGAAGCCCTGAGCCTCGGCGACGGCGTCAAGGTGATCTGCCGTCGGTCGCGCCTCATGCAGAGCATCGCCGGTGAGGGCGCCACGACCGGTGCCATGGCATCCGTCGAACTGCCTGCGCAGCAGGTGCTTTCGGAGCTCGCCGCACGCGGCGCCGGCGACGTGGTGCTGTCGGTGATCGCGTCGCCCCAGTCCACGGTGGTCGGCGGGGCGAAGTCGACGGTCGCGGCGCTGGTCCAGGAATGGGAGGAGCGCGGCGTGATGGCCCGCGAGGTAGCGGTGGACGTCGCTTCGCACTCACCGCAGGTCGATCCGATCCTCGACGATCTCACCGACGCGCTCGAGGACCTGAGCCCCGCGGAACCGACGACGTCGTACTACTCCGCAACCCTCTACGACCCGAGGGAACCCGCCGACTACGACGCCTACTACTGGGCCGACAATCTGCGCCACGCGGTGCGTTTCGCCGCGGCCGTGCAGGCGGCCCTCGAAGACGGATACCGGGTGTTCGCTGAACTGTCGCCGCATCCCCTGCTCACCCACGCCGTCGATCAGAACGCAAGCAGCCTTGACGTCTCTGCCGTCGCCCTTGCGACGATGCGCCGTGGGCAGGACGTGCCGCAGGGCCTGCGTGAGGTGCTGGCTGATCTCTACAGTGCCGGTGCCGCAGTCGACTTCGCGGTGCTCTATCCGCACGGGCGGCTGGTCGACGCGCCACTGCCTGCGTGGACGCATCCACAGCTGATGTTCCGTCGCGAAGAGCGCAGGCCCGTCGGTGTGGGTACCCCGGCGGCGCATCCGCTTCTCGGCGCCCACGTGCGGCTACCCGAAGAACCCGAACGCCATGTGTGGCAAGTCGATATCGGCACGGACGTCCATCCATGGCTCGGCGACCACCAGGTGCACCGCGTCGCTGCGTTCCCGGCAGCCGCATACTGCGAGATGACACTCGCGGCGGCCCGGACGATGTTCGGCGACGGGGCCGAGGTACGTGACGTCACCTTCGACGAGATGCTTCTCCTCGACGGGACCACGCCGGTCTCGGTATGCGCATCGCTGAGTTCCCCTGGTGCCGCGGCGTTCACCGTCGAGACCCACGTTGATGGCGAGCGCGTGCGCCGTGCCACCGCCACGCTGAGCCAGTCCGGCGACATGTTCGAGCCGCCACACCACGATCTACCTGGCCTGCTCGCCGCCCACCCGGTCACGTTGGACGGTCAGGCGTTGCGCGCCTGGTTCGCCGAGCGCGGTATCCAATATGGGCCTGCGTTTGCGGGATTGAGCGCAGCTCACACCGGCGATGCGGGCACTTCGGTCCTCGCCGAGGTCGGATTGCCCGGGGTGGTCCGCTCCCAGCACAGTGCCTACGACGTCCACCCGGCGCTGCTGGACGCGTGCTTCCAGGCCGTGGCCGCGCACCCCGATCTGCAGGCGGACCTGACCGGCACGATCATGTTTCCGTTGGGTGCTCGCCACGTCCGGCGGTGCGGATCGATGCGTGACGCGCGTTACTGCTACATCGTCGTGACCGGTGTGACGCCATCGGCGGTCGACGCGGATCTCGCTGTGCTGGATGACGGCGGTGCGGTTCTGCTGTCCGTGTCCGGGCTTCGGCTCGGCACAGGCGTGTCGAATTCCTCTCGGCGCGAACGCGTGTTCAACGACCGACTGCTGGCCATCGACTGGCTTCACCAGGACCTTCCTGAAGTCGACATGTCCCGCGACGGACGGTGGCTGGTCGTCAGCACGTCCCAGCAGGCTGACGGGCGCGCCGCGGAGTTGGCCGCCGCACTGGATGACCGTGGCGCTGATGTCACCACTGCGGCCTGGCCGGTCAGCGGCATCGGACGCCAGGCGATCACCGGGGTCGTCGCCGTGATGTCCGGCCAGGGCAGTGAAGCGGTATCCCGGTTGGCCGCCATCGCACGCGATGTCGCGGGCATCCCCGGTGCTCCGCCCCGGATCTACGCGCTGACCAGCAGTGCACAGTCGGTGTTCCCGGACGACCCGGTGAACCTCGACCACGCGGGTGTGCGCGGGCTGATGCGCGTGATCGCGGTGGAGAACACCGACCTGCGCGCCACGCAGATCGACATCGACGACTTCACCGACATCGCCCTCGTCGCAGCGCAATTGGTGACGGGCTCCGATGAGGACGAAACAGCGTGGCGCGACGGCGCCTGGTACGTCGCCAGGCTCAATCCCAGCCCGGTGCGACCCGAGGACCGGCACACCAAGACGGTCAAGCACGATTCCGGCGGCATGCGGCTGCGCATCCGCGAGCCCGGCGACCTGCAGTCGCTGGAACTCGTCGCCGCCGACCGGCTACCGCCCGGCCCGGGCCAGATCGAAGTCTCGGTGGCAGCGTCCAACCTCAACTTCGCCGATGTGCTTGTCGCATACGGCAAATACCCGAGCTTCGAAGGTCGGCTGCCCGAACTCGGTGGCGACTTCGCCGGAGTCGTGACCCGCGTCGGCCCTGGCGTCACCACGCATCACATGGGGGACCGGGTAGCCGGCATCACCGCCGACGGCGCGTGGGCCACCTATGTGACCTGTGATGCGAATCTTGCGGTGACCCTGTCTGCCGGTCTGCCGGAAGAGAGCGCCGCCGCGGTGCCGAGCGCGCACGCCACCGCCTGGTACAGCCTGCACGAGCTCGCCAGGATCTCGGCACGGGACAAAGTGCTCATCCACTCGGCGACAGGCGGTGTCGGTCAGGCAGCCATTGCGATCGCACGGGCCGCCGGTGCGGAGATCTTCGCCACCGCGGGCAGCCCGGCCCGGCGAGAACTCCTGCGCGGCATGGGGATCGAGCACGTCTACGATTCACGGTCGGTCGAGTTCGCTGATCAGATCCGCAGCGACACCGATGGATACGGTGTCGACGTCGTGCTCAACTCGCTGCCAGGGGCGGCGCAGAGGGCGGGTCTGGAGCTGCTCACCTTCGGGGGCCGCTTCATCGAGCTCGGCAAGAGGGACATCTACGGAGACAGCAGGATCGGGCTTTTCGCGTTCCGCCGGAACCTGGCGTTCTTCGCGGTCGACCTCGCCCTGCTGACACTGACCAACCCCGACGTCGTGCAACGCGTCCTCGCCACGGTGTTCGAGCAGATCGCCGACGGCGTGCTGCCGCTGCCCGAGACCACCCACTACCCGTTGTCCGACGCAGCGACGGCGATCCGCGCAATGGGAGCCGCCGAGCACACCGGCAAGCTGGTGCTGGACGTGCCGCGCGAGGGTCACAGCAGGGTGGCGGTACCACCGCAGCACACCGTGCCGTTCCGAGGTGACGGCGCGTATGTCATCAGCGGCGGTATGGGCGGACTCGGGCTTTTCCTCGCCGAACGGATGGCAGAGCGAGGATGTGGACGCATCGTCCTCACCGGACGTTCCGCGCCTCGCGACGACGCGCTCAGCGCGATCGAGCGGATTCGCCGCGGCGGAAGCGAGATCGAGGTCTGCCTCGGTGACATCAGCGAGCCGGACGCAGCGGAACGTGCTGTGGCCGTTGCGACATCGACCGGCCTTCCCGTGCGCGGAGTGCTGCACGCGGCGGCCCTCGTCGAGGATGCCACGCTGGACAACATCACCGCCGACCTGGTGGCCCGCTGCTGGGCGCCCAAGGCGTCCGGTGCGTGGAACCTGCACGAGGCGACGGCGGGTCAGCCGCTGGACTGGTTCTGCTCGTTCTCGTCGGCGGCCGCGATGGTCGGCTCGCCGGGACAGGGTGCATACGCCGCGGCCAACAGCTGGCTGGACGTGTTCACCCACTGGCGACGGGCGCGCGGGCTGCCCGCCAACTCGATCGCCTGGGGTGCGTGGGCCGAAATCGGTCGTGGTCAGGCGCTCGCACAGGACGCCGCGACGGCGATCGCACCGCAGGACGGCGCCTACGCGCTTGAGGCGCTTCTGCGGCACAACCGCGGCTACACGGGGTACGCCCCGATCGTCGGCGCCCCATGGCTCACGGCGTTCGCCCAGCACAGCAAGTTCGCCGAGGCGTTCAGGTCGCTGGGCGACGGCACGTCGGCAGGCACGTCATTCCTGCTTGAGCTGCGCGCGCTGCCACCCGAGGAGTGGACCGGGCGGTTGCGCCGGCTCATCGCCGATCAGATCGGCATGATCCTGCGCAGGACGGTCGACCCCGACCGTCCCATCGCCGAGTACGGCCTGGATTCGCTTGGCGTGCTGGAGGTCCGAACGCGGATCGAAGCCGAGACCGGAATCCGGGTCGGCACCACCGACATCACTACCGTGCGCGCAATCGCCGAACACCTGGCATCGGTGCTTGCCGCGGATCTGCTGGTCGAGGGGAGCGTTGGCTGATGGTCGCGTTGAGGTCCGTCCACGACTGGGTGGGAGAACCCGGGCGAGTGGTGTCCTGGCATCCGTCGCAGGCAACGGTGACGAAGATGCGTGACGCACCTGTGAGTGCGGTTCCCGTCAGTTACCAACAGGAACAACACATCCGGACGTTCCGCAGGCGCCAAGCCGCCGGAACCGATATGGCCCGGCTGAACATCCCGGCCTGGGACATGCCCGGTCAGTGCGACCTGCGGGCGATGTCGCATGTCGTGAACGCCTACATCCGGCGCCACGACACCTACCACAGCAGGTTCGAGCTCGACGCGGACGACACCATCGTGCGGCGCAAGCTGGAGAATCCGCGGCATCTGAAGTTCGTTCCCGTCGAGCAGGGTGAAATGACGGCGGCGCAGTGGCGCTCGCACATTCTGGCCACCCCGGATCCGCTGCGCTGGGACTGTTTCCACTTCGGAATCATCCAGCGCAAGAACCATTTCACGTTCTACATCAGCGTCGACCATGTCCACACCGACGCACTGTTCATGTGCCTGGTGCTGGTCGAGATCCACATGATGTATCAGACCCTGGTCAATGGTGGCGCTCCAATCGCGCTGCAAGAGCCGGGCAGCTACGACGACTACTGCATCAAGCAACGGAGCTACACGGCCGCGCTGACACTGGAGTCGCCCGAGGTAAGGAATTGGATACAGTTCGCCGAGCGTAACGGCGGCGAAATGCCGCAGTTCCCGCTGCCGCTGGGCGATTCGACGGTTCCGTGCGGCGGCGACATGATGGACGTCCAGCTTCTCGACGCCAGGCAGAGCAAGCATTTCGATGCGGCATGCACGAACGCGGGGGTTCGGTTCAGCGGCGGAGTGCTCGCCTGCGCGGCGTTGGCTGACCACGAGTTCACCGGTGCGCCGACCTATTACGGGATCACCCCGACCACGACGCGAAGCACACCGGCTGAATTCATGACGACCGGCTGGTTCACAGGCCTGGTGCCGATCACCGTGCCGGTCGACCCCTCGTCCTTCGGTGACACCGCACGCAATGCCCAGGCATCCTTCGATGCAGGAGTCGACCTCGCCCACGTGCCGTTCGATCGCGTACTCGAACTTGCTGCGGGACGGTTCGGCCTGCGTGGCGCAGGCCCCGGTGTCCAGATGGTGTCCTACCTCGACGCCGGCCTGCCGCCGCTGTCACCGGCGATCATCGCGCAGTGGGAACGGATGAACGGAAAGGTCTACTGCGACAGCAGGTCTGCAGACCAGCTCGGTCTCTGGGTGAATCGGAGCGACCGCGAGACGGTGGTGACCGTGGCGTTCCCCGACAACCCCATCGCCCGGGAGTCGGTGCAGCGCTACCTCAACGCGATGAAGCAGATCTATCTACGGGTGGCCGAAGAGGCCGAAACCTCCCAGGTCGTCCGGCACGGCGTTGCGCTGCATCACGGCGTGAACCGGTTGTCCCCGGTGTCCGGGGGCTGAGAGATGGCGATCGAAGTCGCGATGTCGCCGGTCGACGCCGCACACGGCTCACGAGCCGGCGCATTGCGCGACGACCGCCTGCACTACGTCGATCAGGCGATGTACCTCGGGCTACGTGCCACCGGCCAGGCCGCCGCCATGCAGTGCGTATGGATTCTCACCCATCCCGTCGACCTGGACGGAATCAGGCGATTCCACCGGAATTTCGGTAACGGGTTGTGGGGGCGGTGTATCGAGCGTTCATCGGTGCCGTTCGGTCGGCATCGATGGGTGCGACCTGTCAGGCCGCCCGCTGACATCGACATCGCCGCACAGCCGAGACCCCGTACCGAACTCGGCGAGTGGCTCGACGAAAGAGCCGTGCTACCGGTCGATCCCGAGTGGGGTCCGAGCTGGCACCTCGGTGTGCTGTCGATGACCGACGGTGCCACCGCGGTGTGTCTGACCATGTCGCACTGCATCAGTGACGGTGGCGGCGCGGTGACGACGATGCTCGACGCGATCGCCGGACAGGTACGCGACTTCGGCTATCCACCGCCGCGATCCCGCACCCGCCTGCGGGCAGTCGTCGAGGACCTCCGCCAGAGCGGCCGCGACCTTCCCGAGGTGGCAAGGACGCTGGTCACCGCCGGCCGGATCGCGCTCCGGCGGCTCCGGGATCGCCCACGGGGCCCAGCGCCGAAGCGCCGTGCCGCAGCAGAAGGCTTCGACGACACCCGACACGTGGCGGTGCCGTCGGTCTCGGTGTTCGTCGACCTGGATGAGTGGGATCAGCGGGCGGCCGCCCTCGGTGGAAACACGTACTCGCTGCTCGCCGGTTTCTGCGCACGGCTGGCGGATCTGATGGACCGCCGTGCCCCGGACGGGAAAGTCCCGCTGATCATCCCGATCGACGACCGGATCGATGACGGCGATACCCGCGCGAATGCAGTGCAATTGGCCGGCGTGCGGATCGATCCTGCCGAGGTGTGCCGGGACCTCTCCGGTGCGCGATACGAGATCAGGCAGACCTTGGCATCCCTGGGAGAGGTGCCCCAGGACGCTGAGCAGCTGCTGCCGTTGATCCCGTTCATGCCGAGGAAGGCGGTCAGGCGCGGCGCAGAGATGGCGTTCGGCTTCGGGGAGCATCCGGTGTCCTGCTCGAACATGGGGGACGTGGCCGCCGAGATCGCCCGCGTCGACGGCAGCGATGCCGAGTACGTGCTGATGCGCGGCGTCGATCAGCACGTCACCCGGCGGGTACTGGAGCAGCGGCATGGCCTGCTCACCGTGGTCAGTGCGCGTGTCCGTGGCCGGATTTCGCTTGCCGTGGTGGGCTACGCGGCGGGTGTCTCCAACACGAGGTCCGGGCTCCGTGAGCTCGTCGAGCGCACGTTGTCGGAGTTCGAGCTCAGCAGCGTGGTCGTCTGACATGCGCGACGACCGGCTCGGCTTCATCGATCAGGCCACCTTCCTGTCCCTCCGTGCGACGGGTCAGGCGCAGGTGATGCAGCTGGTCTGGGTCTACGACCACCCCTTGGATTTCGTCGGGCTGAAGCGATTTCACGAGAATTTCGGGTACGGCCTCGCAGGCAGGCGCATCGAGCGCTCGCCTCTGCCGTTCGGCAGGCATCGATGGGTCAGGTCGACCGGACCAGCCTGCGACATCGACATCGCGCCGGAAATGCGGCCGCGCGCTGACCTCAGCGACTGGATCGACGAACGGTCACAGGTGCCGGTCGACCCCGAGACGGGGCCGGGCTGGCATCTCGGCGTGCTGCCGATGACAGACGGTTCGTCGGCGGTCACCCTGGTCGCATCGCATTGTCTGCTGGACGGACTGGGGTTGGCCCAAACCCTGGTCGAAGCGGTCACCGGCGTGGTGCGTGATCTCGATTATCCTCCGCCGCAAGCTCGTTCGCCTCGGCAGGCTCTCACCGAGGACACCCGCGAGGCGCTCCGCGGCGCGGGGGCCGCGGGCCAGGCCGTCGTCGCAGCAGTGCGGTTGGCCCGGCGGCGGCGCAGCGAGACGCAGGCAGCGGGAAGGCGGACCGCTGACCGCACGCCGCGTGACCGTTCGGACGAGGCGGTCGTCGTCCCCGCTGTCTCGGTGGTCGTCGATATCGAGTCGTGGGACGGCGCAGCTGAAGACATTGGGGGAAACAGTCATTCGCTGTTCGCCGGCTTCGCGGCGGGACTCGCGCAGCGGATGGGGAGGTGCCGTGCGGATGGGACTGTTGACCTCGTTCTCGCCCTCACCGACCGGACGCTGGACGACTCACGGGCCAACGCGTTGCGATTCGCCGGCGTCAACGTCGATCCGACAGCCACTGCCGCCAGCCTGACGGAAGCGCGCGGTGCCATCCGCAGTGCGGTCACCACGCTGCGCGACCAGCCGGACGAGACATTCGCGTTGCAGCCATTGACCCCCTTCATCCCGAAGCGTGCTGTCAGGGGCATGGGGGCCACGGTGTTCGGTGATCTTCCGGTGTCCTGTTCCAGCGTCGGTGAACTGCCGGAGGTCGGCTTGCAAGTCGACGGGACGGTCGCCGAACACGGCTATCTACGCGCGGTGGACCAGAACGTCCGCCGGTCGGAGATCGAGCGGGGTGGTGGGCAACTTGTGCTCGTGGCCGGCCGCGTCGGCGGCAAGATGAACATCGGAGTCGCGGCCTACCAGGCCGGCGCGATCAACACGAAGCCACGGCTGCGGGGGTTGGCCACCGAGGTGCTGGCGGAGTTCGGTCTCACCGGGGAGATACTCTGACCGCGATCCGGCCCTGCTGCGCCGACTCTTCGAGGAGAGCGGCTGCGGCAGAAGCGCTCTGGTCGGGTGTAACCATCCGCTCGGCAATCTCTCGCGCCCGCCGCGCACACGCGGGCGCAAGCACGGCGCGCAGCCCGGCGCGGAGTGAATCAGCAGTGACCGAGGTGAAACGCTGCGACGTTCCCACGCCCAGCCGCTTCACCTGGGCTGCCCAGATCGGCTGCTCGGCACCGATCCACAGAACGAACGTCGGTGCCGCGGCGCGCAGCCCGGCCGCTGTCGTTCCCGCGCCGCCATGGTGGACCACGGCGCGGCACCGGGGGAACACCGCCGAATGATTAACCGAATTCACCACTCTGACATGATCGGCAGGCGTGCAGTCGTCGACGTCCCATACACCCGAACAGATCAACGCGCGCTCGCCCAGGTCGGCACATGCGTCGGAGATCATCGCCAACGCGGCCGCAGGGGATTCGACCGGCATGCTGCCGAAGCCGAAATAGATCGGCGCCGAACCCTCGTCGATCCACGACGAGGTCACGGCGTCGGCACCGGTGTCCATCCGGAGCGTCAAAGCCCCTGTGAGAGGGCGAAGTCCGGCCCACGCCTCGGCGAGGCCGGGGAAGAACACCGGGTCGTAGGCCTGGATCTCGAGCGCGCCGCCGTCGACCATGCGGCGGATCGCCCGGACCTGTGCCTTCGGCAGACCGAGTTCGCGCCGTTGGGCGTCCTCGGCAGTCCGGATCACGCGCCAGTGCAGCGTCTCGACAACCGGCCAGATCGAACGGAACACGGGCGCAGGGAGCTTGACGGGCAAGATCTGAGTGTTGGCGCGGAACGGGAAGTAGTGCAGTGCAGCCAGCGGAATGCCATGGTGTTCAGCGACATTGGCCGCCAACTCCTGATAGGTGGTGCCGGCCAGGATCAGGTCCGCGTCGGCGGCCAGCGTGACGAGCGTGCTGCTCATCTCGGCCCAGCCCTGGGTCATGTAGTCCCTGGTCTCGCGCAGCGCACGCAACGGATGCCGGAGCCGGAGCGGCTCGCGGAAGACGTCGGCCTCGAGCTGCTCTTGCGAGTCGACCCCGTACGGGACGGCGGGCCCGAGCCCGGCGCTCTCGACAAACGACGTCAGATTGGGCGGCACCGCCATCCGGACCTGATGCCCACGACGAACCAGCTCGGCCGCGACCGCTGCGGCGGGTTCGACGTCGCCTCGGGTCCCGTGGACGGCCACCGCGAATCTCACGCGTCGTCCTTCCCGGCCGCGACCATATCGGTTGCCCCCCATGTAACTTGGTGTGATGTTCCGCCGCGTCCCGGACCGTCGCGTGGTTGAACACGGGGGGTTTCCTGCGCTCGGCCGGGTGATCGTGCGTCATCCCGTCGTGGTGATCGTAGCGTGGGTCGCGCTCGCGGTGCTGCTCTTCCTCACGGTGCCGCCGTTGGGCGTTGTCGCCCAGAAGAACCCGCCATCGATGCTGCCCGAGGATTCACCGGTCTTCCTCGCGAACGAGAAGATGAACGACGCGTTCGGGGAGGCGGGTTCGGGCAACGTCGCGGTCGTCATCCTCAGCAACGACAACGGATTGACGTCGGCCGACGAGGCCGTCTATGCCGACGTCGTCGCCGACCTCAGGGCCGACCCCGCCAACGTCGAGTCGGTGCAGGACTTCATCGCCACACCCCAACTCCGGCAGGTGATGACGAGCGAGGACGGCAAGGCATGGAACCTGCCCGTCAGCATGACCGGGACGATGGGTTCCCCGTCGGGCCAGGAGGCGTACCGCCACGTCGCCGCCCTCGTGAAGGAGGCGACGGCGGACACCACACTCGCGGCCAACCTCGTCGGAGGCGCGGCGACCTTCGAGGACATCAACGTGATCGGCGCCCGGGATCAGATCGTCATCGAGATCTCGACGGTGATCACGGTGCTGATCATCCTCATCGTCGTGTACCGGAACCTGGTGGCGATGCTGATGCCGTTACTCACGATCGGGATCTCGCTCGTGGTGGCACAACAGGTTGTCGCAGCGCTCGGTGAGCTCGGCCTCGGGCTCGGGCCGCAGACCATGGTGCTGATGACCGGCATGATCATGGGCGCCGGAATCGACTATGCCGTCTTCCTGTTCAGCCGCTACCAGGAGCTCGTCCGGACCGGGATGAAGTCCGACGATGCGCTCGTCGAGGCGCTGCGGTCGATCGGCGAGGTCATCACCGGCTCCGCGGGCACTGTGGCGCTGACCTTCCTGGCGTTGTCGTTCGCCACCCTCGGGGTGTTCTCGACCATCGGCCCCGCACTGGCGATCACGATCGCCATCGGCTTCCTGGCCTCGATCACACTGCTGCCCGCCTTCATCGTCCTTGCGGGGCGCCGCGGTTGGATCAAGCCAAGGAAAGAGAAACACACCCGCCAGTTCTGGCGCCGTTCCGGCGTGAACATCGTGCGCAAGCCCGTAGCCCACCTGACGGCGAGTCTGCTCGTGTTGGGGGCGCTGGCCTCCTGTGCCGGCTTCGTGAAATACAACTTCGATGATCGCCAGTCACTACCGGCCGACGCCGAGAGCAACCTCGGCTACGAAGCGATGAACAGCCACTTCCCGATCAGCACCACGCTGCAGCAGTTCATCCTCGTTCACGCACCCGACCAGGATCTGCGGACCCCGAAAGCGCTCGCAGACATGGAGCAGATGGCGGGCCGCGTGGCGCAGCTGCCCGACATCGACTTGGTGCGGGGAATCACCCGCCCGTCAGGTGAGACGCTGGAGCAGGCCCGCGCCACCTACCAGGCCGGCGAGGTCGGTGGGAAACTGCGCGAAGCATCGACGGTGATCACAGACAACAACAGCAATCTCACCACCCTCACCGACGGCGCGGGCCAACTGGCCGACGTGCTGAACGAGATCCGCAACGGCGTAGTGGGTGCACTGGGCAGCGTGCGTGGGCTCGCGGGCGCTCTCGACGACATGTCCTCGCGCTACGGCGAAACGAAGACGCTCGACGAGATCGACAAGACGGCCACCCTGGTGGACAACATGCGCTCACTCGGCGGCTCCCTCAGCGAGAACATCACGCGCGTCACCGACTTCTACGTCTGGGCCACCCCCGTCGTGAACGGCCTGAACAGCAGCCTGACGTGCAACGTGGATCCGGCGTGCGTCACGGCGCGCGCGGAGTTGCAGCGGATCGCCGCGTCCCGGGACGACGTCGCGCTCGAGCGGATCGCCGAGCTGTCCCGCCAGTTGCAGAGCACCACCGGCACGGACTCGGTGTCCGAGGCGCTGCGCGGCATCAGCGAGAACCTCACCGCGGCAACATCGGCGGCCCGCGATCTGGGCATCGGGGAGCCGGGCGGAGTGCAGAAGCAATTGAACAACATGCTGGACGGGGCCAACACGCTCGCCGACTCGAGCCGCAAGCTCGCCGAGGGTGTGCAGTTGCTCGTGGATCAGACCCGTCAACTCGGTGGCGGTCTGGATCAAGCATCGTCGTTCCTGCTCGCCATGAAGTCCGGCGCGGCCGATCCGCCGATGTCCGGCTTCTACATCCCGCCAGAGGTGCTGACCCAGGCGGAGTTTGAGAAAGCAGCCAAGCTGTTCGTGTCCGAGGACGGCCACACGGTGCGGTACCTCGTGCAGACCGCGCTGAACCCGTTCGGACGGGATGCGATGGATCAGGTCACCGACATCATCGCGGCCGCCGAAAGTGCCCGCCCGAACACCACTTTGGCGAACGCAGAGATCTCGATGGTGGGATTCTCCGCTGCGAACGGCGACACCCGGCGTTACTACAGCGGGGACAGCAGGTTCATCATGATCGCCACTCTGGCCGTGGTGTTCGTCATCCTGGCGCTGCTGTTGCGAGCGATTGTCGCGCCGCTCTACCTGGTGGCGACGGTGATCCTTTCTTACGTCTCCGCGCTCGGCATCGGGGTCATCCTCTTTCAATTCATCCTCGATGAGGAGCTGCACTGGAGTGTGCCCGGCCTGGCTTTCCTGGTGCTGGTGGCGGTCGGCGCCGACTACAACCTGCTGCTGATCTCACGCATTCGCGACGAATCGGTGACGAGAGGCATCCGCACAGGAGTGATCCGCACGGTGAGCGCGACGGGCGGCGTGATCACCTCGGCCGGACTGATCTTTGCGGCGTCCATGCTCGCGTTGACGGTGAGCAGCATCAGCACGATCGTCCAGATGGGCTTCGTCATCGGCGTCGGCCTTCTGTTGGACACCTTCATCGTTCGGACGGTCACCGTGCCTGCCGCATGTGTGCTGATCGGCAACGCGAACTGGTGGCCATCCAAGGGGCCGGCGAAGCGCAAGGCCAGGACGGTGCGTGGGGACCGTCGTCCGTCACCCGCGCGCGTGATCCCGAAAGACGATGTGGCCGACGACGACCACGCCTGGGATTACTGCAATTTCGCGGCGGCGACGCATGCCGCGAGCAGGGTCTCCGACGCGTGGGAAGACCGCTAGCTGTTGGGCGTCAATAGCATTCGGCTGTGACATTCTTGGGTGGTGCGGGTGGGTTATCCCCAGTGCGGGATTGGTCCACAGAATCGGAGCGCGGCCGTGGTGGGCGTGGCGGTGCCGGCGTTGCTCGAATAGATTCGAAACTGTGTTCGATGACATTCTGGCCGCTGTCGCCGCGGCGCGAACCCCGGGATCCGGGGTCCGGGCGTGCGCACGGCTGGAGAACGCCGCGTGCTCGGCACGATTGGGGTACATGGCCGACATGCTCGCCGCCGCCTATGCGGCATCGGGATCGGCCAACCGTGAGCAGTGGCGCGTCGACAACTGGGGTGCGGTATGCGCACAGATCGGCGCCGCCCATGCCGTGACCAGTGGGGTGGTCAGCGGGCTGCTGATGGATGCGGTCGCGCTGCGGGAACGGCTGCCCAAGGTGGCTGCGGTCTTCGCCGACGGCCTCATCGCCTACCGCCTGGTCCACCTGATCTGTGGCCGCACCATGTTGGTCAAAGACCCCGACGCGTTAGGCAGGGTCGATGCCGAACTGGCCGACGAGCTGCGTACCTGGGGTGCCAGATCAGTCGATCAAGCCGAACGCGACGTCGACACCCTGGTGCTGCGCCATGACCCGTATGCGGTGCGGCGCACCGAATCCAGCAGCCGCAGCGCCTACGTCGAGGTGGCGACCGAGCAGGCCACCGGCACCGCGTATGTGACCGCGACAGTGTCCGCTCCCGACGGTGCGGCGTTCGACCAGCGCCTCGACGCGCTGGCGCGCACCGTGTGCGCCCGCGATCCCCGCGACCTGGACCAGCGCCGCGCGGCCGCGGTCGGAGCGATGGGATTCGGCTGGGACCGGCTCCCGTGCCTGTGCGAGAACGACCACTGCGACGCCGCCACCAACCCCCCCGCCGGCGGCGTGGTCGTCCACGTCGTCGCCCGCCAGGACACCCTCGACACCGACAACGCGGACCGACCCCGTGATCCCGAGGCGCCTCGCGACGCGGACGATGGTGGCATCGCCTCGATTCCGAGGGCCTCGCGTGACGCGGACGCGGCTGACGGCGCTACCGATTCCGAGGGTCCTCGTGATGTGGACGGTTCGCACCGCGGCTCCGGGTCAGCCGCCGCTGCCCATGTGGGACCCGAAACAAGTGGCACGCCAACTGAAGCACACCCCAAGCCCCAGCCCGCACCCGCCACGACCGGCAGCCTCACCGACCAGCGCCGCGCACTGGTCGGTGAGAACCCGCCGCTGCTGCCCAAACCCTGGTACACCTACACCCTGGCCGGGTTGACCGCCGCCCTCGAACACGGACCCGGACAACTCTGCCCAACCGGCCCCGCAGTCATCCTCGGCGGCGCAGTCCTACCGGCACCGGTCGCCGCGCAGGCCGCCATGCACGCCACCATCCGCCCGCTCATCCACCCTGGCCAAGCGCCGCCCGAAGCGCACTACCGGCCCTCCCGAAAACTCGCCGAGTTCGTCCGCTGCCGCGATCAAACCTGCCGATTTCCCGGCTGCACACGACCGGCCACCATCGCCGACATCGACCACACCATCCCCTACCCCTACGGGCCCACCTGCGCATCGAACCTGGCCTGCCTATGCCGAGAACACCACCTGCTCAAGACATTCTGGCCCGGCTGGACGAATCAACAGTTCCCCGACGCAGCCATCGTCTGGACCGACCCAGACGGCAACACCACCACCACTCATCCCGGCAGCAGACTGCTCTTCCCCGAACTCTGCACGCCCACCGCCGAATTCACCCCCACCCCGAACCCACCACCCAAACACACCGCCGGCCTGACCATGCCCAAACGAACAATCACCCGCGCGGACGCACGCCAACAACGCATCCACGACCAACGCCGACAAAACGGCGCCGATTCCTGAATGCCGCCTAGTTACCGCCGGATTGGGCTGCCTTCCAGAAGCCACGTGCTGCGAGCGGACCGAAAATGGCGACCAGCGCGAGCAGCCACGCCCCGCCCATGAGCAAGGCAGGGCCGGCGTCGTCGCCCTCGGCGAGCGCACGCATCGATTCCACGACCGGGGTCAGTGGCTGAAATCTGATCACGGGTTGCAGCCAGGTGGGGAAGAGTTCGACGGGCGCCACCCCACCCGTGCAGAAGGCCATACCGATCGCCGAGCCTCCCAGCAGGGTCAGCAACGCAGTGCTCTGCTGCAGTACCGCGACTGAGATGACGATGGTGGCGAACACCATGACGACCAGCACCGGGATGAAGAGGAACGGAACGATCGCCAGCGGGTTGCCGTCGAACCTCATGCCGAGCACCATTCCGACTGCCACGATGAGGATTCCGGCGCCCAGCGTTCTCGCCCCCTCGGCCACGAGCGTGCCCGCCAGAAACGAGTACCGCTGCACGGGCTGCACCCAGAAGCGGCTGAGCAGTCCGCTGTCGCGCTCGGCCGGCAGATTGAACCCGGCGCCGATCGCACCCATCATCGCGCCCGCCACTGTGCACATCGGCACCAGCGCGGTCAGGTTGTCGGCCCCGGTGAGCCGCATCATCGACTTGCTGACCACCAAGTAGTACGTCAGCAACAGCAGCGTCGGCAGAAGCAATGACTGCGTCGGCACCACCGGGTGGCGGCGCCAGTGCATCAACATGCGTTCGGCGAGAATGACTGTCGTCTTCACCGCGGCCGCCTCTGCATCCGCACCGCGATCGTCCCGAAGAGGACGAAGAGGCCGACGCACCAGGCCGCCGTCACCAGGACTTCTTCAACGGCCGCATGTCCGACGGCCAGATCCCGCAATGTGTCGGTGATCTGAGATACCGGCTGGTGCTGCACGAACGGCTGAACCCAGTTGGGGAACGAATCAGCGGGCGCCAGGCCTGTGGAGACCAGAACCAGGATCAGTTGGGGAACCAGCAATATTTGACCCGCACCTACCTTGCCGATCCAGGTTCCTGTCGCGTCTGCACCCAGCGAGAGCGCTACCGTCAACAGCAACGGCACGGCGAGAAACGCGACGGCACCGACGACTCCACCCGTGATCCGGAATCCCAACAGATACGCCGTCACCACCGCCGCGGCCAGGGCCAGCACGCCACGCAGCAGGCAGTAGATCATCCGTGCCGTCATCGGCGCCAGCAGCGAAATAGGTTGTGTCCGTAGCCGAACCGTGAATCCCGACGCCTGATCCCACGCGGCCCGGTCGGCCGTCGTGACCGCACCGAGCAGCATGGCCTGGACGACGATGGCAGGCAAGAGGTAGTCGACATAGCTCATGTCGCCGGTGTCGATGACGTGCCGGAGCGCGAAGTTGAGGCCGATCAGCGTCACGACGGGAGCGAGCACGGCGAGGACAAGGTCGAAGTCGCGCAGCGCGACCTGCACCATCCGCTCTGTCAGTGCCGGCAGTGGCGTCACGGTGTCAGTGTCAGTGCCGTGGGGGTCAGGTGCAGGAACACCTCGTCGAGTGTCGGTTTGCGCAGCGAGATGTCGACCAGTTCAACGCCGAGCTGCTCCGTGCGACGCACCACCTCGCCGAGCGTGCCAACCCCGTCGACCGCCCGCACAGAAACGGTGTTCGTCTCCTCATCGGCATCGACCTCGTCGATGCCGGACAGGGCCGCGCTCACCCGCGGAATGTCGGCGGGATGCACCAGCGTCACCTGGCAGTAGGTGGCGCCGGTCTGCGCCTTGAGCTCCTCAGCGGTGCCGCTGGCAACCACCCGCCCGGAATTGAGAATCACGATCGAATCGCTGAGTACGTCAGCCTCTTCGAGGTACTGCGTCGTGAGCAGAACGGTGACACCTTGGGCCGCCAGTGAGGACACCAGCTCCCATACCTGCCTGCGGCTGCGCGGATCCAGACCGGTGGTGGGCTCGTCGAGGAACAACACTTTCGGCGGCTGCACCAGGCCGATGGCGATGTCGACCCGACGACGCATGCCCCCGGAGTAGGTCTGCACGGGCCTGTTCGCGGCATGGCCGAGTTCGAACTGCTCGATCAGCTCGTCGGCGCGCCGCTGCGCTTCCTTTCGGCGCAGGCCCCTGAGCCGGCCGAACAGCGTCAGATTCTCCTTGCCGGTGAGAAACTCGTCGAGACAGGCATTTTGGCCGGTGACGCCGATGCTGTTGCGCACCTCGGTGGCCTGCTCGACGACGTCGTACCCTGCGACCAGAGCGCGGCCGGAGGTCGGCGGTATCAAGGTCGACAGGATCTGCACCGTCGTGGTTTTACCCGCGCCGTTGTGTCCGAGCAGCGCCAGAATCGAGCCTGTCGGCACGGTGAAGCTCACGTCGGCCAGCGCCGACACGTCTTGGTAGGACTTGCTGAGACGCTCGATCTCGATCACCGGACCACCGTCCATTCCTTGCTGACCGAGCGGCGGAACACGAACACCGACACCGAGTTCGAAAACCACTGCCACAGCAGGGTTCGCCAGCCCACGGCGTGCGCACGGCGCCCGGAGTGGTACACGGTGAGCCGTCTCTCGAATCGGGTCCTACCGATGCGCGACAGCCTTCGGAACAGGTCCATGTCTTCGGCGGCGGGCAGCCGCTCGTCGAATCCGCCGACCGCGCGAAACGCGTCGGCGGTGATCATCTGGAACTCACCGCCCGCACCGCCGATACCCAGCAGGTTGTTCTGCAGCAGAAACTGGACTCCGAGCATCGTGAACACGTATTTGTCTGCGGCGGTGCTATTTTCGGGCACAACGCGATACTTGCCGGTCAGGGCCACCACGGTGGCGTCCGCATCGAAGGCGGCATGCGCGATCCGGAAGAAGTCGTCGATATCGGGCACGAGCACGTCGGCGTCGAGGAAGACGAGATAGTCACCGCTGGTTGCTGCCGCGCCCACGTTGCGGGCTTCGGCGATGGTCTGCCGTCGTGGCTCGTCATGCAGGATGACCCGGTCGGCGAACCTGCGGCAGATCTCGACGGTGCCGTCGGTGCTGTTGCCGTCGGACACGATGATCTCGTGGTCGCCCGAATACGCAGTCAGGCGTTCGAGGGTCTGCTGGATCGTCTCCTGCTCGTTGAGCGTCGGGATGATGAAGGAGATCATCGGATATCAGGCGTCGAGCCGGGCGAGCGTGGCGCAGAGGTACTGCTCGACGCATTTCTGGCGGCGGATCTTGCCGCTCGTCGTGATCGGCAGCGATCCCCGTGCCACCAGCACCAATTCGGTGACGCTCAACCCGTGGGTGTTGGCGATTGCGGCCGTGACGTCGCGGGTGATGTCGCGGTCGGTCTTGGCTTCGGCGACGACCACCAACTGCTCGGTGCCGTGCTGCTCGACCGTGATGGCGGCGGTGCGCCCGCCCGAGATGGCACTCACGGTGGCTTCGATGTCATCGGGGTAGTGATTGCGGCCCCGCACGATCAGCAGGTCCTTGAGGCGGCCGACGATGAACAGCTCGCCGTCGGAGAGAAATCCCAGATCGCCTGTGCGTAACCAGGTTTCGTCCGGATCTCCGTCGATTGTGCCGCCGAAGGTGTGCGCCGTCTCCTCAGGTTTGTTCCAGTACCCGAGGCAGATGTTGTCCCCGTGGGTCCAGATCTCGCCGATCTCGCCACCGTCGACCTCACGCCGCGACTCAGGGTCGACGATGCGCACCGCGGGCGAGGCGGGCCTGCCGTAGCTGACCAGGGGAGTGCCTGCGGCGCGACGCTCGGCGACGCCCTCGGACAGTTTCTCGGGTTCGAAACTCACGACGGTGGGCGCTTGGCCGGGTGGGTGCGTCGCGACATACAGGGTGGCCTCGGCCAATCCGTACGACGGCCGGATCACTTTGTCGGGCAGCTGGAACGGGGCGAACCGTTTGGTGAATCGGTCGACGGTCGACGGCTGAACCCGTTCGGCGCCGCTCATGATCGCCAGCACCCCACTCAGATCGCAGCCGGCCAGGTCAGCATCCGAAATACGCGCCGCGGCGAGGTCGAACGCGAAGTTGGGAGCCGCGCTCAGGCTGCGCTCGTGCGCCGCGAGCAGTTGCATCCACCGGGCCGGCCGGGCCAGGAATGCCACCGGGCTGGTGACCACCGTTCTCCACCCGCCGAGAATCGGGGTGCAGATCCCGAGGAGCAACCCCATGTCGTGATAGAAGGGCAGCCACGACACCACGGTGGTGCCCGGCGGCGCGACCTTGCCGTAGTCGGGAAAGAAGTTCGCCATCATCTGCTCGTAGTTGGCGGCCAGATTGCGATACGACACCATCACGCCGGCCGGGGTGCGCGTCGAGCCGGACGTGTACTGCAGGTAGGCGATGTCCGGGCGCTCCTCGCGCCTGCGGTCGGGACGGCGCAGGGCGTCCAGATCGATCCTGTCGATCTCGATCACTGCCGGGGGCGACTGAAGTCCGGCCACGCAGCGCATCACATCGTCGACCAGCGCCGACGTCGTCAAGATCACACTCGGCTCCGCGTCGGCGAGTACGGCACAGACGCGCTCGTCCCCGGAGGGGTGCATCGGGGCGGACAGCGGCACGGCGATCAGGTTGGCTTCGAGGGCGCCGAGATAGCCCACGATGTACTCGATGCCCTGCGGGGCGAGGATCAGCGCCCGGTCTCCGTAGCCGGCCGCTGCCCTGAGTTCGTCGGCGAGGTTGACTGTGCGCCGGTACAACTGCGCCCAGGTCAGGCTGAATTGGATGCCGTCGGCGTCGTTGTCGTAGTCCAGGTACGTGAACGCGACATCGTGGGGTTGCAGGCTTGCGCGCTCCCGCACGATCGCCGGGATGGACGATTCGATCACTTGTTGCCTCTCACCTCCTTGATATCGGATGAGAGCTTAGGCTAACCTCGCTTCGAATAGGCAACCCGCGTAGCGGTTGGCGCGAGGCGGGCCGCGCGCACTAGCCTGGGAGGCCAGCCACGGCATGTTTCGCCATGCCTCTTTTCATCAGGAGCCCCAGCGTGATTACCGCAACGGACCTCGAGGTCCGCGCTGGAGCGCGCACTCTGCTCTCGATCGAAGGTTCGGCGCTGCGTGTCCAACCGGGTGACCGCATCGGCCTGGTTGGCCGAAACGGCGCGGGCAAGACGACGACGATGCGCATCCTGGCGGGGGAGGGCGAACCCTATGCGGGCAAGATCACCCGGGCCGGCGAAATCGGTTATCTGCCACAGGATCCCAAAGAAGGCGATCTCGACATGCTGGCCCGCGACCGCGTGCTCTCCGCGCGAGGCCTCGATACCCTGCTCGCCGATCTGGAGAAGCAGCAGGCGTTGATGGCCGAGGTCGCCGACGACGCGGCCCGCGACAAGGCCGTCCGCCGGTATGGCGTACTCGAAGAGCGCTTCGCCGCGCTCGGCGGCTATGCCGCCGAGAGTGAAGCCGGCCGGATCTGTGCCAGCCTCGGTCTGCCCGATCGGGTCCTCGAGCAGCCGCTGCGGACCCTGTCCGGTGGTCAGCGCCGTCGCGTCGAGCTTGCTCGCATTCTGTTCGCGGCATCGGACACCGGCTCAGGGTCGGACACCACGCTCTTACTCGACGAGCCGACGAACCACCTCGATGCCGACTCCATCGGGTGGCTGCGGACTTTCCTGATGAATCACACCGGCGGTCTGGTCGTCATCAGTCACAACGTCGAGCTACTCGCCGACGTCGTCAACAGGGTGTGGTTCCTCGACGCGGTTCGCGGTGAGGCCGACGTCTACAACATGGGCTGGCAAAGGTATCTGGACGCCCGCGCCACCGACGAGCAGCGCAGGCGCAGGGAACGCGCCAACGCCGAGAAGAAAGCATCCGCGTTGCGCACCCAGGCCGCCAAGATGGGAGCGAAGGCCACCAAAGCCGTTGCCGCACAGAACATGTTGCGGCGCGCCGACAGGATGATGGCTTCACTGGACGCCGAGCGGGTTGCCGATCGCGTCGCCAAGATCAGGTTTCCCACACCTGCGGTGTGCGGTCGCACCCCGTTGGTCGCTTCCGGCCTGACCAAGACGTACGGGTCGCTGGAGGTGTTCACCGGGGTCGACCTGGCGATCGACAAGGGCTCGCGCGTCGTCATCCTCGGTCTCAACGGCGCAGGCAAGACCACGCTGCTGCGCATCCTGGCTGGCACCGAGGCGCCCGACGCCGGCCAGGTCGAGCCAGGACACGGCCTCAAGCTCGGGTACTTCGCGCAGGAACACGACACCATCGACGGGTTGGCCAGCGTCTGGGAGAACATCCGCCACGCTGCGCCTGATACCGGCGAACAGGACCTACGCAGCCTCCTGGGTGCCTTCATGTTCACCGGACCGCAGCTCGACCAGCCGGCAGGCACGCTGTCCGGTGGTGAGAAGACCCGGCTCGCGCTGGCCGGCCTCGTCGCCTCCACGGCGAACGTGCTGTTGCTCGACGAGCCGACCAACAACCTCGATCCGGCGTCGCGTGAGCAGGTGCTCGACGCGCTGCGTAGTTACCAAGGCGCGGTGGTGCTGGTGACCCACGACCCCGGGGCCGCCGAGGCGCTCGATCCGCAGCGGGTCGTGCTGCTGCCCGACGGCACCGAGGACTTCTGGTCCACGGAGTACCGCGACCTCATCGAACTGGCCTGACCTCCGCCGCTGGCGCTGCCGAAATCGCGAGTGATTCCACGGTTGCAGTGTCAACGGTTGGCCGGCTGGGTATGCCATCCGCACGTCCGTGCACATCAGTGGGGAGGCGGCGACGATGAAGAACAACGGCAAGCCGAGAGACCAGTTGATCGATGAGCTTCGCCACGAATACGAGCGGGGCGCCAGCATCCGGTCGCTGGTGGCATCCACCGGTCACTCGTACGGCTCGATCCACACCATGCTGCGCGAGTCGGGCGCGACGATGCGCAGCCGGGGTGGTCCCAACCACACCGGCAGACGCTGAGTCTGATTGTCGAACTCCTCACCCGGCACCTTCCTCGCCGCTTGATCGTCGTCCGACCAGACGCTACGGCTGGCGAACCGAGGCCTCCACGAGGTCCAGTACGGCACTGAGCCTTTCGGGGTCGTCTCCGGAGGCCAGGCGCGCAACCAGGCCGTCGAGCACCAACTCCAGATAGGTGCGCAGCACCTCGCCCGGGACGTCGTCGCGGAGTCGGCCGGCCTGCTTCTGACGGCGCAGTCGCTCGGCGGTCGCCGCCGACAGCTCCGCTGATCGATCCGCCCAGCCCCGGCTGAATGCCGGGTCATTGCGCAGCTTTCGGGCGATCTCCAGACGGGTGGCCAACCAGTCGAACTGCTCGGGCGCGGCCAGCATGTCGCGCATCACCTGGATCAGACCCTCGCGCGCCGCAACCTCCGCCATCCGCTCCGCGTCCTCACGCGCCAGTTCGAAGAACAGCGTGTCCTTGTCGCGGAAGTGGTGGAAGATCGCGCCGCGCGAGAGTCCGATGGTCTGCTCCAGGCGTCGAACCGTCGCCCGGTCGTAGCCGTATTCGGCGAAGCACCGCCGCGCTCCGTCCAGGATCTGGCGACGGCGCGCGGCCAGGTGATCCTCGGTCACCCGTGGCATGGATCGAGCCCTGTGCCGATCATCAAGCCTTGAGCATGTTGCGCAGTACGTACTGCAGGATTCCGCCGTTGCGGTAGTAGTCCGCCTCGCCAGGGGTGTCGATCCGGACCACCGCGTCGAACTCGACCTTCGAATCGTCGTTCTTGGTGGCGGTCACCTTCACCGTCTTCGGCGTCTTGCCGTCATTGAGCTCCTCGATGCCGGCGATGTCGAACGTCTCCGTGCCGTCGAGCTTCAACGACGCCGCCGACTCCCCTTCGGGGAACTGCAGCGGGATGACGCCCATGCCGATCAGGTTGGAGCGGTGGATGCGCTCGAACGACTCGGTGATCACCGCCCGCACACCCAGCAGGCTGGTGCCCTTGGCTGCCCAGTCCCGGGACGACCCGGAGCCGTACTCCTTACCGCCCAACACGACGAGCGGAATGTCCTTCTCGGCGTAGTTCTGTGCGGCGTCGTAGATGAACGCCTGCGGTGCGTCATCCTGGGTGAAGTCCCGCGTGTAGCCACCCGAGACGTCGTCGAGCAGTTGGTTCTTCAGCCTGATGTTGGCGAACGTGCCGCGGATCATCACCTCGTGGTTGCCGCGCCGCTGT
>CAWCMF010000019.1:0-24769 GCA_963796545.1 uncultured Actinomycetota bacterium | reverse complement strand
CCAGTGAGGTCCGCTTGGGGTGGTCGAGGTCGTTCTCGCCGCCGCGGATGATCAGCGTCGGCACCGTGATGTTGTCGAACATCTCGTCCTCGACGCCGGGGATCGTCTGGCCGGGCTTGGGCACGAAGGCGTTGAGCCAGCGCAGCATCAGCTTCAGGAACTCGTCGGCGTCGAGTGCGAGCAGGCGCTCGCGGTTGTCGGGGTTCTCCGCGATGCGTTCCCGCCACTCGCGACACCGCAGCGACGCCCTTCATTCCGCGTGCCGCGCACGGCCAGGATGCTCGGCACGATGTAGTAGGACGCCGAGCACGAAGGAGCCGTAGACGCCGCCGACGATGTTCCACACCACCAGCTTCTTCACCAGCTCGGGGTAGAGCATCGTGGTCAGCATCGAGTCGCGTGGCGCCGCCGGAACCGCCGGCGAGGATGCACGGCCCGATGTCCAGCTCGGTGATCAGCGCTCGCAGAGTGTCTCGGCCCGCATGTGGGATTCGCTCTGGCCGTAGAACTGCACATCGGACTTGCCGCAGTTCGGCCGGTCCCACAGCAGCACCCGGTAGCCGCCCTCGACGAGCTTCTTGGCCAGCGGCTTGCAGGCCGGGAATGTCCTTGCTGAACCGGCCGCCCGGGGTCAGGACGATGAATTCGCCCTCCTTGCCCAGGATTTCGTACACGACGTTGCCGCCGTTGATCTCGATCTTCTTGTTGGGCAACTTGTCTCCGATTTTCTGGGCTGCGAGGTCGCGTCAGGCCTGGACGAGCACGTCGTTGCCGACGACCCGGACCGGGTAGGTGCGGATGCTCCACTCCGGCTTGACCGCGGTGGTACCGGTGGCGAGCTCGAAACCCCACTGGTGCCAGGGGCAGAAGATGTACTCCTTGTCGCGCACCATCACCGCGTCACCGGGGACGCTGTCGTCGACGACGTTGAGGCCGCGCGCACGCCCCGAACACAGCGGACCGCCCTCGTGCGGGCAGTAGTTCGCGATGGCGTAGAAGGTGCCGTTGACGTTGTAGACGCCGACACCGTGCCGTGCCGATGGGCACCAGTTTGTGTGTGCCCGGCGGGATCTCGTCGACGGTGGCGACGACGTGTTCACGCCCCTGCGCGAGCCGGGGTTCGCGCCCCGCCGGCGGCCGGGTCGCCTCGCTCTGCTCGGTCATAGGTCAGAAGACCCGGACCTGGCCCTCGAGCGCCGGCACGGTCTCGGGCAGGTGGTATGTCGCGATGCCGTTGCGGAACATGATGGCCTCGCGGGCGTGCTCGGGCAGGTGCTTGACCAGCCAGCGCGGGTCGTCGAACGTCCAGTGCGGGTAGTCACTGGAGAACAGCAGGATCTTCTCGCACTCCATCCACTCGAAGGCCCGGGTCAGTTCCGTCTTGTCCTCGGGGTAGTCCAGCGGCTGGGTGGTGAACTTGATGTGGTCCTTGACGTACTCGCTCGGCTTGCGCTTGATGTCCATCCAGGACTTGCGGGCCTCGTAGATCGCGTCCATCCGCCACATCAGCGGCAGGATCCAGGTGAACGCGTGCTCGACGAAGACGATCCGCAGGTTGGGGTGCCGGTCGAAGGTGCCGTCGAAGATCAGGCTCATCACCTGGTTCGCCGCCAGCAGCGAGTAGGTGACCATGAAGTCGTGGTTGTAGCTGGGAAGTCCGACCGGCGGCATCGGCAGCTCGTCGTAGTGGCTGCGCGACAGGTGGCAGCTCACGGTGATGTCGTGTTTGGTGGCGGCGGCCCAGATCGGGTCGTACTTCGGGTTGCCCCATGACGGCCGCGGCTCGGCCTTGATCAGGATCTGCGCCATGTAAGGGATGGCCGGCCCAGCGCTCGATCTCCTCGACGCTGCGCTCGGGCTCCTCGATGGCCAGGCAGATCGACCCGCGCCAGCGTTCGTGCCAGTTGTTGTGGCTGTCGAGCCAGTGGTTGTCCTGCCAGTCGTTGAGCGCGCAGTTCATGGCGTGGTTCGCCTCGGGGATCCGCGCCGGATAGGCGGCGGGCTCCAGGATCGCGATGTCCGCGCCGGCCTCCATGATCAGCTGCTTGAACGCCAGATCCGGATCGCTGCAGGGGAATTCGCCGTCGGCGGGGAAGGCGTCGACGCGCATCGCGTAGGAGTGCGCGTAGTCGGGGGCGTCGTAGTAGATCTGGTCGCCGACCTTGTGGCTGCCGAAGTAGCGGCTGCGCCACGGCTCGGGGATGTACTGACCCAGTTCGCCGGTACGGGGCGCGGGATGGACGTCGGAGTCGACGCACCGGACCGCGATGCGTTCGGCAGCGGGAATCCTCGGATTGGCTGTGACGGACGGGATCGTTGTCATGATCGCTCCTCTTCTACCTCTACTGTGCAGCAATTGCGGATGCGATGACAGGAATTTCGATGCCGTACAGCTCGCGCGGCGTTGCGCCAGCACAACTTGTCGCGCTGCTCGGCGCTGTAGGAGCTGGGCACCGACAGATCGTTGAGCTGCCAGTGCGGGTAGCTCGACCCGTACATCACCATGTCGTCCTTGCCGGTGAAGCCCGCCCACTCACCGGCGAAGCCGACGTCGCCCGGGCCGTCGAGGCGCCCTGGATGAAGTAGATGTGGCCGGGCAGATAGTCGCTCGGCATCCTCGGCGCCCACGGCGTCTGCTCGAGGTGCGGCCTGCCGAAGCAGTCCATCCGCCACATGAACGGCGTCAGCATGTCCGCGGCGCCGTCCGCCCAGACGAACTTCAGCGCGGGCATGCGCTCGAACACCCCCTCGGCGATCATGTTCATCAGGTGGTAGAGGAAGTTCATCGCCGTGAAGCCGACGAACTGCTCGTAGGTCCGGGTGATGCCGTTCGGGGTCGGCGGCAGCATCACCCCCGAGCCGACCTCGAAGTGCACGGCCACCGGCAGTCCGGCGTCGACGGCCGCCTCCCACAGCGGCCAGAACTGCGGCTTGCCGTACAACTCGCGCGACTGCAGCGGCACGCCGATCTGCACCACCCGTGGGTGGTCCTTGTACTTGGCGATCTCGCGCAGCGCACCGGTGATGTCGTCGGGATTGACGCGGATGGTGCCGCGGAATCGCTCGCCGTGTGCGCTGTCGTCCAGCCAGCGCGTCACCATCATCTCGTTGTGCCCGGCGGCGAGCGCGGACCCGAGGTGCCGGTCCGGCATGATGCCGCGGCGCATCGGGTGCAGGATCGCCACGTCCACGCCGCGCTCGTCGAACAGGTGCTCGCGCGACGATCGTCCGGATCCGAGCCGGGGTACTGCTTGTCGGGACCCGTGGTGCCCTTGGCGTACTCGCCACCGGGCGCGCCGTACCAGTCCATCTCGTAGTCGGGAAAACCCCGGCTGCGGAACGGCTCCCGCAGGAAGTTCTGCCGCAGGTCCTTGTTCGACTTGCAGAAGATGTGCACGCTCGCATCGATGACGGGTGTACGCGTCCCGTCGGGGTGCTCCATGACCAAGGCTGACCTCCGTGTTCGTCCGGTTCGCGCGGGCTGCGCACCGTCGAAGACGACGCGCGGCGGAGCCGGACCTGCCCCCAGTGTAAATCCTAGTTCTTCAAAGGCAAGAATTCTGTTCTCTTGCCGAGTACCCGCATCTGTGCAGGTGAGCGTGCCTGCTGGTCAGTCGCCCAGCAGACTGCTTAGGTAACCTGCATGACCGTTACGGGAGAACGGGGCGACATGATGCGAGAATGCTATTCTCCTAGGGTCGTGACATCGCACCAGGAGGCGCCGGATGCTACTCGAGTTCGATGCCGATCAGCGGCTGTGGCAGGAGACCGTGCGCGACGCGGTGACCAAACAGTGCCCACCCTCGCTGGTCCGCAACGTGGCCGAAGACCCTGACTCACCCGAGGGTGACCCGACCCCGCTGTGGAAGCTGTACGTCGACGCCGGCTGGACCGAGCTGACGGACCAGGAGAACACCGTCGAGCTCGCCATCGTCTGCGAGGAGCTGGGCCGGGCCACCGACCCGACACCCTTCCTCGCGACGCTGACGCAGTACGCGCCTCTGGCGGCCGACCGGTACGACCCGCAGCAGGCGGGCGCAGCGGTGTACTCCGGAGTGAGCGCCCACCGCGACGCCGAGGGCTGGGTGCTCGACGGCATTGCGCGCAACGTCGTCGACGGTGACCGGGCCGACCGGCTGGCCGTCGTCACCGAGGCCGGGGTCTTCCTCGTCGACGCCGCGGAGGTGTCGTCGCGCCGCAGCCCGGTGTTCGATCCGGTGCTGCACGTGGCCGAGGTGTCGTTCCCCGGAGTGCGGGTCTCCGATGCCGCCCGGGTGCACGTCGATGCGGAGAAGGCGCACCACCTCGCGCTGACCGGCATGGCGATCACGATGGTCGGCGCCTGCCAGCGGATCCTGGACCTGGCGCTCGACCACGCCAAGCAGCGTCACCAGTTCGGGGTGCCCATCGGTTCGTTCCAGGCCGTGCAGCACAAGGCGGTCGACATGCACGTCGCCATCGAACGGGCCCGGGCCCTGTCGTATTTCGCCGCGCTGACCATCGCGGCCGACGACCCGCGCCGCCGGATGGCGGCGGCGATGGCCAAGGCCGTCAGCGGGTGAGTGTCAGTCCATCGTGTTCCGGCACGGCCTGCAACTGTTCGGCGCCATGGGCTTCACCTGGGAGAACGACCTGCAGTTCGCGCTGAAGCGGGCGAAGGCCGGTGAGCTCCTGCTCGGCGGCGCCGCCGAGCACCGGGCCCGGATCGCCGAGGAGTACAGGGGTTTCTAGATGCAGCTGACCTTCGATTCCGATGTCGAGGAGTTCCGGGCCGAGTTCTCCGCCTTCCTCGACGAGCACCTGCCCGACGAGGCCGACACGCTCGAGCGGCCGCGCTCGGTGTCGCACATGCCGCAGTGGGCCCGCGACTGGCAGCGGTTGCTGTTCGACAACGGATGGCTGCTGCCCGCACAGCCGCCGGAGTTCGGCGGCCGCAATGCGTCGGTGCTGCAGACCTTCGTCCATCTCGACGAGCTCTGCCGGCGCCGCATCTACCACAGCTTCAACCCGCAGGGCGTGAACATCGTTGCGGCGTCGTTGATCTCGTTCGGGTCCGACGAACACAAGCAGCGGTGGGCGGTGCCGGTGCTCAAAGGCGAGATCACCGCGTCGCTGGGGATGAGCGAGCCGAGCGCGGGCTCGGACCTGGCGTCGCTGCGCACCCGGGCCGTGCGCGACGGCGACGACTTCGTGGTCAACGGCCAGAAGGTGTGGACCTCCGGCGCCCACGACGCCGACTTCCTGCTGACCTTCGTCCGCACCGACCCCGACGCGCCCAAGCACAAGGGCATCAGCGTGCTGATCATCCCGACCGACCTGCCCGGTGTCGTCTGCCGGCCGTTCGCCGACCTGTGCGGGGAGGAGAACAAGGACTTCAACGAGGTCTTCTTCACCGACGTGCGGGTGCCCGCCGAGAACCTCGTCGGACCGCTGAACGGCGGCTGGAAGGTGGCCAACGGTTCACTCGGCCACGAGCGCACCATGATGTGGCTGGGCTTCGCCGACCGGATCGACAACATGATCGCCGACTTCGAACCGCACACCGAGATCGAGCGCGACCAGTATGCGTCGATGATCATGGACTATCAGGCGCTGCGGGCGATGGGCTCGGCCGGTCTGGCCCGCGCCGCCCGTGGTGAGGTCGGACACCGCGTCGGTGTCGGTGCTCAAGCTGTTCGGTTCGGAGGCCGAGATGCGCGCCGCGGACACCGCGCTGACCGCAGCGGGCGCCGACGGCCTGGTGCATCCCGTCGACCACCGGCCGCTACGAGCACATGAACCTCGACCACTACTTCGCGAGCTGGTTCGAGCGATTCTCCCGCAGCTTCTCGGGGACGATCGCGGGCGGCACGTCGGAGATCCAGCGCAACATCATCGCCACGCAGGTGCTCGGACTGCCCCGCGGCTGAGAACGACGTCGGGGCCGGCCGCTCATCGCGACCGGCCCCGACGCCGTCACATCAGTAGTTGTTGCAGGAACCCGCGATGCCGAGCAGCGGCCCGATGACCGACTGCGCGCCCGGGTAGCTCGCCAACTGGGTGGCCGTCGTCTGCCGCTGCGCGGGTGGTGAGGCCAAGAAGCTACGCAGGATGGCCTGGCTCGAGGGCTGCGTCTCCAACTGGTCGGCCAGTGCGGGCTCCTGATCGTTCAACGCCGCGACGACCTGGTCGTAGCTGCAGGTGGTGTTGACGATCGGGCTCAGGTCCTGCTGGGCAGACGCCACACCGGCCGAGAGGCTCAGGGCGGAAACCGCCAGTCCACCACCGATAGCGGCCAGCACTGTTGCACGCTTCATGATCTGCTTCTTCCCCGTTCCGACAGGTTATTGCCTGGTTTCTTTCCAGGCTAACAGCATGTCGTTCACAGGGTTCTGGTCGTTACAGCGCGACGACCGCCCTGTGACGGGCGCGGTGCGGCTACAGGCGCTTCAGCGCGAATGTCCAGAACTGGGTCCCGGGCGGGCCGTTGAAGCAGCCGACGTCATAGCGCGAGTCGATCGTGCCGGCGAGGGTGACGTCGTCCCAGACGTAGGTCTCGCGGGTCGGGAGATTGTATCCGGGGCAGCGCAGACCGTCCGGGACGTCGACGACCAACGTCCAGCGACCGTCCTTGCGATAGGCCTTGTTCTCGTAGTACTCGTAGAACTTCAACCGCGGCCGGCCGCTGACCTTGGCGCAGTCGGCGTTCTTCTCCGGAACGCAGAACGAGACGTACCAGAGCCACGACGCCCGGTCGTAGCGGTTGGTGAGCAGGTCGTAGTTGCCCAGGCGCATCGCGGATGCGGGTGGGGCAGTCACCATCGCGGTCACGGTGAACACGGCGACGGCGAACGCCGCAGCGGCGGTTGAGATGCCGGACCTGACGAGCTTCACTGCTTCTCCCTCCCGTTTCGTCCCCCGGCCAATAGAACCATCCCGCCGCGAACCTCGGTGCCGGGATCAGTCGATTACCGCCGGTTCCTTGCGCTCGGTGATGGGCCGGGCGAGCTCCTGCTCGTTGCAGATCCGCTGCAGCTTGTCGATGGTCTCGTCCAGGCCGGGTCCCAGCGGCTCGGAGGGGGTGAAGGTCGCGGGCAGGTTGCGCATGCCCTGGATGACGCCGATGGTGTCGTAGTGCACGGCGCCCTCGGGATCGCACACGTAGTCGGGCATCCGGTCGAGCACCGCGGTCAGCATCGACTTGAACACCGTTCGTGCCACGTTCGAGCCGACACAGCGGTGCACGCCGATACCGAAACTGAAGTGCCGGTTCCCCTTCCGGTCGAGCATGATCTCGTTCGGTTTGTCGAACACCGACGGGTCCCGGTTGGCCATCGCCCAGGACAACCAGAGTCGCTCGTACTTCTTGAACTGCTGGCCCTCGACCTCCACGTCGTCGGCGAACGTACGGCCGTCGCCGGGCGCGGGAGTGAAGAAGCGCAGGAACTCCTCGGTGGCGGGATGCAGCAGCTTCGTGCGTTCGCGGGACAGGCGCTCGCGTTCGTCGGGATGCTCACCGAGCCATTCCAGGGCGTGCGCGGTGAGCGCGGTTGTGGTGTCGAACCCGCCACCGATGATGAGTCCGAGATTCCCGAGGATCTCCATGTCCGGTGCCGGTTCGCCGTCGATGCGCAACTGCATCAGAGCGTTCACCAGGCCCGGCCGCGGGTTATCGCGGATCTCCATCATGTTGGTGATGAGGTCGATGCCCATCTCCCGGTGCTGCTCGTTGATCTTCTCGCGCTCCGGGGAGTGCTCGGGGGTGTACACCGACGCGTGGGTGGGCTCGCTGTAGACGTTCCACTTCTTCAGCTCGATGCCCATCATCGCCAGCGTGAACACCGCGGGCACCACGTTGGCGAGGTGCTCGACGAAGTCGATGCGGCCCGACGCGATGTGCTCGTCGAGCGCGGCGCGGGTGATCTCGTCGACGAACGGCTCCCAGCGCTTGATCGCGGCGGGGGACAGGTACGGGTTCAGCGCACCGCGGTAGGAGCTGTGCTCCGGCTCGTCCATCTCGAGGATGCCGCCGCGAACGACGGTGGCGCGACTGGCCTTCGGGATCGTGATGCCCTTGAACGGGGTTTCACCGGTGATGTCGTGGTGATTGGACACCACGGGGCAGCGAGCCAGTTCGAACACGTGCCTGCTGTCGGCGGCCACCCAGTGCCCGTCGTACGTGTCGGTCCACGCCATCGGGCACTTGGCCTGCATCTCCTCGGTGATCTTCTGGAACTGCAGGCGGTACTCCGGCGTGTGCCGGTCGAAGTGGTACGTGTTCTTCTTGCGGTCGTCGCCGGTCGTGACAGCATCCTCGATGCTCACGTGGTCGTCTCCTCTACCTGGAGCGGGACCTGCGGACCCTGGGGAACGGCGGTCATTCGATGACGATCGCCTGTTCGGGGCAGGAGTGCGCGGCCTCAGCCACCTGCTCCTCCTGATCGCCGGGAACCTCCTCGTTGACCGGCGACGCGTGGCCGTCGACGTCGTCGAGTTCGAAGGAGTCGGGAGCGATCATCGAGCACAACGTGTGACCCTGGCAGCGCGTGCCGTCAACTGAGACCTTCACTGCTTTCCTCCAGTCGGCTGAACCATGTTGCTGCGCAACGGAATCAGACGTGGTAGTCGTACCACTTGAGGTAACCGCCCGCGTCCACGCGCAGTTGCATGCCGGTGACGAATCGCGACTCGTCGGAGGCCAGCCACAGCACGGCGTTGGTGATGTCCTCGGGCTCGATGTACGGCACCGGCATGGCCTGCTGGACCCCGAATGCCAGTTCGGCATCCGCGCGGGTCGGCTTCTCGAGGTCGGGGCGGAACGAGCGGTACATCGGCTCGCTCTGCAGCATGTCGGTGTTGCAGTTGGTCGGGTGGATCACATTCGCACGGATGCTGCGGACCGCCAGTTCGGTCGCCAGGTCGTGCACGTACTGCGAGATGAGGCGCTTGGAGGTCATGTAACCCATCCCGCCGGGATCGGCGCCGGGACGGTCCTTCTTCGAGGCGTCCATCAGCGCGGCGGCGGAGGCCGTCGCGATGATCGAGGCGCCCTCCTTCAGGTGTGGGAGCGCCACCTGGATGGCGTTGATGGTGCCGACGAAGTTGGTGTTGATGCCGTCGGTCCACGCCTGCATCGGCGGGGCGCCCTTCATGGCGGCGATGCCGGCCTGGGCGACGACGATGTCGAGGTGGCCCAGTTCGGCGACCCCGTTGTCCAGCGCCGTCTTGAGCGCGGCCGCGTCACGCACGTCGGCCTGGGCGATGACGCGCCTTGCGGCCCGCCTTCTCGACGTACTGGGCGGTCTCCTCGAGATCCTCCGGCCTGGCCAGGGGGTACCCGACGGTGTCGATGTCGGCGCAGATGTCGACGGCGATGATGTCGGCGCCTTCCTCGGCCAGCCGGATGGCGTGGCTGCGGCCCTGACCGCGCGCTGCACCGGTGATGAAAGCGACCTTGCCCTCAACGCGTCCCACAGTGGTGTCCTTTCGTTTCTTGGTCGATGTCCGGCCGGGGCGGCTCAGGTGTTCCGGCCGCCGTTGACGCCCAGGATCTGGCCGGTGATGTAGCCGGCCTCCTCGGAGATGAGGAAGGCGCACGCCGCGGCGATGTCCTCGGGGCGGCCCATCCGCCGTACCGGCGTGGCCGCGATGGTCTGGTCGAGGTCGCCGAGGAAGCCCCTCTCGGCAGCCGCCCGCATCATCGGGGTGTCGATGAAACCCGGCGGCACGGCGTTGACCGTGATCCCGGCCGGGCCGTACTCGAGCGCCAGCGTCTTCGTCAGCCCGTTGACCGCCGATTTGGCCGCGACATAGGGCGCCATGTACGGCGCGCCCGAATGAGTGCTCGAGGACGAGATGTTGACGATGCGACCCCAGCCGGCCTCGATCATGTCGGGCAGCACGGCCTGGACGCAGTGGAAGACGCCGTTGAGGTTGACGTCGATGACGCGCTGCCAGCGCTCGAAGGTGACGTCGTGGAACTTCTTGAAGCTGTCCAGGCCGGCGCCGTTGACCAGGATCGAGATCGGGCCGAGCTTGGCGCGCACCGCCGCCAGGGCGTCGTCGACCTGACCGCGGTCGGTGACGTCGGCGGCGAAGGCGAACTCGTCGTCGCCGGGGTTCAGGTCGAGGATCGCGACATGATGGCCGTCGGCCCGCAAGCGGGCGACGATGGCGGCGCCGATACCCGACCCGCCGCCGGTGACCACAGCATTCTTCACGCGGGGAACCCCGCCGCGGTGGCCTCAGCTGGGGCGTGCCCGGCGGCGCTCGAGGAGGCGGCCGAGTCGATCACGGTCGTCGCAGACGTCAAGAATCTTCCTTCCGATTATGAGAACCGTACTCTCGGAGATGGCGATTCTGCAAGATTCGAAACGTCGCGGTCAAGCGCGTCCTATGCTGCTCACCCGGCCCCGAAAGCCTATGACTAGCCGGTCTACCCAATCTTGAGTTCTCATTGGGTGAATGTATGATTCGCCCTCGATGAGAATGAAATTTCCATCACATGTGCCGCTAGGAGGATGATGCAGGAAACGCCGACCATCTCGGAAGACGTCCCCGGGGCCGGCTCCGCCGCCCCCCACGGTGCCGGGACGTCCCGAACCCAGGGCCGATCGGAGACTGCTGATCGACGGGCGGCTGGTCGAGACCGAGCGGACGTTTCCCTCCCTCAACCCGGCCACCGGCGAGGTGCTCGGCCACGCGCCGGACGCCACGGTGGCCGATGCCCAGGCCGCGGTCGCCGCGGCCCGGCGGGCCTTCGACGAGTCCGGCTGGGCGACCGACGTCGAGCTGCGGGTGCGCTGCCTCGAACAGCTGCACAGCACGCTCGTCGAGCACCGCGACGAACTCGCCGCCCTCACCATCGCGGAGGTCGGCGCCACCGAGTCGCTGTGCCAGGGCGCGCAGCTGGACCAGCCGATCGGGATCGTGCGCTACTACGCGGATCTGCTGAAGACCTATCCGATGACCGAGGACCTCGGCAACATCGAGAGCCGCGGCATGCAGCACCACCGGTGGGTGGAGAAGGAAGCCGCGCGGCGTCGTCGCCGCGATCATCGCCTACAACTACCCCAACCAGCTGGCGCTGGCGAAGCTGGCGCCCGCGCTGGCCGCCGGCTGCACCGTGGTGCTCAAGTCGGCGCCCGGACACCCCGCTGATCACCCTGCGCGCTCGGTGAGCTGATCGCCGAGCACACCGACATCCCGGCCGGCGTCGTCAACGTGCTATCCGGCGCCGATCCCGAGGTGGGCGCGGTGCTGACCACCAGCCCGGACGTCGACATGGTCACCTTCACCGGATCCACGCCCGACCGGCCGCCGGATCATGGCCGCCGCCAGCGAGACGCTCAAGAAGGTGTTCCTCGAACTCGGCGGGAAATCGGCCGCGATCGTGCTCGACGACGCCGACTTCAGCATGGCCGCGCTGTTCTCGGCGTTCAGCATGGTGACGCACGCCGGCCAGGGCTGCGCGCTCACGTCGCGACTGCTCGTGCCGGAGACGCACAAGGACGAGATCGTCGAGCTGATCAAGAACAACTTCGGGCACGTGCGCTTCGGAAATCCAGTCGACCCGTCCGTTTACATGGGTCCGCTGATCAGCGAGAAGCAGCGCGACAAGGTCGACGGCATGGTGCAGCGCGCGGTGGCCGCCGGCGCCACCCTCGTCACCGGCGGCGAGAAGGTCGACCCGGGCTACTTCTACACGCCCACGCTGCTCGCCGACGTGCGACCCGGACAGCGAGATCGCCCAGGAAGAGGTGTTCGGGCCGGTGCTCGCGGTGATCGCGTACGACGACGACGACGACGCGGTGCGGATCGCCAACAACTCGATCTACGGTCTGTCGGGCGCCGTGTTCGGCAGCGAGGAGCGCGCGCTGGCGGTCGCCCGGCGCATCCGCACCGGCACCTTCTCGATCAACGGCGGCAACTACTTCAACCCCGACAGCCCTTCGGCGGCTACAAGCAGTCCGGCATCGGCCGCGAGATGGGCACCGCCGGGCTCGAGGAGTTCCTCGAGACCAAGACCTTCGCGCGGGTGCTGTCGTGAGTTCCGGCGAGGCCGCTGGAGGGCATCCGCGTCCTCGAGGTCGCGATGTACGGCTTCGTGCCGTCGGCGGGTGCGGTGCTCGGCGAGTGGGGCGCCGACGTGATCAAGGTCGAGCATGCGGTGACGGGGGACCCGCAGCGCGGCCTGAGGCAGACCGGGTTGCTGCGCGTCGAAGGCGATCCCGAACCCCAACATCGAGCACGCCAACCGGGGCAAGCGCAGCATCGGGCTGGACATGTCCGTGCCCGAGGGCAGGGATGTGCTGCTCGAGCTGGCCCGCCGGGCCGACGTGTTCCTCACCAGCTTCCTGCCGGGACACCGTAAGAAATTCGGTATCGATATCGACGACATTCGTGCCGTCAACCCCGACATCATCTATGCAAGGGGCAGCGCGTTGGGGCCGCGCGGCGACGAAGCGGTGAAGGGGGGCTACGACATGACGGCCTTCTGGTGCCGTGCCGGCACGGCCCGCACCATCACCCCGCCCGACATGCCCGGCATGATCGGACCGCCCGGGCCCGCCTACGGCGACACCATCTCCGGCACCAACCTCGCAGGCGGTATCGCCGCCGCGCTGCTGAAGCGCGAGCGCACCGGCGAACCGTCGGTCGTGGACGTCTCGCTGCTGGGCAGCGGGCTGTGGTCGATGGGGCACACCGTGGCGCTGACCAACCATCTCGGCGAGCGCATGGAGGCCTTCCCGCCCGGCGTGCACGGTTCGCCGATCAACCCGCTCGTCGGGCCTGTACCCGACCGCCGACGACCGCTACATCTCGTTCGTGATGATGCAGCCCACCAAGTTCTGGGCCGACGTGTGCCGGCACATGGACCTCGACCGAACTCGCCGACGACCCCCGGTTCGCCACGGCGGAGTCGATCGCCGAGAACACCGCGGCGGCCAACGAGATCCTCACCGAGGCGATGAAGAAGCGGCCCCTGGTCGAGTGGAGCGAGCGATTCTCCACGCTCGCCGGGCCGTGGGCGCCCGTGCAGGACACGCTGCAGGCCGCCCAGGACGCGCAGGTCCGGGCCAACGAATACATGGTGCAGGCCGGCGAGCTCGAACTGGTCGCCAACCCGGTGCAGTTCGACGTCGCCGCACCGCGGACCGGCCCGGCGCCGGGGTTCGCCGAGCAGACCGACGACATCCTGCAGGAACTCGGCCTGGACTGGGACCGCATCATCGAGCTCAAGACGGCCGGCGCCGTCACCTAGAAAGGTCGCTCAACGCCCATGCCGCACATCGCTTCCATCGGGACCTACCTCCCGTGCTGGGGAACACCCCGGCACCGGGTGGCGGGCGACGACGAGGATGCGATCACGATGGCGGTCGAAGCCGGCCGCGCGGCGCTGGACGCCGGTGGAGCGGTCGAGCGGGTGGTGCTGGTCAGCCGTGACCTGCCGCCGGTGGAGAGCAGCAACGCCGCGGTGCTGCTCGCCGGCCTCGGACTGGACCCGGAACTCGAGGTCGACGAGCGGCTGGGCGGCGCCCCCGCCACGCTCGACGCGGTGAGTTCGGCGCGGCCCCGCTCACTGATCATCGGCGTCGACCTGGATCCCGCCGGGCGCCGCGGCGATCCTGACCGCCGACCACGGACGGCAGGTGCGCACCGCGGCGCGGGTGGCCCGCAGCCTGCCGGTCCGCACCCGCAACGCCGTCGGGGTGGTGCACGACTACGGAGATCCGCGGCTGCTGCACGAGCGGGGATTGCTGGCATCGCTGTCGGCAGCGTGGTTGGACACGCCCGTCGCGGTCGCCGGCGTGGAGTACGACAAGGTCACGGAGCTGTGCGCGGGCACGCCCCCACATATGCCGACTTATGGAGCAAGTGCCGGATTATTCGCCCTCGCAAGCCTTACCGAGTCCGATACCATCGGCCCCTTGGTTGCGGTCGAGCAGGCAAGTCTTTCCGGGATCACGGTCGCAGGTGGCGAGGCTCAGGTGAATCGACGAGAACCGGCGGCACGTCCGTTGCCGGACGGCGCGGTCACCCCCGGCGCGGATCTGCCGATCTCGCTGGCCGCCTACGAACGCGCCTTCGAAGCCAAAGTGCCGTTGGGAAGCAGGCAGATACGCCGGCAGCGACCGAGCTCGACTTCCCGCCGCGGTACCGGGTCGGCGAGGACTGCTCGCTGAGCACCGACTACGAGCTGGTGCCGCTGCCGAAGACGGGAACCGTCTACACCGAAGCGACCGTGCGGATTCCGGTGCCCGGCCTGCGGTCGCCGTACTCGCTGGTGATCGTCGAACTCGACGAGCGTGGCGGTGCGGGCGCTGGTGAAGGTGACCGGCGCGGCCCCGGGCTCGGTGGACATCGGTGACCGTGGCCGGCTGGCGCTGCGCCGGATCGCCGTGCGCTCCGGTGTTCCCGACTACGGTTATGCCTTCGAACCCGACGCGGCGTCGTCGCGCGAGTCGCTGTGCGACCGCTCCGCGGGTGCGGCATGAGGAAGGTCGCCGTCGTCGGCGCCGGAATGACGCCGTTCGCCGAGCATTTCGCCTTCGGTATCAAGGATCTCCTGCCGATGGCCTTCGCCGACTGCGCCGCCAGCGTCGACAAGGGCATGTCCAAGAGCCGACCTCGAGGCCGCCTGGTTCGGCGCGATGGGCACGACCGACGGATTCCCGTCCGGTATCCTCGCCGACACCCTCGATCTGCACGACACTGCCCGTCACGCGGGTCGAGAACTCCTGTGCCACCGGCAATGACGCCGTCCGCAACGCCCTGTACGGTGTCGCCTCCGGTGCGGTCGACGTCGCACTGGTGATGGGTGCGGACAAGCTGCGCGAGGTCGCGACCAAGGACATGCTGTGGGGCTGGGAGGCGATGACCCGCGACATGGCGTGGGACTACCCGCTGGGTCTCGTCGCGCCCGCCGGATTCGCCCTGCACGTCCGGCGCTACCTGCACGAGTCGCCGGCGACCCGCGAACACCTGCGATGATCGCGGTCAAGAATCACCGTCACGCCGTCGACAACCCCAAGGCGCGGTTGCGCTTCGAGATCACCGTCGAGCAGGCGATGTCCGCGCCGATGGTGGTGACCCGTTCGGCGTCTACGACTGCGCGCCGCAGAGCGACGGGGCCGCGGCACTCGTGCTGGCCGCCGAGGACGTGGTCGACCGGTTCACCGACCGGCCGGTGTGGATCCGCGGGGTCGGACTCGGGCTCGATTCGGTGATGTACCAGCACAAACCGGACATGACGACGTTTCCGGCGACGGTGCGGGCGGCCAAGCGGGCGTTCGGGATGGCGGGACTGTCACCGGCCGACGTGGACGTCGCCGAGGTGCACGACTTCTTCACCGGCATCGAACTGATCAGCTACGAAGACCTCGGGTTCGCCGACCGCTTCGAGGCCCACAAGCTCGTCGAGACGGAGACGACCACCGTCGGGGGAGCACTGCCGGTCAATCCGAGCGGAGGGCTGAAGGCGAAGGGACATCCGCCGGGAGCCACCGGCGTCGCGCAGTGCGTCGAGATTTTCGGGCAGTTGCGCGGGGAGGCGGTCAATCAGGTGGACGGCGCACGGATAGGGTTGGCGCACAATATCGGTGGCCCGACAGCGGTGTCGGCGGTCACCATCCTGGAAGGACCCGGATCCGATGGCTGAACGGTGGACGACAGGGGTGAACCTGGGTCGGGCATCGGCGCCGATGCAGGCGGTCGGGGGACTGTTCGCGATGTTCGCCGACGCGATCCGGTTCATCTTCCGCAGGCCGTTCCAGTGGCGCGAGTTCCTGGAGCAGTCCTGGTTCGTCGCCCGGGTGTCGCTGGCGCCCACGCTGCTGGTGGCGATCCCGTTCACCACCCTGGTGTCGTTCACGCTGAACATCCTGCTGCGCGAACTGGGTGCGGCGGATCTGTCGGGAGCGGGTGCGGCATTCGGCGCGGTGACGCAGTTGGGCCCGATGGTGACGGTGCTGATCGTGGCCGGTGCCGGTGCGACGGCGATGTGCGCGGACCTGGGCTCGCGCACGATCCGCGAGGAGATCGAGGCGATGGAGGTGCTCGGCATCAACCCGGTTCAGCGACTGGTGACGCCGCGCATGCTGGCCTCGGGTCTGGTCGCGCTGCTGCTCAACAGCCTGGTGGTGATCATCGGCATCCTCGGCGGCTATGTGTTCTCGGTGTTCGTCCAGGACGTCAACCCCGGCGCCTTCGCCGCCGGGATCACGCTGCTGACCGGTGTGCCCGAGGTGATCATCTCGTGCGTCAAGGCGGCGCTGTTCGGACTGATCGCCGGCATGGTCGCCTGCTACCGCGGGCTGACCATCACCGGTGGCGGCGCCAAAGCGGTCGGTAACGCGGTCAACGAGACGGTGGTGTACGCGTTCATGGCGCTGTTCGTGATCAACGTGGTGGTCACCGCCATCGGCATCCAGATGACGACGGGCTAGACATGGGAACACTCGACCACGCTGCGGGCCACGTACCCGCGCATCGCCAAGCAGTTCAGCCGGCCGGTGGGAACGCTGAGCCGCATCGGCGACCACACCATGTTCTACGGCCGGGCGCTGGCGGGCACGCCGCACGCGGCGGTGCACTTCCGCAAGGAGATCATCCGGCTCATCGCCGAGATCTCCATGGGCGCAGGCACGTTGGCGATGATCGGCGGCACCGTGGTGATCGTCGGATTCCTGACCCTGGCCACCGGCGGCGTGCTGGCGATCCAGGGCTACAGCTCGCTGGGCAACATCGGCATCGAGGCGCTGACGGGCTTCCTGGCGGCGTTCATCAACGTGCGCATCGCCGCACCGGTGGTGGCCGGGATCGGCCTTGCCGCCACCTTCGGCGCCGGTGTCACCGCGCAGCTCGGCGCGATGCGCATCAACGAGGAGATCGACGCGCTCGAGTCCATGGGCATCCGGCCGGTCGAGTACCTGGTGAGCACCCGGATCGTGGCCGGGATGGTCGCGGTGACACCGCTGTACGCGATCGCGGTGATCCTGTCGTTCGTGGCCAGCCAGTTCACCACGGTGATGCTGCTCGGGCAGTCCGGCGGGCTGTACTCGCACTACTTCGACACGTTCCTCAACCCGATCGACCTGTTGTGGTCGTTCCTTCAGGCCATTTTGATGGCGATCTCGATCCTGCTGGTGCACACTTACTTCGGCTATTTCGCGTCGGGGGGGCCGTCGGGGGTGGGTAACGCCGTGGGCAACGCCGTGCGCACCTCGCTCATCGTCGTGGTGTCGGTGACCCTGCTGGTGTCCCTGTCGGTCTACGGCTCCAACGGCAACTTCAACCTGTCGGGTTAGGGGGATCATGGCGCAGAGCAATACCGGCGGCCGGAACTACGCCGCCCTGGCCGGACTGGGCACCATCGTGGTGTTCGGGCTCATCATCGCCCTGGCGATCGGCCTGTTCCGTGGCAGTTTCACCAGCACCGTGCCGGTGACGGTGATCGCCGATCGCGCAGGTCTGGTGATGAACCCCGAGGCCCGGGTGAAGATGCGCGGCGTCCAGGTCGGCCAGGTGTCCTCGATCGAGGAACGCGCCCGACGGCAAGGCCGTGCTGCACCTGGCGATGAATCCCGACCAGCTGAAGCTGATCCCGTCGAACGTTCTCGTCGACATCGCCTCCACCACGGTGTTCGGCGCCAAGTTCGTGGAGATGCGTGCCCCCGCCGATCCCGAGCCGACGCGGCTGTCGGCCGGTCAGGTCATCGAGAACCGGCATGTCACCGTCGAGGTGAACACGGTGTTCCAGCAACTGGTGAACGTGCTCGACAAGATCGACCCGGCGAAACTCAACGAGACGCTCGGCGCGATCTCGTCGGCGTTCAACGGACGCGGCGAGCAGTTCGGCAAGACCCTCGTCGACTTCAACGCCCTGCTCGCCGAGCTCGAGCCGAGCCTGCCGAACCTGTCGCGCGACATGGAGGCCCTGGCGCCCACGCTGACCGCGTACGCCGATGCGACGCCGGATCTGCTGTCGACCATCCAGAGCACCACGTCGGTGAGCAACTCGATCGTCGACCAGCAGCAGAACCTTGACGCCTTCCTGGTCAGCAGCATCGGTCTGGCCGACCTCGGCAACGAGGTGGTGGGCGGCAACCAGCAGGCGCTGACCGACGTTTGCACGTGCTGGTGCCGACAACGGAACTGCTCAACAAGTACCGCGAGTCGATCTGGCTGCGGTGTCGGCGGCCTCATCCCGTTCGCGAAGTCCCCGCCGCAGTACTCGGGCATCCTCGTCAACGCCGGCCTGACCCTCGGTGTCGAGCGCTACCGCTACCCCGGTGACCTGCCGAAGGTCGGCCTCCAGTGGCGGCGCCGACTTCTGCGAGGAACTCGGTCTGCCCGAGCAGCCGGCCGAGTTCCGGCCGCCGTTCATCGTCGGCGACGTCGGCGTCGAACCCTGCGCAGTACGGCAACGCGGGCATCCTGCTGAACTCCGAGGGACTCAAGAACTGGCTCTACGGGCCGCTCGACGGTCCGCCGCGCAACAGCCGCACAGATCGGAATGCCGGGATGACGCGGTTGCTACCGACGCTCGATCAAGCTGGGTCTTCGCGATCGTCATGGTGCTGCTGACCGGCCTTCGTGTTCCTCGTCTTCAGCGATGCCAGAACTGGTGCGAGCGAAGAGTATTCGGCTGTCTTCACCGACGCCTCCCGGCTGAAGACGGGTGACACGGTCAGGATCGCCGGTATCCGCGTCGGCACGGTCAACGGCGTTGAGCTCCAGCCCGATCGCAAGGTGATGGTGACCTTCGAGGCCGACCGCAGCACCCAGCTGACCACCGGGACGAAGGTCGCGATCCGGTATCTCAACCTGGTGGGGGACCGCTATGTCGAGCTCCTCGACACGCCGGATTCGACGAAGATCCTGCCGGCCGGGTCGCAGATCCCCGAGGAGCGCACCGCGCCTGCGCTCGATCTGGATCTACTCCTCGGCGGGCTCAAACCGGTCATCCAGGGTCTGAACCCTCAGGACGTCAACGCGCTCACCGGCTCACTGGTCCAGATACTGCAGGGGCAGGGCGGCACGCTGGAATCGCTGTTCAGCAGGACCTCGTCGTTCAGCAACTCGCTGGCCGACAACAACCAGGTGATCGAGCAGTTGATCGACGAACTGCGTACCGTGCTGGACACGCTGTCCAAGGACGGTGACGAATTCTCCGGCGCGATCGACAAACTCGAGCAGCTGATCTCCGGGCTCTCCCAGGACCGCGACCCGATCGGCACGGCCATCGAGTCGCTGGACAACGGAACGACCTCGCTGGCCGATCTGCTCGGTCGTGCCAGGTCCCCCCTCGCGGGCACCGTCGACCAGTTGCACCGGCTGGCCCCGGTGCTCAACACCGACCTGGAGCGCCTCGAGGCCACGCATCCAGCGACTCCCCGAGATCTATCGCAAGCTCGCGCGCGTCGGGTCGTACGGGGCCTTCTTCCCGTACTACATCTGCGGTGTCACGTTCCGCGCCAGTGATCTGGAGGGCCGCACGGTCGTGTTCCCCTGGATCAAACAAGAGACCGGAAGGTGCGTGGACGAGTAGATGCTCAAATATCGTGGCGCTCAGCTCGTCCGGGCAGGGTTCATCGGCGTGGCCGTCATCATCCTCGTCATCGTCGTCGGGCTGCAGCCCGAACGGCTGATCTCGTGGGCTACCGCGCTGCGCTATCAGGCGCTCTTCACCGAGGCCGGTGGGCTGGTGAGCGGCAACGACGTGACCGTGTCGGGCATCAAGGTCGGGTCGGTGTCGTCGATCGAACTGGACGACGGGGACGCGCTGGTCAAGTTCACGATCAACAGCAAGTACGCGCTGGGTTCCGACACCACCGCCCACATCCGCACCGGCAGCCTGCTCGGTGAGCGCGTGCTAACGCTGGAATCCGAAGGCAGCGGCAAGCTGTCGACCGACCAGGTCATCCCGACCAGCCGGACCACCTCGCCGTACTCGTTGACCGATGCCGTCGGCGAGTTGACCGAAAACACCCGGGACACGAACACCCAGGCACTGAACCAGTCGCTCGACACCCTTGCGCAGACGCTCGATCAGGTGTCCCCACAGCTCGGCCCGACCTTCGACGGCCTCTCCGGGTGTCGGAGTCGCTCAACAACCGCAACGAGAGCCTGGCCGAACTGCTGCGCACCGCAGGCGATGTCACGCAGATCTTCTCCGAGCGCAGCAGCCAGGTGAACGCGCTGATCCTCAACGCCAATGACCTGCTGGCGGTGCTCGACGAACGGCGCTATGCCATCACCAGCCTGCTGGCGAGCATCTCCGCGGTGTCCAGACAGCTGACCGGGGTGGTGGCCGACAACGAGAACGAACTGCGTCCGACGCTCGAGCAGTTGAACAGCGTCACCGCGATGCTGGAGCGCAACCGGGACAGCCTGGCCAAGATGCTGCCCGGCGCCGCGAAATACTATCTGACCCAGGGTGAGATCGTCTCCAACGGCGCGTACTACAACGCGTTCGTGCCGAACCTCATCTTCGGCCAGCTCCTGCAGCCGTTCCTCGACTACGCGTTCGGCTTCCGCCGCGGTGTGAACGCCGGGCAGCCACCGGACGCCGTGGGACCGCGCGCCGAGCTCCCGTTCCCCGTCAACGGCATTCCCCAGCCAGGAGACCTCCCCGATGATGGCAACCCGTAAGCGCCTCGCGGCCTGGACCGCGATCCTGCTGGCCGTCGCCCTGGTGGCCGGCGGCGGTTATCTGGTGCGTCAGGCGTTCTTCGGCCCCACGACCGTCAATGCGTACTTCTCGACTGCCACCGCCATCTATGCCGGGGACGAGGTCCGTGTCGCCGGGGTGAAGGTCGGCAAGATCGAGGAGATCACCCCGGAGGGCACGCAGACCAAGATCAGCATGAGCGTCGACCACGGCGTCCCGATACCGGAGGGCGCGAAAGCGGTGATCGTCGCCCAGAACCTGGTGGCCGCGCGGTATGTGCAACTCACGCCCGCCTACCGGGAGGGCGACGGGCCGACCATGCGGGACGGCGGCGTGATCCCGCAGAGCCAGACCGCGATCCCGGTGGAGTGGGACGAGGTGAAGGACCAGCTGATGCGGCTGGCCACCGAGCTGGGGCCGGACAAGGGCGTGGACGGCACCTCCGTCTCCCGGGCCATCGACAGCGCGGCCAACGCGCTCGACGGCAACGGCGAGAAGCTGCGCAGCACGCTGTCCCAGTTGTCCGGCGCTGCAAGGATTTTTGCCGAAGGCAGCGGCAACATCGTCGACATCATCAAGAACCTGCAGATCTTCGTGACCGCGATGCGCGACAGCAAGCAGCAGATCGTCCAGTTCCAGAACCGGCTGGCGAGCCTGACCAGTGTCCTCGACGACAACAGATCCGATCTCGATGCGGCGCTGTCGGACCTGTCGGTCGCCATCGGCGAGGTGCAGCGCTTCGTCGCAGGCAGCCGCAACCAGGCCTCCGAGCAGGTGCAGCGGCTGGCGAATGTGACGCAGGTGCTGGTGGACAACCGGCTGGCGCTGGAGAACGTCCTTCACATCACGCCGAACGCGATCGCGAACTTCGAGAACATCTACTACCCGAACAGCGGTGCGGTCACCGGCGCGTTCGCCTTCAACAACTTCTCCAACCCGACGCAGATCATCTGCGGCATGATCGGCGCCGTCGCCAACGTCAGCGCGCCCGAGACCGCCAAACTGTGCGCGCAGTACCTCGGGCCTGCGGCGCGGCTGTTGAACTTCAACAACATCCCATTCCCGATCAACGCCTACCTGAGGCCGGCGATCGATCCCACGCGCATGATCTACACGGATCCGAAGCTGGCGCCCGGCGGAGCCGGGCCCGGCGACCCGCCCGAGCCGCGACCGACCGTCTCCGCCTACACCGGCGCAGGCGACATCCCGCCGCCCCCGGGTTGGGGTGCGCCGCCGGGACCGCCGGGAATCTACCAGCCCGACCGCGACGCGCCGGCCATTCCGTCACCGGCGCTGTACCCGGGCGCACCGATACCGGCACCGCCGACCATCATCTCGAACATCCCTGTGCAGTCACCGTCGGTCGACGCGATGCTGCTGCCTGCGGCCCCCCCGGGTTCGACAGTCGACGACGACGCCGCTCCGGCGCCGGCACCGAACACGCCACTGCTGCCCGCGGAAGGAAACCCGCCATCATGACCCGGCATGTTCCGATGCGGCGAGCCGCGATCGCGTCCTGTGCGGTACTGACGCTGTCCGGGTGCTCGTTCCAGGGTGTCAACTCGCTGCCGTTGCCCGGCGCGGACGGGACGCGGGCCCGACGCCGTCACCTATCAGGTCGAGGTGCCCAATGTCGGCACGCTGGAATCGAATTCACCGGTGATGATCGACGACGTCGTCGTGGGCAGCGTCGGGAAGATGACGGTCAAGAACTGGCATGCCGACGTCGAGATCTCGGTGAAGCCCGACGTGGTGGTGCCCGCCAACGCGGTGGCCACCGTGGGGCAGACCAGCCTGCTCGGCTCGATGCACCTCGCTCTGAACACCCCACTGGGTGAGAGCCCGGAGGGACGACTGCAGCCCGGCACCACCATCCCGCTCACCGACTCGTCGACCTACCCGTCCACCGAGCGCACGCTGTCGTCGCTGGCCGCGGTCGTCAACGGCGGCGGACTGGGACAGATCGGCGACGTGATTCACAACGCCAGCCGCGCGCTGTCCGGACGCGAACCGGAGATCCGCGAACTGCTCACCCGCCTCGACGACTTCGTCGGCACGCTCGACGCGCAGCGGGACAACATCATCGCGTCCATACAGCAGCTGAACCGGCTGGCCAGCCGGTTCGCCGGACAGCGCGACGTCATCGATCGCGCCCTGAAGGACATTCCGCCCGCGCTCGACGTGCTGATCAAAGAGCGGCCGACGCTCACCACCGCCCTGGAGAAGCTCGGTACGTTCAGCGACACAGCGACCACGCTGGTGAACAACGCCGGTGACGATCTGGTGACCAACCTGCAGAACCTCGAGCCCGCCCTGCAGAGAATCGCCGACATCGGACCTGACCTGAATCTCGCACTGCTGTGGGCCACCGCGTTCCCGTATGGGCCGACCTTCGCCGACCGGATCACCAAGGGCGACTACATCAACCTGTACGCCACCTTCGACCTGACCTATCCGAAGTTCAAGAGGTCGCTGCTGCTCGGTACCCGCTGGGAAGACCAGGAGGCGAAGCTGATCCCGGCTCCGGGCGACCCGTACTACCTGAACTACTCGTACGATCCGATGTCCATCGGTGTGGCTCCGCCGCAGCGGGATTCACCGGACGCGCCGGCGGCGCCCGCGGGTGAGGTGGCTCAGGTGGCACCCATGCCCACGGTGGCCGAACCGCTTCTTCCCGTCACGCCGCCACCGCCGGCCAATCCCTGGGCACCCTCGGCGCAGAGCATTCCGCCGGGACAGATCTTCGCGGGGCCGTTCGGCGCCGCGGCGCCACCGCCTCCAGCGGTGCCGGCGCCTGCGCCTGCCGAAGCCGTCCCGCCGACCTCGGAAGGTGGCTGATGCTCACCCGGTTCGTTCGGACGCAGCTGATCATCTTCACGATCGCCTCGGTGGTGGGGGTGGGGGTGATGGTGTTCGCCTACATGCAGGTGCCGACCCTGCTCGGAATCGGCCGCCTGGCCGTCACCCTCGAGCTTCCGGCCGGCGGCGGCCTGTACCAGTTCAGCAACGTGACCTACCGCGGCGTTCAGGTGGGCAAGGTGACCTCGGTGAACCTGACCGAGAACGGCGCCGAGGCGATTCTCTCGTTGGAGACGTCGCCGAAGATCCCCGCCGATCTCGAGGCCGAGGTGCGCAGCGTGTCGGCCGTCGGCGAGCAGTACGTCGACCTGCGGCCCCGGACCGACTCCGGCCCTTACTTGACCGACGGATCGCGAATCTCGGTGCGCGACGCCACGATCCCGCAGCCCGTCGGACCGGTGCTCGACGAACTCAGCTCGCTGGTCGAATCCATCCCGGGAGATCGCATCGCCGATCTGCTGGACGAGGCGTTCAAGGCCTTCAACGGAGCCGGTCCCGACTTCCAGTCCCTGCTCGACTCGGCGGCCAAACTCTCGACGGACGTGCGCGGCGCCTCCGGAGAGGCCCGGACCCTGGTCGACGATGCCAAGCCGCTGCTGGAATCCCAGGCCGAGACCACGGATTCCATCCGGACATGGGCTCGCAGCCTGGCCGGCGTCACCGCTCAACTCGAACAGAACGACCCGGAGATCCGCACCACGCTGGAGCGCGGCCCGGGCTTCGCCCAGGAGGTCAGCGCACTGCTCGAGCAGGTGAAGCCGACCCTGCCGACCCTGCTGGCCAACCTCACCACGGTGGGGCAGGTGCTGGTCACCTACAACCGGTCGCTCGAGCAGTTGATCGTGATGTTCCCGGGAATCATCGCGGCACAGCAGTCATTCGGCCTCCCCAACAAGAATCCGACCGGCCTGCCGTTCGCCGACTTCGCGCTGACGATCAGCGATCCGCCACCGTGCACCGTCGGCTTCCTGCCGCCGTCGCAGTGGCGTTCCCCGGAGGACGAGACGTCGATCGACACGCCCGACGGTCTGTATTGCAAACTGCCGCAGGATTCCCCGATCAACGTCCGCGGTGCGCGCAACTACCCGTGCCAGGGCAAACCCGGCAAGCGCGCCCCGACGGTCGAATTGTGCAACGACCCGCGCGGTTTCGTCCCGCAGGTGATCCGCCAGCACTACACCGGGCCCTATGCGTTCGATCCGAACCTGATCAAGAACGGGCTGCCGCCGCACGACATCGTGGACTTCAACGAGCGGA
>CAWCMF010000018.1:0-97312 GCA_963796545.1 uncultured Actinomycetota bacterium | reverse complement strand
CAGGAACCAGGATTCGGGTCAGGGCGTTGCAGATCTGGCCGCTGTTGGACAGGCTCGCCGATCGCATTCCGGTCGCGACCGTGGCGGGATCGGCGTCAGCGAGGATGATCGCCGCGGACTTGCCGCCGAGTTCCAGGCTGACCCGCGTGAGGTCCGCGCGCAGGCCGCGCGCAACGGCCGTGCCCGCCGCCGTCGATCCGGTGAACGACACCTTGTCCACGCCGGGATGGGTGACCAGTTGGGCGCCGATCGCCCGTCGCCGGGCAGCACGCTCACGACGCCCGGGGGCAGCCCGATTTCGGCGAGCATCTCCGCGAGCAGCAATGCGTCCAGCGGCGACTCGGGCGCCGGTTTGAGCACGACGGCGCATCCCGCGAGCAGGGCGGGCACCAGCTTGGTGACAATCGAGGAACTGCGGCATGTTCCACGGCACGATCGCGGCGACCACGCCGACCGGCTCGCGCCGGATGTGCAGGTCGGACCCGAAGAAGCCCGGCCGGGTCTCCTGCCACGGATACTTCTCGGCGACGATCGCAGAACGCGCTCATCATCATCTACGGCAACGCCACCTGGGCCCGCTGGGCGAACGTGATCGGCGCGCCGATCTCGGCGGTGATCACCTCGGCCATCTCGGCCTGGCGTTCGCTGTACAGCTTGGCAAGTCGGCGCACGGCGTCGATTCGTTCGCGGGTCCTCGAGCCGCGGCCATGGACCGTTGTCGAAGGCGGCCCGAGCCGCGGTAACGGCCTGCGTCGACGTCTGCCGGTCCGGCCGCGGCGACGGTGCCGACCACCAACTCGGTGTGCGGGGACGTCACCTCGATGCACTCGGTCGGTGCTGCCGTCCACGTGCCACCGATGAACAGTCCCTTTTGTTGGTGGTCATGTTCCTCCGATCGACTCCTCGGCGTGGGCCCGACTCTCGGCAATATCAACTACTTGTTATTGTTGTCGCAAGCATATACCGTCAGCACAGCCGGATTGCGCCAAGCAGCAATGTGAAGGTTGTCGCCGACCGCGCTTCTGCGCACCCGATGGCTTGATCGACTCAGGAGCATCCATGGCTCGTTTCCCCAAACCGCCGGAAGGCAGTTGGACGGAGCACTACCCGGAGCTCGGCACCGCCCCGGTGTCCTACGAGGACTCGATCAACCCGGAGATCTACGAGCTCGAGCGCAAGGCGATCTTCAAGCGGGCCTGGCTCAATGTCGGTCGCGTCGAACAGATTCCGCGGAAGGGTAACTACTTCACCAAAGAAATCGCGGCCGCCAACACCTCGATCATCGTGGTGCGCAACACGGCAACGGCGAGGTGAAGGCCTACCACAACATCTGCCGCCACCGCGGCAACAAGTTGGTGTGGAACGACCATGCCGCGCGAAGAGACCTGCGGCACCTGCCGGCAGTTCACCTGCAAGTACCACGCCTGGCGCTACGACTTGGACGGCAAGCTCACCTTCGTGCAGCAGGAGGAGGAGTTCTTCGACCTCGACAAGAGCGCTACGGACTGGTCTCGGTGCACTGCGAAGTGTGGGAAGGCTTCATCTTCGTCAACTTCGCCGAACGAACCCGAGCAGTCGCTGACCGACTTCCTCGGACCGATGATCACCGACCTCGAGGGCTATCCGTTCGAGAAAATGACCTCGCGGTTCATTACCGCTCAGAGGTCAAGGCGAACTGGAAGCTCTACATGGACGCGTTCCAGGAGTTCTATCACGCACCGATTCTGCACGCGAACCAGTCGCCGACCTCGTTCTCCAAGGCCGCCGCAGAAGCCGGGTTCGAGGCACCGCACTACCAGCATCGACGGGCCGCACCGGTTGGTCAGCACCTCGGGTATCCGGGCGTGGGAGATGGACGCCGACATGCGCAAGCCGATCGAGGACATCTGCCAGAGCGGGCTGTTCGGGCCGTGGGACAAACCGGACCTCGGTGAGATGCCCGTCGGCCTGAACCCCGCGAAATGCGATCCGTGGGGCCTGGACTCGTTCCAGCTGTTCCCCAACTTCGTCATCCTGTTCTGGGGGCAGGGCTGGTACCTGACCTATCACTACTGGCCGACGTCGTACAACACCCATATCTTCGAGGGCACGCTGTACTTCCCGCCGGCCGCGCACCCCGCGCGAACGGGTCGCGCAGGAGCTCGCCGCGGTGTCGTTCAAGGAGTACGGCCTGCAGGACGCCAACACGCTGGAGGCCACCCAGACGATGATCGAGTCGCGCGTGCGTCGACAAGTTCCTGCTCTGCGACCAGGAGGTGCTGCTCCGGCACCTGCACAAGGAGACCGCCGCCTGGATCGACGACTACCAGCGCAAGACGGCGGGGGCGACGCACGATGACACGACGACTTGCTGCCGACCGATTCGCCGACCTGGAGCAGTTCTCCGACTGGTGCCTGCCCACGGAGCGCGGAGCGCTACGCCAAGCGGCTCGCCAGCTCGATGGTCGAGATGCAGGCGTTCTACGACGCCATCACCGCGCGGGCCGAGGAGGCGATCTCCTACTGCGACAAGTTCCCCCTCGACGACATGCCCGAGGACGTGCTCAACCTGATGCACCTGCTGTACTCGATGATCATGGTGTCGTTCCCGGTCGAGTGCTGGAAGCAACCGCGGGTTCCCGACTCGGGAGCCATCGACGCTGGACTGCGTCTCCGAACCGGTCCCGTGACCGGACCGGTCGTCCTGCGGGCCGGCCGCGTTGGGCCGATGTCGAGGCCGGCGAGATGCACTCGCCGGCCGTCATCGTGGTCGAGGGCAACCGCATCCAGTCGGTCAATCCCGCTGAGGCCCGCTGCCGGATTCGGCCGAAGAGATCGACCTCGGCGACGTCACGCTGCTGCCGGGCCTGATGGACATGGAACTCAACCTGCTCATCGGCGGGCCCGGTGGGCCCGGAGGGTCTGCCCAGTCCCGATGCACGGTGTCCAGGATGATCCCGCATACCGCACGCTGCGCGGCGCGGTGAATGCCCGCACACGCTGGACGCCGGCTTCACCACCGTGCGCAATCTGGGGCTGATGGTCAAGACCGGCGGCTACCTGCTCGACGTCGCGCTGATGCGCGCCATCGACCAGGGCTGGCACGTCGGTCCGCGGATCTGTCCCGGCCGGACATGCCGTGACGCCGTACGGCGGGCACCTGGATCCCACGGTGTTTCAGCGGCTGGCGCCCGGGCATCATGCCGCTGTCGGTCGCCGAAGGCATCGCCAACGGCGTGCACGACGTCCTGGCCTGCGTGCGCTACCAGATCCGGCACGGCGCCAAACTGATCAAGGTGTCGGCCTCCGGTGGGGTGATGTCGCACAGCACCGCGCCTGGCGCGCAACAGTATTCGGACGACGAGTTCGAGGCGATCGCCGACGAGGCACACCGGGCGGGTGTCCGGGTCGCCGCGCACGCGGTGGGGGACAGCGCGATTCGCGCGTGCATCCGCGCAGGTATCGACTGCATCGAGCACGGCTTCCTGGCCACCGACGACACGATCCAGATGATGGTCGACCACGGCACGTTCCTGGTCTCGACCACCTACCTGACCGAGGCGATGGCGATCGACCGCATCGCGCCCGAACTGCGCAAGAAGGCCGAGGAGGTCTTCCCGCAGGCGCAGGCGATGCTGCCCAAGGCCATTGCCGCAGGTGTCCGCATCGCCTGCGGCACCGATGCTCCGGCGATCCCGCACGGCCAGAACGCCAAGGAACTCGTGCGCGCTGGTGGATCGCGGCATGACGCCCATGCAGGCGATCCGGGCCGCGACCATCGTCAGCGCCGAACTGATCGAGGCCGACCACGAACTCGGCCGGCTCGCGCCCGGCTACCTCGCCGACATCATCGCGGTGCCGGGTGACCCGTCGCGGGACATCACCACCACGCTCGACGTGCGGTTCGTGATGAAGGACGGCCAGGTCTTCAAGGGCTAACGTCAGCAGCAACACGACAGGAGGCGGGAATGGAACAGACCGACAACATCCTGTGGCTGCTCAAGCAGGCCTGGTACTTCGCGCTGACCACCGTCAACGACGCGGTGAGCGAGCACGGCGTCAGCACCGCGCAGATCGGCATGCTCCGGCACCTGGCCGGCGAGCCGGGCCTGTCCGGGGCCGAACTGGCGCGGCGGCTGCTGATCAGCCCGCAGGGTGTGCAACTGGCCTTGACGGCACTCGAGACGCCGAGGCCTGGTGGAGCGCAAGCAGGATCCCGCAGCACGGCCGGATCCTGCAGGCCTTCCTCACCGACCAGGGCGCGCAAGGTCGCCGACGCCGTGGTCCACGACGCGATCGAGGCCCACGACAAGGTCTTCGGTGTGCTCAGCAACGCCGAGCAGGCGACACTGCGCGAGCTACTCGGACGCGTCATCGAACAGGGCACCGGACACAAGCTGGACGCACGACCGACTCGATCCCGCAGTAGTAAGTACTTGATATAAATGACAAGTACTTGATATTGTCGGTGGCGATGAGCGACGAGGCAGAGGTCGGAGGTGCGGCACGGCTTCGCGCCGCTGCGCGTCAAGCACGTGGTGCGCGAAACCGCCGACGCCGTCTCGCTGGTGTTCGATGTGCCCGACCACTGTGCGTCGGCATTTCCACTACCAGGCGGGCCAGTTCCTGACCCTGCGGGTCAACGTCGACGGGCAGGAGCTGCCGTCGCTGCTACTCGATGTCATCGGCTCGCCGTCGAGGACAGACCTGCGGATCACCGTCAAACGCGACCGCGGACGGCGTGGTGTCGAACTGGCTCAACGACAACGCGGCCGCGGGCGCGCAGATCACGCGGCACCGCCGGAGGGCCGGTTCGTGCTGCGGGACGACACCGACCACCGACGAGCTCGTCGCATTCGCCGGCGGCAGCGGGATCACGCCGGTCTTCTCGCTGATCCGTACGGCTGCTGGCCAGACTCCGGCAGGCGCATCCGGCTGTTCTACGCCAACCGCGGCCGCGACTCGGTGATCTTCGCCGACGCGCTCGCCGAGCTGGCCGAGCCGGCACGCGTGACCGGCTCGTCGTCGCAGCACCATTTCGACGACGACAGCGGCGTCGTGACCGCCGGCAGTGATCGAATCGCTTCATCGCCGACAGCGGGCCGACGCGGACTACTACATCTGCGGGCCCGCGCCGTTCATGGACACCGTCGAGAAGACGCGTCGCTCGCAGCCGGGTGCACCGAGCGAGCGAGTGCATCTGGAGCGCTTCACGGTCGCGCCGGTGCCGGTCGCGACGGCCGAGGAGTCGCGGGCGTCGACCGACGAGGTCACCATCGAACTGGACCGCAAGACCACGGTCACGCCTACCGCGCGGGCAACACGCTGCTGCAGACCGCCCGGATGGCCGGCCTGCAGGCGCCCTCCTCGTGCGAAACAGGTTCCTGCGGAACGTGTATGGCGCGAGTCGTCGAAGGCAGCGCCCGGATGTTGAACAACGATGCGCTCGAAGAGGACGAGGTGGCCGAAGGGCTGGGTGCTGACCTGTCAGTCCCTGCCGACCAGTCCGCACGGTCCGGGTGGTCTATGAATAGAAGGTCGAGGACGCAATGGTGATCGGAGTCGGGTGGCGGTGGTGACCGGCGGAGCCTCCGGCATGGGCGAGGCGACCTGTCACGAGCTGGGCAGGCGCGGCCACGCGGTCGCCGTGCTGGATCTCAACGAGGTTGCCGCGCAACGCGTTGCCGACGCGCTGCGCGCCGACGGCGTGACCGCGCTGGCTGTCGCAGTCGATGTCACCGACCATGCGGCGGTCGATGAAGCGTTCGCCAAGGTCCGCACCGAACTCGGGCCGGTGCACATCCTGGTGACCAGCGCGGGCATGGTGACTTTCGCGCCGTTCGATCGAGATCACCCCGCAGGTCGTGGACAGCGGATCATCGACGTCAACCTCACCGGCACCTTCCACTGCTGCCAGGTCGCGCTTCCCGACATGATCGAGGCCGGCTGGGGCCGCATCGTGATGATCTCGTCGTCGAGCGCGCAACGCGGTTCGCCGGGCATGGCGCACTACGCGGCCTCCAAAGGCGCGTTGATCTCGCTGACCAAATCGTTTGCCCGCGAATACGGCCCGGTCGGGCATCACCGTCAACAACATTCCGCCGTCGGGTATCGAGACGCCGATGCAGCACCAGTCGCCAGGCCGCCGGGCACCTGCCGCCCAATGAGCAGATGGCGGCCAGCATTCCGCTCGGGCACCTCGGCACCGGCGACGACATCGCGGCGGCGGTGGGCTTCCTGTGCTCGGAGGAAGCCGGTTTCATCACCGGCCAAACCCTGGGTGTCAACGGGGGATCGGTGATGTGATGCATGCATTCGGAGAAGCACAGCGACGAGGAAAGGCTGAGTGGTTCGCATGGCTAAGTGGCCCAAGCCCGCTGAGGGCAGCTGGACGGAGCACTATCCGGAGCTCGGGACCGGGCCGGTGTCGTTCCGCGACTCGACCTCGCCGGAGTTCTACGAGCTCGAGCGCGAGGCGATCTTCAAACGCGCGTGGCTGAACGTCGGCCGGGTCGAGGAGCTCCCGCGCGTCGGCAGCTACTTCACCAAGGAGATCGAGGTCGCCAAGACCGTCGGTGATCGTCGTGAAAGGTCGCGATGAGCAGATCCGCGCCTTCTACAACATCTGCCGCCATCGCGGGAACAAGCTGGTGTGGAACGACTTTCCCAACGAGGAGGTCAAGGGCACGTGCCGTCAATTCACCTGCAAGTACCACGGCTGGCGCTACGGGCTCGACGGTGAGCTGAAGTTCGTGCAGCAGCCCGGCGAGTTCTTCGGACTCGACGAGCAGAAGTACGGCCTGGCCCCGGTGCACTGCGACGTGTGGAACGGCTTCATCTTCATCAACCTCGACCCGGAGCCGCGGCAGACCCTGCGCGAATTCCTCGGGCCGATGATCACCGCACTGGATGACTATCCGTTCGAATTGATGACGGAGCGTTACGATTTCGTCGCGCACAACAACAGCAACTGGAAGATCTTCGCCGACGCGTTCCAGGAGTACTACCACGTGCCGTCGCTGCATTCGCAGCAGGTGCCGACCGAGGTGCGCCAGCCGAATGCAGACGTTCGAGTGCGGGCACTTCCAGATCGACGGGCCGCACCGCCTGGTGTCCACGGCGGGCACCCGGCGCTGGCTGCTCGCGCCCGAGTTCATGTACCCCGTCGAAAGGGCCACGCGCAGTGGCCTCGTGGGACCGTGGCGCACCCCGGAGACGCACCAGTCGGCCGGGCTGAACCCCGGCGGTATCGAGCCGTGGGGCATCACCAACTTCCAGATCTTCCCGAACCTGGAGATCCTGATCTACCACGGCTGGTATCTGCTGTACCGCTACTGGCCGACGTCGCACAACACGCACAAGTTCGAGGCCTACAACGCATTTCATCCGGCCCGCACCGTGCGCGAGCGCATCGAGCACGAGGTGGCCTCGGTGGTGCTCAAGGAGTTCGCGCTGCAGGATGCGGGCATGCTCGGCGGCACGCAGGCCGCGCTGGAGTACGGCCTGGACGATCGATAGTCGACGACTTCCCGCTCAACGACCAGGAGATCCTGGTCCGGCACCTGCACAAGGTGGCGGTCGACTGGGTCGAGCAGTACAAGGCCGAGCGCCGCACCGGTGGGGGTGTGAGCATGGCGACGCGACTGCCCAGCGCCTTCGCCGAGTTCGAACCGTTCGCCGAGAAATGGTGCCTGGCAACCGAACCCGAACGGTGGGAGGCCCGGCTGACCACCCCGATGCCGGAGATTCACCGGTTCTACGACGCGTTCTCGCCCGCGGTTCGAGGAGGCGATCGACTACTGCGACAAGTTCCCGCTCGACGACCTGCCCGAGGATGTGCTGAACCTGCTGCACCTCGATCTATTCGATGATCATGGTGTCGATGGCCGTCGAGGTCTTCGGCACCCAGAAGCCCGCCGACTCCGCCGACGCCGTCATCGACCGCGTCAGCGCGCCGGTGCCCTGACGAGAAGGACAGACGATGAGTGTGCTGACCATCAACAAGCTGACCGACTCGGTCGGCGCCGAAGTCACCGGTGTCGACCCCGAGCGGCTGGCAAGCGACGACTCGCTCGGCGACCGCCGTGCTCGACGCGCTCGAGGACAACGGTGTCCTGGTGTTTCCCGGCCTCGCCTCGACCCCGAGGCGCAGGTGGCGTTCTGCCGTCGCCTCGGCGACATCGATCACTCCTCGGACGGGCACCATCCGGTCGCCGGCATCTACCCGGTCACCCTCGACAAGAAGAAGAACGCGTCGGCGGCCTATCTGCGCGCGACGTTCGACTGGCACATCGACGGCTGCACACCGACTGAACGACGAATGCCCGCAGAAGGCCACCGTCTTGTCGGCCAAGCAGGTCGCCGAGCGCGGCGGGGAGACCGAGTTCGCCAATTCCTATGCCGCCTATGAGGCGTTCAGCGACGAGGAGAAGCAGCGGTTCGTCGACGCTGCGGGTGGTGCACTCGCTGGAGGCCTCGCAGAGCCGCGTCAACCCGGATCCGTCTCCCGAGGAACTGGCGCGCTGGCGGTCCCGTCCCACCCACGAGCACCCGCTGGTCTGGACGCATCGCAGCGGCCGCAAGTCGCTGGTGCTCGGCGCGTCGGCGCACTACGTCGTCGGGCATGGACCGCGACGAGGGGCAGGCGCTGCTGGCCGAATTGCTCGATCGGGCCACCCAACCCGACCTGGTGTACAGCCACCGCTGGTCGGTCGGTGACACGGTGATCTGGGACAACAACGGCGTGCTGCACCGGGCCGCGCCCTACGACCCCGATTCGCCCCGAGAGATGCTGCGCACCACGGTGCTCGGCGACGAGCCGATCCAGTAAGCGGTGACGTCACCCGCGGCTGACGCCGTTGCCCGCCGAGGAGTGGGACGACGGCGTCCGGCGAGGCGCTGAGCCCGCTGCTGCCCGCCGAGCGGGCCAATCCGCGCGACGCAGGCAACGTGCTGGGCACGCTTCGTCCGGCACCCGCCGACTCACGCGCGCCTACCTGGAGTTCAACGCCCACCTGCTGCTCAACTCGACTTTGTCGGCGCGGGTGCGCGAGGTGGCGGTGCTGCGCGCGGCGCTGCTGCGTCGGCTCGGAGTACCTGTGGGACCACCACGTTCCTCTCGCCGAGCGCGCCGGTCTCACCGCCGACGAGATCGAGGCAGATCCGCGCGCGGTGGAGCCGATCGACGACGTCGACCGGCTGGTGGTGCGTGCCGTCGACGAGTTCGACGAGCTCAGCACCCTGACCGACGCCACGTGGACGGCGCTGAGGGGGCACTTCGACGAGCAGCAGGTGCTGGACCTGATGTTCACCGTCGGCGTGCTACCAGCTGCTTGCGCCGTCGCGGTGAACGCCCTCGGCATTGCAGCCCGAGGCCCATTGAGACCGGTCTCTCGTTGACGGCACGCAGCCCGGTGTGAAAACCTGATACGCAAAGATGAGAATCACGTTCTCGTATGACGAGATCGTTGAATCGGAGCGCGCATGGCGGAAGACCTCACCACGGTCGACTTCTTCCGGGACAGTCGGCTGACCGACGACCCCTACACGTTCTACGAGGCGCTCCGGGACAAATGCCCGGTCAGCCGGGAGGACCACTACGGCGTCACGATGGTCACGGGCTGGCAGGAGGCCGTCGACGTCTACAACGACGCGGACACCTTCTCGTCCTGCATCTCGGTGACCGGACCGTTCCCCGGTTTCCCTGTACCGCTTGAAGGCGACGACGTCACCGACCTGATCGTGGAGCACCGCGACGAGATCCCGTTCAGCGACCAGCTGCCGACGCTGGACCCGCCGACCCACACCAATCACCGCGCCCTGCTGATGCGGCTGATCACACCTAAGCGCCTCAAGGAGAACGAGGACGCGATGTGGGGGCTCGCCGACGACATCCTCGACGACTTCCTGGCGCCCGGCGAAGGTGAGTTCATCAAGGGATTCGCGGGCCCCTTCACGCTGCGCATCATCGCCGATCTGCTCGGTGTGCCCGAAGAGGATCGCGCCGATCTGCTCGAGCGGCTCGCGCGCGGCACGCATGGCAGCGCGGTGGGCAACGCCGAGAAGACGATGAACAAGACCCCGCTGGAGCATCTATACGAGGTCTTCGCGACCTATGTCGAAGAGCGTCGGGCCGAGCCTCGCGGCGACGTGCTGACCGGGCTGGCGACGGCGACCTTCCCGGACGGCACGATGCCCGAGGTGGCGGATGTCGTCCGGGTGGCCACCAATGTGTTCTCCGCCGGCCAGGAGACGACGGTGCGCTTGCTCAGCACCGCGCTGAAGGTCCTCGGGGACCAGCCCGGACATCCAGGCGAAGCTGCGTGAGAACCGCGAGCCTGCTCGGCAATTTCATCGAGGAATGCCTGCGCATCGAGAGCCCCGTGAAGGGCGACTTCCGGCTGTCGAGAGTGCCCGACCACCATCGGCGACCAGCAGCTCGGCGCCGGGACGACGGTGATGGTGATCAACGGTGCGGCCAACCGCGATCCGCGCCGATTCGAAGACCCCGACACCTTCGACCCGGAGCGCAAGAACGCGCGTCAGCACCTGGCCTTCGGCCGCGGGATCCACAGCTGCCCGGGCGCGCCGCTGGCGCGCGCCGAGACGCGGGTGGGACTGGAGCGTCTGCTCGATCGCACGACCGACATCCGGATCTCCGAGAGCAAGCACGGGCCCGCGGGTGACCGGCGCTACGACTACATCCCGACCTACATCCTGCGGGGCTCACCGAACTGCATCTGGAGTTCGATGTCCGATGAAGGTTGAGTGTCGACGAAGATCGTTGCGCCGGCCACGGTATGTGCCTGACGCTGTGCCCAGAAGTCTTCGAGATGACAGACGACGGTTGGGCGGTGGCCGATCCCGGGGACGTGCCCGCCGACCTGGAGAACGCCGCCCGGGAGGCCATCGAGAACTGTCCGGAACGAGCGATCAGCGAAATCAGTTGACATACAAGGAGATGCGTTGTGGCTAAGGGTTATGTGATCATCACCGAGGACATCAAGGACGCGGCAGGCATGGGTGAGTACGCCAAGCTCGCCGGCCAGACCATGAGCACCGCGAAGGTGCTCGCGTTCGGCCCAGCGGCTGAGACGCTGGAGGGGGAATGGCACGGAACCCAGACCGTGCTCCTGGAATTCGAATCCGTCGAGGCCGCGAAAGAGTGGTACTACTCCGACGAGTACCAGGCGGCCGCGAAGCTGCGCCAGGCGGCGGCCGACTGCAACGGGGTCATCGTCTCCGGCTTCTGAGCGGCTTTCGTCGCGCGCTCCCATGCGAGCGTGCGCGAACTTCTGTAATTTCGCGGCGTGTCGCCCGCAGACACGCACGCTCGCCGGAATCAGTGGGGGGACAGCGGGGCGACCGGTCTGGTCGTGGTCGCGTGCACGAGCAGCTCGGCCAGCTCGCGTGGCCGTGACAAGAACGGCGAGTGCGAGGCGTCGATGGTGAGCTGTTCGACGCCGAGCCGCCGGGTGACGGTGTCGGCGAGCCAGCGGGGCATCGACCGATCCTGTTCGCACACAATGAAACTGCGGGGCAGGTCGGCCGCCCAGAAGTGAGGCACGGAGACGGGTGTGACGGTGGTGTCACCGAACCGCTCGGGCCCGAGCCGATCGAACGCCCAGCGCGCCGTCGCCTCGTCGCAGTCGTGGTAGAAGTACTTCCACGCGCCGTCGAAGTCCGCGAACCACATGGCGCCGTCGTCGTCGAACTTCAAGTGGCCCAACATTTCTCCGACGTCACCGTCGAACTGCTCGCCGAGCTCGTCGCCGTCGTCCCGCATTGCCATGGCTTCGGGATAGGTGCGGCCCTCGCGGGGAAGAGCCGCGGCGAGGTAGGTGATGTGGCTGACGAGATCGGGCCGTGCGTCGGCGGCCAGCGTGGCATCGAACCCACCGCCGGAATGCCCGACGAGGACGCTGGATTCCGGGTGCCCGTCTTCCAGTGCAGACACGATTGCGTCGCGGCGGTTCGCCAGCGTTGACTCCTCGTCGACCCGGACGCCATGTCCCGGCAGATCCACGGCGACGGCGTCATGTCCCAACGCCTGCAACTCGGTCACCGTGCGGTCCCAGCACCATGCGGCGTGAAATCCGCCGTGCACGAAGACGAATCGCACGGTGTTAGTCGATCATTCGCACGGGCACATGAGACCAGCCCGCCACGTTCTGCGCCGCCACCCGTTGGCAGCTTTCCCAGATCACCTCGTAGCGCGGCATCACGTCGAGCAGCCGCTCGAGCGCGATTGCGCTCTCCATCCGTGCGAGCGCGGCGCCGAGGCAACTGTGCACCCCGTATCCGAAACCGAGGTTCTGTGCCTCGCTCCGGTCCCTGTCGATGTCGAAGGTGTCGGCGTCGGTGAAGGCTTGGGGATCCCGGTTCGCCGAACCGGCAAGCAGGAATACCGGCTTGCCCTCGGGAATCGTGACGCCGTGCAGCTCAATGTCTTTCATGGACCGGCGGACGTTGTACTGGTTCGGCGCCTCGTACCGCAGCAGTTCCTCCACGGCGGCGGGAATTTTGCTGCGGTCGTCGAGCAGCGTCTGCCATTGGTCGGGGTTGCGCGCGAAGGTCACCGCCGCGTTGCCGATCAACTTGGTGACCGTCTCGGCACCTGCGCCGCCCAACAGCGTGGCGAATCCGGCGATTTCGAAGTCGTCGAGGGACTGCTTCTCACCGTCTTCCCGCTCTATCTCGGCGGCGATCAGCCTGCTGAACATGTCATCACGGGGTTCGGCGCGACGCTCCTGAATGATGTTGTAGTAGAGCCCCATGAGTTCGGCGACGGCTTGCATGCCTTCTTCGGACATGTCGATCTGACCGGGTTCGCGGCGCAGGGTGGTGTCCACCCAATCGCCCACCTGTTGGCGGTGCTCCTCCGGCACGCCGAGCATCTGCGTGATCACCTGAACAGGAAAGAGCGCGGAGAAGTCTCGCACGACATCGAACACGTCGGTATTGGCGTCTGGGATGTAGCGGTCGATGGTCTCGGTGACCATGGGGCGCAGAGCCTCGATCGCTCGCGGGGTGAAGACCTTGTTGACCAGGCTGCGCATCTGCCGGTGTTCGGGTGGATCCATGATGATGATCATCTTCGCCATCATCGGTTCATCGGATCGCACGCTCGACAGGTCGAGACCGTATGCCGACGAATAGGTTTCGAAGTCCTTGTACGCCGCGGAGACATCCTCATGCCGCGACAGCGCATAGAAGTCGTGTTCGGCGTTGTAGTACACCGGCGCTTCCTCGCGCATGCGCCGGTAGATCTCCCATGGTCCGTTGAAGAACTCCTCGGAGAACGGATCGAAGACGAGCTCGGAGGTCGTCATACTTCTCTGAGGAAGATCGCCTGCCGCGGGCACTGCCGCACGGCCTCCTTGACCTGCTGCTCGTTCTCGGGCGTCACTTCGTCCTGCAGCACATGGAGGTAATCCTCGTCGTCGAGTTCGAATACTTCGGGGATGATGCCCATGCACACCCCGTTGCTCTCACAGAGGCCGAAATCGACCTCGATCTTCTGTGTCATGCGCGATCCCGCTCCGCTTCTCGCTGCGTCATCTCAACACCTTCACCGGCACGTGGTGATAGCCGGCGACGTTCTGCATGCTCACCCGCTGCAGTCTGTCGAAGTCGACCTCGTAGCGGGGCATGAAGTCCAGCAGATGATCCAGCGCGATCGCGCTCTCCATCCGCGCGAGCGCAGCGCCGAGGCAGCTGTGGATGCCGTAGCCGAGCCCGAGATTCTGCGCCTGCGTCCGGTCGCGGGTGATGTCGAACGTCTCGGCGTCGTCGAACGCGCGCGGATCGCGGTTCGCGGACGCACCCATCAGGAAGACGGGCTTGAATGCGGGCACCGAGCCATTGGGCAGTTCGACGTCCTTGATGCTGTACCGGACGTTGTACTGCACCGGTCCGACGAAGCGAAGCAGCTCCTCGACCGCAGCCGGGATCAGGCTGCGGTCGTTGAGCAACATCTGCCACTGCTCGGGATTCTCGGCGAAGACGACCATGGCGCTGCCGACCAGCTTGGTCACCGTCTCGGCGCCTGCGCCTCCCAACAGCGCTGCGAATCCTGTGATCTCGATGTCGTCGAGCATGCGCATCGTGCCGTCGGGGCCTGGAATCTCTGCCGCGATCAGCCGACTGATCATGTCGTCCTGCGGGTTCTGCCGCCGTTCCTGCACCAGGCCGTAGTAGTAGACGCCCGATTCGATGTTGGCCTCCATGGCCTGGTCGCTGAGCTCGTTCTCTCCCGGCTTGCACTCCAGGCCCTTGTCGATCCAGTGCCGGACCTGCTGGCGGAACTCCTCGGGTACCCCAGCCATCCGCGTGATCACCTCGACGGGGAAGGGGCCGGAGAAGTCCTGCACCACGTCGAAGTTGTCCGGATCGGCCTTGCTCAGGTAGTACCGGACGAGGTCGACGACGATGTCGTGCTGCGATTGCACGGCCCGCGGGGTGAAGGCCTTGTTGAGGAGACTGCGCATGTGTCGATGGTCCGGCGGATCCATGAAGATGATCGATTTCTGCGGTACTTCACCGGAGCGGATCTGCGCAAGATGGCACCCCCTGGCGGACGAGAACGACTCGTGATCCTTGAACGCGGCAGCCACGTCCGCATGCCGGGTCAGCGCGTAGAAGTCCAGCTCCTCGTCGTAGTAGATCGGAGCTTCGTCGCGCATGCGCTGGTAGATCTCGTAGGGGTTGTCGAAGTAGTCCTGCGCCACCGGGCTGAACACCAGTTTGGGCTTCGTCACTAAATCCTCCTCGGTGCCGTTCTCAGAGCCGAAAACGTTACGGATGGCTGTTCTTCTGTAACGCATCCAGTATGGGACATCTGGTCTCGAAAGTCAGCACATTCAGCAACGGAGGCGCGCCGCGTCACGTCGCAACTCCTGCCACCAGCGATTCAAGTGCACCGAGGTCGCCGTCGAGATCGGCGACGGTTGCGCGGACGACCGAAATGTCCTTGCCGATGAACTCGCCGACCGCCGAGATGAACCGGTCGGCAGAGCCCGCTGACTCGATCATGGACAGCACCCGGCTCTGCGCGCTGCCGTGGGTCAGCGCGTTCAACAGCGCGGCCTCCTCGACGCCGAGCCGCGAGCCGAGCCGCACACCTTCGGCGACCAGCCCGATCTGCGCGGCGAACAAGGTGTTGTTGACGAGCTTGACCAATTGACCGGCGCCCGTGGGGCCGACAGGCAGGATCGGGTCGCCGTAGGTTTCGATCACCGGCCGGGCCCGGGTCACGCCCGCGTCGGAACCGCCGACGAACAAGGTCACTGCGCCGGCGGCGATATCGTGCGGGCCGCCGCTAACCGGGGCATCGATGACCTCGACATGGTCGAACCGCGCCGCGATCAACTGCGCGGTCTTGGGGCTGCCCGTGGTGTGCAGGACCAGGGCGGCGCCCGGCTTCATCTGTGCGACCAGGTCACTATCGAGGCAGACCTCGCGGACTTGTTCGTCGGTGAACACGCACACGACGACGACGTCGGCATCGTCGCTCACCGCGGCGAGTTCGGTGACCGAAACCGCACCCATCGCAGCGATCTCGGCACCCTTTTCCTCGGTTCTGCTGAGGACCCGCACCTGATGGCCCGCGTCGGCGAGCCGACGCACCATGGGCGCACCCATCCGTCCCGCGCCGACGAAACCGACACGGCTCATCGCTTATGCTCCATCGCTTCCAGCGCGGCGTCCGCCGCCGTGAATACCGCCCCCTCGGGGGCCGACGCGCTGGCGGCCAGGCTCGCGGCGTGACGGACGTCCTTCTGTAACAGTGCCCCGGCGATCGGTGCCAGGCCGTCGAGCGTGCCGCCGAACATGGAGATGCTGCCGACCGCCTTGCTGGTCGCGGAACCGCGGTTCAACACCTCGACCAGTTTCGTGCGGGGGATGCCGAGAGACTCGCCCAGCTCGAGCGTGCTGACGGCGCTGCCCAGGTTGGCACTGAACAGCAGGTTGTTGAGGATCTTGGTGTTCTGCCCGGCGCCGAGTGGCCCGAGGTGCACGATCGGGTCTGCGTACGTGGCGAAGACCGGTCTGCAGCGCTCGAGGACGTCCTCGTCCCCGCCGACCATCACCAGCAGGGTGCCCGCCTCGACGGCGGGTCCGCCACCGCTGACCGGGGCATCGATGACCGAAACGCCCTGTGCAGCAGCTTTTTCGGCGATCTCGCTGCAGGTGTCGGGATGCACGGTGCTGTGGATGGCGATGATCCCGCCTTCCGCAAGTCCGGCCAGCACTCCGTTGTCCCCGTAGAGCACCTCGCGGACGTCGTCGTCGCCGACCACGCACAGGCAGACCAGGTCGCTGGCGGCGGCCAGTTCCGCGGGCGTCGAAGCGCTCTTGGCCGGAGTGTCGGCGTACGGTTCCAGGCTTGCCTGGCGCCTCGCCCACAGTGTGGTCTCGAATCCGCCCAGGGCGATCCGGCGCGCCATGGGACCTCCCTGGCTGCCCAAACCGATGAAACCGACCCGCATCAACCCGCCTCCACTTCTCTGTTCTCGGCGTCGCTGCCCGCAGCAGCGATGCATTCTTCGGCGTATGTCAGCACCCGGCGGTGATATGTCGCCGCGGTCAGCCCGACGCTGAGATTGTGCCCGCTGTCGGGCATTTCGTTGAGTTCGACGCGGGGCGATGCGGTGAACAACGCCATGACGGCGGCGCACGCATCCGGCGTCGACTCCCACACCTTTTCGTGGTCGGCCACGCTGAACTGGACCGGCACCGAAACCTGGGCGGCGAGCTTGCCGAAGTCCTGTCCGGTCCAGTTCGCCGTCACTTCACCCTCGTAACGCACGCCCGGCGCCGACAGCGCCCCGGTGAGGACCTCGGGCGGATACAACGCGGTGGGTTGCCACAGCAGATCGCGAAGCCCCACCGGACGCGATGTCACCGTCGCGTCCTTGATGATGGCGAGTGCCTCGTCGCGGTACCGCAGACCGGTACCGGCGAGCTCGAGGCCGATGACGCCGCCACGGTCGGCGACGGCCATCCGCAGCGCGAGTTCACAACCCGCGGAGTGGCCGAGCAGGAACACCCCGGCGCCCCTGGGTGCGCCGGAAAGGATCTTGTCGACTGCGCCGAATGCGGCCGCGACACGCGTTGTGGGATCGCCGAATTGGTTCGCATACACCGCCGAGCTGCCGTATCCCGGGCCGGTCCAGCGCGATCGCGGTGAAACCCGATGCCGCGGCGGCCCGTAACAGTGACAGCTCCGGATGGCCTGGACAGTCGAAATAGGCCGATGACGTTGCGCCACCGTGGATTGCCACGATCACCGCCCGTGGGCTCGGCGCCGTCGCGACCAGGCCGGACATCGGCACTCCGTCCACCAGGACGACGCGAGGACGCGGCGGCCGGGCCGCCAGTTCTGACGCGGCGGGAGGGGTCACGCGTCCGTCCGAAGAAGCATGACGCCGCTGGGGGTCAGTCCGCCGCTGCTGGCGACCGCCACGCGAGCGTTGGGCACCTGACGATCACCCGCTTCACCGCGCAACTGCGTGACCGCTTCGTGGATCAGACCCATGCCGTGGGTACGGCCGTGGGAGAGCTGTCCGCCGTGGGTGTTCAGCGGGATGACACCGTCGCGCGCGATGGCCGTGCCGCCGTCGAGGAAGTCCTTCGCCTCGCCGATCCCGCAGAAGCCAAGCCCCTCCAGCCAGGACAGACAGTTGAACGTGAAGCCGTCGTAGAGCTCGGCGACATCGACATCCTTGGGTCGCAACGACGTTCGAGACCACAGATGGGCCGACTGACCCAGCACCTGCGGTTCGTGGGTGAGCGTGGTCTGGTCCCAGTCGAGACGTTCGATGATCTGCGTGCCGACGGCTTCGAACCGCACCGGCGTCTTGGGCAGGTCCTTCGCTGCGTCGACGGCCGACACGACGACTGCGACGGCGCCGTCGCAGGGAACGTCGCAGTCGTAGAGCCCGAACGGCGTGGTGATCATCCGCGCCGACAGGTAGTCGTCCATCGTCATGGGATCGCGGTAGATCGCGGTCGGGTTCAGCGCCGCGTTCGCACGTTGGTTCAACGCGATCCACCCGAGCGTCTCGCGCGTGGTTCCGTACCGGTCGAAGTGCCGACTGGCGTTCTGGGCCAACACATGTGCGGCGGAGGTGGCGCCGAAGGGATACTGCCAGCTGCCGGTGCGGGCGCCCATCGGAGGGGACATCTTCCCCTCCTTCATCAACTGTTGGAATGTCGCCTCCCAGAGGGTGCGGAAGCACAGCACGTGGCGTGCCATCCCGGTGGCGACGGCCATCATCGCGGCGATGACGGAGCCACCGGGCCCGAAGGTGTCCATGCCGCCGTTGATCCATGTCGGGCGAAGCCCCAGGGCGCCCTCCAGCGCGCTGACCCCGCCTTCGCCCATGCCTGCCATGTCGAGTCCGGGATAGGTGGACAGCCCGTCGATGTCGTCGTACGTGAGACCGGCATCGGCCACAGCCTGTTCGCACGCCGCGATGGTCAACGACAGCGGCGGCACCATCTGCCGACGTCCGATCGTCGACATCCCGATGCCGGTGATCGCCGAATGGTCCTCGAACTTCTGCTTGGTGAGCATCGGCCGCACGTACTTGGAGAACTGCTCGGGAGGTATCAGGTCCGTCGGCATCGCGGTGGCTGCCTCCGGGTCGGCGGCCGGCTTGAACAGCGGCAGCCACACGTCGTCGGTCTGCTGGAAGACCACTTCGACCGGCTGCCCGATCGCGAGCTCGTCGGGCTCGGCCTCGATGATGTTGGTGGTCAACCGAACTCGGGGATCCTCGATCAGCGCCACCTCGGCCACCACGTACGGCGGAGGCAGGTCGGGGAAGCCGAAGCGGTGGTTGACGGTCAGGCCGGCCAACGTGGCCTTCCCGGAGACGTCACGCACGCCCATCTTGGTCTCGCGGCAGTACCGGCACACCGGTGCGGGCGGGTGGATCAGCGACTGGCAGCTCAGGCATTCCTGGATGCGGAGTTGGCCGTCTGCTCCTGCCGTCCAGAAGAATTCGTTCTGCGCGGTGAGTTGCGGGAGTGGGCGCGTCACCGGACGAATCCCGAAATCGCCTCGTTGTCCGCGGAGTCGAGGTTTGGCTCGGGCGCCTCGGCGGTGAGGTGGGCCTGGTGGGGCAACGGCGGATGCCCGCCCCTTTCGATGATCGCATGCACCGGGCAGTCCAGGAGCGCACGCCTGACGGCGTCGCGGTCGGCTTCGGGCACCGTCCCATCGCCGATCAAGGAGGCATATCCCCAGTCATCCAGCGAGAAGTACTCGGGGGCATGTCTGGCGCAGATCCCGAACCCGTCGCACAGTGTGCGATCGAGCCTGATCCGCATCGGCTCGCTCATGAGCCCGCCTCCACTTCGTAGGGTCGGCGCGCCGTGTAGGCACCGGCGCGGCACGCGTCGCAGTCACCGGCGAGATGCCGGGTGATCTCCTGCGGGAATGCCCTGAGCAGAGTGGCCGCCACGTTGGTGGCCGCATCCAAGGTCGCGCACGCCCCACGTCCGCGGAGCACGACGGACCATCGCTCGAGGCGGGTGATGTCCTCGGGTGTGGCGCTACCGTCCCGCAGCGCCCCGGTCACCGCGGACATCGCGGCGGTACCGTTGAAGCACGACCCGCACTGGTCGGCGTTCTCGCGATCGAAGTACGCCATCACCGCCGCCGCGACCGCCACCGGGCAGTCGTCGGTCAGCACCGACACCGCACCGCAGCCGAGCCCGCTGCCCAGCCGGCGCATGGTTTCGTGATCGAGCGTGGCGTCCAGTACCTCACGGTTGAGTAGGCCCGCGAAATACCCGCCCATCAGCACACCCTTGACGTCATCGGTCGAAACCTGGTGCTGGTCAAGCAGTTCGGTCACCGGGGTGCCGTGTGGCAGCTCGTACAGGGCGGGAGGCCTGCCACCGCCGGTCACGGTGGCCAGGAACGTGCCGGGGGACGCCGACGTGCCGTGCTCCCGGTAGGCGTCGCTCCCGTTGCGCAGGATGAACGGCAGGTTGGCGAGGGTCTCGACATTGCTGACCAGGGTCGGCAACCCGGCGATGCCTTCCTCGAACGGGCGCGGTGGTTTGTCGGTGGGCTTGGCGGGCCCGCCGTTGACCGCGCGCACGGCCGCGGTCTCCTCACCGGCGACGTAGCCGGCATCGACGGTCACCACGCGCACCGTCAGGCTGCCCATCGGTGCGACGTCCAGCGCCGACTGGAGGGCGCTGGCGGAGTCGGCGTCCGACACGTACACGAAGGCGCTGTCGGCGTTGACGATTCGCGCGGCCAATCGAACGCCGTCGAGCACGAGGTGCGGCCGGTTGCGCAGCAGCCACCTGTCCTTGATCGAGGCAGGTTCCCCTTCTTCGCCGTTGGCCAGCACCACACTTCCCGCACCTGCCCGGCCGGCGTCACGCACGGTGCGCAACTTGACCGCCAGCGGAAACGCCGCGCCGCCCCGGCCGAGGAGTCCACTGCGGTCGATGTCGTCCAGCAGTGCATCGGGATCGTCGAGTTCCTGGTAGCCGCCGGTCAGTTCGTACGACTGGTGGTCCTCGCCGCTCGCGCTGTCGGGGAAGTGCAGGAGTCGCGGCTGCAACCCGGGCCACACCGAGACCGTCAGCCTGGTCGCCAACCCGTTGTCGGTACTCATCTTCGGCCCTTCCTGACCGCGGATAGGGTGACCGTCATGAGGACCGCGGTGGTGCGGGTCGACGTCGACCCGTCGGCGACATTGACGCCGGCACAGTTACACGACGGCATGGTAACGCTCTCCGGGTTGGCGGCGGAACAGGAGATCGACGTCGTCGACGCCGACCTGTCGACCATGCCGCGCAATCGCAGACAGGTCGAGGTGCTCATCGTCGGAGACGACCCCGACGAGCTCAAGCGCACGGCAGTCGAGTTGTGCGCCAAGGCTTTCGGCGGCTTCGGTGTGCAGCCCGTCGGCCGGTGTCCTGACGTACGTGAGCCGTGGCACCGATGACGATGCGCAGGGCGTGCTGGCCGGACTCGGCCTGCGCGGTCAGATTGAGCGGGTCGCGACCGACGACGGCTGGGACATCGTCAAGGTGACCGTGAGCAAGGACGACCTCAGGCGAATCCCGGAGAGTCGGGTGCACACCGCGCTGGAGGCCTCGCTGAACTGCGAGGTCCAGATCATCGGCGTGTGAGCCCGCGAGCATCACTTCGACTTCTTCCAGGAAGTCGAGGATCGCGGGCGCCGCCTGCACCCAGGTGTCGAACAGGCAGAACTTCGTCCCGCCACTGGCGGCGAACTTCTCGCCCGCCCGCTCCCACGCGTCCTCCGGCCACGGCGGATCGATGAGCTTCGAGCCCTTGATCAGACAGCTCACCTCGAGCGAGGTCCGCTTCGGGTGATCCCAGTCGTTCTCGCCACCGCGGATGATCAGCGTGGGAACCGTGATGTTGTCGAACATCTCGTCGGGGACGCCGGGGATGGTCTGGCCGGGCTTGGAGACGAACGCGTTGAGCCAGCGCAGCATGACCTTGAGGAACTCATCGGCGTCGAGGGCCAGGATGCGATCGCTGTTGCCCGGGTTCTCCGCGATGCGCTCCTTCCATTCGCCCACGTGCAGCAACCCCTTGATGCCCATCCCGCGAACGGCCAGGATGCTCGGCATGATGTAGTGGCCGCCGAGGACGAACGAGCCGTAGACCCCGCCGACGATGTTCCACACCACCAGCTTCGTGACCAACTCGGGGTAGAGCATCGTGGTGATCATCGAGTCCCTGCGCGCCGCCGGAACCGCCCGCGATGATGACACGGCCCGATGTCGAGCTTGGTGATCAACTGCTGCAGGGTCTCGGCGCGCATGTGCGATTCGCTCTGTCCGTAGAACTGCACGTCGGACTTGCCGCAGTTCGGCCGGTCCCACAGCAGGACGCGGTAGCCGCCCTCGACCAGCTTCTTGGCCAGCGGCTTGAGCCCGGGGATGTCCTTGCTGAACCGGCCACCCGGGGTCAGGACGATGAACTCGCCCGCTGTGTTCTGGCGCCGAGAATCTCGTAGACGACATTGCCGCCGTTGATCTCGATCTTCTTGTTGGGCAACGCTGCTCCGATTCGTGGACTCGAGATTTGGTCAGGCCTGAACGAGCACGTCGTTGCCGACGACCCGGACGGGATAGGTGCGGATACTCCATTCGGGCTTGACCGCGGTGGTTCCGGTGGCCAGCTCGAACCCCCACTGGTGCCAGGGGCAGAAGATGTACTCCTTGTCCCGCACCATCACCGCGTCGCCGGGAACGCTGTCGTCGACGATGTTGAGCCCGCGTGCACGGCCGGCGCACAGCGGGCCGCCTTCGTGCGGGCAGTAGTTGGCGATCGCGTAGAACGTGCCGTTGACGTTGTAGACGCCGACGCCGTGACGCCCGATCGGCACCAATTTGTGTGTGCCTGAGGGGATCTCGTCGACGGTGGCGACGACGTGTTCCCGCCCCTGCGCCAGGCGGGGCGTCTTGTCCTTCTCGGTCATGGGCTAGAAGACCCGAACCTGACCCTCGAGCGCAGGCACGGTGTCCGGCACGTTCCGGTAGGTCGCCATCCCGTTGCGGAACATGATGGGCTCGCGGGCATGCTCGGGCAGGTGCTTGACCAGCCAGCGCGGATCGTCGAATGTCCAGTGCGGGTAGTCGCTGGAGAACAGCAGGATCTTCTCGCACTCCATCCACTCGAAAGCCCGCGTCAGCTCGGTCTTGTCCTCGGGATAGTCCAGCGGTTGGGTGGTGAACTTGATGTGGTCCTTGACGTATTCGCTGGGCTTGCGCTTGATGTCCACCCACGATTTACGGGCCTCGTACAGCGCGTCCATCCGCCACATCAGCGGCAGGATCCAGGTGAACGCGTGCTCGACGAACACGATCTTGAGCGTCGGATGCCGGTCGAAGGTGCCGTCGAAGATCAGGCTCATCACCTGGTTCGCCGCCAGCAGCGAGTAGGTGACCATGAAGTCGTGGTTGTAACTGGGCAAGCCCGACCGGCGGCATCGGCAGCTCGTCGTAGTGGCTGCGCGACAGATGGCAGCTGACGGGGATGTCGTGCTTGGTGGCCGCCGCCCAGATGGCGTCGTACTTGGGGTTGCCCCAGGACGGGCGCGGCTCGGCCTTGATCAGGATCTGCGACATGTACGGATGGCCGGCCCAGCGCTCGATCTCCTCGACGCTCTTCTCCGGTTCCTCGATGGCCAGGCAGATCGACCCGCGCCACCGCTCGTGCCAGTTGTTGTGGCTGTCGAGCCAGTGGTTGGCCTGCCAGTCGTTCAGCGCGCAGTTCATTGCGTGGTTGGCCTCGGGAATCCGCGCCGGATAGGCGGCGGGCTCCAGGATGGCAGATGTCGGCGCCGGCCTCCATGATCAGCTGCTTGAACGCCAAATCGGGGTCGCTGCAAGCGAACTCGCCGTCCGGAGGAAACGCGTCGAGGCGCATGGCGTACGAATGGGCGTAATCGGGGGCGTCGTAATAGATCTGGTCGCCGACCTTGTGTGTGCCGAAGTACTTGCTGCGCCACGGCTCCGGGATGTACTGGCCCAGCTCGCCGCTGCGAGGCGCCGGATGGACATCGGAGTCGACGCACCGCACCGCGATGCGCTCGGCGGCAGGTACCCGTGGATTGGCTGTGACGGTCATGATGGGCCTCCTCGTCTACGTCTACTGTGCGGCTACGGCGGGCTGGAATGATCTATGCCGTAGAGCTCGGCGGCGTTTCGCCAGCACAACTTGTCGCGTTGCTCGGCGCTGTACGCGCTGGGCACCGACAGTTCGTTGAGCTGCCAGTGCGGATAGCTCGAGCCGTACATCACCATGTCGTCCTTGCCGGTGAATCCGGCCCACTCGCCGGCGAAGTCGACGTCACCGGGACCGTCGAGGCTGCCCTGGACGAAGAAGACGTGACCGGGCAGGTAGTCGCTGGGCATCTTCGGCGCCCACGGCGTCTGCTCGAGGTGTGGTCGGCCGAAGCAGTCCATGCGCCACATGAACGGCGTCAGCATGTCCGCGGCGCCGTCCGCCCAGACGAACTTGAGCGCAGGCATTCTTTCGAACACCCCTTCGGCGATCATGTTCATCAGGTGGTAGAGGAAATTGAGCGCGGTGAAACCGACGTACTGCTCATAGGTGCGGGTCAAACCATTCGGTGTCGGCGGCAACATGACGCCCGATCCGACCTCGAAGTGCACGGCGACCGGCAGGTCCGCGTCGACCGCGGCTTCCCACAGCGGCCAGAACTGCGGCTTGCCGTAGAGCTCACGGGACTGCAGCGGCACGCCCAGCTGCACGACGCGGGGATGGTCCTTGTATTTCTCGATCTGACGCAGCGCCCCCGCGATGTCGTCGGGGTTGACCCGGATGGTCCCGCGGAACTTCTCGCCGAACTCCGGGTGGTCCAACCAGCGCGTCACCATCATGTCGTTGTGCGCCGCGGCGATGGCGGTGCCCAGGTGCCGGTCCGGCATGATCCCGCGCGTCATCGGGTGCAGGATGGCGATGTCAACGCCGCGGTCGGTGAAGACGTGCTTGGCCACCAGCGCCGGATCCGAGCCCGGGTACTGGCGGTCGGAACCTTCGGTGCCCTTGGCGTACTCACCGCCGGGAGCGCCGTACCAGTCCATTTCGTAGTCCGGGAAGCCGCGGCTACGGAACGGCTCCTGCATGAACGTCTGGCGCAGATCCTTGTTGGACTGGGTGAAGATGTGCACGCTGGTGTCGATGACTGGAACCTTCACCGGATCGGATGCGGCACCACCCGCCCCATTGTCGAATTCCTTCACGCAACTCCGTCCTTCACTTCCGCGCGGCCGAGAGCGCGACCGACGACAAGCCCTAGTGTAGATCGTTGTTCTTCTATAGCAAGAATTCTGTTCTCCAGCAGAGTGCTTAACATCTGTGCTGGTAGACGTCATTGCTGGTCGACCGCTCAGCCTCTCGGGCAGGAAAACCGATACCCGTCTGGCGAGAACGCGGGCACCAGATGTGAGAATGATATTCTCGTTCGCACGGGCGGTCACAGGAGGCATGCGGGTGTTACTCGAGTTCGATGCTGATCAGCGGTTATGGCAGGAGACTGTGCGCGACGCGGTGTCCAAACAATGCCCGGCGTCGCTGATCCGGGACATCGCCGAGAACGGCGTCGACCCCACGCCGCTGTGGAAGTGCTACGTCGACGCGGGGTGGACGGAGCTGACCGATTCCGAGAACGCCGTCGAGCTCGCGATCGTGCTCGAAGAGTTGGGCCGAGCCACCGATCCGACACCTCTGCTGGCCACCCTGACGCAGTTCGCGCCGCTGGTCGGCGATCGGTTCGACCCCCAGCTGGCGGGGGCCGCGGTGTACTCCGGCATCACTGCGATCCGGGACGCCGACGGCTGGGTGCTCACCGGGACCGACCGCTTCGTGCTCGACGGTGATCGGGCCGAACGCTTCGCGGTGGTGACACCCGCCGGTGTGTTCTGTGTTGATCCGCGGGCCGACTCCGCCAATGTCACCACCCGGCGGGTCGACATCTTCGACCCGGTACTGCACGTCGCAGAGGTGTCCCTGCTCGGCGCCCACGTCACCGACTCCGAGCGTCTGCCCGCCGACACCGAGCGCGCACACCACGTCGCGTTGATGGGCATGGCGATCACGATGGTCGGAGCGTGCCAGCGGATCCTCGACCTTGCGCTCGAACACGCCAAGAGCCGTCAGCAATTCGGGGTGGCGATCGGAACGTTCCAGGCGATTCAGCACAAGGCCACCGACATGTTCATCGCGATCGAGCGCGCAAGGGCGCTGGCGTATTTCGCCGCGCTGACGATTGCCGCCGACGACCCGCGCCGCCGCATGGCCGCGGCCATGGCGAAGGCGTCGGCGGGGGAGTGCCAGGCGCTGGTGTTCAAGCATGGTCTGCAGACCTTCGGCGCCATGGGCTTCACGTGGGAGAACGACGTGCAGTTCGCGCTGAAGCGGGCCAAAGCCGGCGAGTTGATGCTCGGCGGTGCGTCCGAGCATCGCGCGATGATCGCGGAGGAATTTGATGCAGCTGACCTTTGATGCCGACGTCGAGGATTTCCGCGCGGAGTTCTCGGCATTCCTCGACGAGAACACGCCCACCGCGGCGGAGACATTGGAACGCCCCCGCTCGGTGTCGCACATGCCGCAATGGGCGCGCGACTGGCAGCGAAAGTTGTTCGACAACGGCTGGTTGCTGCCGGCCCAGCCGCCCGAGTTCGGCGGCCGCAACGCGAACGTGCTGCAGACGTTCGTGCATGCCGAGGAGCTCTGCCGACGGCGGATCTACCACAGCTTCAACCCCCAGGGCGTCAACATCATCGCCGCCTCGCTGCTGACGTTCGGCACCGACGAGCAGAAGCAGAAATGGGCGGTGCCGGTCCTCAAAGGAGAGCGGACCGCCTCCCTGGGTATGAGCGAGCCCAGTGCGGGTTCGGACCTGGCGTCGTTGCGCACCAAGGCTGTGTTTGTTTCGGAACGCGACGGGCCCTACTTCGTCGTCAACGGCCAGAAGGTCTGGACCTCCGGTGCCCACGACGCCGATTTCCTGCTGACCTTCGTGCGCACCGACCCCGACGCCCCCAAACACAAGGGCATCAGCGTGCTGGTGATCCCGACCGACCTCGACGGCGTGGTCTGCCGGCCCTTCGCAGACATGACCGGTGAGGACAACCTGGACTTCAACGAGGTGTTCTTCACCGACGTGCGGGTGCCCGCCGAGAACCTGGTGGGCCCGCTCAACGGTGGGTGGGGAGTGGCCAACGGGTCACTCGGCCACGAACGCACGATGATGTGGTTGGGCTTCGCCGACCGAATCGCCAACGCCATCACGGATTTTCAGCCCAGCGGTGCATTGGAGCGCGACCACCTCGCCACGTCGATCATGGACTACCAGGCGCTGCGGTTGCTCGGCTCCGTCGGGCTGGCCAAAGCCGCCCGCGGCGAGGTCGACGTGGCGTCGGTGTCGATTCCGAAGCTGCTCGGCGCCGAGGCCGAACAGCGCGCGATGCTCAACGCGCTGGAAGCCTCCGGCCCGGAAGGTCTGGTCCACCCGGCGACGTCGGGTCCGTACGCCCACATGAATCTCGACCACTACTTCGCCAGCTGGTTCGAGCGCTACGCGCGCAGCTTCGGTGGAACGATCGCCGGTGGCACGTCGGAGATCCAGCGCAACATCATCGCCCAGCAGGTGCTGGGTCTGCCCCGCCGATAGCCGAAGGACGTGAAGGTCCAACCTGCTGCATTCCTGCGGACCACGCTGCCGCTGGACCTCGGGCAACTGGAACGGCTCGACAGCGGGCGCTACCACTCCATCTGGCTGCCGGACCACATGGTCAGCTTCTGGCCGGATTCCATCTGGACGCCGGAGTTCACCGATCTGGCCATCGCGTCGCCGTCTCCGCACCGTCACCTCGACGGCATGGCGGTCGCCGCGGCGGCGGCGGTTCTGACGGAGAACGTGCCACTGGCCACCAGCGTCGTGGACACCGTACGCCGTCATCCGGCATCGCTCGCGCAGAGCGCGCTCACCATCGACCATCTCTCCAAGGGACGGTTCATCCTCGGCCTGGGCAGCGGCGAGAGCGAGAACATCGTGCCTTACGGTTTCGAATACAGCCGCCCCGTCAGCCGTTTCGAGGAGGCATTGCACGTCATCCGGCTGTTGTGGGAGAGCGACGGACCCGTCGACTTCGACGGCAGGTTCTACCGGCTGCAGCACGCCCGGCTCGACACCGAACCGTATGACGGACGCTTTCCTCAGATCTGGATCGGGGCCAGCGGGCCGCGCTCGCTGGGCATCGCAGGCCGCTACGCCGACGGTTGGTGGCCCGCCGGCGCGTGGACGCCCGAGGATTACGCCGAAAAGCTATCGCTGGTAAGGGCTTCGGCGGAGCGCGCGGGTCGGGATGCGGCCCAGATCACGCCGTGCTTCATCCAGGTCTGCGTGATGGGTCGTGACGAATCCGCGCTCGCGGAGATTTTGGAGGCACCGCTGGTGAAATCGTTCCTGCTACAGGTATCGGCCGAGATGCTGCGCGGCTTCGGCTTCGAGCACCCGATGGGTGCAGACTGGCGTGGCTTCCACGACATCGACCCGGGGGTGCTGACCAGAGAACGCATCATCGACTTCCTCGATCGGGTCGAGCCCGAGATGATCCTCGCTGTGGTGCCGCACGGCACACCCAAGCAAGTGGCGCACATCGTCAAGGATTACGTTGATGCGGGCCTGAGGGTTCCGAAGATTCTGGACTATGGCGCGATGGCCGGACTGCAGTACGCCGCAGCGTCGGCCCGCAATGTCCAGGATGCCGAGGATGAGCTGTTGTCGTTGTGCGGGGCCGTCGAATGACCGATCGCCTGGATGCCGACGTCATGCTCCTCCGCGCCGAGTACGAAACGGGTCTTCGCGACTACGGCGACCCCACTCTTGCAGAGCGTTTCAGAACCGCTGTCGAGCACCTCAACGGCCTCGGCATGGATTCCGACGGCCGCCGTCAGGCCGCCGACGTTTGCCACTGGTTGCTCACCACGCGTCTGGAGTTCTTCGAGGACCGCAACAGGTACCCCATCGCCGACGAAGTGATCGACCGGCCGATGTTCGTCACCGGTGAACCGCGTTCGGGCACGACGCTCATGCACGCGCTGATGTCTGTCGATCCGGATGCCCGCGCCCTGCGGTTCTGGGAGGTGATGTACCCGTCGCCTCCGCCCGGCATCGCCGGCCCCGACGATCACCGCAGAGCGCGCGCCAATGCCCACTGGCGCGAGATCAACGCGAAGCTCCCGAAATGGCTGCACAGCCATCCCTACAACGACATGCTCGGTGACGGGCTGCCCGAGGACGAGCGCACCTGGGCCTTCGACTTCCGGGTGATGACACCGACGGCGTGGTGGCGGGTGCCGATGCAGACGGTGGTCGGCGGACTGCCGACGGATCCGGCTGCCCAGTACCGCATCCACAAAGCAATGCTGCAGCAATTCCAGTACAACCGACCGTCAAAGCATTGGGTACTCAAGGGTTTTCATGGTTTTCGCCTGGCCGATTTCTTCGCCACCTACCCCGATGCGGGATTGCTGTGGCTGCACCGTGATCCGGTGCAGGTCGCGGCATCCCGCACGATGATGATGGCCGACATCCTGGAAGGAATCGTCGGTCCCGTCGATCTCCATGCAGCGGCCAAGATGCACCTGGACTTGACGCGGGCCAGCGTCGTCAACACGATGACGAATCCTCTGGTCAGCGATCGGCGGATCATGCACGTCCGGTACACCGATTTCCTCGCCGACCCTGTGATGACGGTGCGCGGCTATTACGAATTCTGCGGACGGACGCTGACCGGCGACGCCGAAATGCGGATGAGGGACTACCTGGCGAACAACAAGGGTGACCGCCACGGCAAGTTTCAGTACTCCACCCGGCTACTCACCGATATCGGGGAAGACCTCGACGCCCTGCACGACGAGTTCCGGCCCTTCCGTGACCGTTTCGGGGTCGAGATCGAGAAGCGTGGGTGAGGTGTCCGCCCCCGACGAACGCCTGTCCGTCCACAACGTCACGTTCTACGGCGCGACGCTCGATGAGCTGTGCTCCCACTGGGAGACCATCGGGATCCGGCGGCTCAGCCTGATCGACACGCAATTGTTCGATCCCTTTCTGTCCAAAGCGGTTTCGGCTCAAGGATATTCGGTCGAGTCGGTCTTCCACCTGTTCGACTCGACCGATGGACTGCGCCGGGTGATCGAGGCGGCCGCCGAGGTCGGCACCCGGGTCGTCTACATGCTGACCGGCGGGCGTGGTGACCGAACCTGGGAGGAGGCGGCGGGCCGGTTCTGTGATGCGGTGCGGCCCTGCGTCGACGACGCGCGGCAGTCGGGTGTGGCACTCGCGATCGAGAACGCGTCCGGTCTCTACGCCGACATCCACATCGCCCACTCATTCAGGGACACAATCGAACTGGCCGAATCGGCCGGCCTCGGCGTATGCATCGACCTGTTCCACTGCTGGACGGAGGCGCACCTGCCCGCCCTCCTCGAACGGGCCCTGCCGCGCACCGAGTTGATCCAGGTCAGCGACTACGTGCTCGGCGACAGGGCGCTGCCCGCGCGAGCGGTCCCCGGCGACGGCGCGATCCCGATCGAAAAGGTGGTCGCCCAAGCGCTCGCGGGCGGATATCGGTACGGTTTCGACCTCGAGCTGATCGGACCCAGGATCGAGCAGGAGGGGCGGCTCGACGCTGCCCGGCGCGCCTGCTCGACGGCATCGGCGATGCTGTCCCGCATCGCAGCGAGCGGGTAGCCCGATGGCGTTCGGCGACGGACCCGACGACAACACCCTGCGCGGCGCGTGGCAGCTGTTCTGTGACCAGCTCAAGCTGGCAGGGGAGCAGGTGTTCAAGGACGACAATCCCGCAACGTCGGCTCAGCGCGTCGACGCCCTGCGATTCCTGACGCAGAACCTCGGGCAGGCGTTCGATCTGGCCCTGGAGACCAGGGACACCCGCTATCCGAGCCTGCACGCCTTCTGCGGACCCACCCGCAAGCTGGGTGGCGACTGCGCCGATTTCACCTATCAGCAGGCCTGGATCGATGGCGAGTCGACCTACCGGATCGTCGGGGAGCGCGGCACGGCAAGGTTTCTCAACATCACCGTCCAGGGCCCCCGGCCCAGCGGACCCGGCGTACTCCATGAACCGTTCGGCGATGTGCCGGAGGCGAATCTGCTCGGCGGACAACTCACCGTTGCCCCCGGCGGCGCCGTCGAGATCTACATCGGCGGACCCCAACGCGGTCCGAACTGGTTGCCCACCACTGCAGGCTCGCGCAAGATCTTCGTCCGCCAGGGCTTCGACTCGTGGGACGAGCGGCCCGCCAGGTTGCGGATCGAGCGGGTCGACATGTCCTCGCCGAAACCGCTGCCGACCACAGCGCAGATGGCCGATGCGATCGCGTGGGCCGGCGAGTTCGTCACCGGGGTGATGCGTGACTGGCCGGAGTTCCCGTTCACATACGGGGGAGTCGACGCGCAGCAGCCCAACCGATTTCCGGCGATCGGCGCGGACGGGGACGACGCGAAGCGTGGGCGCGCCGCGGTGAACATGCACTGGGCGCTTGCGGACGACGAGGCGCTCGTCATCGAGTTCGACGCCCACGAGGGGCTGTGGTCGCTGACCAACATGGGCGTCTTCTTCAACAGCATGGATTTCCGGTATCGCCCGGTGAGTTACACGCCCAGTCGCACGGCCATCGACAGCGACGGCAGGGTGCGGTTGGTTCTCGCCCACACCGACCCGGGCGTGCAGAACTGGCTGGACACGCAGGGCTTCGAGCGGGGCAATACAACCTACCGGCACATGCTCGAGGGGGCGCCGGTTGCGTTGCGGACCCGCGTGGTCAAGCACGCGGAACTGACCGATGCGCTGCCCGCGGACACTGCGACCGTGACACCCGAGGAGCGGACTGCGCAGATGTGGTTGCGATTCAACGCAATCCGGCAGCGCTATTCGTTGCTCTGAGGCACCGCGAGCGTGCGCGAAATCGGCGCATGGCACGGCGTTTCGCCTGCAGACACGCCCGCTCGCGGAGCAGGGATCACAGGCGTTGGAGCTTGAAGGTCCAGAACTGGGTTCCTGGCGGGCCGTTGAAGCAACCGACGTTGTACTTCGAGTCGATCGTGCCGAACAGCGTCTCCGCGTCCCACGAATAGGTCTCGCGAGTAGGCAGGACTTGCCCGGGGCACTGGAGTCCGTCGGGCACGTCGACGGTGAACGTGTAGCGGCCGTTGTCGAGCCAGACCTTGCTCTCGTAGTACTCGTAGTACGCCAACCGGGGACGTGCGGCGACGTTCAGACAGTTCGGATTCTTCTCGGGTATGCACAGCGTCACGTACCAGAACCACGATGCGCGGGTGTACCTGTTGGTCAGCAGGTCATAGTTGCCGATGGCGAAACTGGCGGACGACGGCGGCGCGAGCAACGTCGCCGCCGCCATCAGAGCGGCCGCCATCGTCCCGATCTTGTGGAGCCTCATCGCCCGTCCTCCCAACTGTCGCCGCCATCCATCGAACCACTTCGCCGCGAATCATGGGGCGAGAACAGTCGTTAATCGATGACCGCGGCTTCCTTGCGCTCGGTGATCGGGCGGGCAAGCTCCTGCTCGTTGCAGATCCGCTGCAGCTTCTCGATCGTCTCGTCGAGCCCCGGGCCGAGACGCTTGCCCGGGGTGAAGGTGGCCGGCAGGTTCCGCATCCCCTGGATGACCCCGATGCTGTCGTAATGCACCGTGCCCTCGGGGTCGCAGACGTAATCGGGCATCCGGTCGAGAACCGCGGTCAGCATCGACTTGAACACCGTGCGTGCCACGTTCGACCCGACGCAGCGGTGGACGCCGATGCCGAAGCTGAAGTGGCGGTTGCCCTTCCGCTCCATGACGACCTCGTTCGGCCTGTCGAACACCGCCGGGTCCCGGTTGGCCATCGCCCACGACAGCCAGAGCCGCTCGTACTTCTTGAACTTCTGGCCCTCGACCTCGACGTCGTCGGCGAACGTACGACCGTCGCCGGGCGCAGGGGTGAAGAACCTGAGGAACTCCTCGGTGGCCGGGTGCAACAGCGTCGCACGCTCCCGGCTGAGCCGCTCGCGCTCATCGGGATGCTCGCCGAGCCATTCCAGCGCGTGCGCCGTGAGGGCTGTCGTGGTGTCGAAGCCGCCGCCGATGATCAGGCCCAGGTTGCCCAGGAGCTCCATGTCGGGAGCGGGTTCACCGTCGATCCGCAGCTGCACCAAGGCATTCACGAGCCCGGGCCGCGGGTTCTCGCGGATCTCCATCATGTTGGTGATGAGATCGATGCCCATTTCGCGGTGCTGCTCGTTGATCTTCTCGCGCTCGGGAGCATGCTCAGGCGTGTACACCGACGCGTGGGTGGGCTCGCTGTAGACGTTCCACTTGTCCAGGCTGATGCCCATCATCGCCAGCGTGAACACGGCGGGAACGACGTTGGCCAGGTGGTCGACGAAGTCGATACGGCCCGACTCGATGTGCTCATCGAGTGCGGCGCGGGTGATCTCATCGATGAACGGTTCCCAGCGCTTGATCGCCGCGGGGGAGAGGTAGGGATTGAGTGCTCCGCGATACTGGCTGTGCTCCGGCTCGTCCATCTCCAGGATCCCGCCGCGAACGACGGTGGCGCGGCTGGCTTTCGGGATGGTGATGCCCTTGAACGGCGTGTCGCCGCTGATGTCGTGATGGTTGGAGACCGCCGGGCAGCGCGCCAACTCGAACACGTGCCTGCTGTCCGCCGCGACCCAATGCCCGTCGTAGACGTCCGTCCACGCCATCGGGCACTTGGCCTGCATCTCTTCGGTGATCTTCTCGAACTGCAGCCGATACTCCGGGGTGTGCCTGTCGAAGTGGTAGTTGTTTCGCTTGCGGCTGTCGTCGGCGGTGCCGTCTACGATGTCGTCGACACTCAAGGCTCTACACTCCCTGTGGTTACCGGCTCTACGCGATTTTGGTGTAGCTGGTCAATCTGAGAGAGACCAACTACACCGAAATCGCGAACTGATGTCGCCATTGTCATTCCTCGATCGAGATGGCCTGTTCGGGGCACGACTGGACTGCCTCGCGAACCGCGTCTTGCTGATCGGCGGGCACGACCTCGTTGACCGGCGAGGCCGTCCCGTCGATGTCACTGAGCTCGAAGGAGTCCGGCGCGATCATCGAGCACAGCGTGTGCCCCTGGCATCGCTCGGAATCAACCCAAACCTTCACGACCCCGTCTCCTCAATCATTCTCGTCACGCGTGGTAGTCGTACCACTTCAGGTAGCCGCCGGCATCGACTCGCAACTGCATGCCGGTGACATATCGGGCCTCGTCGGACACCAGCCACAGAATGGCATTGCTGATGTCTTCCGGCTCGATGAAATTGACCTTCATCGCCTGCTGCACACCGAAAACCGGCTCGGCGTCCGCCCTGGTGGGGTTCTCCAGATCCGGCCGGAAGGACTTGTACATCGGCGGGCTCTGCAGCATGTCGGTGTTGCAATTGGTCGGATGCACAACGTTGGCACGGATACCGCGCACCGCCAGTTCGGTCGCCAGATCGTGAACATACTGGGAGAGCAGCCGTTTCGATGTCATGTAGGCCATGCCGCCCGGATCGCCGCCGGGGTTCGGCTTGTTGTGAGCGTCCATCAGCGCGGCCGTCGAGCCGGTGGCCACGATTGACGCGCCCTCCTTCAGGTGGGGCAGCGCAACCTGAATCGCGTTGATGGTGCCGATCAGATTGGTGTTGATCACGTCGGTCCACGCCTGCATGGGCGGGTTGCCCTTCATGCCTGCGATGCCGGCCTGAGCGACGACGATGTCCACGCCGCCCAGCTGCGCGATTCCGTCTTCGAGGGCCTTCTTCAACTGGGCCACATCGCGTACGTCGGCCTTCGCGGTGACGATGCGCTGGCCGGTCTTCTCGACGAATGCCGCCGTCTCGTCAAGATCTTCCGAAGTGGCCATCGGGTAGCCGATGGTGTCGACGTTCTCGCACAGATCCACCGCGATGATGTCGGCGCCTTCTTCGGCCAGGCGCACCGCGTGGCTGCGGCCCTGCCCGCGTGCCGCCCCGGTGATGAAGGCGACCTTCCCTTGCACACGTCCCATGAATTGTCGTCCTTTCGGTGGATCTGCTGGCTCGCTAGGTGTTCCGGCCGCCGTTGACGCCCAGGATCTGTCCGGTGATGTAACCGGCTTCTTCGGAGATGAGGAAGGCGCAGGCCGCGGCGATGTCCTCCGGACGGCCCATCCGGCGCACGGGGGTCTCGTTGATCTGCTTCTCGGTGTCGCCGAGGAAGCCTCGCTGTTCGGCCTTGCGAAGCATCGGTGTGTCGATGAAGCCGGGCGGTACCGCGTTGACGGTGATTCCGTTGGGACCGTATTCCAGCGCCAGGGACTTGGTGAGGCCGTTGACTGCCGACTTGGCCGCGACGTAGGGCGACATGAACGGCTGGCCCGAGTGCGTGCTCGACGACGAGATGTTCACGATGCGTCCCCAGCCGGCCTCGATCATGTCGGGCAGCACCGCCTGCACACAGTGGAAGACCCCGTTGAGGTTGACGTCGACGACCTTCTGCCACTCGTCGAACGACAGGTCGATGAAGCGCTTGAAGCGATCCAGCCCCGCGGCGTTGACAAGCACCGTGACCGGACCCAGTTCGGCGTGAATCTCGTTCAGCGCGGCGTCGATAGCCGCTCTGTCCGTGACGTCGGCGGCATAGGAGAACTTCTCGCCGCCAGGATTGAGATCGATCGTCGCGACGCGCATGCCGTCCGCACGCAATCGTTCTGCCACGGCCGCCCCGATGCCCGACGCGCCACCCGTCACCACCGCGTTCTTCACGCCGAGTCTCCAACCATCAAGAATTGTCCTTCCGATTATGAGAACCGTACTCTCGCATCATGCCGGATCGCAAGACAAGTGGCCTGGTCTGTTCGCACTGGTGAGACGTTTGGTGGCGGATTGTCGCACCGTTCTTCGCAGGTGGTTGCGGTTCTCGTCATCGTCTTGAGTTCTCATCGAGCGAATGTATGATTCGCCGGGAATGAGAATGCAGTTTCCGTCACATTAGCCCACGTCCGGCGCTGTCCGTCACACGAACAGCGCCCACTCCCCAAGGAGGATGATGCAGGAAGCAGCCACGATCTCAAGTGCAGGCAGCAGTCGTGCCGATGAGGGTGAGGTGTCCAACTCAGGCGTGAGCCGCCGGCTACTCATCGGGGGACGCCTCCTCGAGACCGAACGGACGTTTCCTTCACTCAACCCGGCGACGGGGGAGGTGCTCGGCTATGCACCCGACGCGACCGTAGCCGACGCCGAGGCGGCGGTGGCGGCCGCGCGAAGTGCGTTCGATGCAGGTGACTGGGCGACGAACACCGAACTGCGGATCCACTGCCTCGAACAGTTTCACCGGGCGCTGGTCGAGCATCGTGACGAGCTGGCGGCACTGACCATCGCCGAGGTCGGCGCCACGCCGGCGCTGTGCCAGGGTGCCCAGCTGGACCAGCCGATCGAGATCGTGCGGTACTACGCGGAACTGCTGAAGAGTTATCCACTCACGGAGGACCTCGGCAACATCGAGAGCCGCGGAATGCAGCACCACCGCTGGGTGGAGAAAGAGGCCGCCGGCGTCGTCGCGGCGATCATCGCCTACAACTATCCCAACCAGCTGGCGTTGGCCAAGCTGGCGCCTGCGCTCGCTGCCGGCTGCACCGTGGTGCTCAAATCCGCGCCGGACACGCCGCTGATCACCTTGGCGCTCGGTGAGCTGATCGCCAACCACACCGACATCCCGGCAGGCGTCGTCAACGTCCTCTCCGGCGCGGACCCGGCGGTCGGGGCCGCGCTGACCACGAGCCCCGATGTCGACATGGTCACCTTCACCGGGTCCACACCGACCGGTCGCGCCATCATGGCCGCCGCCAGCGAGACGCTGAAGAAAGTGTTCCTCGAACTCGGCGGCAAGTCGGCCGCGATCGTCCTCGACGACGCCGACTTCAACACCGCCGCGCTGTTCTCGGCGTTCAGCATGGTCACGCATGCAGGCCAGGGCTGCGCGCTCACGTCCCGCCTGCTCGTGCCGAAGAAACACAAGGACGAGCTGGTCGAGCTGATCAAGAACAACTTCGGCCTGGTGCGGTACGGAGATCCCAACGAGCCGGGCACCTACATGGGTCCGCTGATCAGCGCCAAGCAGCGCGACAAGGTCGACGGCATGGTCAAGCGCGCCGTCGAGGCGGGCGCCACCCTCGTGACGGGCGGCGAGAAGGTCGACCCCGGCTACTTCTATACCCCGACCCTGTTGGCCGACGTCGATCCCCGCAGTGAGATCGCCCAGGAGGAGGTGTTCGGACCGGTGCTGGCCGTCATCGCCTACGAGGACGACGACGACGCGGTGCGCATCGCGAACGACTCGATCTACGGCCTCTCCGGAGCGGTGTTCGGCAGTCAGGAGCGGGCGTTGGCGGTGGCCCGCCGGATCAGGACGGGCACGTTCTCCATCAACGGCGGCAACTACTTCAGCCCCGACAGCCCGTTCGGCGGGTTCAAGCAGTCGGGCATCGGCCGCGAGATGGGCAGGGCCGGGCTGGAGGAGTTCTTGGAGAGCAAGACGTTCGCTGTCGTAGTGCCGGAAGTCGCGTCATGAGCAAGCCCTTGGACGGAATTCGGGTGCTCGAGGTCGCGATGTACGGCTTCGTCCCGTCGGCGGGCGCGGTGCTCGCGGAGTGGGGCGCCGACGTGATCAAGGTCGAGCATGCCGTCACCGGCGACCCGCAGCGCGGTCTGCGCCAGACCGGGTTGTTGCGGGTCGAGGGTGATCCCAACCCGAACATCGAGCACGCCAACCGCCTCAAGCGCAGCATCGGGCTGGACATGTCGGTGCCGGAGGGCCGCGAGGTCCTGCTGGAACTCGCGCGCCGATCGGACGTATTCCTGACCAGCTTCCTGCCCGGCCACCGGCAGAAGTTCGGCATCGACGTCGACGACATCCGCGCCGTCAACCCCGACATCGTCTACGCCCGGGGCAGCGCGCTCGGCCCACGCGGGGCGGAGTCGGTCAAGGGTGGCTATGACATGACCGCGTTCTGGTGCCGGGCAGGCACCGCCGCGACGATCACGCCGCCGGGCACCCCCGGCATGGTCGGTCCGCCAGGTCCGGCCTACGGCGACACCATCTCCGGCACCAACCTCGCGGGCGGTATCGCGGCTGCGCTGCTCAAGCGGGAGCGCACCGGCGAGCCGTCGGTCGTCGACGTCTCGCTGCTGGGCAGCGGACTGTGGTCACTGGGCCACACGGTGGCGCTGACCAACCACCTGGGTCAGCGCATGGAAGCCTTCCCGCCCGGCGTGCACGGCTCGCCGATCAACCCCCTTGTCGGGCTGTACGCGACCGCCGACGACCGGTACATCTCCTTCGTGATGATGCAGCCCACCAAGTTCTGGGCCGATGTGTGCAAGCACATGGACCTCGACGAGCTGGCCGATGATCCGAGGTTCGCGACCGCCGAGTCGATCGCCGAGAACACCGCGGTGGCCAACGAGATCCTCAAGGAGGCGATGGCGAAACGCCCGCTGACGGAGTGGAGCGAACGCTTCGCGACGCTGGCCGGGCCGTGGGCGCCGGTGCAGGACACCCTGCAGGCCGCCGAGGACGCGCAGATCCGCGCCAACGAATATCTGGTTCAGGCCGGTGAACTCGAGTTGGTCGCCAACCCGGTACAGTTCGACGTCGCCGCGCCGGTGTCGGGTCCGGCACCGGGCTTCGCCGAGCAGACCGACGACATCCTTGCCGAGATCGGCCTGGATTGGGACCGCATCATCGAGCTCAAAACCGTGGGCGCCGTCACCTGACGGTGGCTGTCCCAGACCTGGAGATTCTCAATTGCCTTACGTCGCGTCCGTCGGCACTTACCTGCCGTGCTGGGGTACGCCCCTGCACCGGGTGGCCGGTGACGACGAGGACACCATCACGATGGCCGTCGAGGCCGGCCGGGCAGCGCTGACGGCCGGCGGCGCGGTCGAGCGGGTCGTATTCGTCAGCCGTGATCTGCCGCTACTGGAAAGCAGCAATGCGGCGGTTCTGCTCGCCGGGCTGGGGCTGGATCCCGAGCTCGAGGTCGACGAGCGCCTCGGTGGCGCGCCCGCCACCATCGACGCCGTCAGCTCGGCGCGACCACGCACGCTGATCATCGGCGCCGACCTGGCACCTGCCGGGGCGGCCGCGATCCTGACGGCCGAACGTGGTCTGCAGGTGCGCACCGCCGCCCGGGTCGCACGCAGTCTGCCGGTGCGCACCCGCAAGGCCACCGGCGACGTGCACGACTACGGGGACCCGCGGCTGTTGCACGAGCGGGGCCTGGTCGCCTCACTGGCCGCCGCATGGCTGGACACGCCGGTGGCAGTCGCGGGCGTAGACCATGAGCGAGCCGCCGAACTGTGTGTGGGGGATCCGCCTGCGTTGCCGACCATGGGGGCAAGCGCGAGCCTGTTCGCGCTGGCAGGACTGGCGGAACAGGGCAAGACCGGTCCGCTGGTGGCTGTCGAGCAGGCGATCCTGTCGGGTATCAGTGTCAGCGGCGGCGCCGCACCGACTCATCGCAGGGAACCGGAGCCACGCCCGATACCGGACGGCACCTCCGCCTCCGATGCGAACATCCCGATCTCATTGGCGGCATACGAACGCGCCTTCGAGGCGAAGGTGCGTTGGGAGGCAGGTCAATTCTGCGATTCCGACGAGCTCGACTTCCCGCCCCGCTATCGCGTCGGCGAAGATGGCACCCTTGCCACGGACTACGAGTTGGTTCCGCTGCCGCGTACCGGCACGGTCTACACCGAGACCACGGTGCACATCCCGGTGCCTGGCCTGCGGACGCCGTACTCGCTGGTGATCGTCGAACTCGACGGGGTCGGAGTGCGTGCGCTGGTCAAGGTCACGGGCGCAACGCCGGGCACTGTTGACATCGGTCACCGCGGGCGGTTGGCGTTGCGCCGGGTCGCGGTGCGGTCTGGGGTACCGGATTACGGCTACGCGTTCGAACCCGAGCCGGGGGCCGCTTGAGGACCGAAGGCGAGCGCGAATGGGGATCGGACCGAGTGGGGGCCGAGCCATGAGGAGGGTGGCCGTCGTCGGTGCCGGCATGACGCCCTTCGCCGAACATTTTGCGCTTGGGATCAAAGACCTGCTGCCCATGGCGTTCTCAGCGTGTGCGGCCACCGTCGACAAAGGGTTGGCCAAGACGGATCTGCAGGCGGCGTGGTTCGGCGCGATGGGCACCGCCGACGGATTCCCGTCCGGAATCCTCGCCGACACGCTAGGGTTGCCCGACGTTCCTGTGACGCGTGTGGAGAACTCCTGTGCGACCGGGCATGACGCAATCCGTAACGCGTTGTTCGGCGTCGCCTCCGGGGCGTTCGATGTGGCACTCGTGGTAGGGGCGGACAAACTCCGCGACACCGCATCTGCGGACATGCTGTGGGAGTGGGAGGCCATGGCACGGGACATGGCGTGGGATTACCCGCTCGGATTGGTTGCCCCCGCAGGATTCGCATTACATGTTCGTCGATATCTCCACGAATCTCCTGCAACTGAAGAACACTTAGCCATGGTGGCGGTCAAGAACCACCGCCATGGAGTGAACAACCCGAAGGCGCGGTTGCGCTTTGAGATCACGATGGAGCAGGCCCTGAACGCACCAACGGTGGTGACCCCCTTCCGATTGTATGACTGCGCACCGCAGAGCGACGGTGCCGCAGCGCTTGTGATTGCCGCGGAAGACGTCGTCGATCGGTTTACCGACCGGCCTGTTTGGATTCGCGGTGTGGGACTGGGCCTCGATTCGGTGATGCATCAGCACAAGGCGGACCTGACCACGTTTCCGGCCACCACAAAGGCTGCCAAGCAAGCCTTCGCGATGGCGGGCATGACCCCGAGGGATGTCGATGTCGCCGAAGTGCACGACTTCCTCACCGGTATCGAGTTGATGAGCTATGAGGACCTCGGATTCGCCGAGAGACTGGGCGGCTACAAGCTTCTGGAGGCCGAAGTGACCAGCGTCGGTGGCTCTCTGCCGGTCAACCCCAGTGGCGGTCTCAAGGCCAAGGGTCACCCTCCGGGTGCCACCGGCGTCGCGCAGTGCGTCGAGCTGTTCGCCCAGCTCCGCGGCGAGGCGTTCAATCAGGTCGACGGCGCACGAATCGCACTGGCGCACAACATCGGCGGTCCGACTGCCGTTTCTGCGGTGACGATTTTGGAGGGTCCCAGTGGCAGCTAAGGGACCGGAGCGGTGGTCGACGGGTATTGCGTTGCCCAGTGGTTTGTCGGGTGCGATGGCGGCGGTCGGCGGGTTTTTCTCGATGGCTTTGGATGCGGTGCGGTTTGTTTTCGTGCGGCCGTTTCAGTGGCGGGAGTTCTTGGAGCAGTCGTGGTTTGTGGCGAAGGTGTCGATGGCGCCGACGTTGCTGGTGGCCATCCCGTTCACGGTGCTGGTGTCGTTCACGCTGAACATCCTGCTGCGTGAGCTGGGGGCGGCAGATCTGTCGGGGGCGGGTGCGGCGTTCGGTGCGGTGACGCAGGTGGGTCCGCTGGTGACGGTGTTGATCGTCGCCGGTGCGGGGGCCACGGCGATGTGTGCCGATCTGGGGTCGCGCACCATCCGCGAGGAGATCGATGCAATGGAGGTGCTGGGCATCAATCCGGTTCAGCGCCTGGTGACGCCGCGCATGCTGGCTTCGGGGTTGGTGGCGTTGCTGCTCAACAGCCTGGTCGTGATCATCGGGATCCTGGGTGGTTACTTCTTCTCGATCTTCGTTCAGGACGTCAACCCGGGTGCGTTCGCTGCGGGTATCACGTTGTTGACCGGAGTGCCCGAGGTGATCATCTCGTGTATCAAGGCGGCGTTGTTCGGTCTGATCGCCGGGTTGGTCGCGTGTTATCGCGGGCTGACGATCACCGGCGGCGGTGCGAAGGCTGTCGGTAACGCGGTCAACGAGACGGTGGTGTATGCGTTCATGGCGTTGTTCGTCATCAACGTGGTGGTCACGGCCATCGGTATCCGGATGACGACGGGCTAGGGGCGACGATCATGGGTACCTCAACGGTTGTGCGGTCGCGGTTCCCGCGGTTGGTCGGTTATGCCGGCCGCCCTGCGGAGCTGTTGTCGCGCATCGGTGACCACACGTTGTTCTATGGTCGGGCGATCGCGGGCGTACCGCACGCGGCGGTGCACTTCCGCAAGGAGATCATCCGCCTGATCGCCGAGATTTCCATGGGTGCAGGAACATTGGCGATGATCGGTGGCACCGTGGTGATCGTCGGCTTCCTGACGCTGGCTGCCGGCGGCACGCTGGCGATTCAGGGGTACAGCTCGCTGGGCGACATCGGCATCGAGGCATTGACAGGGTTTTTGGCCGCGTTCATCAATGTGCGGATCGCCGCGCCGGTGGTGGCCGGGATCGGGTTGGCCGCGACGTTCGGGGCGGGGGTGACCGCGCAGCTTGGCGCGATGCGGATCAACGAGGAGATCGACGCGCTGGAGTCGATGGGCATCCGACCGGTGGAGTACCTGGTCTCCACGCGCATCGTGGCGGGGATGATCGCGATCACCCCGCTGTACTCGATAGCGGTGATCCTGTCGTTTCTGGCGTCCCAGTTCACCACCGTGGTGCTGTTCGGGCAGTCCGGTGGCCTCTACGACCACTACTTCAACACGTTCCTGAACCCGATCGACCTGTTGTGGTCGTTCCTGCAGGCGGTGTTGATGGCGATCGCGATCCTGTTGGTCCACACCTATTTCGGGTTCTTCGCCTCGGGCGGGCCCTCGGGTGTGGGCGCCGCGGTGGGCAATGCCGTACGCACCTCACTGGTGGTGGTGGTCTCGGTGACGCTTCTGGTGTCGCTGGCCATCTACGGTTCCAACGGCAACTTCAACCTGTCAGGCTAGGGAGACGAGTTGAGTAAAAGCGGTTTGGCCCGGCCACTGGCCGGACTCGGTCTGGTCGTCACTCTTCTGGTGATCTTCGCGATCTCCATCGGGCTTTTCGCGGGCAAGTTCACCGAAACCGTTCCGGTGACCGTGATCTCGGATCGTGCCGGGCTGGTGATGAACCCCGACGCCAAGGTCAAGATGCGCGGTGTTCAGGTCGGCAGCGTCAAGTCGATCCAGTACCGGCCCGACGGTAAGGCCGAGCTGCAGCTGGACATGGACCCGTCGCAGATGCATCTCATCCCGTCGAACGTCAATGTCGACATCGCATCGTCGACGGTGTTCGGCGCCAAGTTCGTCCAACTCGAAGCGCCGCCGAATCCGACGGGTGAGCTGAAGCAGGGGCAGGTCCTCGCCGGCGAACACATCACCGTCGAGATCAACACCGTCTTCCAAAAGCTTGTCCAGGTGCTGGACGCGGTCGACCCGACCAAGCTGAACGAGACGCTCGGCGCGGTTGCGCAGGCATTCAGCGGCCGTGGCGAGAAGTTCGGCCAGACGCTGTCCGACTTCAACGCGCTGTTGGGCAAGCTGGAACCAAGCCTGCCGAACCTGGCCCACGACATCGAGGCCGCCGTTCCCACGCTCAATGCCTACGCTGATGCCAGCCCCGACCTCATGGCGACGATCGAGAACGCGACCACACTGGGCAACTCGATCGTCGACGAGCAGGACAACCTCGACGAATTCCTGGTCAGCTCCATCGGTCTGGCCGACCTCGGCAACGAAGTCATCGGCGGCAACCGTCAGGCGCTGACCACTTCGCTGGACCTTCTCGTGCCCACCACCGATTTGCTCTATTCGTACCGCAAATCGCTGTGGTGCGGCATCGGCGGTCTGGTTCCGTTCGCGAAATCGCCGCCGCAGTTCTCCGGTATCTTCGTGTCGGCCGGTCTGACACTCGGGGTCGAGCGCTACCGTTATCCACGCGATCTGCCGAAGGTTGCCGCATCCAGCGGTGGCCGGGACTACTGTGCGGAGCTGGGTCTGCCTGAGATGCCAGCCGAATTCATCCCGCCGCTGATCGTGGGCGACGTCGGCTCCAATCCCGCGCAGTACGGAAACTCCGGCATCCTGCTGAACTCCGAAGGCCTCAAGAACTGGCTGTTCGGACCGTTGGACGGGCCGCCGCGTAACACCGCACAGATCGGAATGCCCGGATGACCCGCTCAACCGCGACGCTGATCAAGTTCACGGCGTTCGCCCTCGTCATGGCGGTACTGACCGCCTTCCTGTTCTTCGTCTTCAGTGACGCCAGAACCGGTGCGGCGAACGAGTATTCGGCGGTCTTCAAGGATGCATCGCGGCTGAAGTCAGGCGACACCGTGCGTATCGCCGGCATCCGGGTCGGCACCGTTCAAGGCGTCGAACTGCAGGATGACCGATCGGTTCTGGTCAAGTTCGACGCTGACCGCGACACCGTACTGACCACCGGCACGAACGCTGCGATCCGCTACCTCAACCTCGTCGGGGACCGCTACATCGAGCTGGTCGACACCCCCGATTCGACGCAGATCATGCCCGCAGGCGGGCAGATTCCCGAGGAGCGCACCGCCCCCGCGCTCGACCTCGACGTGTTGCTCGGCGGCCTGAAGCCGGTGATCCAAGGCCTGAATCCGGAGGACGTCAACGGTCTGACGTCCTCGTTGATCCAGATCCTGCAGGGGCAAGGCGGAACCATCGACTCGCTGTTCTCGAAGACGTCGTCGTTCAGCAACTCGCTGGCCGACAACAACCAGGTCATCGAAGAACTGATCGTCGACCTGCGCACGGTGCTGGACACCCTCTCCGAGGACGGTGACGAATTCTCCGGCGCGATCGACAAACTCGAGCAACTGGTCAGCGGGCTGTCCGCCGACCGCGACCCCATCGGCACGGCCATCGACTCACTCGACAACGGCACGGCCTCGATCGCAGATCTGCTCGGCCGTGGCCGAGCCCCGCTGGCCCACACGGTCGACGAGCTGAACAGGCTTGCGCCGCTGGTCGACAACGACCTCGACCGCCTCGACGCGACGATCCAGCGCCTGCCCGAGATTTACCGCAAGCTCGCGCGCGTCGGTTCGTACGGCGCCTGGTTCCCGTACTACATCTGCGGTATCAGCTTCCGTGCCAGCGACCTTGAAGGGCGCACGGTGGTCTTCCCCTGGATAAAACAAGAAGAGGGAAGGTGCGTGGACGAGTAGATGCTGAAATATCACGGATCTCAACTCGCCAGGGCCGGCTTCATCGGTGTCGTCCTGATCATCCTGGTCATCGCCGTCGGGCTGCAGCCCGAGCGGCTGATGTCCTGGGCCACGGCCGTGCGCTATCAGGCCCTGTTCACCGAAGCAGGCGGCCTGACCGTCGGCAATGACGTCACCGTGTCGGGAATCAAGGTCGGCTCGGTGTCGTCGATCAAACTCGACAACGGAGATGCGCTGGTCGGGTTCACGATCGACGGAAAGTACGCGCTCGGGTCGGACACCACCGCGCACATTCGCACCGGAACGCTGCTCGGCGAACGGGTGCTCTCACTCGACTCCGAGGGCAGCGGAACGCTGGACTCGAAGCGGCCAATCCCCGCCACCCGCACGTCGTCGCCGTACTCGTTGACCGACGCGGTAAGTGAGCTCACCGCGAACACGCGGGATACCGACACTGCTTCGCTGAACCAGTCGCTGGACACGCTGTCGCAGACACTCGACCAGATCGCGCCTCAACTGGGTCCGACGTTCGACGGCCTGTCCCGGCTGTCGCAGTCCCTCAACAGCCGCAACGAAAGTCTGTCCGAGCTGTTGCGCACGGCGGGCGACGTGACAGGCATCTTCTCCGAGCGCAGCAGGCAGGTCAACGCGCTGATCCTCAACGCCAACGACCTTCTCGCGGTGCTCAACGAGCGCAGGTACACCATCACCAGCCTGCTCGCCAACATCTCGGCGGTGTCGCAGCGATTGTCGGGCGTGGTCGCCGACAACGAGGCCGAACTGGCCCCGGCGCTGGCGCGGCTGAACAACGTGACGAGAATGCTCGAGAAGAATCGCGATAACCTCGCCAGGATGCTGCCCGGGGCGGCCAAGTACTACTTGACGCAGGGCGAGATCGTCTCCAACGGTGCGTATTACAACGCGCTGATCCCGAACATCCAACCCGCACAGCTACTGCAACCGTTCCTCGATTACGCGTTCGGGTTCAGGAACGGCGTCGAAATCGGCCAGCCACCGGACAATGCAGGCCCACGTGCGCAACTTCCCTTCCCCTACAACAGCCTTCCGCAGCCTGGAGATCTTCCCAATGATGGCAACCCGTAAGCGGTGGGTGGCCGGCACGGCGATGCTGCTGGCCGTCCTCCTGATCGCCGGCGCAGCGTTCCTCGTCCGGCAGGTGTTCTTCGGGCCGAAGACGATCACGGCTTACTTCCCGACGGCTACGGCGATCTATCCCGGCGACGAGGTCCGGGTGTCCGGGGTCAAGGTCGGCACGATCGACAAAATCGAGCCTGAAGGCACTCAGGCGCGGATGACGCTCAAGGTCGATGGCGACGTTCCGATTCCTGCCGATGCCACGGCCGTGATCGTCGCGCAGAATCTCGTTGCGGCGCGCTATGTTCAGCTGACGCCTTCCTACCGCGAGGGCGGTGGTCCGACCATGACCGACGGTGGAGTGATCCCCAAAGAAAACACCGCGGTGCCTGTTGAGTGGGACGAGGTCAAGACCCAGTTGATGCGTCTTTCCGAGGAACTGGGACCGCAGGCCGGGGTCTCGGGCACGTCGATCTCCCGCTTCGTCGACAGCGCCGCGAATGCGTTGGAAGGCAACGGCGAGAAGCTACGCGAGACCCTGAGTCAGCTCTCCGGTGTAGCGCGAATCTTCGCCGAGGGCAGCGGCAACATCGTCGACATCATCAAGAACCTGCAGGTCTTCGTCTCCGCGCTGCGCGACAGCAAGCAACAGATCGTGCTGTTTCAGAACCGCCTGGCCACGTTGACGAGCGTTGTGAACGACAACAGGTCCGACCTCGACGCCGCGCTGACCGACCTGTCATTTGCCATCGGCGAGGTTCAGCGGTTCGTCGCCGGCAGCAGGGACCAGACCTCAGAACAGATTCGCAGCCTCGGCCAGGTCACGCAGGTACTGGCCGACAACCGCCTTGCGCTGGAGAATGTTCTGCACATCACGCCCAACGCGATCGCCAACTTCGAGAACATCTACTACCCCAACGGTGGATCGGTCACCGGCGCGTTCTCGGTGTCCAACTTCTCGAACCCGGTGTGGTTCGTGTGCGGTCTCATCGGCGGTGTCGCCAACACCACGGCACCCGAGACCGCCAAGCTCTGCGCGCAATACCTCGGGCCCGCGTTGCGCTCGATCCCCATTCACAACATTCCGTTCCCGATCAACCCCTATCTCCGGCCTGCGGTGAGTCCGGACCGGATGATCTACACCGATCCGAAGCTCGCGCCCGGCGGCGCTGGGCCGGGCGATGCGGCCGAGATACCGCCCACGGTGTCGGCGTACATCGGCTCAGGGGATATCCCGCCGCCACCGGGGTGGCACGCCCCGCCCGGGCCGCGCGGGATCTACCAACCCGATCCGGACGCTCCGGCCACTCCGTCGCCGGCGTTGTTCCCCGGTGCGCCGCTACCCGGGCCGCCCAACATCCAGTCGAACATCCCGGCGCAACCGCAGCCGCAGTCTGTCGACGGATTGCTGCTGCCCCCCACCCCGGCGCCCGCGCCTGCGCCACCGGTGGCGCCCAACGCGCCTCTGCTTCCTGCAGAAGGGATGCCGCCATCATGATCCGCGGTGTGAAGCAATTGACCGTCGTCGGTTGCAGTGTCGCTCTGTCGCTCAGCGGCTGTGCGTTCCAGGGCGTGAACTCGCTGCCGCTGCCCGGTGCGCCGGGGCGGGGGGCGGACGCGGTCACCTACCACGTGCAGGTGCCGAATGTCGCGACGCTGGAATCGAATTCGCCGGTGATGATCGACGACGTCGTCGTAGGCAGTGTCGGCAAGATGACGGTGCAGAACTGGCACGCCGATGTGGAGATCTCCGTCAAGCCCGACGTGGTGGTCCCCGCTAATGCCGTGGCGACCGTCGGCCAGACCAGCCTGCTGGGTTCGATGCACCTTGCGTTGAACCCTCCCCTTGGCGAAACCCCACAGGGACGGATGCAACCGGGTGCGGTCCTCCCGTTGAACTCGTCGTCGACGTATCCGACCACCGAACAGACCCTGTCCTCGATCTCGACAGTCGCCAACGGGGGAGGGCTCGGCCAGATCGGCGACATCATCCACAACATGAACACCGCGTTCTCTGGACGAGAGCCGGAGGTCCGCGAACTACTCACCAGGCTCGACAACTTCGTCGGAGTTCTTGCGGAGCAACGCGAGAACATCATTGCCTCGATCCAGCAGCTGCGCCGCGTCGCCGGCACATTCGCCGGTCAGCGCGACGTGATCGACCGCGCGCTCAAGGAGCTCCCGCCCGCGATCGACGTGCTGATCAAGGAGCGGCCGACTTTCACCACCGCGCTGGAGAAGCTGGGCCAGTTCAGCGACACCGCAACCGGTCTGGTCAACGATGCAGGCGATGATCTGGTCAAGAACCTGGAGAACCTGGGTCCAGTCCTCGGTGCACTCGCCGACATCGGACCAGATCTCAATGAAGCGGTGCTCTGGGCGAGTGCGTTCCCGTACGGCCCGACGTTCGCCGACCGCATCACCCGCGGCGACTACATCAACCTGTACGCGATCTTCGACATCACCTACCCGCGGTTGAAGAAAACGCTCCTTGCCGGGACGCGGTGGGGCGACGAGAACGCCAAACTGATTCCCGCGCCGGGAGATCCGTACTACCTGAACTACTCGTACAACCCGATGATGATGGGCGTCACTCCACCCCCTGCTGAGGCCATACCGCCTCCGCCGGAGGGCGCAGCACCGCCCGTCGAACCGCTGCTGCCGGTGGTCCCGCCGCCCCCTGCGTCCCCGTGGCTGCCGCAGTCCCAGCCGATCACCAGTGACCAGATCTTCGCGGGGCCGTACGCAGCGCAGACTCCGGCGCCGCCCGCGGGCGTGCCTGCGGCACCGGCCGCGCCTGTCGTGCCGACACCTGGAGGAGGTGGCTGATGCTGACCCGCTTCGTCCGAAACCAGTTGATCATCTTCACGATTGCGTCGATCGTCGGTGTGGCGGTGATGCTGTTCGCCTACATGCAAGTCCCCACGCTGCTCGGCGTCGGTCGGCTGGCGGTCACGCTGGAGCTGCCGGAATCCGGTGGGCTCTATCGCTTCAGCAATGTGACCTACCGGGGGGTCCAGGTCGGCAAGGTCACCGGCATTACTCTGACCGAGAATGGGGCGGAAGCGACGCTGTCCCTTGAAACTTCGCCGGAGATTCCCGCGGATCTTCGGGCCGAAGTGCTCAGTGTGTCCGCCGTCGGCGAGCAGTACGTCGATCTGCGTCCGAACACCGACGGCGGACCCTTCCTGGAGGACGGGGCACGGATCCCGGTGGCCAACACCACGGTTCCGCAGCAGGTCGGCCCTATGCTCGATCAATTGAGCGCCCTGGTCGACAGCCTGCCCAAGGACCGCATTCCCGACCTGCTCGACGAGACGTTCAAGGCGTTCAACGGTGCCGGACCCGATTTCGGATCGCTGCTCGATTCCGCTGCCACGATCACCAACGACGCCAACGGCGTGTCCGATCAGATGCGGACATTGATCGACGACAGCGGGCCGCTCCTGGACTCGCAGGCCGAAACCACCGACGCGATCCGGACCTGGGCGCGCAGCCTGAACGGTATTTCGGCGCAGGTGGTTCAGAACGACCCACAGATACGCTCGTTGCTGGAACGCGGCCCAGGCTTCGCGCAGGAAGTCAGCGGGCTCTTGGAGCAGTTGAAGCCGACGCTGCCGATCCTGCTGGCGAATCTCACCACGGTGGGGCAGACGCTGCTCACCTACAATCCGGCGATAGAACAGCTCCTTGTGTTATTCCCGGGAATCATCGCCGCCCAGCAGTCTTTCGGCCTGCCACAGAACAGCCCCACGGGTCTGCCCATGGGCGATTTCGCACTGACGATCAGCGATCCGAACCCCTGCACCGTCGGTTTCCTGCCGTCGACGCAGTGGCGTGCCCCTGAGGACGAGACGACGATCGACACCCCGGACGGCCTGTATTGCAAACTGCCGCAGGATTCTCCGATGAATGTCCGCGGCGCGCGTAACTACCCGTGCATCGAGCATCCCGGGAAACGTGCTCCCACAGTCGAACTCTGCAACGATCCAAGGGGATTCGTCCCGACCGCGATCCGTAACCACATCACCGGTCCGTATCCGTTCGATCCGAACCTGGTGTCTCAAGGTGTCCCTATCGATTCGATGGTCGAAGGCCCGGACCGTATCTACCTGCCGACGGAGGGGACACCGTTGCCGCCGGGCGCGGTGCGGGCGGGCACGCCACCCGTATCGGAGCCTGGCACCCCGCCGTTCCCGGTCGGCGCGCCTGCGCCGATGGTTCCCGGTGCGCCTCCTCCTGCCCAGCCGCCGATCCTGCCGCCGGCCCCTCTGCCGCCCGGGCAGGGCCCGCTCCTCCCGGGGGAGGCTGTACCCGTCGCGCCGGCACCGACTTCCGGCGCGGTCCCCGCGGCGCCGAGTGCGTTCGGGGACAATGATTCCGGCGTTCCGACCGTGGGAACAGCGCAATACAACCCGCAGACAGGGGAGTACCTCGCTCCGGACGGATCGATGAATCGGGTCACGAACGTGGCGTCGGGATCCACGCCGAAATCGTGGAAGGACCTGCTGCCGATGTGATCGGCGCTCGAATCCCGGTGCGGCTTAGGAGATCTTCTCCATAGACACCGGAATTTCGATCACCTTCGACTGATTGACGCCACAGGCACCGCTGTCGCTCTTGGTGATGTTGCGGCCAGCGATGGTGGTTATGTTTCTCTTCACACGGTGTTGAGTGGGGCGATCGACTCCCCAGAGCAGGAACTTCTGATAACCGGTGGCGAAAGTGCCGTTGGGGCAAGGCATCCAATTCGGGACGACGTGCTCGACGTACCAGAAGTCGTCGAGCCTGGCCGTACCGGTCCACCCGCGGTCGCTGTGAACCTCACCTGTGCATTCGATCGGGCTGGCACATGACACGTTGACAGTCCAGGTCTCCAGCACCGATTGCTCTTTGACCTTGACATTGTTGGTTCTGGCCCACTCGCCGTCGGAGTACACCCGCCATGTTCCGGTGATGTCGACGCCCCAGTCCTCGTCGTCCGCCTGTGCCGACGGCGCCGGACCGAGGACTGCGATCGCGGCGAGTGACGTTGCTGCGAGGCCTCTGAGTAGACGGGTAGCGCGCATGCACCCAGCCTAACGGTGTGAGAAGTACAGCTCTTCAAAAGCGAGAATTTCGTTCCGCCGCATGGGAAAATGTTCGGATGCGATCCCTCGTCTCAGTGCTCGCGGCCCTCGCGGCCCCCGCAGTGCTGATGACCGCGCCGCCTGCTGCGGCTCAGCCTCCTCCGCCCCCGCCGGGTGGGGACTGCAACTATCCGAACTGCACCCCGGGCATCCTGCCGAATGTCGTGCTGGGGTCCTACTGCGCCAACACCACGTATTACGTGTTCGGCGTGACCGATTGGGGCCGGCTCGTCTTCTGCGGGTCCCCGCGGCGCTATGAGCCACGCTGGTTCCGGTCGCCGGAGATGCACGGCGTCAAGAACGTGGGCGACCTGTGCCCGGCACTCGACGGCCAGGTGGCACAGGCGCCGGACGGTCTTTTCCTGACCTGCATCGCGAAGGACAACCGCTCCTACTGGGAGCGCGGCGACGCGTCGGTCGGCGGCGGTAACCCGCCTCCGCAATAGTCGCGCGTGACTACCAGGGGCGCAGCGAGCAGAGCGCGCCTTTGGTGCCCGCGTCTGTTGCGACGACGGCGCCGTCCACGCGGAGTTCGCAGACGAAGCCAGGATCGGCCAGTGCGGGCGTTGATGATGCAGGCAGGCCGACCACCACCAAGGCCCACTGATTCGGGTCGGCGAGCCAGGTCTCCAGGACCCAGGGCTGGTTCGGCCCGAGGTTGGCCTCGACGTTCGGGGTGAACTCGTACGGGTTGTGGCTGTACGCGCCCCAGTCCGGCGGGTCGACCTGACGCCAGTAGATCTCGGCGTTGGCGATGTCCTGGCTGGCTCCCACCGTGTACTGCACATGGTGCAGAGGTGGTTGTGCGGCCGCTGTACCGCCCGCGATGACGGTGCTTGCCGCGAACGTTCCCGCCACGGAGGCAGCGATCACCGGAAGCGTCTTGTAGAACACCATTTTCGAATATTAGAGGGCGGATTACCGCACCGTGCCCGATTCGCCCGCGCGCTATCGAACCGGGGAGAACGTGATGTTGATATCGGTGAGCCCGCGCAGGATGAACGTGGGCTCGTAGTTGTACCGACGCGCCCCGGGCGGCCCGTGCAGTTCCTCGTCGATCGCGATGTCTCCCATCCGGTCCAGGATGCGTTCGATCGACACCCGGCCCTCGACGCGGGCCAGCGGCCCGCCCGGGCACGAGTGCACGCCACGGCCGAACGCGATGTGCTCGCGGACGTTCTTGCGGTCGAGGTCGAACTCGTGGGGGTGCTCGAAGCGGCTGGGATCCCGGTTGACCGCGCCGGGACACACCATCATCGTGGTGCCCGCGGGCACGTCCATGTCGCCGACCTTGGTGTTCTTCTTGGCGAGCCGGAACTGGCTCTTGACGGGTGCATCCATCCGCAGTGCCTCCTCGACGAAGATCGGGATGCGGCTGCGGTCGCGGCGCAGCCGCTCCTGGACGTCGGGATGATCGCCGAGCACCCGCATCGATGCCGAGAGCAGCTTGGTGGTGGTCTCCTGGCCTGCAGCGAACAGGAACGTCGCCGAGCGGGCGACCTCGAGAACGGGCGGCGTCGAGCCGTCGGGGTACTTCGCGGTCGCCAGCGCGGTGAGCACGTCATCGCGCGGGTCTTTGCGACGGTCTTCGAGGTAACCGATGAACTTCTCGTCGAGCCACTCCAGTGGATTGAGACCGACCAGGTCGGTGTGGTCGAGCGAGCCCACTATCGCGCCGGGGCGCGGGGAGCCGAGCACGGTGCGGAACTCATCGTGGTCCGATTCGGGAACGCCGAGCATGTCCGCGATGACCAACAACGAGAATGGCTTGGCGTAGGCGGTGAGGAACTCGCAGCGGCCTGCGGCGACGAAGTCGTCGAGCACCTCGTCGGCGAGGCGCCACATGAAGTCTTCGTTCTCTTTGAGCCTGCTCGGCGTCAGGAGGCGGTTCAGCAGGGAGCGGGCATTGGTGTGGTCCGGGGGATCCATCGTGACCATGTGCTCGAACATCGGCATCTGCGGCCGGTGCACGGTGATCTGATCGGTGATGTCGTCGCCCTCGGGAGTGAACGGCAGCGGCGGGAACGGGCCCGCCACGGCGATGCACGACGAGAACGTGTCGCTGTCCTTGAGGACGGTCGCGGCCTCTTCGTAACCGGTGACCGCGAGCACCCCGTAGTGCGGCTCCTTGACCACCGGACACTTGGCGCGCAGGTGATCGAAGTAGGGATGAGGATCGGGCACAAGTGCGGGGTCGGTGAAGTAGTCGATCGTGTCGAAGTCGCTCATGTCCGTTGCCTCCCGGGGCTGGCGGGGTTATCCAAATTGTCGAAAATGCTGAGCACCTGCTTAGCATGGTGCAAGACTTAGGGTCAAGATCGGTGCGACACGCAGCGACAGAGAAGTCGCGTTTCTACGGGTCGATGTAGACCGGTGGTGTCACGCTGTGACGGCATCGGCGGACAATTTGGGAGTAAGCATGACATCGCCGCGACGGATCGGGGCGCCGGATGCGAAGAATCGCCTCGTCTTGCTCGATGCTGCCGAACAGCTGCTCATCGAGGGCGGTTATGCCGCGGTGACGTCCCGCCGGGTGGCCGATCGGGCGCGCCTCAAGCCCCAGTTGGTGCATTACTACTTCCGCACGATGGAGGACTTGTTCCTGGCCGTGTACCACCGCAGGGGCGAAGAGGGGCTCGCGGTACTGGCCACCGCGCTGCAGTCGCCGCAGCCGCTGTGGGCGCTGTGGAGGTTCAGCACGGCTCCCGAAGCGACCCGGCTGACGATGGAGTTCATGGGCCTGGCGAACCATCGCAAGGTATTGCGTGCCGAGATCGTCTACTACGCCGAGCGCTTCAGGCAGGAGCAGAACCGCGCGATCACCGACGCGTTGCAGCGGTACGGAATGGCCTCCGCGGACGTGCCTCCGGTGGTCTGGACGGTCTTCGCGACGAGTGTGTCGCAGGCGCTGGTGATGGAACGTGCGCTCGGGATGAACACCGGTCACGCCGAGACCTTTGCCTTCTGTGAGCAATGGATCCGCCGACTGGAGGGCGACCCGCTGCCAGTCTTCGCGGACCAGTCCGACGTGTCGAACGGCGGGGCTGAACCTTTTCACCAGAGGTAGATCGCCAGGACCGCTGTCCACAGCACCACCAGCCACGCGTCGGTGCTGTGACGCAGCCACCGGGGCGCCGTTCGCACCTCCATGAAGTAGCGGATGATCATGCGGCACTTGACGAATCCCAGCAGGATCGCCGCGACCGTGATCGGGATGCTCGCGCTCGCCTGGCCCCCATGGCCGGGAGCCAGCCACCACGAGATCGACCGTGATGGCCGACAGTGCCAGCCACGCAACGGTGATCGCGCGTGTCTCCGTCGTGGAATCGCTTGTGGTCACGGTTTGACGCTCATCGGTCACCTCATCACGTACAGCAGGGCGAAGATGACCACCCACAGCAGGTCGACCATGTGCCAGTAGACGGCACCGGACTCGACCATCGACATCGCGTCGCTTGTGCGGCTGTCGCAGTTCCCGCACCACGATTCCCATGATCAGCAACCCGAGCGACGACGTGGAACAGGTGCACGCCGGTGAGCATGTAGTAGAACTGAAGAACTCATCGCTCGCCCAGCGTGTATCCCTGCGCGATCTTCGCCGACCACTCGTAGGCCTTGATGCCGATGAACAGCACGCCGCAGGCGCCGCCGAGGTAGGTCAGCCGCAGCGCGGCCGCGAAATCGCCGGCCCGGGCGGCGACCACACTGCGCGCGATGAACCACGAACTCGTCAGCAGCACAAGGGTGTTCAGCACACCGACGTTGAGGTTGAGGTGCTGCTGGGCCTCCAGGAACTCCTGCGGCGCCATCGCGCGGTGCACCATGAAGATCAGGAAGTACGACGCCGAAGATGATCAGGTCGCCGAGCACCATCACCCACATGGCGCCGTCGCCGGGCAGGTGCGGTGCGACTGCCGCCGGTGCGGGCGCGAAGGTCGAGCCTGCGTCGTCTCGGCCTCATGGCAGCGGCACCTGGTCGGCCGGCTGTTCCTCGGTGGCCTTCTTGAGGAACACGATCACGCACGACAGCCAGAAACCGAAGATCACCGTCCCGGACCAGAACGACATCGAGCCGTTCCAGGCGAACGGCCCCGCAGCCGAGCGACGAAGACCGGCACCGCCATGATCTCGGTGACGATCTGCCAGACGGTCACGTAGGCAAGCCATTTCGGGAAGATGTTGTTCCGGTCGTAGAGGATGGCGATCGCGAAGCCGAAGTAGGCGGCGGTGAAGCAGCCGAGTGACCCGACGTAAGACAGGCAGCCGAGGTCGTAGAGCAGCGCCAGCACCTCCGGATCGCGGTCGGGGCGGAAGGTCGCCGTCAGGAAGCAGAAGGCGACGAGCAGGCAACCAGGCAGCGCGCCCACGGCCATGCCGCCCATGTAGACATACGCCATAACCGAGCCGACCGACATGCGCTTCATGTGATAGACGACGATGCCGTTGGCGACACCGGCGCCACCCGACGATCAGGATCAGCATGCCGAAGCCGATCTGGATGGTCAGGTTGTGCGCGGCGAAGAACTCGACCTTCTGCGCGGTCGTCACGTCGGGCCGCGGCGGCGGCATGGTCCGGCAAGGGCGAAGAAGATGACACCGAACGCGGTGTAGAACGCGGGCACGATCCAGAACACGATCCAGAGGTCGCGCTTGCTCGCCGGCCGTCTGCGCGGCCGCTGGCCGCCGCGCTGGATCTCCGGGTGGCATATCGGCGGCGCTCATGGTGACTCTGCTCTTCGCGCGAGCGCTCACTGGCGCCGCCACGCCTTCCTCGACCGCCTGCCGTGCAGCGTCGGCCCGCAGCACGAAGAACATCACCACCACGAAGACGGCGAAGGCGCCGTTGCGCAGCCAGAACGAGATCGCGCCGTCCCAGGCCAGCGGGCCGGTCCGGAACACGGCAGCGGCCGCGGCGGGCGCCATCGCCAGCGCGGTGAGCAGAGCGAGTAATGGCCGACCCAGCGCGGGAATACGGCTTCGGCCCGGCCTCGGACCGTTGTCGAAGTAGACCGCCAGCGCCAGCAGCAGGTTCTGGGCGACGAGCATGCCGACGGGGGCGACGAACGTGATCCAGGCCAGTCGTTGAGCAGCAGCACGAGCTCGGGGCTCGCGCTCGGGCCGGAAGGCGGCGACCAGGTAGAAGATGTCGGCGAGCGCGAAGATCGTCGCGCCGCTGACCACCGCGGTCAGGTAGCAGTAGGCCAGCACGTGGCTCTGGGTCGCCATCCGCTTCATCTGGACGACGATCACCAGGAAGAACGGCAGCAGCATGATCGCGCAGAGGTTGTAGGTGATCATGCTGAACCGGATCATCGCGGTGTTGTCGGGTAGAACGCCGCGACCTGCTCGGCGGTCATCGTCGGCGACATCGGCGGGAAGAAACCGGGGAACGCGACGAACGCGATCAGCAGCACCGCACCGAAAACCGGTGCCGTCCACAGGCTGACCAGCTGCGTCTTGATGTTCGCCGGTCGTCGGGAGATCCTCGGCCTCGGCAAGAATCTGCATCGCGCCCCCATTCGGTCGAATGCTCGGTAGCCGATCGGCTACGTCGAGAGTAGCCGATCGGCTACCGAAGCTCCAGGGGCGCGAACAGCCTACAGGGACAGGATGGTCGCCGACGCCGTGCCGGGTGCGCCGTACACCTGAGCCAGGCCGACCCGGGGCTCGCCGGGAACCTGGCGGTCGCCGGCTTCGCCGCGCAGTTGGCGCACCAGCTCGTGCACCTGGCGCAAGCCCGGACGCGCCGATCGGCTCGCCGTTGGCGATCAGCCCGCCGTCGGTGTTGACCGGGATCGAGCCGTGGATCTCGGTGGCGCCGTCGGCCAGCAGCTTCTCCTGCTCGCCGTCGGCGCACAGGCCGGTCTCGGCCATGTGGATCACCTCGGCGCCGGCGTCGGTGTCCTGCAGCTGCGCGATGTCGACGTCCTCGGGCCCGATGCCCGCGGCCTCGTAGGCGGCCTTGGCGGCGAACACCGTCGGGGAGGGGTCCTCGTCCAGCGGCGCTGACGTCCCGTGCACCTCGTAGGCGCCGAAGGTGCGGGTGCGGATCTCGGTGGCGCTGCACGTACACCGGCTTGTCGGTGAAGCGGTGGGCGATGTCGCCGCGGCACATGATGACCGCCGCCGCACCCTCGTCGGGGGCGCAGAACATGAACTGGCGCAGCGGGTAGTTCAGCACCGGCGACGCCATGATCTCCTCGACGGAGATCTCCTTGCGGCGGAACGCATTCGGGTTCAGCACGCCGTTGCGGAAGTTCTTGTTGGCCACCCGCGCCAGCGTCTCCTCGGAGATGCCGTGCTTGTGGATGTAATGGTTGGCCTTCATGCCGAAGAACTTGGTGGTGACGAACTGGCCGTTCTCGGCATACCACTGCGGCAGTGCGAGTTTGGCGGGGTCGTCGGTGAACGCGCCGCGGGGGTGCTTGTCCAGGCCGATGGCGATACCGATGTCGTACTTGCCCAGCCGGATGGTGTCGGCGGTCTGCTGGATGGCGCTGACGCCGCGGTGGCGCAGGCGTTGAACACGTTGGTGAACGTGATGCCGGTCAGGCCGACCAGGCGGGTGACGGCGTCGGGGTTGGACACCTCGTAGCTGCCGCCGAAGCCGAACTGGATGTCCTTCCATTCGACGCCGGCATCGTCAGCGCGAACTGGATCGCCTCGGCGCCCATCTGCATGGCGGTCTTGTCGAACCGGCCGAAGGGATGCAGGCCGACGCCGATGATGGCGACATCGTTGGCGCTGATTGGTCATCTCAGGCCCTTAGTTGCTGACCGGCTGGAATGCGAAGGTGACGACCTCGTTGCCGTCCTCGTCGGTGGTGAACGGCATCATCGTCAACTCGACCTCCTGGCCGAACTGCAGCTTCGCCGGGTCGTTCTCGGTGAGCCGGCCCTCGACGCGGATGACGTCCTCGGTCGAGCTGGACGAGGCCCACCCCGAACGGCACGAAGTCCTTGCCGGTCGGCCCCTTGTACGGTGCGCCGGGCGGGAAGCCCTGCGTCGTCCAGGCGATGAGCGTTCCGCGCCGCGGCAGCAGCACGTCGGACATCTCGCCGCCGCTGCACTTCGGGCAGCGCTGCCTGCACCGGGAAGGTGGTGGCGCCGCACGAGCCGCAGGCGCTTCCGATCAGCTGCGGATCCTGTCCGGCCAGGTGGAGATCTCGGGCGCGAGCGCCCGCTGCGTGGTCGACACGGGATTGACCATAATCGGAAATGGCGTTCTCGTCTTCGCCATGGACGTCCTCCTGGTGTCGACGGGGTCGGCCAGCGCCGATGCGCCGCCGTGCATGCCGCTGACATTAATTGGAAACGTCGTTCTCGTCTAGAGAGAACCCGTTCCGGTGAACCGCACTAGCGTGCGCGTTTCATCACCCTGTCGGCTGCCGCCCAGTGCTCGTCGGACACCCACAGGCGGGCGAAGGCCGCGACGGCCTCGGTGGTCGGCACGCCGCGCATCACCCGCTTGACCTCGCCGGCCGGTGCGGTGGCCAGCGACCTGGCGACCGCCGCCACTGCTCGTCGAACGACGCCCGCGGGATCACCTGATCGACCAGGCCGATGCGCTCGGCCTCGGCGGCAGCCAGGATGCGTGCCGGTGCCGGCCAGCAGCAGCGCCCGGCTCGTGCCGACCAGCGTCGACGAGCCGCTCGGCGCCGCCCCAGGCCGGCATGATCGCCAGCGTGACCTGGTTGAAGCCGATCTTGATGTCGTCGGCGGCGAGCCGGATGTCGGCGGCCACCGCGACCTCGGCGCCGCCGCCGAGCGCGTGCCCGTTGAGCGCGGCGAGCACCGGAGCCGGGAAAGCCGGCGATGCGGTCGCAGATCGACCGCATCCGGAAGGCCATCGCCGCGGCCTGCTCCTCGGTGCGCAGCGCGCTGAGTTCCTTGAGGTCGCCGCCGGAGACGAACGCCCTGTCGCCGGCGCCGGTCAGGACCAGCGCGCGCGGCCCCTTCGGCCCCGTCGAGCGCCTTGTCGAGCTGGTCCATGGTCTCCAGCGAGATCGCGTTGCGGGCGTGCGGGCCGATCGATGGTGATGATCGCCAGACCGTCGTCGAGTTCAAGGTCGACCATCGGGCATTCTCCATCTGCGGTATTGGCATTCTCGCAGGCGGAGAATAACATCGCCTTGCATCGAGTCTCCCGCGTACGGGAAGGTGGCGCACAGCCATGCGGAAAATCCCTGCCGAGCTGGTCAAGCGCTACGAGGAGGAGGGCTGGTGGACCCAGGAAACGCTCGGCGACCTGCTCGCCCGCGGCCTTGCCGGCCACCCGGACGCCGGCTTCCGCGTGCACTCGGCGGTCCGGCCCTAGGCCGGCACCTTCGGCGACGTCGAGCTCGTCGCGCGGCGGCTTGGCGGCGGGCCTGCGGGCGCGCGGCGTCGGGCCCGGCGACGTCGTCGCGTGCAGCTGCCGAACTGGATGGAGGCGGCCGCCGCGTTCTGGGCCTCGGCGTTCCTCGGCGCGGTGGTCGTGCCGATCGTGCACTTCTACGGCCGCAAGGAGCTCGCCCACATCCTGGCGCGGCCAAGCCGCGGGTCTTCGTCACCGCCGAGGAGTTCGGCCGCATGGAGTTCCAGCCCGACCTGTGCGCGGACGTGCCGATCGTCGGCGCTGGTGGGGACCCAGGCGAGCGGAGCGACGGGAAAGTGGAGTCCTTCGACGACCTGCTCGCCGACGAGCCGATGGCCGGCACCGTCGCGGCCGACCCGGCGGCTCCGGCGCTGATCGCGTTCACCTCGGGCACCACCCGCGACCCCAAGGGCGTGATCCACAGCCATCAGACGCTGGGCTTCGAGACGCGCCAGCTGCTGCGAGAACTACCCGCCCGACCGCGGCCGCCAGCTGACCGCGACGCCGGTCGGGCACTTCATCGGCATGGTCGGCGCCTTCCTGATCCCGGTCCTGGAGGGCGCACCGATCGACCTGGGCGACGTCTGGGATCCCGGCCGGGTGCTGCAGCTGATGGAGTCGCGACGGGCTGTCGATCGGCGGCGGCCCGCCTTACTTCGTCACCAGCCTGCTCGACCATCCCGACTTCACCCCGAGCACCTCCGCACTTCAAGACCGTCGGCCTCGGCGGGTCGACCGTGCCCGCGGCCGTCACCAGCGGCTGGCCGACCTGGGCATGTTCGTGTTCCGCTCGTACGGCAGCACCGAGCATCCGTCGATCACCGGCTCGCGGCCGAGCGCCGCCGGAGGACAAGCGGCTGTTCACCGACGGCGACGCCCGGCCCGGCGTCGAGATCAGGCTCGGGCCGAGGACGGCGAGATCTTCAGCCGCGGGCCCGACCTGTGCCTCGGCTACACCGACGACGAGCTGACCGCGAGCGCGTTCGACGACGACGGCTGGTACCGCACCGGCGACGTCGGCGTGCTCGACGACGACGGCTACCTGACCATCACCGACCGCAAGGCCGACGTGATCATCCGCGGCGGCGAGAACATCAGCGCCCTCGAGGTCGAAGAGGTGCTGCTGGCCATGCCGGAGGTGGCCGAGGCCGTGGTGGTGGCCGCACCCGACGCCCGGCTCGGCGAGCACGCCGCCGCGGTGCTGCGGATCCGGGCCGGCCAGCCGATGCCGACCCTGGACGAGGTCCGCGGCCACTTCGAGCGGGCGGGCGTCGCAGGCAGAAGTGGCCGGAGGAGCTGCACCAGGTCGACGACTTCCCGCGCACCGCCAGCGGCAAGGTCCAGAAGTATCGGGTCAGGCAGTCCGTCGCGAGCGCAGCCGCGCCCGACTGCGGCCGCGAAGGCCCAGTAGGCCGTTGCGGCGCCACACAGAATGAGAATACGATTCTCACGATAGGAAAAGGAGTATTTCAATGGGCAACTGTCGCACCGGGTCGACATACCGTTTCCGCTGTTCGACGCGGACAACCATCTCTACGAGCCGCCGGAGGCGATGACCAAGTACCTGCCGAAGGAGTACAAGGACGTCGTCCAGTACGTCGAGATCAACGGCCGCACGAAGATCGCGATCAACGGCCAGATCAGCAACTACATCCCGAACCCGACCTTCTCGGTGGTCGCCAAGCCGGGCGCCTGGGAGGAGTACTTCAAGTTCGGCAACCCCGACGGCAAGAGCAAGCGCGAGCTGTTCGGCGAGCCGATGCAGGCCATCCCGGCGTTCTTCGAGCCCGCCCCGCGCCTGGAGAAGATGAACGAGCTGGGTCTCGACCGCACGCTGATGTTCCCGACGCTGGCCAGCCTCATCGAGGAGCGGCTGCGCGACGACCCGCTCGCGATCCACGTCATCGTGCACTCGCTCAACGAGTGGCTGCACGAGGTGTGGGGCTTCAACTACAAGAACCGCATCTTCACCACGCCGGTGATCACGCTGCCGATCGTCGAGAAGGCGATCGAGGAGCTGGAGTGGGCGGTCAAGCGCGGCGCCCGCGCCATCCTGATCCGCCCGGCGCCGGTGCCCGGCTTCCGCGGCCCGCGGTCGTTCGCGCTGCCCGAGTTCGACCCGTTCTGGGAGCGTGCGTCGAGTACGACATCTTCGTCGGCATGCACTCCTCCGACAGCGGCTACTCCCGCTACACCTCCGAGTGGGATGGCGGCGCCCAGGAGATGCTGCCGTTCCAGACCAACGCGATGTCGATCCTCAACGAGTGGCGCCCGATCCAGGATGCGGTGGCCTCCTGGGTCATTCACGGCGCGCTGTTCCGGTTCCCGAAGCTCAAGGTCGGCATCGTCGAGGCCGGCTCCAAGTGGATGTTCCCGCTGCTGGACTCCATGGCCGAGGTGTACAAGAAGGCGCCGGAGGCCTTCCCGGGCAACCCGATGGAGGAGATCAAGAACCGCATCTACGTCAGCCCGTTCTACGAGGAGGGCATCGACGACCTGATCAACCTGATCGGCGTGGACCAGGTGCTCTACGGCTCGGACTGGCCGCACCCGGAGGGCCTGGCCGAGCCGACCCACTACGTGACGGCGCTCGAGCATCTCTCGGTGGAGGACCAGGCGAAGATCATGGGCGGCAACCTGGGTCGCCTCGTCACTACGTGACGTACGTTGCCAACGCTGGCAGACCATCCCCGAGTTGGTCGCCAGCGCGGCGGACCGGTTCGGCGACGCCGAAGCGGTCGTCGACGGTCCGCTGCGGCTTGTCATTCACCGAGCTCGCCGACCGGGTCCGCTGTGCCGCAGGCGCTTCGCTGACCTCGGCATCGGCAAGGGCGACCGGGTCGCGGTCTGGGCGCCCAACTGCGCCGAGTGGATCATCGCCGCGTTCGGCCTGCTCACCGCCGGCGGCGTGCTGGTCCCCGTCAACACCCGGTTCAAGACCGACGAGGCGGCCGACATCATCGGCCGCAGCGGCGCCAAAGCGGTGCTGGTCCAGCAGGGCTTCCTCGGCGTCGACTACACGCTGCCCTCGTCGCAGCCGGCGGCTTCCGCCGGTCATCGACCTGAAGTCCGACTTCCTCGCCAGCGGCGAGCCGTTCAGCCGACGGTCGAGGGCACCGACATCGCCGACATCATCTACACCTCGGGCACCACCGGCCGCCCCAAGGGCGTGATGATGAACCACCGGCAGAAGCTGCGGCTGTACGAGGAGTGGTGCGACCTGGCCGATCTGCGCGAGGGCGACCGCTACCTGATGGTCAACCCGTTCTTCCACACCTTCGGCTACAAGGCCGGGCTGCATCGCATCGCTGATCCGCGGCGCGACCATGCTGCCGGTGCCGGTGTTCGACGTCGACCGTGTCGTGGACCTCATTGAGGCAGAACGGATCACCATGCTGCCCGGGCCGCCGACGCTGTACCACTCGCTGCTGGCCGTCGAGGACAAGTCCAGGCTGTCCACGCTGCGCGCGGGCGTGACCGGCGCGGCCGACATCCCGGTCGAGCTGATCCGCCGGGTGCACGAAGAACTGCCGTTCCAGACGCTGGCCACCGGCTACGGCCTCACCGAGGCGGGCACCGTGACGCTGTCGCGCCCAGGCGACTCGTTCGAGGACATCGCGACCACCGCCGGCGTGGCCTGCGACGGCGTCGAGATGCGCATCGCCGACGACGGCGAGGTGCTGGTCCGCGGCTACACCGTGATGCAGGGCTACCTCGACGACCCGGCCGCCACCGCCGAGGCGATCGACCCCGACGGCTGGCTGCACACCGGCGACCTGGGCACCCTCGACGACGCCGGCCGGCTCCGGATCGTCGGCCGCAAGAAGGACATGTTCATCGTCGGCGGCTTCAACGCCTATCCGGCCGAGATCGAAGGCTTCCTGCTGGAGCACCCCGCGGTCGCCCAGGCCGCGGTCATCGGGGTGCCCGACGAGCGGATGGGCCAGGTCGGCAAAGCTTTCGTCGTGGCCAAGACCCCCGAGACCGGTCCCGGCGACGCGCTGACCGCCGAGGAACTGATCGCCTGGAGCCGCGACCGGATGGCGGGTTTCAAGGTGCCGCGGTATGTAGAGTTCCTCGACGAGTTGCCGTTGAACGCCACCGGCAAGGTGATGAAGGACCGACTGCAGGACGTCAAGCGCTGAGCATCCGCACAGCGTGTGAACAGCATTTCCGCAGACACGGGCTTTTGTCCGGACCCGTGGAGCAGGGGTATCGTTAAGGCGATACGCAAAAAAGAAGAATGCCATTCTCATAGTGACGACCGTGCAATGACGCAGCAGACAAGGAGGTCGGTGTGCCGTCTTTCAGGCGCCGCGACTCGGTGATCGACGCGGACCGCGTCGAAGAATCGACTCCGGATCCCGACCGTAGGACGGACGCCGAGCAAGCTCGCGCGCTCGTCGAGGAAGCAGAAGCCGAGGCCGCCGAGGCGGATGCCATGGCCGCAGCCGCACGGGCAAGGGCCCGCGCGGCACGGCTGCGACGTGCAGGCGCTTTCGGACGACGCGGACAAGACGCCTGCGGTGATCGAGGCCGCCGCCGACGCCGACCCGCGAAGCGGCGGACGCCGAGGTCGTCGATGCCGAGACCGCGGAACGCGAGGCCGCTGAGCTGGATGCCTTCGACGTCGGCGAGACCGACGACTGCGCTCGACATCGATGCCGTGGATATCGATGACGAGCCCGAACCGGCGGCGTCGCGGCGTCGCCGGATTCCGCGCCCGAGCTGGAAGGCGCTCGCCGCAACCGTCGTCATTCTGTGCACCGTGGCGCTGCTGGCCGTCAGCGGCCTGATGCTCTGGAAGCATCAAGATGCCGAGAAGCTACGGCAGCGGGAAGCGCGAGTACGCCGCCGCCGGCCCGGCAGAGCGTCGTGACGCTGATGTCGCTGGACTTCAACAAGGCGCAGGAAGACGTCCAGCGGATCATCGACAACTCGACCGGCCAGTTCAAGTCCGACTTCGAGACGCAGGCTGCCGATTTCGTCAAGGTTGCCCAGGATTCGAAGGTCATCACCGAGGTGAGCGTGAACTCCACCGCCGTCGAATCGATGTCCGACGACAAGGCCGAGGTGCTGGTCGCGGCGTCCTCGCGAGTCACCAATACCGCGGGTGCCCAACAGGAGCCGCGCACATGGCGACTCAGCGTGAGCCTGGAGCGCGAGGGCGACCAGATCAAGATGGCGAAAGTCGAGTTCGTGCCGTGAGCGACAAGGACAACACCGTCGACGAGAAGGGTCCCGAGGCGCCGGCTATCGACGCCGAGGCGACAGACATCGAGACCAAGGCCGCCGACGCCGAGGTGGTTGACCTCGACGGCGATCAGGTGGTGAGCGACGAAAATCCGGACGGCACCGAGCTGGACGACGATGCCGCCGACAGTGGCGATGTGAGCACCCGCAAGAGGTCGCGACGTTCGGTCCGCGCTGTGGTCAGCGCGATCCTGCTGGCCGTCGCGCTGCTCGGTTCGGCGGGCATGGCCGGCTGGCTGTATTTCAACGACTATCGCCCCGATCAGGAGACCGACCCTGCGGCCGCTCAGGTCGCGCTCGATGCCGCCAAGACGGGCACGATCGCGTTGCTGTCGTACTCGCCGGAATCCCTTGACCAGGACTTCGCCAACGCCAAGTCGAAGCTGACCGGTGATTTCCTGTCTTACTACACGCAATTCACCGAGCAGATCGTCACACCTGCGGCGCGGGAGAAGTCCGTCAAGACCGCCGCTTCGGTCGTGCGTGCCGCGGTCTCGGAGGTGGAGCCGGAAACCGCCGAGGTGCTGGTTTTCATCAACCAGACCACCACGAGCAAAGAGAACCCGGACGGGGCGTTCGCCGCGAGCAGCGTGAAGGTGGGCCTGACCAAGATCGACGGTGCCTGGCTGATCGAGTCGTTCGAGCCGGTGTAATCGGTATACCCTCGAGCGCCGTGAGTGTGACGGCGATCCTGCCGATTCCCGAGTCCTTCGCGCATCGGCGCGACGCCGTGTTCGCGCCGGTGGCTGGACAGTCGCCGTTCGTCCGAATCGTGCGTACGCTCGCCTCCGTCGGTGACGTTCTGGTCTGCGCGGCTGAGCCCTTGCTGGCCGAGCTCAGGGATGTCCTTTCCGGCCAAGACTTTTCGGCGGTCCGGGTGGTGGCTGCCGAAGAGCCCGGCCTTCGGGGACAGTGTGTCGCGGCCGGTATGCGCGCGCTCCCCGAGAAGACGCACGGCCGCGTGCTGCTGCATGACATCGCGTGGCCGCTCGTCGCGCCCGCGACGCTGGACCGTGTGGTCGCGGCGCTGCGCGACGGAGCGGTCGCGGTGTTGCCCACCTGCCCGGTCACCGACAGCATCAAAGCAGTGGATGCCCGCGGCGCGGTCACGGCGACGGTCGACCGTGGGCCACTGCGCACCGTTCAATATCCGCGCGGCTTCGATGCAACCGTGCTGGCGCAGTTGATCTCGGGCAGTGCTGCCGATTTGTTCGACGAGCTCGACGCGGTGCTGTCGCAGGGCCTCCCGGTCACCCTCGTCGACGGCGAGAAGGACACGGTGAGCTTCGAATTGCCCGGCGATGCAGGCATTCTCACCGCGATCATCGAGGATCGGCGCGGCCGTCCCGGTCGATGAGAAGTTGTTGGGCGACCGCGACGTCGCGCGCGTAGGTGACCTTGAGGTTGGCGCTGAGGCCGGCGAATGTCCGCACCTCGACGTCGGTGTACCGCTCGATGCACGACGATGTGTCGGTGCCTTCGAAACCGTCGCGTTCGGCACAGCGATAGGCGTGCAGCAGGTCGCGGGCGCGGAAAGCCTGCGGTGTCTGAACCCTGACCAGCGGCGTCCGGTCTGCGATGGACGTGAGGCGGTCGCCGGCGAGCGCGGCCAGGTTGCCAACCGGAAGTGCCGGCAGGGCACCGCCGAACTCGCGGGCCAACGTGATCGCCTCTGCGAACATGGCGGCTTCGGCCAACGGGCGGGCGGCATCGTGGATCGCGATCACGTCCACGGTGCCTGCTTCGATGTCGGCGGCCAGATAACGCACCACGTTGGTTTCCGACGCGTGCCGGGTGTCGCCACCTTCGACCAATTCGACTGCGGCAGAGCCGAGTTCGCGACGTACGGTATCTCGGGCAAGGTCGGACTCGCCCCGACGGAACACGAGGATCGTCCGCGTCACGACAGGCGACCGGATCAGCGTGTCGAGTGACCACGCCAGCATGCTGCGCCCGGCCAGCGGCAGATATGCCTTGTTCCCGTCTGCGCCGACCCTGGTGCCAAGGCCCGCGGCCAGCACCACACCCACCGCGTCCATGGGCGCACCCTATCCTGGCGTTTGCCGTCCTGGGGTGACGAGGGTGCAGCGCCCGTCGACGGATCGAGCCTACGTCCTGGCCAGCCACATGTCGTCGGTCCCGGGCGTCGCCGGGCGCATCGAGTGGGCCGCACGCGGATACGCTTTGCCCGACGACTGAAAGGGGCGCTTGGTGAGCGAACAGCCGCAACGATCTGCCGGGCAGTTGCATCGAATCCGGCAGATGGCCGGCCGCGATCCGCACGAGCCGGGCCGGGCGGCCACGCCGCTCGAGCTGTTGTTCGACCTCACATTCGTCGTCGCTTTCGGCGTCGCCGCGTCGGAATTCGCGCATGTGCTGGCGGCGGGCCACGTCGTCGCCGGCCTGGCCGCCTTCTTCTTCGCGATGTTCGCGGTGTGCTGGGCCTGGATCAACTTCAGCTGGTTCGCCTCCGCATATGACACCGACGACTGGGTCTATCGGCTGACGACGATGCTGCAGATGGTCGGCGTCATCATCCTGGCGCTCGGACTTCCGCAGTTGTACACCTCGATCGAACATGGCGGTCACGTCGACAACGCCGTGGTCGTGGCCGGGTACGTGGTGATGCGGGTCGCGATGGTGGCGCAGTGGCTGCGTGCTGCCACACAGGATCCTTCGCGTCGCACGGCTTGCCTGACGTATGCGCTGTGGATCACGCTCGCCCAGATCGGCTGGGTTCTATCGATATTCGTGCTGACGTCCCTTCCCGTCACCTTCGTCGTCGTGCTGACGCTGACACTGGTGGAGCTGGCGGGGCCGTTCATCGCGGAGACCAGGCTCGGCGGCACCCCGTGGCATGCCCACCACATCGCGGAGCGCTACGGCCTGTTCGCGATCATCGCTCTGGGCGAGGGCGTCGTCGGCACGGTCGCCTCGCTGACGGCCGTCGTCGGCCAGCAAGGTTGGACGGTCGAGGCGGTGTTCGTCGGTATCGCCGGCACCGGGCTGACGTTCGGCATGTGGTGGACCTACTTCGTCTTCCCTCCTGCCGACATCCTGCATGCGCGCCGCGAGCGTTCCTTCTTGTTCGGCTATCTCCCCATGGTGGTGTTCGCATCCATCGTGGGGACGGGTGCGGGTCTGCACTTGGCGGCCTACTACATCGAGCACCACTCCGAGCTGGGATCGGTGGCCACCGTGCTGTCCGTCGCCATCCCGGTCGGTGTGTACATCTTGAGCGTCTACGCCGTTTACGCGGTCATGACGCGCAGCATCACCCTGTTCCACTGGGCTTTGCTCGCCGGCACCGCGGCTGTGCTCGGCGTGGCGGTCCTGCTGGCGGCCAACGGGTTCTCGATGGCCAACTGTCTGTTGGTAGTGACGCTGGCGCCCGTGGTATCCGTCGTCGGCTACGAACTGGTGGGGTATCGGCACGCGGCGCAGGCCATCGCCAAGGCCGTTCCCGCGGACTAGCGCTCGATGCCTTCCAACAGAATCCGGTCATTCTGCGCCCGCAGCAGCTTGCGGGCCTTGCTCCGCGTGATCAGGATGCCGCCGACAGCGACGATCCACACCACGTACTGCAGCGCCCAGGCCACCCGGAACGACTCGAACGAAATACCGCCCGCGGCTTCCATGACCATTCCCATCGCCTGCATCAGAAGCAGCGATGCGATGAAGCCGCCCATGTTGACCATGCCCTGCGCGGTGCCAAGGGTGGCGCGGGGATTGAAGGTCCTGGCGAAGTCGAAGCCGACCATCGACCCCGGCCCACCGACCGAGATCACGACGACCAACACGATCAGTAACCACAGCGGTGCAGGACCTCGCAGCGCCAGCACCACCGTCCACGCCAGCGCGTTGCCGGCGATGATGACGAGCACCATGCGCGACCGCCGATGCGGGTAGCGCCCGGTGACGACACCGATGAGCACGCCGGATCCGATGGCGGCGGCCACCGACAGGCTCAGCAGCGCACCGGCGACACCTGGCGAGAGCTTCTGGGCCACCGTCAGGTACGGCAGCCCCCATATGAGTGCGAACACGGTGATCGAGAACTGCGTGCCCATGTGGGTGAAGAAGCCCAGCCGGGTGCCCGGGCGCAACCAGACGGTCTTGACGCTGGTCAGCGTCTCGCGAACCGACATCGCCTCTGATGTGGCGGTCGAGCCGTCCGGCGTGTTCTTCACAAGGAGCAACGTCAGCACGATCGACAGCACGCCGATCGCAGCGGCTGACGCGTAGGCGACGGACCAGCCCAAGGCCGAGAGCATCGCGAGGAACGGCACCGCCGACAGCACCTGGCCCAATTGCCCGCAGATTCCCGTCAGCTGCGTCACCAGCGGAATCCGACGCGGGGCAAACCAGTGGGGAACCAGGCGCAGGACGGAGATGAAGGTCACGGCATCGCCGAGCCCGACGACTGCCCGCGCCCCGATGGCCACGGGGAGGGACTCGGTGAAGGCCAGCGCAAGCTGGCCCGACGCCATCAGTGCGGCCCCAGAGACGATGAGCGCCTTGGAGCCGTACCGGTCGAGCAGGAGTCCGGCGGGCACCTGGGCGCCGGCATATACGACAACCTGAAGGACGACGAAGGTCGAGAGCAGGCTCGGGCCGGCGCTGAAACGATCCGCTGCGGCGAGCCCCGAGACACCGAGGGTGGTTCGGTCGAGAACCGCGACGATGTACGCGAACAAACCGGTCGCCCAGACGATCCAGGGACGCACGCGCGGAACCTCTCCTTCGCCTCATTTGTCTTAATGTCCTCATGCTGTGAACAGCGTTGCACCATCGTCCCGCACGGCAACCCGCCAACGCCAATCGACTCCATCCGGCCGCCCGTGCGACGCAGCGACGCGACCACCTGTCGACGGCGACTGCGAGCCCACGTCGCGGGGCGTGACACCGGCGAGCGCCGCCCAATGTTGATGCAGTTGTGACCAGTGGCGTCGGCGTGAAAAGTGATGTTGTTGTCGTAACCTGTGGCACGTGTCCAGCGATCGCCTCACTTCACGGCGTTCTGTGCTCAAGTACGCCGCCGCCGCAACCCCGGCAGTCGTGGGGCTGGGCGCCCTGGCGGCCGGAGTTGGCCCCGCGGCCGTCACCCCCGCAGCCTCCGCTGCGCCGCTCGGCATCCTGCTCGACTATGCGGCGGGAGTGCTCAGTGCCGCCGATCTGCGTGACGCGGGTGCGCTCGGCGCGATCCGGTATGTGTCCGATCGTCGCCCGGGCGGCGCATGGATGCTCGGTAAGCCGATCATGCTGACCGAGGCGCGCGATCTCTATCAGGGCGGCATGAAGATCGTCTCCTGCTACCAGTTCGGTAAGGCCGACACTGCGGACTGGTTGCCCGGCGAGGCCGCAGGCATCCAACACGCCCAGCGGGGCTGGCAATTGCACGTCGCTGCAGGCGGACCCGTCGGCGCACCGATCTACGCCTCGATCGACGACGACCCCACTTTCGAGCAGTACAAGCGTCAGGTGGCGCCGTATCTGCGTGGATGGGAGCGGGTCCTGGGACATCATCGTGTGGGGGTGTACTCCAATTCCAAGACGATCGAGTGGGCACTTCAGGACGGCATCGGGGCCTATTTCTGGCAGCACAACTGGGGCTCGCCCGGCCGGGTCGCGCACCCTGCCGCTCATCTTCACCAGGTGGAGATCGACAAGCGCCAAGTGTCCGGTGTCGGCGTCGACATCAACCACATTCTCAAGCCCAGCTACGGGCAGTGGGACTGACAGCCTGTTCGGACTTACTTGGCAGTAGGTTTCCTAGCAAACTTTGTTCCCGCAAGCGAAGTGCCGACCAAACACATTTTCTGATCTTGTCGTGTCTGTCGACGTCGGCGTGCCGATAGTTGAGAACCGGATTTTTCAGATAACGATTCCATAACAATACTGCTTTGAACTGCGATTCTTTTCTACTCGACCGTAACCACCCGCATGCAGGACGTTTGTCCCGGATGTGTTCAACGCGCTCGCAAAGCGCGCGTTATGCAACCCCGTGTTACCCGTGCGTAGAACTCGCCAGTAACCATTTGAGGCGAGAAACTAGTGCGGTCTCTTATGACACTCTTAGTACGGCTGGAGTGTCCGCCGCGGCTCCTCACAGATGTCGAGCGCATGCGGGCGGGACCAGCCGGATTCGACGCCGAATCGCAATGGCCCCCGCAGGAGTGCAGGCCAGCACCCACGACCAGCCCACGATGAGCGACGACAGCGCGATGGCAGCGCCACAGAAGAACTTGAGGAGAACACGCGACGTGACGATCAACGACCAGCACCGTGCGACCACCGGCTCCAACCGCCAGGCAGACCAGAACTTCGAACCCCTGACGGGAACGCACGCCCTCGTCGATCGGCTGCATTCGGGTGAGCCGTACGCGGTGGCGTTCGGCGGTCAGGGCGGCGCCTGGTTGGAGAATCTCGAAGAGCTGGTCAATTCGGCCGGCATCGAATCCGAGATCAGCCAGCTGGTCGCCGAGGCGGAGTTGCTGCTCGAGCCGCTGGCACGCGAACTGGTCGTGGTGCGCCCGATCGGCTTCGAGCCGATGAAATGGATCCGCGCGCTGGCCGCCGACGAGCCGTTGCCCGCCCTCAAGGACCTCACCACCGCTGCGATCTCGGGTCCCGGCATCCTGCTGACGCAGATGGCTGCGCAGCGCGCACTCAAGCGCCAAGGCCTCGATCTCGACGGCCATCCTCCGGTCGCCATCGCCGGCCATTCGCAGGGCGTCACCGCCGTGGAATCGCTGAAGGCCAACGGGACCCGCGACGTCGAACTGCTCGCCATCGGCCAGCTGATCGGCGCCGCCGGATCGCTGGTCTCGCGCCGCTGCGGCATGGTCGGCCGCGGGGACAAGGCGCCGATGGTGTCGGTCCTCAACGTCGATCCCGCCCGCATGGCAGAACTCCTCGACGAGTTCGCCCAGGACGTGCGCACCGTGCTGGCGCCCGCGCTGTCGATCCGCAACGGCAGGCGCTCGGTCGTCATCACCGGCACCCCGGAGCAGCTGGCCAGGTTCGAGCTCTACTGCGAGAAGATCACCGAGAAGGAAGAGGCCGAGCGCAAGAACAAGACCCGCGGCGGCGCGATCTTCCGCCCGATCTTCAACCAGCTCAACGTCGAGGTGGGATTCCACACCCCACGCCTGGCGGCAGGCGTGGAACTCGTCAACGAGTGGGCCGCACGCACCGGCCTGGACCGTGAGTTGACCCGCGAGCTGACCGAAACCATCTTCGTCAAGCCGGTTGACTGGGTCGCCGAGGTCGAGGGACTGGCCGCCACAGGCGCCAAGTGGATCGTCGACCTGGGTCCCAGCGACACCGTGACGCGGTTGACCGCGCCCGTTATCCGCGGCCTCGGCATCGGCATCGTCCCGGCCGCGACGCGGGCCGGCCAGCGCAGCCTCTTCACCGTCGGCGCCGCGCCTGCAGTGGCGCCCGCCTGGTCGAGCTACTCGCCCCAGGCCATCGCCCTGCCCGACGGCTCGGTCAAGGCGTCGACCAAGTTCACCCGTCTCACCGGCCGATCACCGATCCTGCTGGCAGGCATGACCCCGACGACCGTCGACGCCAAGATCGTCGCTGCCGCCGCCAATGCGGGGCACTGGGCCGAGCTGGCCGGCGGCGGCCAGGTCACCGAGGAGATCTTCGACGCCCGCATCGCCGAGCTCACCCAGATGCTCGAGCCGGGCCGCGCCGTGCAGTTCAACTCGCTGTTCCTCGACCCGTACCTGTGGAAGCTGCAGATCGGCGGCAAGCGGATCGTGCAGAAGGCCCGCCAGTCCGGCGCGCCGATCGACGGTGTGGTCGTCACCGCGGGCATCCCGGATCTCGAGGAAGCCGTCGATCTGATCGAGGAGCTCCACACGGTCGGCATCAGCAACGTCGTGTTCAAGCCAGGGACGATCGACCAGATCAAGTCGGTCATCAAGATCGCCGCCGAGGTGCCCGACCGCGATGTCATCGTCCACATCGAGGGCGGCCGCGCAGGCGGTCACCATTCGTGGGAAGACCTCGACGATCTGCTGCTGAGCACCTACGGCGAGCTGCGCAAGTACGCCAACGTCACCATCTGCGTCGGCGGCGGCATCGGCACCCCCGAGCGGGCTGCCGAGTACCTGTCCGGCGAGTGGGCGAAGGACTACGGCTTCCCCGAGATGCCGGTGGACGGCATCCTGGTCGGCACCGCCGCGATGGCCACCCTCGAGGCCACCACCTCACCGGCCGTCAAGCAGATGCTGGTGGAGACCACCGGCACCGACACCTGGGTCGGCGCGGGCAATGCCATCAACGGCATGGCCAGCGGGCGCAGCCAGTTGGGCGCCGACATCCACGAGATCGACAACACCGCGTCGCGATGCGGCCGCCTGCTCGACGAGGTCGCCGGTGACGCCGACGCCGTCGCCGAGCGCCGCGACGAGATCATCGCCGCGATGGCCGATACCGCCAAGCCGTACTTCGGCGACATCGGCGACATGACCTACCTGCAGTGGCTGCAGCGCTATATCGAGCTGGCCATCGGCGACGGTGACAGCACCGCTGACACCTCAGGTCCAGGCAGCCCGTGGCTGGCCGACACCTGGCGCGAGCGCTTCGACGCGATGCTCAAGCGCGCCGAGGCCCGTCTCAACGAGCGGGACTTCGGACCCGATCGAATCCCTCTTCGGCACCGGCGTCGGAAGGGCAAGCGCTGCTTGACAATCCGAACCAGGCCATCGCGATGTTGGTGGCCCGCTACCCGGATGCCGAGACGGTGAAGCTGCATCCCGCCGACGTGCCGTTCTTCGTCACGCTGTGCAAGAAGCCGGGTAAGCCGGTGAACTTCGTGCCTGTCATCGACAAGGACGTGCGGCGCTGGTGGCGCAGCGACTCGCTGTGGCAGGCGCACGACGCCCGCTACACCGCCGACCAGGTCTGCATCATCCCGGGCACCCAGGCGGTCGCAGGCATCACCCGCGTCGACGAGCCGGTCGGCGAACTGCTGGACCGCTTCGAGCAGGAGATCGTCGACCGCGTGCTCGCCTCCGGCGTTCAGCCCGTGCCGGTGGTGTCCCGCCGCCAGGCCCGCGCCGACGTCAGCGGCCCGCTGGCCGTGGTGCTCGACTCGCCCGACGTGCTGTGGGCCGGGCGCACCGCGATCAACCCGGTGCACCGCATCGGCGCGCCCGGCGAGTGGCAGGTCAACGACGTGCCCGGCAAGCCCAGCGCGACGCATCCGAATACCGGTGCGCGCCTTGAGCTCGTCGCCGACGGGAGCGTCACGCTGAGCGTCCCGCTTTCGGACATCTGGATCGACATCCGCTTCACGCTGCCGTCGACCACCGTGGACGGCGGGATGCCGATCGTCACCGTCGAAGACGCCGTCGAAGGCCATGCGGGCCGTGCTCGCGATCGCCGCCGGCGTCGAAGGCCCGGATTCGCTTCCGGCCGTGGACGAGAGCGGCACTGTCGACCGTCACCGTCGAATGGGATCCGGAGAAGGTCGCCGACCACACCGGCGTCACCGCGACGTTCGGTGCGCCGCTGGCGCCGGGTCTGACCCTGGTGCCCGACGCCCTGGTCGGCCTGTGCTGGCCCGCGGTGTTCTCGGCCATCGGTTCGGCGCTGACCGATGACGGCTTCCCGGTCATCGAAGGCCTGCTGAGCCTGGTGCACCTCGACCACGCGGCGCACCTGCTCGCAGCCGATGCCCGCAACGAAGTCCGAATTGACCGTCACTGCAACGGCTTTGGCGGCTGTCGACACCGAGGTCGGACGGGTTGTCCCGGTCACGGTGACGATCGCCGATCCCGAGGGCACCGAGCTGGCGACGCTGGAGGAACGCTTCGCGATCCGCGGCCGCACCGGCGCCGGTCGAGCTGACCGATCCGCTGCGTGCCGGCGGAGCGATCACCGACAATGCCACCGACACCCCGCGCCGCAGGCGGCGCGACGTCGTCGTCACCGCGCCGGTCGACATGAGCGCGTTCGCGGTGGTCTCCGGCGACCACAACCCGATCCACACCGACCGGGCAGCCGCGCTGCTCGCCGGCCTGAAAACGCCCATCGTGCACGGCATGTGGCTGTCGGCCGCAGCCCAGCACGCCGTCACCGCCACCGATGGCCGCGCCACCCCGCCTGCCCGTCTGGTCGGCTGGACCTCCCGGTTCCTCGGGATGGTGCTGCCCGGCGACGAGATCGAGTTCCGCGTCGATCGCGTCGGCATCGACCGCGGTGCCGAGATCATCGAGGTCACCGCCAAGGTCGGCGGCGAACTGGTGATGGCCGCGACCGCTCAGCTGGCCGCCCCGAAGACCGTCTACGCGTTCCCCGGCCAGGGCATCCAGTCCAAGGGCATGGGCATGGACGTGCGCGCCCGGTCCAAGGCCGCCCGCAAGGTCTGGGACATCGGCCGACAAGTTCACCCGCGAAACCCTGGGCTTCTCGGTGTTGCACGTGGTGCGCGACAACCCGACCAGCCTGATCGCCTCCGGTGTGCACTACCACCACCCCGAGGGCGTGCTGTACCTGACGCAGTTCACCCAGGTCGCCATGGCGACCGTGGCCGCTGCCCAGGTCGCTGAGATGCGCGAGCAGGGTGCGTTCGTCGAGGGCGCGATCGCCTGCGGCCACTCGGTCGGTGAGTACACCGCGCTGGCATGCGTGTCCGGCGTGTACGAGCTCGAGGCGCTGCTCGAGGTGGTGTTCCACCGCGGGTCGAAGATGCACGACATCGTGCCGCGCGACGCGCAGGGCCGCTCGAACTACCGGCTCGCGGCGATCCGCCCGTCGCAGATCGACCTCGACGACGACGACGTCACTGCCTTCGTCGCCGAGATCTCCGAGCGCACAGGTGAGTTCCTGCAGATCGTGAACTTCAACCTGCGCGGCTCGCAGTACGCGATCGCCGGCACGGTGCGCGGCCTCGAGGCGCTGGAGGCCGAGGTCGAGCGGCGCCGCGAGATCAGCGGCGGCAAGCGGTCGTTCATCCTGGTGCCCGGTATCGACGTGCCGTTCCACTCCTCGGTGCTGCGGGTCGGTGTCGCCGACTTCCGCCGCTCCCTGGAGCGGGTCATGCCGACGCGACGCCGATCCGGACCTGCTCGTCGGCAAGCTACATCCCGAACCTGGTGCCGCGGCCGTTCACGCTGGACCGCGACTTCATCCAGGAGATCCGGGATCTGGTGCCCGCCGAGCCGCTCGACGAGATCCTCGCCGACTACGACACCTGGCGTAACGAGCGGCCGCGTGAGCTGATGCCGCAAGATCGTCATCGAGCTGCTGGCCTGGCAGTTCGCCAGCCCGGTGCGCTGGATCGAGACGCAGGACCTGCTCTTCATCGAGGAGGCCGCGGGCGGTCTCGGCATCGAGCGGTTCGTCGAGATCGGCGTGAAGTCCGCGCCGACCGTCGCGGGCCTGGCCACCAACACGCTCAAGCTGCCGGAGTACTCGCACAACACCACCGAGGTGCTCAACGCCGAGCGTGACGCCGCGGTGCTGTTCGCCACCGACACCGACCCCGAGCCCGAGATGGAGGAGTCCGCAGACGACTCGACGCCGGCCGCCGCAGGCCGCGCCGGCCGCCGCAGCGGCACCCGCTGCTCCCGCGCCGGCCGCGCACCGCGGGGGTCCGCGCCCCGATGACATCGCGTTCGACGCTGCTGATGCCACGACGGCGCTCATCGCGCTCTCGGCCAAGATCCGCATCGACCAGATCGAGGCGCTCGACTCCATCGAGTCGATCACCGACGGTGCGTCCTCGCGACGCAACCAGATGCTGGTCGACCTCGGGTCGGAGCTGAACCTCGGCGCCATCGACGGTGCCGCCGAGGCCGACCTGGCCGGCCTGAAGGGACAGGTGACCAAGCTGGCCCGCACCTACAAGCCGTTCGGTCCCGTGCTGTCCGACGCGATCAACGATCAGCTGCGCACGGTCTTCGGGCCGTCCGGGCAAGCGGCCGGCCTACATCGCCGAGCGGGTCAAGAAGACCTGGGAGCTCGGTGAGGGCTGGGTCAAGCACGTCACCGTCGAGGTGGCGCTGGGCACCCGCGAGGGATCCAGCGTCCGCGGCGGAGCGCTGGGCGGTCTGCACGACGGCGCGCTGGCCGACGCCGCCAGCGTCGACAAGGCGATCGACGCCGCGGTCGCCGCGGTCGGCGCGCGCCGCGGTGTGCCGGTGTCGCTTCCGTCTGCCGCCGGTGCCGGCGGCGGTGTGGTCGACTCCGCCGCGCTCGGCGAGTTCGCCGAGCAGGTCACCGGACCCGACGGTGTGCTCGCCAACGCGGCACGCACGATCCTGGATCAGCTGGGACTCGGCCCTGCCATCGTCACCCCCGAGCCGTCAGCCGACGCGGAGCTCATCGACCTGGTCACCGCCGAACTCGGTTCGGACTGGCCGCGTTTGGTGGCGCCGTCCTTCGACGGCCGCAAGGCTGTGCTGTTCGACGACCGGTGGGCCAGCGCCCGTGAGGATCTGGCCAAGATCTGGCTGATGGACGAAGGCGACATCGACGCCGACTGGGCCCGCCTCTCGGAGCGATTCGAGGGCGCCGGTCACGTCGTGGGCACCCAGGCGACCTACTGGCAGGGCAAGGCTCTGGCTGCAGGCCGCAACGTCCACGCCTCGCTCTACGCCCGCGCCGCAGCAGGTGCGGAGAACCCGGGCAAGGGCCGCTACAACGACGAGGTCGCCGTGGTGACGGGCGCGTCGAAGGGCTCGATCGCCGCATCGGTGGTGGCTCAGCTGCTCGACGGCGGCGCCACCGTCATCGCGACGACCTCCAAGCTCGACGACAGCAGGCTGGGGTTCTACCGCAGCCTCTACCGCGACAACGCCCGCTTCGGCGCGCAGTTGTGGGTGTTGCCCGGCGAACATGGCCTCCTACAACGACATCGACGCGTTGGTGGAGTGGGTCGGCACGGAGCAGACCGAGAGCCTCGGGCCGAAGTCGATCCACCTCAAGGATGCGCTGACCCCGACGCTGCTGTTCCCGTTCGCGGCACCGCGGGTGGGCGGCGATCTGTCCGACGCCGGGTCGCGCTCCGAGATGGAGATGAAGGTTCTGCTGTGGGCCGTGCAGCGGCTCATCGGCGGGCTGTCCCACATCGGCGCCGACCGCGACATCGCGGCGCGACTGCATGTCGTGCTGCCCGGTTCGCCGAACCGCGGCATGTTCGGTGGCGACGGCGCCTACGGCGAGTCGAAGGCCGCGCTGGACGCGGTCGTCTCCCGCTGGAAGGCCGAAACGTCGTGGGCGCAGCGCGTCAGCCTGGCGCACGCGCTGATCGGCTGGACCCGTGGCACCGGGCTGATGGGCCACAACGACGTCATCGTCGACGCGGTCGAGGAGGCCGGTGTCACCACCTACTCGACCGAGCAGATGGCGAGCATGCTGCTGGCCTGTGCGACGTCGAGACCAAGGTCGCGGCCGCGCGGGAGCCCGTGCAGGCCGACCTGACCGGTGGCCTGGCCGAGGTCGAATCTGGATCTGGCCGAACTGGCCGCCAAGGCGCGCGAAGACGCTGCCGCCGCGCCGGCCGATGAGGCGACGAGGAGGAGGCCGCCGGTCACACGATCGCCGCGCTGCCGTCGCCGCCGCGTCCGGCCACCCCGGCGCCGCCGCCGGAGTGGGACGACCTCGACGTCGACCCGGCCGATCTGGTCGTCATCGTCGGCGGCGCCGAGCTGGGCCGTACGGCTCGTCGCGCACCCGCTTCGAGATGGAGGTCGACAACGAACTGTCGGCAGCCGGTGTTCTCGAGCTGGCCTGGACCACCGGGTCTGATCAAGTGGGAGGACGATCCGCAAGCCGGGTTGGTACGACACCGAGTCCGGCGACCTCGTCGAAGAGGCCGACCTGGTCGAGCGCTACCACGATGTGGTCGTCGAGCGCGTGGGCATCCGCGAGTTCGTCGGTGACGCGTGCGATCGATCCGGATCACTCGGCGCCGCTGCTGGTGTCGGTGTTCCTGGACAAGGACTTCACCTTCGTGGTGTCGTCCGAGGCCGACGCGCGGGCGTTCGTCGAGTTCGACCCGGAGCACACGGTCATCAGCCCGGTGCCCGACAGCGCCGACTGGACCGTCATCCGCAAGGCCGGCACCGAGATCCGCGTGCCGCGTAAGATCGAAGCTGTCCCGCACGGTCGGCGCGCAGATCCCGACCGGGTTCGATCCGCAGGTCTGGGGCATCACGCCGGACATGGCGAATTCGATCGACCGGGTGGCGCTGTGGAACCTCGTCGCGACGGTCGACGCGTTCCTGTCCGCCGGGTTCTCGCCGACGGAGCTGATGCGCTGGGTGCACCCCAGCCTGGTCGCCAGCACGCAGGGCACCGGCATGGGCGGGCTGACCTCGATGCAGACCATGTTCCACGGCAACCTGCTCGACACAGAACAAGCCGAACGACATCCTGCAGGAGACCCTGCCGAACGTCGTTGCCGCCCACGTGATTCAGAGCTATGTGGGCAGCTACGGCTCGATGATCCACCCGGTCGGGGCATGTGCCACAGCGGCCGTCTCGCTCGAGGAGGGCATGGACAAGATCCGGCTGGGCAAGGCCGAACTCGTCGTCACCGGTGGCTATGACGACCTGACGCTGGAAGCCGTCATCGGCTTCGGTGACATGGCCGCCACCGCCGACACCGAGGTGATGCGGGCCAAGGGCATCAGCGATTCGCGGTTCTCCCGCGCCAACGACCGGCGCAGGCTGGGCTTCGTCGAGGCGCAGGGCGGCGGCACGATTCTGCTGGCCCGCGGCGACCTGGCGCGTGCGGATGGGCCTGCCGGTGCTGGCCGTCGTCGCCTACGCGCAGTCCTACGGCGACGGCGTGCACACCTCGATCCCCGCTCCGGGGCTCGGCGCTCTGGGCGCAGGTCGCGGCGGCAGGGAGTCGGTGCTGGCCAGGTCGCTGGCCAAGCTGGGAGTCGGGGCCGACGACATCGCCGTCATCTCCAAGCACGACACCTCGACGCTGGCCAACGATCCCAACGAGCAGGAGCTGCACGAGCGGCTCGCGGCCTCGCTGGGCCGCTCCGAGGGCGCGCCGCTGTTCATCGTCAGCCAGAAGAGCCTCACCGGGCACGCCAAGGGCGGTGCGGCGGTCTTCCAGACGATGGGTCTGTGCCAGATCCTGCGCGACGGCGTCATCCCGCCGAACCGCAGCCTGGACTGTGTCGACGACGAACTGGCGACCTCGGCGCACTTCGTGTGGCCGCGCGAGACGCTGCGGCTGGGGGAGAAGTACCCGCTGAAGGCCGGTCTGGTGACCAGCCTCGGGTTCGGCCACGTGTCGGGTCTGATCGCGCTGGTGCACCCGCAGGCGTTCCTGGCGGCACTGAGTCCCGAGCAGCGGGAGGCGTACGCGGCCCAGGCGCCAGGAGCGCAGCCTGGCCGGTCAGCGCAGGCTGGCGTCGGCGATCGCCGGCGGGCGGCCGATGTATGAGCGGCCTGCCGACCGTCGCTTCGACCATGAGCACGCCGGAGAAGGCGCAGGAAGCGGCGATGCTGCTCAACGCGGCTTCGCGACTCGGAGAGGACGGCGCGTACTAGCGTTGACGCAGTGAGATAGCGTGCTGCCCGTGGGCATAGTCGGGATAGGCATCGATCTCGTATCCATCCCGGAATTCGCCGAACAGGTGGACCGGCCGGGCACGGTGTTCGCCGAGACGTTCACCCCGGGTGAGCGGCGCGACGCCGCCGACAAGAGTTCGTCGGCGGCGCGCCACCTCGCGGCGCGATGGGCGGCCAAGGAAGCGGTGATCAAGGCCTGGTCCGGGTCCCGGTTCTCGAAGCGGCCGGTGCTGCCGGAGGCGATCCACCGCGACATCGAGGTCGTCACCGACATGTGGGGTCGCCCGCAGGGTGCGGCTGTCCGGTGCGGTCGCCGAACACCTCAAAGAGGTGACGATCCACCTGTCGCTGACCCACGAGGCCGACATCGCCGCGGCCGTCGCCGTGCTCGAGGAACGCTGAGCCGGAGATCGACGGCTACTAGCCTGATCGCATGAGCGATCTCGTGCAACGCGTCCGCGATGTCCTGCCGTCGGTGCGGGCCGACCTCGAGGACCTGGTGCGCATCGAGTCCGTCTGGGCCGACCCGGCCCGGCGGCCTGAGGTGCAGCGTACTGCCGAAGCGGTGTCGAAGTTGTTGTCGGAGGCCGGATTCGGCGATGTTCGGATCGTCGCCGAGGGCGGCGCGCCCGCTGTCATCGCCCACCACCCCGCGCCGGCGGGAGCGCCGACGGTGCTGCTGTACGCGCACCACGACGTGCAGCCCGAGGGCGACCCGGCGCAGTGGAACTCGGCACCGTTCGAACCGACCGAGCGTGACGGCCGTCTCTACGGGCGCGGCACCGCCGACGACAAGGCGGGCATCGCAACGCATCTCGCGGCGTTCCGGGCCCACGGCGGCAACCCGCCTGTCGGAGTGACCGTCTTCGTCGAGGGCGAGGAGGAGTCGGGTTCGCCGTCACTGTCGCGACTGTTGTCCGCTCACCGCGACGCTCTGGCCGCCGACGTGATCGTCATCGCCGACTCCGACAATTGGACCACCGACATCCCGTCGCTCACCGTGTCGCTGCGCGGATTGGCGGACTGCGTGGTCGAGGTCGCCACCCTCGACCACGGCCTGCACTCGGGGATGTGGGGCGGTGTGGTGCCCGACGCGCTGACCGTGCTGGTCCGTCTGCTGGCGAGCCTGCACGACGACGACGGCAACGTCGCGGTCGAAGGCCTGCATGAGGCAGTCGCGGCCGACGTCGACTACACCCCGGAACGGGTGCGCGCCGACACCGGCCTTCTCGACGGTGTCCATGAGATCGGTTCCGGTGCTGTGCGCAACGTCTTTGGGCCAAACCTGCGGTCACCGTCATCGGCATCGACACCACGCCGATCGCGCGCGCGTCGAACACGCTGATCCCGCGGGCGCGCGCCAAGGTCAGCATGCGCGTCGCACCCGGTGGCGACGCCGCTGCACACCTGGCCGCGCTGACCCGGCACCTGGAGAGCCACGCGCCGTGGGGTGCCCAGGTGACCGTGACGCCCGGCGACATCGGGCGAGCCGTACGCGATCGACGCGACCGGTCCGGTCTATGACGCGGCCCGACAGGCATTCCGGGAGGCGTGGGGACACGAGGCTGTCGATACCGGGGTGGGCGGGTCGATCCCGTTCATCGCAGAGTTCGCCGCGGCGTTTCCAGACGCCAAGATTCTGGTGACCGGCGTCGAAGATCCGGATACCCAGGCGCACAGCATCAATGAGAGCTTGCACCTCGGAGTGCTGGAACGCGCGGCGACGGCCGAGGCTCTGCTGCTGGCCAAGCTCGGCGGCGTGTCAGACGGACAGGTCGCGCCGTAGCTTGGCGACGTGTCCGGTAGCGCGAATGTTGTACTGCGCCAACGTGATCTTGCCTTTCTCGTCGACGACGAACGTCGACCGGATGACGCCATGCACGGTCTTGCCGTACATCGTCTTCTCGCCGTAGGCGCCCCAGGCTTCGAGGATCTTGCGGTCGGGATCGGAGAGCAGCGGGAAGGTGAGCTTCTCCGCGTCGCGGAACTTCGCGAGCTTCTCCGGCTTGTCGGGGGAGATGCCGACGACGTCGAGGCCGGCGTCGTTCAGCTCGGCGAGATTGTCGCGGAAGTCGCAGGCCTCCTTCGTGCAGCCCGGGGTGGATGCGGCCGGATAGAAGTAGACGATGACCTTGCGGCCCTTGAAGTCGGCGAGCTTGACGGTGTTGCGGTCGGCATCGGGAAGGCTGAACGCCGGCGCTGTGTCGCCGACCTCGAGTCGGGGGGTGTGGGGCATGGGTGTGGTGTCCCTCCAGGGTCTGCAGTGCGGTCTGGGTCGACCGGGCGCTCAGGTGCGCTCCGGCTCAACTAGGGTAGTTCGACAAGGACTGTCGGTTGGGGCGCGGTCGGCGCGCAAGGCTTGGGAGGCAGATGTGGCGGACCGTGATCCCGACACGATCAAGAACGAGATCGATCAGGCCCGCGAGCAGCTCGCGGTGACCGTCGACTCGCTCGCGGCTCGGGCGAACCCCCGTCGACTTGCAGACGACCTCAAGGCCGGAGTGATCCGCATCGTCAAGAAGCCCCCGGTGGCCGTTTCGCTGGCCGGCGTCGGGGTGCTGCTGGTGGTGCTGACTGTGCGCCGTATCCGGCGGTCCTGACGGCTCAGGTCAGCGTTTGCGGCCTGACCTGAACCACTCGGAGAACGAGAAGCCGGGCGGATTGGCGACCCGACCGATCCGGCTGCAATTCTGCACCGCTATCGGCAGTTGCGCACGCGATGAGTCCTCGCCATCGGCGCCGGTTGATCCCGGACCACCTGGGCTCATCATCAGCAAATTCCTCGATTCCTTGACTAGATTCTGTGCGTGTCTTCTTGATGCGTCAGCTAACTGAACCATAACAGGGTTGAAACTCTTCGCCCAGCGCAGGGGCCATGCGGATCATGATCAAGTGCTGATCGGTTACTGCTGGTCCAGCTAGTACCATCGAGATCATCAGAGTGTGTGAGAAGTAGCACATGCGGTGCTCGGTGCGGCATAACACGGCGTTGGCCCGCGCTCGCGATTCGGCGACTATTCCCAGACTTGCCAGCACAGCTGCGAAAGGTGAGCGAGCGGGGCGCCGATGAGGTGCGCCGGTGTGCTCTACGCTGACGCTGACCCCGACGAGCGAAATCGAAGGAGATGCGCCGATGGCGTGGTTTCTCGCCCTGCAAGGCCCGGCGCAGCCAAGTCATCAGGCATCGGTCTATGAGTTGCAGGACACGACCGACGTGGACGAAGTCGCCGCAGAGCTGGCCAGTGCCGTGACGCTGGACCGGGTGGTGGCTATCCCGGGGATGCTGCCGCAGAACACCCGCAAGCGACAGAAGGTCACGCTCTACGTAAGACCGGCGGCGTGGGGGATGTGGACGTTTTATGAGCTGACCGAGGAAGACCGCCGCCAGCTGATGAAGGACAACCCGTTGGTTCAGGCTATCCAGCAGCATCAGCGCGAGCACACCGGAATGCCAGGACAGGTCAATCCGCTGCTGGGGCAGCCCGGACCGGGTGGCGCTCGCCGCTGACCCGAAGATATGTCGGTCGTGTCGGTGGGCTCGCGGTGGCGTTCGGTGTCGGCACCCGCCGTCCTCACCGGCTATCGTGTCGCATCGGCAGAGCCGCAATCCGGAGGGTCTGATTCCGACGCCTCGTCGCACGGATTCGAGCCCGGCGGGTCGACACGCCCACCCAGGCCGACGAAGGGCAGGCAGGGATCGACCGATGCGGAGTCACCGGGCTCGGTCTCGGGCAAACGCGATGAGGCAAGGGGCGGAGGCGCGTCCGCAGATGACGCATCCGGAGATGGCTACCACTCCTCGGACTTGCTGCCCTCCGATCCGTTCTTCCACGGGGAGACGCTCGTCCGACGGTTCCGAACGTGGCCGCTGATACCGCAGCCGCCGATCCGCAGCCTGCCCACCGCGTTCGCAGAGATATCGGGACGCTGGAGGTTCCTCCTCGCGTAACGTCTCGATAACTCTGGAGGGAGGCGGTGTCGTGTTGATCCGTCCGGTCGTGCTGTCAGTCGGCTTGCTGTTCGCGGGTGTGGTCGTTTTGCCGGTTGCATCCGCTGAGCCGGATGGTGAGCCGGTCGTCGCGGCAGCGCCGCCCGACGAAGCCGGCCCAGTCGTGGTGGAGGCTGCTGAGCTGGCGGGCGCCGTGGTGTCGCCACCGCCTGCGGTGACCACCAGCCCGGACGGCTGGACGCTCACCGTCCAGGCCAAGGACGAAACCCAACTGGTCATCGCCCCGTTGACCACGGCGCTGTCGACCCGTGAATACGAGGTCGGCGGTGTCTACACCGCTTCCATGTCCGGACCAGCGGAGGCGGAACCGCCCCACGGCACGCTCGAGGTTGGCTATCAAATCGGGTGCGGCATCGACATGAGCACCTCGAACGGCGTTACCCTGGCAGCAACTGCGGGGATCAACCCGTCGATCGGCATCATCGGGGCCGATGTCATCTCGCCCTTCCCGGAGGGCATTCTCCCCGGCGTGGCGGGCAATCTGGGGGGCGGCGTAACCGTCGGTCTCAAGCCCGGAATCATCTACTCGGTTCCCGTCGCGAAAAAGCAGTTCACCGGCGCCGATCCCTGGGTGATGGTCGACGGGTTCCGAATGAAGATCGACGGGTGTGTCGGAGAGTCTTTCATCCGCTCGTATGCGCTCCTGACACGATCCACCGACATCTCCGACGCGATCCTGGCCTACTACGGCGAGACGAAGAAGGTTTAGTCCCGTGCCTCGGCGGCACTGATTACCGAAACGGAAAAGTCGGGCCGTCTCCGACCGGACTCGTCGCGAATGAACACCGACTGAAGCGTGGTGCGCCGTCAGGGTTTCGAACCCCGGACCCGCTGATTAAGAGTCAGCTGCTCTACCAACTGAGCTAACGGCGCGCGTGTGAGACAATAACAGGCCCCTGGCACAGGATGAAATCGATATCCGCGCGGTATCGAAGCGACGTCGCGGTCGCGTCCTCACGTCCCAAACTGACCGTAGAATCATGCGGACCATTCTTGGGTAATAGCCCTGTATATGAGGTGGAGCGGAGTATGAGGCAGGTCAACACGGTGACGAGCGCGCGCCGGAGGCGATCATGGCTGGTTGCCATGACGCTGATTCCGGCGCTTGTGCTGGGCCTGTCCGCCTGTGGCGGAAGGGCGGAAGCCCCGCAGCCGCAGGTGATCACCGACAAGGGCACGCCATTCGGGGATCTGCTGATCCCCAAGCTACTGCCTCCGTCCAGGACGGCGCCGTGGGGGTCAGCGTCGAGTCGCCGGTGACGGTCAGCGCCGAGGACGGTGTACTCGGGGCCGTGACCATGGTCGACGAGAACGACGAGACCGTGGACAGGCAAGCTGTCCGAGGACGGGCTGACCTGGGAGACTGCGGAGCCGTTGGGCTACAACGAGCGCTACACGCTGACCGCGCAGTCGCTCGGTCTCGGTGGCGTGGCCAGCAGGCAGATGACGTTCGAGACGCACTCGCCGGAGAACCTCACGATGCCCTACGTCTTGCCCAACGACGGCGAGGTCGTCGGTGTCGGGCAGCCGGTGGCCATTCGCTTCGACGAGAACATCCCGAACCGGCTCGCCGCCCAGCGCGCCATTACCGTCAAGACCAATCCGCCTGTCGAAGGCGCTTTCTACTGGCTCAGCAATCGCGAAGTCCGTTGGCGCCCAGCCGAATACTGGAAGCCGGGCACCACGGTCGAGGTGGCGGTCAACGCCTACGGCGTCGATCTCGGGGACGGTCTGTTCGGCCAGGACAACGTCGCGACGTCGTTCACGATCGGCGACGAGGTGATCACGAGCGTTGACGACAACACCAAGACGCTGACCGTCCGCCGCAACGGCGAGGTCATCAAGAGCATGCCGGTGTCGATGGGCAAGAACAGCAGCCCGACCAACAACGGTGTGTACATCGTCGGCGACCGCCGGTCGCACATGGTGATGGACTCGTCGACCTATGGTGTTCCGTCCAACTCGGCCAACGGGTATCGCACCGAGGTCGACTGGGCCACCCAGATCTCCTACAGCGGCATCTACGTCCACGCCGCGCCGTGGTCGGTCGGTAGCCAAGGCGAGAGCAATGTCAGCCACGGCTGCATCAACGTGAGCACGAGCAACGGCAATGGTTCTACGACAACTCCAAGCGGGGAGACATCGTGGAGATCGTCAACACCGTCGGCTCTTCGCTTCCCGGCACCGACGGCCTCGGTGACTGGAACATCCCGTGGGAGCAGTGGAAAGCGGGCAACGCCAACATCTGAGCCCCTCGCACACGCAGAAACGCCGCCTACCGAAGTAGGCGGCGTTTCTGCTCTCGGGTGGCTGACGGGACTCGAACCCGCGACAGCCAGGATCACAACCTGGTGCTCTACCAACTGAACTACAGCCACCATTGCCGCTCGCGCGGCGTCGTCGATACTAGCTGCTGGGAGCCTCTCGAGCCGAATCGTTATCCGAAGTCGCCCCGAGCGTCGAACGCGATGGCGGCAATCTCGCTGGTCGACGGCCCCGGAGGTGTCACGAACGCCGTCTGACGGTAGTAGCGAAGTTCGCGGATGGATTCGTCGATGTCGGCCAGTGCGCGGTGCGCCAGCCCCTTCTCGGGCTGTCCGAAGTAGATCCGCGGGTACCAGCGACGGCACAGTTCCTTGATCGAGCTGACGTCGATCATGCGGTAGTGCAGGAAATCGTCGAGCTTGGGCATGTCGCGGGCGATGAAGCCGCGGTCGGTGGCGATCGAATTGCCGGCCAGCGGCGCGGTCTTGGCCTGCTTGACGTGGTCGCGGATATAGGTCAGCACCATGTCCTCGGCCGTGGCGAGGTCGACGGTCGAGGCGCGCACCTCCTCGATCAGGCCCGACCTGGTGTGCATCTGGGTCACCACGTCGACCATCGAGGACAGTGCGGCGTCCTCGGCGTGAATCACCACGTCGAGGCCGTCGCCAAGGATGTTCAGCTCGGAGTCCGTGACCAGCACCGCGATCTCGATGAGCAGGTCGGATTTGAGGTCCAGGCCCGTCATCTCGCAGTCGATCCACACCAATTCGTCTCGCACAGCGCTCAACAGTAAGCCCCGGCGTGTCAGCCGGCTTCTCACACCCGCCAAATCGCCGTCCCGCTTCAGTAGGGTGCGACGCATGTCCACGGAGTCCTCGGGAACCCCCGCGCAACAGATCGCCGCAGGTTATGCCGTCGAAGGTGCCGCGCTGGAATTGGGAACCGTCATCGTCGACGGCGTGTGTGAGCCTGCCGCGCGGGTCCGCATCCCGCTGGCGACGCTCAACCGGCACGGCCTGGTCGCCGGGCGCGACCGGGACAGGAAAGACGAAATCGCTGCAGGTACTCGCCGAGCAGTTGTCCACCGCCGGGGTGCCGGTGGTGATGGCCGACGTCAAGGGGGACCTATCCGGACTGTCGCGGCCCGGCGAGCCCGGCGACAAGGTCACCGAGCGAGCCGCCGACACGGGCGACGATTGGGCGCCGACGGCCTACCCGGTGGAGTTCCTGTCGTTGGGTACGGCGGGCATCGGGGTGCCGGTGCGCGCCACGATCACCAGCTTCGGGCCGATCCTGCTGTCGAAGGTGCTGGGGCTCAATCACACTCAGGAATCGACGCTGGGACTGATCTTCCACTGGGCCGATCAGCAGGGGCTGCCGCTGCTGGATCTGAAGGACCTGCGTTCGGTCATCCAGTTCCTCACCAGTGACGAGGGCAAGCCGCAACTCAAGGCGCTCGGCGCCGTCTCCACGACGACCGCAGGGGTGATCCTGCGTGCGCTGGTCAACCTTGAGGCCGAAGGCGCCGACACGTTCTTCGGCGAGCCCGAACTCGAGCCTGCAGACCTGCTGCGCGTCGACGCGTCCGGCCGGGGCGTCATCACGCTGCTGGAACTGGGCAGCCAGGCCGCGCGCCCGGTGATGTTCTCCACGTTCCTGATGTGGGTACTGGCGGATCTGTTCACGACGCTTCCCGAAGTCGGCGACGTCGACAAGCCCAAGCTGGTGTTCGTCTTCGACGAGGCGCATCTGCTGTTCACCGACGCGTCCAAGGCGTTCCTGGAGCAGGTCGAGCAGACCGTCAAGCTGATCCGTTCCAAGGGTGTCGGCGTGCTCTTCTGCACGCAGCTGCCCACCGATGTGCCCAAAGAGGTGCTCAGCCAGCTCGGTGCCCGCATCCAGCATGCGCTGCGCGCGTTCACACCCGACGACCAGAAGGCGCTGACGAAGACGGTGCGCACCTACCCGAAAACCCAGGTGTACGACCTGGAGTCGGCGCTGACGTCGCTGGGCATCGGCGAGGCCGTCGTCACCGTGCTGTCCGAGAAGGGTGCGCCGACGCCGGTGGCGTGGACCCGGATGCGTGCGCCGCGTTCGCTGATGGACACCATCGGGCCCGAGGCGATCGCGGCGGCCGCCAAGGCCAGCCCGCTGCAGGCCGAGTACGGCCAGACCATCGACCGCGATTCGGCCTACGAACGGCTCGCCGCCAAGCTGGCGCCACCGCCGCCCGTCGTGCAGCAGGCTCCCGTGCCGCAGCCGCCGCCGGTCTGCACCCGCCATCCGTCGAGGTGCCGCCGATGCCGACGCCGCCGCCGGCCGAACCCGGTCTGCTCGACAAGATGATGGACAACCCCGCTTTCAAGAGCGCGATGCGTTCGGCGGGCACCGTGATCGGCCGCGAGATCACCCGCAGCATCTTCGGCACCGGCCGCCGCCGCCGCAGGCGCTGATCCGCCGAGATTGCATTCTCAGCGCGGCCTCCACTTGAACTTCTGCGCGTGGAATGCAGTTTCGGCGGAGAATGACTAGTCGCCGCCGAGCTTCTTGTAGACGGCGCCGACGATCGGGCTGACGATCGCGCGCGGCGCATACCCAGCTGGCCGCCGACATCGCCTTGGAGGTGACGCCGGGAACGACGCGCATCTTGTTGCGCTCCAAGCCGTCCAGCGACATCTTGGCCGTGTATTCGGTGGAGATCCATAGGAAGTCGGGGATCAGGCGCTCGACCAGTGACTGCTCGTGCGTGTCCGGCAGGGTCTCGCGCACCGGTCCTGGCGCCAGCACGGTGACGTGCACGCCCGCGGATTTCACTTCGCCACGCAGGGATTCGCTGAACGTGTTGGCGAACGCCTTGGTCGCGGCGTACGTCGCGTTGTTCGGGATGGGGGAGTTGCCTGCCGCAGAACCTGAGATCAGGATGCCGCCGGCGCGTCGTTCCGACCATGCCGGGGAGCACGGCCAGCACGAGGTCGTGCACGCCGAGCACGTTGAGCTGCACCTGTTTCCGTTCGTCGGCGGGATCGAGCGTGGCCACCGGGCCGAATGTCGCGGTGCCTGCGTTCGCGCAGAGGATGGAGATGGTGCGGGTGGCCAGCTCATCGCAGAACGTTGTCCGCGCGGCGGGATCGGCGAGGTCGACGGCGCGCACCTCGACGGTCACGCCGTACTGTTCGCGCAACCGGTCGGCGAGTGCTTCGAGCACCTCGTCGCGGCGGGCCGTGATGATCAGGTGGTGCCCGCGGCGGGCGAGTTCGATGGCCAACGCCTCGCCGATGTTCTGCGAAGCACCGGTGACGACCGCACGGCCGTCCGACGCTGGGTGCGGGTACTGGCATGGGCCGGACTATATCGTGGGCGTCCATGAGCGATCGTGGGCGTCCATGAGCGAGCTGCCGCCCACGACGGGGCCGCCCGCCGAGCACCGTGGCCCGCGTCGCGCGTGCTGGCTTGGGCGATGTGGGATTTCGGCGCGACGGCGATCAACGCGATCGTCGTCACGTTCGTATTCTCGGTGTATCTGACCTCAGCGGTCGGCGACGATCTCCCGGGCGACACCAGCCCGGCAAGCTGGCTGGGGCGAGCGCTCGCTGCGGCCGGTCTCGTGGTGGCGCTGCTGGCGCCGGCGACCGGTGTATGGGTCGACGCGCCCGCCAGGAGGCGCCGGGCGCTGGCGGTCCTCGACCGGGCTGGTCGTGCTGTTGACCGCGTCGCTGAGCCTGATCCGCGACGACCACCGCTACCTGTGGCCCGGCCTGATCCTGTTGGCGTGCACGGCCGCGTGCAGCGAGCTGGCCACCGTCCCGTACAACGCCATGCTGCGTGAACTGTCCACGCCGGAGACCTCCGGGCGGGTCTCCGGATTCGGTTTGGCGCTGGGCTATTTCGGCAGCGTCCTCGCGCTGCTCGTGGTGTATCTGGGCTTCATCTCGGGCGAGGGCGACACCCGCGGGCTGCTCGGCCTGCCTGCCGCCGACGGGCAGAATGTGCGGGCGTCCATGTTGCTCGTTGCGGCGTGGTTCGCCCTCTTCGCCCTGCCCCTGCTGGTCTCGGTGCCCAAGGCGCTCGACCAGCCGCCGCCGCAACGCGTGGGCTTCTTCGGCGCGTACCGGCAGCTGGGGCGGGAGGTGCGCAGGCGAGTGGCAGCGCGACCGCAACGTCGTCTACTACCTCGGCGCCAGCGCGATCTTCCGGGACGGGCTCACCGGGGTGTTCACCTTCGGGGCCGTGCTCGGCGTGAGCGTGTACGGAGTGTCCCAGGCGGATGTGTTGTTGTTCGGCGTCGCCGCCTGCGTGGTGGCCGCGGTCGGCTCGGTGGTGGGTGGACGTGCCGACGACCGGGTCGGTTCCAAGCCCGTGATCGTGGCGTCGCTGGTGGCGATGATCGTGGTCGGTCTGATCGCTGATGATGCTTTCCGGAACCTTGGCGTTCTGGGTGTGCGGACTGTCGCTGTGCCTGTTCGTCGGCCCGACGCTGTCATCAGCACGCACGCTGATGATGCGAATGACCGCCCATGGCAAGGAGGGCGTGACGTTCGGCCTCTACACCACGGCCGGCCGGGCCGCGACTTTCCTGGCGCCATGGCTGTTTTCGCTGTCCATCGACATCTTCGACAGCCAGCGCGCGGGGATGGGCGGGCTGGTTGCTCGTCCTGGCGCTCGGCTTGATCGCGTTCATACCCGTCCAGGTGCGCGCGCCCGACGGCTGCCTAGCCGAGGCGGTGTGCAGATCGTCAGGCCGGAGCCGATGCGCGTTCGGTCGACCTCGACGCCGTTGATCGAGATCGAGCACGACACCTCGCGGCCGACGTTGATGATGCTGATGCTCGCCGAACTCTCGCCGGGCTGCGGCAGCGACACTTCCTTGGTCCACGGCAGGGTGACGTTGAACTCGGTCTGCAGCAGACCGCCGGTGTCGACGTAGGTGATGTTGATGGCGCGACCGGTTCCGCCGACGGAGTAGACGACGGAGTCGGTGGCGCCGGGCGTCGTCGTCTCGGTGGGCGGACTGCTGGATGGCGCCGTCGGCAGCGTGGGAAGCGGAAGCAGAGGCGTCGACGGCCGCGGTGCCGGCGTACGTGGCGTGGTCGTCGGGGTGGGCGTGGTGAACGACGGCTCGGGCAGCGACGGAACCGGCGCCATCACTGTCTGCTGCCTTGAGCTGTTGACGATCACCAACGCGATGACCAGGCCGATGATGGTGACGACCGCGACGCCAGCGACGATCCACAGCCAGCGCGGGGACTTCGGTTCCTCCGGCGGCGGCTCGGCGCCGTAGCCCGGCGGGTACTGAGGCGGATATTGGCCTGTCGCATACGGGTCGGAGCCGTACGGCGTATAGGCGGGGAGTCGTTCGGTGGGACGGGGCGCGGGCGGTGGCTGATACGGCGGCCCGTAGGGCGCCTGGCTTGCGTACGCGGGATCGGTGTACCCGGGGTTGCTGGTGCCCCATTGTTCCGCGCCGCCGCGCCACTGCTCGTCGCGGCCGCGGTTGGGTGAATCCGTCATACCCACCTCATTGCTGCAGGGTACCTGTGCGACCGCTCAGTGCGTCCGCAGCACCGGTCCACCCGTCGTGGGAGCGTGCCGACCGTGCACAATCGGGAGCCGTGGCAGAACAGGTTCGCCGGATCTACGGCGCGTCGACTGTCTCCCGACGCCACGGCGTTCGCTCATCTCGTCGACGACGGCGGATACCCGCGGGCGGTCCAGCGGTTCCTGCGCGGATGGCGGGCGAGCTCCTCGCGCGATGTCGAGCTGCCCATTCGAGGGCCGGTCACGCGTGTGCTGCACTCGGCCGACGGGCACTGGCTCGCCTGCCAGGTCGCGCCCGAAGGCGGCTCCCGCAGCCAGATCTGGGTTGTGACAACCGATCCCGACGATCGCGACGCCCGACGAATCGACCATTGGCCGTCCGGAGCGGAGGGCACCGCCGAGCTGATCGGGTGGGACGGCATCCTGGTCGCCGCGATCATGACCGGCGAAGACGGTGTGGGCAGTTCATGTCTGATCGACCCGTCAACGGGCACGACGACGGTAGTGGATCGCCGCTCCGGCGGACGGCTGGTCGACGCGTGGGCCGGTGCCTCGCTGGTCCGCGTCGGCCCGCGCGGCTACCGCGACCTGATCATGTTGCGGGGACTCACCGAAACCGCGTTGTTGCCTTACGACCCGGGGTCGACGACCGACACCGGCATCATTCTGGACGACCACCACCCGCGCCGGTTGCGGAAAGGACCCGAGGGCGAACTCGCCGAGCTCTACCACCCGGCCAAGGACTACGGCGTCAACAGCACCGAGGGCTACGTCCGGGCATCTGATCCGCAGCGAGAACGGTGCCGAGCATGCCCGTCTGCTCGAGGTGACGGTGACCGCCGACGGCGTGGCTTACCAGGTGCTGGCCGAGCGGGAGGGCTGCGAGCTCGACGAGTTCATGGTCAGCGACGACCTCTCGACGGTGGCGATACTGTGGAACCTGCACGGCACCAGCGAGTTACAGATCCTGGAGTACGCCGACGGCACGCTGTACGATCCGATTCCCCTGCCGGGCATGGTCGCCAGCGAGCTGAGCATCAGCGCGGGCGGCTCGATGCTGGCGATGACGGTCGAGGGTCCCTCGAAGCCGCCGACAGTCGAGCTGGTCGATCCCAGAACCCGGGAGTGGCAGCTCGTCGACCGCGAACCGAGCCGCGGCCCGCTGTCCGCCGACCCCACGCTGGAGACCGATCACGGCGCGTGACGGCCTGACGTTCACCGGCTGGCTGTTCCGGCCGCCCGACGGCGTGACGACGATCGGCGCGATGCTCTTCCTGCACGGCGGACCCGAGGGCCAGGGCAGGCCCGGCTACAACGAGTTCTTTCCGGCGCTGCTCGAACAAGGCATCTGCGTGTTCCTGCCCAACGTCCGCGGTTCGGGCGGATTCGGGCGGTCCTTCATGCACGCCGATGACCGCGACCGCCGGTTCGCCGCGATCGACGACGTCGCCGACACGGTGCGCTTTCTCGTGGACAACGGACATGCGCCCGCCGGAAAGGTGGCCTGCTGCGGCTGGTCCTACGGCGGCTATCTGACCCAGGCGGCGTTGGCGTTTCATCCCGACGCGTTCGCGGCGGGCATCAGCATCTGCGGGATGAGCGATCTGAACAGCTGGTATCGCAACACCGAGCCGTGGATCGCGGCGGCGGCCTATCCGAAATACGGCCATCCGATCAGCGACCGCGACCTGCTCGAACAGCTGTCCCCGCTGCCGCGGGCCGACGCGGTGACGGCACCTCTGTTGCTGGTGCACGGGCTCAACGACACCAACGTTCCCCCCAGCGAGTCGCAGCAGATGTGCGACGCGCTCAGCGCGCTCGGCCGCCGGGTCAGGTTGCTGATCTTCGACGACGACGGCCACGAGATCGACAAGCGCGAGAACAGCGCCGTGCTGCGAAAGCCATGACGGATTGGCTGACCGAGGCTTTCGCGGAATCTGACCCGTTACGGCGCGAGGTTTATCGAAATTTTCCGCGGGGTAAAACTCTGCTGCGCGCCGATTGCGGCGCGCAGACGGAGGAGGCGCGGTATGCGAGGGATTCTCGGCGTCATAGTGCTCGTCTGGTTGCTGATCGGCGTCTTTGCCGCCTATCAGCGCGATTACTTCACGGGCGGCGAAAGCAATTGCGCCACAGCGGGAAGCATCGCGCTGACGGTGGTGGCCGGTCCGCTGAACTACGCGGGAGTCAATCCGAAGGTCACGGAATGCAATGTTCCGGAACCCAGCCAGTAAGCCGCTGACTGGATAGCTCGAAGAAGTGGAGTCGCCATGATCGCTCTCGGTGCGATCCTGCTCATTCTGGGTCTGATTTTCGGAATGTCGATACTCACCTACATCGGCGTCGTTCTGCTCGTCGATCGGCGCCGTGTTCTGGATCCTCGGATCGATCGGCCGTCCGGTCGCCGGCAGGAGGGCCTGGTACTAACGCGTTGCCGCGTTAGCGTTCGGCCGAGGTCAGCGCCGCCACCGTCATCGTTCTGAGGACGGTTCGCGAGCTGGCCTCGGCCGCTTTCGTGAGGCCCGGCTTGACGCTGTGCGAGGTGGAGTTCAGCAGCCCGAACGTCGCGTGCGCCATCAGTCGTGCCTCGGTCTCGGTGACGCCGGGGTCGCGACCGGCGCAACACGTCGACCCAGATCTCGACGTACTGCCGTTGCTTGCGGCGGACCTGCCGCTTGGCCGGAGGCGGAAGGTTCCCGAGGTCGCGATCCTGGATGCGGATCAGGTCGGACTCCGTGAACGCGAAGTCGAGGTGAAAGTCGATCAGGCCATCCAGGGCCGAGTCCGCATCTTCGGCGCGGCTCGTCACGTCCTCGGCGCCGGCGAGCAGCCTGGTGCTGATGCCCACCAATAATTCCACCAGCAGTGCCTCTTTGTTGGGAAAGTGCCGGTAGATCGCCGGTCCGCTGACTCCCGCCGCCGCCCCGATGTCTTCGAGCCGAACAGCGAGGTAACCGTGTTCGGCGATCAGGCGTTCGGCCGCCGCGGCCAGTTGACTGCGCCGGTCGGATTTGGCCTTGCTGCGGGGGGACACCGCTTCCCTGGTCGTCACCGTGCACCTCCTGCCGACGGTGGACATTGACAGTTAATGGTGATTAACATACCACCCGGTTAGTCATCATTAACTGAAGGTGGTGCGGCGATGGCAGCGCGGGCATCTCATCGCGACGATCACGTCGCGCTGGTCGACCAGTTGCGGACCAAGCTCGCCGCGGCGGCGCTGGGTGGCTCCGAGCGTGCTCGTGAGCGGCACGTCAGCAGGGGCAAGCTTCTGCCCCGCGACCGGGTGGACGGCCTCCTGGACCCAGGCAGTCCGTTCCTGGAACTGGCCGCATTGGCGGCCGACGGCATGTACGACGACGAGTGCCCCGGTGCGGGAATGATCGCCGGGATCGGACGCGTGTCGGGTCGCGAGTGCATGATCGTCGCCAACGACGCGACGGTGAAGGGCGGCACGTACTACCCGGTCACCGTCAAGAAGCATCTGCGCGCTCAGGAGATCGCGCTGCAGAACCAGCTGCCGTGCATCTACCTCGTCGACTCCGGTGGCGCGTTCCTTCCTCGCCAGGACGAGGTGTTCCCCGACCGCGAGCATTTCGGACGGATCTTCTACAACCAGGCGACCATGAGCGCCAAGGGAATTGCCCAGATCGCCGCGGTTCTCGGCTCGTGCACCGCGGGCGGCGCGTACGTCCCGGCGATGAGCGACGAGGCCATCATCGTGCGCAATCAAGGCACCATCTTCCTGGGTGGCCCGCCGCTGGTGAAGGCGGCGACGGGCGAAGTCGTGACGGCCGAGGATCTCGGTGGCGGAGATCTGCACTCCAAGATCTCCGGTGTCACCGACCATCTCGCCCACGACGACCGCGACGCGCTGCGTATCGTGCGCCGGATCGTGGCAACGCTGGCGCCGAAGGCCGCATCCCCGTGGGACGTGTCGCCGCCGATCGCGCCGGTCGCCGATCAGACCGAGCTCTACGACGTCGTTCCCGTCGACTCGCGCGTGCCCTACGACGTTCACGAGGTGATCACCCGCATCGTCGACGGCGGCGAGTTCGCCGAGTTCAAGGCCGAATACGGCACCACGCTGGTGACAGGGTTCGCGCGCATCCACGGTCATCCGGTCGGCATCATCGCCAACAACGGCGTGCTGTTCGGCGAATCGGCGGTCAAGGGTGCGCATTTCATCGAGCTCTGCGACAAGCGCGTGACCCCGCTGTTGTTCCTGCAGAACATCTCCGGCTTCATGGTCGGCAGGGATTACGAGGCGGGGGGCATCGCCAAGCACGGCGCCAAGATGGTCACCGCGGTGGCGTGCGCGCGGGTGCCGAAGCTGACGGTCGTGATCGGCGGGTCCTACGGTGCGGGCAATTACTCCATGTGCGGCCGGGCGTATTCACCGCGCTTTCTGTGGATGTGGCCCAACGCGCGGATCTCGGTGATGGGCGGCGAGCAGGCCGCCTCGGTGCTGGCCACCGTCCGAGGCGACATGACCCCCGACGAGGAAGAGGCCTTCAAGGCGCCGATCCGTGCGCAGTATGAAAGTCAGGGCAACCCCTATTACTCGACGGCCCGGCTGTGGGATGACGGTGTCATCGACCCGGCTGACACCAGAGATGTTGTCGGGTTGGCACTTTCGGTGACAAACCAGGCTCCGTTGGAGCCGGTGTCCTACGGCGTCTTCAGGATGTGACGAGAGATGATGAAGGGCTTCGAGGTTCGGGGCGAGCGGAGCGACGGGATGTTTGAAACCGTTCTGGTCGCCAACCGCGGCGAGATCGCGGTCCGGGTCATCCGGACGTTGCGGGCCATGGGTATCCGCTCGGTGGCGGTGTTCAGCGACGCGGACGCCGGCGCGCGGCACGTCGCCGAGGCGGACGTCGCGGTGCGCATCGGACCCGCGCCGGCGCGGCAGAGCTACCTGTCGACCGAAGCCCTGCTCGACGCCGTTCGCCGCACGGGTGCCCAAGCCGTGCATCCAGGTTATGGATTCCTCTCGGAGAACGCGCAATTCGCCGAAGCGCTCAATGCCGCCGGAGTGGTGTTCATCGGCCCGCCGGTGACGGCGATCCAGACGATGGGCGACAAGATCTCGGCGAAGGCCGCGGTATCGGCCTTCGGAGTCCCTGTGGTGCCTGGTATCTCACGCCCCGGCCTCACCGACGACGATCTGATCGACGGTGCCCCCGACGTCGGCTTCCCGGTATTGGTCAAACCGTCGGCAGGTGGGGGCGGGAAGGGCATGCGTGTCGTGCACGACGCCGCCGAACTGCCCGCCGCGCTGGCCAGTGCGCGTCGTGAGGCAGCCTCGGCCTTCGGCGATGACACGCTGTTTCTCGAGCGCTTCGTCCTGAACCCGCGCCACATCGAGGTGCAGGTGCTCGCCGACACCCACGGCGCCACCGTGCATCTCGGCGAGC
>CAWCMF010000017.1:0-204602 GCA_963796545.1 uncultured Actinomycetota bacterium | reverse complement strand
CATCTCGACGGCTGGTTCGTCCAGGCGCTCGAAGGACCGCCCCCGGCGCTCGCGGCGGCCTTCGCCCGCATCGCGGCCGACCCGCGCCACGAGGCGCTGGAGCTGCGCAGCCGCGAGCGGGTGCTGACCCCGCTGTTCCGCGGCCAGGCGCTGGCGCTGCGCGACCGCGCGTGCCTCGATGCCGGCCTGCTCGATGCCTTCGGCTACCGCCCGGGCTTTCCGGTCGCGGCGTTCCCGGCGGACGTGCTGGTGGAATTCATGGTCCGCGCCTGCCGCCAGGTCGCGAGCGCCCGCCCCCAAGCCACCCATTGAAGGCGGGGCGGGCGCGCCCAACGCACCCGCACCCTGCCGCCTACGCGCCGGGGTGATTCCTCCCCGGCGGCGCTTCCTGGCGCTGGAGCCTCGGGCCAAGCTCGGGCAATCGGCGATCCGGCGCCGAAGGCCGGTCCCGGATCCCGCCTTGCCCGGTCCCGGCCGGAGGCCTCCTGGGGCGCGAAGCCCTTTTGCCGCCCGGGATTTTTTTGCGCTGCACAATCTCCAGTGGAAGCCTCGGCGGGCCGGTTCCGCGCCCCTGCGGCGCGGCCGAAGACTCCCGTTTTGGCGGGGATTAGCCATGATAGCGATAGACAAGCGGGGCGCGCCTAATTAAACAGGCGGCGCCGCCCTGCCGCTGGCCTTGGAGCCGATCCCCCTTCGGATCGGTCTTGTCGTGCTGAGAGTAAGGTTGTCCCGTTAGGCTCATGGGCAAGAAAAAACCCCGGAAAATCATGGCGATCGCCTCGGGCGGCGGCCATTGGGTGCAGATGCGCCGGATCATGCCCGCCTTCGAGGGCGCTCGAGGTCTTCTACGTCAGCCTCGATCCGTCCTCGGCCGCGACGTGCCGGGCGGACCTATTACACGATCCGCGACGTCAGCCGCCGCGACCGCCTCGGCTTCGCGGTGCTGATCGCCCAGCTCGTGCGCATCCTGGTCCGCGAGCGGCCCGACGTGGTGATCACCACCGGCTCGGCGCCCTGCCTCTTCGCGCTCGGGATCGCGAAGACGTTCCTGCGCGCGAAGACGATCTGGATCGATTCGATCGCCAACGCCGAGCGGCTCTCCTCCTCGGGCGCCCAGGCGCGGCGGGTGGCCGACGTCTGGCTGACCCAGTGGGAGCATCTCGCCAGGCCCGGCGGCCCGAACTACTGGGGGGCGGTGCTGTGATCTTCGTCACCATCGGCTCGATGTTTCCCTTCGACCGGCTGATCCGGCTGATGGACGACTGGGCGCGCGGCGCATCGCGCCGAGCGAGCTCCTCGCCCAGATCGGCGACGGCGACTACGTGCCCGCGGCACATGCCCTGGGTGCGCCAGCTCGACCAGGCCGAGTTCGCGCGCACCGTCGCGGACTGCCGCGCTCGTCGTGGCCCATGCCGGCATGGGCTCGGTGATCACCGCGAGCCAGTTCGGCAAGCCGATCGTGATGCTGCCGCGCCTGCAGGGAGGGGGCGAGCACACCACCGACCACCAGATCGCCACCGCGAACTGGCTGCGCGGCAAGCCCGGCGTGCATATCGCCGACCGCGACGCCGATCTCGGGCCCCGGATCGCCGAGGCGCTGGCGGCCGGCGCGCGCGGCGCCGCTCCTCGCCGCCGAGGCGCCGCCGGAGTTCATCGCACGCATCCGGCATTGCATCCTCGGCTGAGTCCTGAAAGGAGTTTCGATGACAAAGATAGGTCTGGTCGGCCTGGGCAAGATGGGCATGTCCCATTTCTCCATCCTGAACGCCCATCCCGGGGCCGAGGTCCAGCCTGCGACGCCTCGGGGATGGTGCTCGACGTGGTCGGCGCTACACCGCCGGCCAGGACCTGGCGCGACTACGACGCGATGCTCGACAAGGCCGGGCTCGACGCGGTGATGATCGCCACGCCGTCGCGGCTGCACGCGCCGATGGTGCGCAAGGCGCTGGAGCGCGGCCTGCACGTGTTCTGCGAGAAGCCGTTCTGCCTCGACTGGCGCGAAGTCCGAGGCGCTGGCCGCGCTCGCCGCGGAGAGGGGCCTCGTCAACCAGGTGGGCTACCACTACCGCTATGTCGGCGCCGTTCCAGGAGATGAAGCGGCTCGTCGACGCGGGCGCCATCGGCGAGGTCACCCATGTGCTCGCCGAGGCCTACGGGCCGGTGGTGCTGAAGCCGAAAGGCTCGACCTGGCGCACCCAGAGCACCGAGGGCGGCGGCTGCCTCTACGACTACGCGGCGCATCCGATCAACCTGGTGAACTGGTGCTTCGGCCTGCCCTCGCAGGTCACGGGCACGATGCTCGGACGGATCTTCTCGGCCGACACCGACGACGAGGTCTATTCGACCTTCGCCTATCCCTCGGGCCTCAGCGTGCAGCTCTCGGTGAACTGGAGCGACGAGTGCTACCGCAAGATGTCGACCAAGATCACGCTGACCGGCACGCGCGGCCGGATCATGGCCGACCGCCAGGAGCTGCAGGCCTACCTGCGCGACGCCGGCGCCCGCGCTGCCCGGATACCGCGAGGGCTGGAACGTGAAATACACCACCGAGCTGACCCAGCCGGTGGGCTTCTACCTGCGCGGCGAGGAGTACAGCGCCCAGATCGAGGATTTCGTCGCCGCCGTCGCGACGGCAAGCCCGCGCACCCCCAACAACTTCGCCAGCGCCGCCGAGACCGACCGGACCATCGCGCTGATGCTCGCCGACGCGAGCGCGGAAGGTCGCGGCCTCGGCGAGGCGGGCGCCGGCGCCGGCGGCGCGGCCGGCGGCGCGGCGGCGCGGGCTCTTCGGCCTGAGCGGCGCGGCACGGGACGGGGAGGGGCACGCCATGGACCGGCTGCTGTTCGGCGACAACCAGTTCTTCGGCATCAACCACATGTCCGAGGAGAAGGCCCGCGCCCAGGCGATGCAGTTCCAGGACACCGCCGCGATCATCGAGGTGCTCGACGCGGCCTATGACGAGGGCATCCGCACCTTCATGTGCACCACCCACGACCGGGTCGAGCCGGTCTGCGACCACGTCCGGGCGAACCCCGGCCGCTACCAGGGCTTCAAGTTCTACCCCTGCATGCCCTACGCGCACAAATACGCCAACGCGGTGACCGATCACGGCATGATCGGCGCGGTGATGCATTTCATGCCCGACGACGGGCTTCCTGAAGACCGCGCTGCGCGGCGGCATGTCGCTGGCGAGGAAGGACGTCGAGGGGCTGGCCAAGATCCTGGTCGACATGGAGATGAAGATGTTCCAGGGGCTCGAGACCCCGGTGATCTTCCTGCAGAACGTGGTCGTCGACCTGCTGCTCGGCATGGGCATGAAGGACGCCTTCCGCATCTTCCACGACTACGTCGCGCGAGAAATACGCCGCCGAGCCCGGCTTCATCACCATGAACCTGCCGATGCTGCTCGACACGCTCGACGAGCGTCGGGATCGAGAACCCGATCGTCTGCGCCAACATCAACAAGATCGGCTTCCGCGTCTCGCGGCGGGATCGACGCCTACATGGAGACGCTGCGCACCCGGCGGGTGCGGGCGATCGCGATGTCGGTGCTCGCCTCGGGCGCGATCCCGCCGCGCGAGGCGATCGAATGGGTCGCCGCGCAGGAGAGCATCGCCGCGATCGTCTTCGGCGCCTCGAGCCGCAAGAACATCCGCGACACCAAGAGCATCGTCGATAGCTTCTACCAGCGCCCGGCCGCCGTAGTGCGCGCCCCGGGGCGCGCGCGGGGGGCGGCAAGGGCAATCCCTCGAAGCGGGTTGATCAACCTGCCGATCTGGAAATTGCGACAACTCACACGACATCGGGTCGATTGCCACGGTATTCGCCAGGGTAAATTGGTTAACCGAGGCGCGCCCCAAGTATAGACGTAGCTTAGGGGCGCGCCGATTTGCACGTCCTGGTCTTCGAGACAGTTAACGTGGCCCAGGTTGCGCGAGATTAACCGAACCGAGGATAAGGGTCTTCACGTCTCGGCCACGCCGAAGTAGCGTTTAAATTGAGGGTGCGCTCGGGCTAACCAATTTACCCTGTTCGGGATCCTCCGTCGTCCGCAACGATCAACCGGATGTCGTATCAAGAGCTAGAGCGCTTGCCGTGAGCCAATGCGCCGAGCCATCGCTAGGGTCATCAAATGATGCTATATCGGGCGCATAGCCAGGGGAAGGATGGCCATGCGTACGACCCTGAATCTTGACGATGATCTCTTGAGCCGAGCCCAAGACCTGACCGGTATCGGCGAAAGGGCGGCGCTGGTGCGCGAAGGGTTGAAAGCGCTGATCGAGCGCGAGAGCGCGCGGCGGCTCGCGGCTCTGGGCGGCAGCGATAGGGCGGCGGAGGTCGCCTCGCGGCGGCCGCCCGAGCAGTGATCCCCGAGCAGTGATCATTGTCGATACGTCGGTCTGGATAGACCACCTGCGGTGCGGCAGCGCCGAGCTGGTCGATCTTCTGAATAGATCCCTGGTGCTCGCGCATCCGTTCATCATCGGAGAATCGGCGCTTGGCAGCCTGAAGGATCGGCAGATGGTCATCGCGTCGATGCAAGGACTTCCGCGGGCCCCGGTCGCCAGCCATGACGAGGTCATGACCCTGATCGAGGTGCGGCAGTTGCTCAGCCTCGGCATCGGATACGTCGACGCGCATCTGATCGCCGCTACGCTGCTCGCGCCGGGTGCTGCGCTCTGGACCCGCGACAGGCGGCTCGCGGGCGCCGTGACGCGGATCGGCGTTCGCTCGCACCCCCGATAGACATCCAACAGGGCTCCTTGCACCGCGCGGGATCTTATACCAGCGGCCCGACGAGCTGACCCCGACTTGCCAGGGCGGGTCACGTGCGCCCAGAGGTTAATTTGAGATGAATCCGAGTAGAATTATAGGCTTAACCCCGTCGTACGCGTACGACGTACGACACCTGCGCGGCTGCAAGTCGCTCCGCCCCTCTGACAAGGCAGCCGCCAGGGCCGCCGGTATTATATCACCCGTTGTTTCCGGGGGTCGGGACCGGCTTCGGCGCGCCCTCCGGTGTCCCGGTGGGGGCCGCCTCGGATCCCGGGGCGATCCCGGCATCGATGGCGGCGATCCGCGCCCGGGCCGCGGCGATCTGGGGCAGGGCCCCCGCGGGGCCGGAGTCGGCCGCCTCCACCGCACGGGCATAGCTCGCGCGGGCCTCCGCGGTCCGGCCCAGCGCATATTCCGCCTCGGCCAGGTGGAACTGGACCAGCGCGTTGTCGCCGAGCGCCGCGGCCGCGGGCTCGAGATAGCCGATCGCCGCCGCCGGGTCGCCGCGCAGGTGCAGGATCCAGCCATAGGTGTCCTGGAACTCCGGCACCTCGGTGCCGCTCAGCCGCCGGGCGATGCGGAAGGCGCGCTCGAGGCTGGCCGGATCGTCGCGCTGGCTGGTGAGGAGGCTCGCCAGGTTGTTGGCAACGACCGGGCTGGCGCTGTCCTCGGCATAGAGCGCCTCGTAGACGGTGATCGCGCCCTCGAAATCGCCCTCTGCCTCGAGGAAGCCCGCCTGGCCGAAGCGCAACGCCGGCGCCTGCCCGGTCGCGGCGAGGCCCGCGGCCAGCGCCTCGCGCGCCGCCTCGACCTTGCCCTGGCCCGCGAGCAGCGCGAAGAGCGCCCGGTGCGGCTCGACCTCTCCGGGGAACTCGGCGATCAGGGCGCGGTAGAGCGCCTCGGCGGGGGCGAGCTCGCCCTTCAGCACATGGAGGCCCGCCTGCAGCATCCGCGCCGACGGGCTGGCGGGATCGCGGGCGAGCTCGGCCGCCACCGCGCGGTCGGCGGCCTCGAGGTTGCCCGTCTCCACATGGGTCCGCACCAGGCGCGCCAGCGCCGCCGGCGCGCCGCCGTCGGCGGTCAGCGTCTCGAGCGTCGCCACGATCTCGGCGCGGCGGTTCTCGCCGCCGAGCGTCGCCATCTCCAGCTCGGTCGCCATGTTCGCCGCGGCGGGATCGTCCAGGCCGCGCAGGATCTCGGCCACCTGGCGGGCCCGCGCCCAGTCGTGCCGCGCGAGATGGATCTCGCCGAGCAAGCCGAGCAGCGCGGGATGCTGGGGCGCGCGGCGCAGCGCGTCGAGCACCACGCCTTCGGCTGGGCCGGCACGCCCGTCCTGGATCAGGAACCGCGCATAGCGCAGCGATTCCTCGGCGCCATAGGCCGAGGTCTCGACCGCGAGCGCAAGCCGCTCGCCGGCGAGCTCGTGCTCGCCGGCCCGTTCGTGGGCAAGCGCCAGGATGGTCATGATCTCGGGGTCGCGAGGCGCCTGGGTGAGCGCCTTGCGCATGTCCTGGATCGCGCGCTCGGGGGCGTCGGCATCGATCGCGGCGCGGGCCTGCAGCTTCAGCGCCGCCACATGGCCGGGATCGCCCTCGAGCACCGCGGTAAGCAGGGCGTCGCGTCCCGCCGCGTCGCCGGTGGCGGAGAGCATCTCGGCGAGCATCACCTGGGTGTCGCGCACGTCGTCCGAGGGTGCCGCACCTTGGGTCAGCGCGGTCAGCGCCGCGATCGCGGCGGCGCTGTCGCCCTCGCTGAAGTCGAGCCCCGCCAGCGCCCGGCGGAACGGCGCGGGATCGCTTGCGGCGGCGATCAGCCGCCCGAGCTCGGCCCGGGCCGCCGCAGGCCCGCCGGCCTTGTCGCCGCCCGCGCCCCCGGTCTCGTAGAGGAACTGCACCACGGTGAGGAAACCTTGCGGATCGGCGGGGTTGCGCGCCGCCAGCTCGCGCAGCACCGCCTCGGCCGCAGCGACATCGCCCTGGCGCAGGTGCCACTGGATCAGCGCCTGGCGGATGGCGGTGTTCGCGGGGAAAAGGCCGGCCATGGCCTGGAGCTCGGCGCCCACGGCCGCATCGTCGCCCGCGGCCTCGAGCGCGGCGAGGCGGGCGAGGTGCAGCCCCTCGTCGCCCGGCACGTGGGCGAGGGCGGCATCGGCGCGGGCGAGCGCGCCCCGGGGGTCGCCCGCGGTCATGCGGTCGGCGATCAGCACCATATGGGCCATGACATTGGTCGGCACCTCGGCGACCACCGCTTCGCACATGACCACGGCCCCCTCCCGGGCGCCGGCGCGGAAGTCGTTCGTGGCCTTCAGCGCGCGCACCTTCGGATCGTCGGGCGCGAGCGCGTAGGCGCGGTCGGCGGCCTCGCCGGCGACGGCGAAGTCCTGCGCCATTATGGCGAGCTCGGCCAGCTCCGCGTGGCCCTCGACGCTGTGGCGGTCCTGCTCCACCAGGCGCTGGTATTGGCCGAGCGCGCCGGCGAGATCGCCCTGTTCCTTGAGCAGGCGGGCGTAACGCAGGCGGGCGGGGGTGTGGTTGCCGTTCAGGCGGAAGACGTTGCGGAGCTCGACCGCGGCACGGTCCGCATCACCCGCGGCGAAGAGGGCGAGGGCGCGCTGGTAGTGGGTTTCGGCCCGCTGCTCGGGGCCGTCACAGGCGGCGAGCGCCAGGGTTGCGAGGAGGAGGATCGGGCCGAGGGGCCGGGCAAGGCTGCGCATTGGAACTCCGGATCACGACTTGCGGAGCCGCCTGCGCCATGCCGCAAGCCCCCTCCGCTTGCGGCGAGAGCATAGACGCGCTGCCCGGCAAGCAAAAGCGGGATCGGGTGAAGAGGTTAGCGCCCGCCGGGCGCCAGGTCCGGCCCGGGGCGCGCCCGTCAGCGGTCGCTCCCGGTCAGGGATGGCATTGGGGAGGGGAGGGCGGTCGCCCCCCGTTCGCCCCCCCCCATGCACGCGTGCACGGGGCATAAGTATATGATACCAGCGGGCCTGTCGGCTGACTCGTCGGAGGGGCGGAGCGACGTGCAGCCGCGCAGGTGTCGTACGCGTACGACAGGGGTAAGTCTGTGATTTCATTCGGATTTATCTCAAATTAACCGCTTGGCGCACGTGACCCCGCCCCACCAAGTCGGGGTCAGTTCGTCGGCTCGCTGGTATGAGATCATTGACGGAGTATGGGTCCGACCATGGTCCGGCCCGGGGACATGGTGACACCCGCGAGCCGAACGGTAGTCGGTGGATGCAGCCCGCCCCCTATAGCCTGGCGTCGAGGCCGGTAGCCGGCCGAAGCCGCGTCATACGGGATGGAATGCTGCGGGACGACCGAGGCTTCGAACAGAGGTTCCGGCATCGGCCCCACCCGGATCACCACGGTGCTCGGCATCCTCAAGGCGTACACCACCCGCGTCGGCTCGGGCCCGTTCCCCACCGACTGTTCGACGAGTTCGGCGCCTACCTCGCCAAGACCGGCGGCGAGGTCGGTGTCACCACCGGACGCCCACGTCGCTGCGGTTGGTTCGACGCCGTGATCGCCCGCTACGCCACCCGGGTCAACGGCATCACCGACTACTTCCTGACCAAGCTCGACGTGCTGTCCAGCCTGGAGACCGTGCCGATCTGCGTCGGCTACACCGTCGACGGCAAGCGCACCGACGAGATGCCGATGACGCAGACCGACATCGCGCGCGCCGAGCCGATCTACGAGGAACTGCCCGGCTGGTGGGAGGACATCTCCGACGCCCGGGAGTTCGACGACCTGCCCGCCAAGGCTCGCGACTACGTGCTTCGGCTCGAAGAGCTTGCCGGAGCGCATGTTTCGTGCATCGGCGTCGGCCCGGGCCGCGACCAGACGATCGTCCGACGAGACATCCTGGCGTGAGGCGCGATGAGCGACTCGCGAAAGAGCAGATAACGCAGGCGAGGGAACTCCCGCTGTCGATCCCGAATACGACAGTCACGGCGGCTTTCCGAACTTCGAACGCGGCCGACCCCGGCCCCGGTTTCGGGCGCTTCCTGACCGCGATGCGGCGCGCACAGGACCTGGCCGTGTCGGCCGCTCCCGACGCAGACACCTGGCAGCGTGCGGCCGAACTCGTCGAGGAACTCGTCGCGCTGCTGGACCCGTCCGAGGCGGCGGAGGGTGTCGGCCCCGCCAACCGGGTGCCCGCGCTGCCCGGGGCGGGCAGCCTGCTGATGCCGCCGTACATGGTGACCAAGTTCGAGCCCGAGGGCGTCGAGCTGGAGGTGCAGTTCAGCCGCTTTCACGTGGGCGGGAACTACGCGGTGCACGGCGGCGTGCTGCCGCTGCTGTTCGACTCGGTGTTCGGCATGGTGATCCACGCGACGGGCCGGCCGATCAGCCGCACCGCCTTCCTGCATGTGGACTACCGGAAGGTGACCCCGATCGACACCGTGCTGACCGTGCGGGGCTGGGTGCGGGAGGCCGAGGGTCGCAAAGCATTCGTCAACGCCGAACTGCGCGACCCCGACGGCCATCTGCTCGCCGAGGCGAACGGGCTGATGATCAGGTTGCTGCCCGGACAGCCCTGACAGCGTGGCACGATGATCCGTCGTGGCCACTGCCATGCCACGATGAGCCGATGACGCACCCGGTCGACCGCCACCTGCGCCGCCTCACCACCCCGAAGGCCGCGGCGTTCGCCGGCGTGCTGTTCGCGCTGCTGTTCGGCGCCGCGCTGGTGCTGATCCGCACCGCGCTTGCCCGGAGGTGCCGCGCTCGGTACAGCAGTGGACGGACGGGTCAGGCGACCGGCTGCGGATCGCCGTCGTGCTGATGCCGTTCTCGGGCATCGCCTTCCTGTGGTTCATCGGCGTCGTGCGCGACGGATTCGGCACGCTGGAGGACAAGTTCTTCGCGATCGGTGTTCATCGGGAGCGGCTTGCTGTTCCTGGCGATGATCTTCGCGTCGACAGCCGTCGGCGCCGGGCTGATCGCCAGCAAGGATTTCGCCCAACCCGGCGTCCGCACCGAGGTGGCGGCGTTCGGCCAGGCGCTGTTGGTGTCGCTGAGCAACACCTACGCGTTGCGGATGGCGCGCGGTGTTCATGATGTCGCTGGCCACGATCTGGCTGCGGACACGGCTGATGCCGATGTGGCTGGTGATCGTGACCTACGCTGTCGCGGTGTGTGTTCTGCTCGGCAGCGACATCACCGCTTGGATGACCGTGACGTTCCCGATCTGGGTGCTGGTCGTCAGCCTGCTGCTGCTGGGGCGCTCGGGTGTCATCGATCTTCCAGACTCAATGCACTCGCCGGACACAGCTTGACGGCCTCCCTGGCATGGTCGGCCTCGTCGCCCGTCACCTCCTCGTAGGATCTCGACGATGCCGTCGTCGTCCTGATCGAAAACCTCGCCGGCGACCATCACGCAGTTGCCCGCCTGGATGCACAGTTCGCGTTCGGCGGTGACTTTCGACATTCTCACTCCCAGGTCACTCCAACGATTTCAGTCCGTAGATGAAGTGGAACGACCGGAACTGCACATCGTCGAAGTTTCCGGCCAGCGCCAGCGTGGGGAACCGGCGCAGCAGCGCGGGAAAGGCGATCTGCATCTCCATCCGGGCCAGCGGGGCGCCGAGGCAGTGGTGCACACCGTGGCCGAAGGCGAGATGGCCCGGCGCGCCGCGGCCGATGTCGAGAACCTCGGGCGCGTCGACGAATTCGGGGTCCCGGTTGCCTGTGGGCAGTGACGCGAACACCAGTTGGCCCGCCGGGATCGCCACGCCGGCGATCTTCCACCTCGGTGGTGGTGATGCGGGGGATCGCGTGTGCACGATCGACAGCTAGCGCAGCAGTTCCTCGACCGCGGGCGCCACCGCATCCGGATCGTCGCGGACCGCGGCCAGTTGGTCGGGGTGGCGCAGCAGCGCAAGGGCGCCCAGCGCCGAGCATGTTCGACGTGGTCTCGTGTCCGGCGAGCAGCAGCAGGCTCGGCGACGCCGACCAGCTCGTCGTCGGTCAGCTCGTCGCCGTGCTCGCGCACCAGCATGCCGAGGATGTCGTCGCCGGGCTCGAGCCCTGCGCCCGGGCGACCAGCGCGTGCATGTAGTCCCGTCCCTGCCGCTGCAGTTCGAACCGGTCGGGAATCGGGATCGACAGATCGAGCTGGCGGGCGCTGCGGCGCTGGAAGTCGTCACGGTCGGCGTAGGGCACGCCGAGCAGTTCGCAGATCACCAGCGACGGGATCGGCAGCGCGAAGTGCTCGCACCAGATCGGCGGGCGCGCCGGCCGCGGCCATCGCGTCCAGTTGCTCGTCGACGATCTCGACGATGCGGGGTTGCAGCCGCTTGCATCCGCCGGATGGTGAACTCGGGGGTGAGCATGCGGCGCAGCCGCTGGTGTTCGGGCGGGTCGAGGCCGAGCAGGTTGCCCGCCCTGTTGCGCGGCTGCTCCTCCTCGAGACTCCGGCGCGCCCGGGACGACGAAGCCGGGCGGTCGGCCGTTGGAGAAGCGCGGTGGTCCGACAGCACCGTCTTGACGTCCTCGTAGCGGGTGACCAGGTAGACGTCGCATGCCGAAGGCGTTGGTGACGGCCGCACGCCCGGGACTCGCGGATCTCGCGCAGTTCGGGGGTGGGGTCGAATGCGTCGCGCCGCATGTGCAGCGGCGGCAGGGTTCGCGCCTCGACGTCGGTCATGTACGACGCTACCCGTCGTGCGAGGATAGTCCCCGATCAGCGTGTTGACGAGGGTCGCTGCCGTGTCACCCGCGAACTCACCGAACGTGCGCTCAGTGCGAGAAATCGGCTCGGAAATCGCAGTGACCGCACGCTCGGGGTCAGCGGTCCGGCGCAGCGCGGGCCACCAGATCTTCGGCCCGATGAGCGTGAACAGCGCCGGGATGATCACGGTGCGCACCAGGAACGTGTCCAGCAGGATGCCCAGGCCGACGATGATGCCCACCTGGGTGAGCACGATCAGCGGCAGCACGCCCAGCACGCAGAACACCGCGGCCAGCACGATGCCCGCGCTGCTGATGACCGCGCCGGTCGCCGACACCGCGCGGACGATGCCGTGCCGGGTGCCGTGTTCGGGTGTCTCCTCGCGGGCGCGGGTCACCAGGAAGATCGTGTAGTCCACGCCGAGCGCGACCAGGAACAGGAACGCGAACAGCGGGGCCGTGTTGTCCAGGCCGGGGAATCCGAACAGGTGCACGCTGGCCCAGCCGCCGAGGCCGAGCGCGGCCAGCGCGCTCAGCACCGTCACCCCGACCAGCACCAGCGGCGCCAGCGCCGAGCGCAGCAGTGCGTACAGCACCAGCAGGACCACGGCCAGAATCGCGGGGATCACGACGGCGCGGTCGTGCGCGGCGGCGGCGCCGACGTCGCGCGCCGTGGCGTCCGATCCGCCGACGAGTGCCGCCCGGTCCACTTGGTGCACCGAATCACGCAGTGCGTCAATGGTTGTCGAACGACCGCATCGGAGGCGGGCGCGGCGTCCAGCACCACCGACCACTGGCTCAGCCCGTTCGGTGCGGTGCCCGCGGGTACGGCGGAGATGACGCCCGGGGGTGCCGGTGATGGCGCGCTGCACCTCGGCGGCGCGATCGGTGGACGCGATCACCCTGGCGGGATCGGTCAGACCGCTGGGGAAGTGGTCGGCCAGCGTGTCGTAACCGCTGACGGACTCCGCCTGGACCCGGAACTGCTCGGTCTGCGACAGCCCGACCGGGGTGCCGAACAGGCCCGTGCACAGCAACGCCAGCGCGCCGATCGACACCACGGCCACCCGCGCGGGCCTGCGCGCAACGGCGGCGGCCACCCGGTGCCAGATCCCGCTGTCGGTCAGCGGTGTGGCTCCTACCGCAGGGATGAACGGCCAGAACAGTTTCCGGCCGAACAGGCCCAACGCCGACGGCAGGACCAGCAGCACGAACACCGCGGCGACCACGAGCCCCGCCGCGGCCTGCACTCCGAGACTGCGGGTGCTCGGGGACGACGCGAACAGCAGCGTCAGCAGCGCCAGCACCACGGTCGCGTTGCTGGCGATGATCGCGGGCCCGGCCCGTCGCACCGCGGTGTCGAGGGCGTCCCGATGGGATTCGTTGCGGCCCAGCTCTTCTCGATAGCGCGAGATCAGCAGCAGCGCGTAGTTGGTGCCTGCGCCGAACACCAGCACGCTGGTGATCCCCGACGGTGGATCCGTCGGGGCTCATGCCGAGTGTTTCGGCGACCGCCACGCCCGACGACCGCGGCGACCCGGTCGGCGAAACCGATCACCAGCAGCGGCACCAGCCACAGCACCGGCGAACGGTAGGTGACGATGAGCAGCAGCGCCACCACCGCCGCCGTGACGGCCAGCAGCATGAAGTTGGCTCCGGAGAACGAGTTCGCGATGTCGGCACCGAACGCAGGGCCGCCGGTCACCTGCGCTTGCAGATCGCCGGGCAGCCCGTCGGTGGCCGCGGTCGCGGAGTTCTTTGACCTTGTCGGTGAGCGCAAATCCGGACAGGTCCGCCGACAGCGGCACCGCCGCGACAGCCGCCTGGCCGTCTTCGGAGACCTGGGCGGCGGCGCCGCTGGGACATTCCCCGTCGGTTCGCTCCCGGTCCCCGGCGGCGAGCATGCGCCCGCGAGCGCCGTCGACGGCCCCGAGGTCGGCGGGGCTCAGCCGGGCACCGTCGGAACGGGTCACGACGAGGATGGCGGGTACGAGGTCCCCGCCGGGGAATTCGGTGCGCGCGGCATCGGCGCGGGCGGACTCCGCTCCCGGCGGCACCGCCACGGGCGACTGTTCACCGGATTCGCTGCCGGAGAGCAGGCCCATCAGGGCGCCGGAGACGACGACGATCAGGAGGGCGATCACCCAGGAGAAGCGACGGGTCATATCGCTCCAACATTTCAGAAACTTAACAATTAAGCAATTGAAGATTCGGCTAGGGTGGGTGCGTGCAGGATGCCGACCGGGGGCGCTCGAGGCGATGATCGCCGCCGATGTGCGGGCGCTCACGGCGGAGTCCGACCAGATCGGGCACAGTTTCGCCGGCGCTGCACGGGCTGACGGCGAACGACTTTCGGGCACTGCTCCACCTCATGGTCGCCGAGAACGCCGGAGCGCCGTTGACCGCCGGTGAGCTCAGGAGGCGGATGGGCACCTCGGGCGCGGCGATCACCTATCTGGTCGAGCGGATGATCGCGTCGGGGCACGTGCTGCGTGATTCCGACCCTGGCGACCGCCGCAAGGTGATGCTGCGGGTGGCCGATCAGGGCATGGCCGTCGCGCGAGAATTCTTCAGCCCGCTGGCCGAGCACAGCCACGACGCGCTGGCCGGGCTGCCGGACAGCGACCTCGCGGCAGCTCACCGCGTGTTCGCCGCGCTCACGGATGCGATGGGCACCTTCCGGTCCCGGCTCATCCCCGGTTGAGCGTCGCCCCTCAGGTCGAGGCCGTGCGAGCAGACCGGCACCACCGGAATCGCCGGCAGCGAGGCACTCGTGTTCCGATTCTCTCGGTCTGTCTGGCAGGCTGAAAATCGATGACTGAAACGGAGACAGGCCGCGAGACGGTGATGCTGCTCGGTGCAGGGGAGCGGAGCCGTGAATTGGCGCTGGCTTTCCGGCGTCTCGGAGTCGACGTCGCGATGGTGGAGGTGCAGGCCGACACCGGAGGGCCGGAAGCGCTGACCGCCCTGATCGACGAGACGAAACCGCGCTACGTGGTGGCCGATACCGGGGCGGTCGCGGCTGACGCGCTGATCGCGGTCGCCGAACGCGGCGACGTGGAGGTGTTCCCGACACCGCGCAGCACCCGCCTGTCGTTGGACGGGGAGGGGTTGCGCCGGCTCGCCGCCGATGAGCTTGGCCTGCCCACCGCGCCGTTCTGGTTCGCCGGCTCCGCCGGAGAGCTCGCCGCGGTCGCCAAGCACGCCGGCTTTCCGTTGGTGGTCAAACCGGTCGCCGCCGCTCCGGGTGAAGGTGAGTCGGTGGTGCTGCGGCCCGAGGATGTCGAGCCGGCGTGGCGCCGCGCGGTGTCCGGAGGCAAGCTCAGCCTGCAGCGGGTGATCGCCGAGACCGTCGTCGACGTCGACGTCGAGGTGACGATTCTGACGGTGCGCACGACGGGCCCCGCAGGTCCTGCGGTGTCCTTCTGTGAACCGATCGGTCACCAACAGAACGCCGGTGAACCGCTGGAAGCGTGGCAGCCGCAACACCTTTCGGCGACCGCTTTGGACTCCGCGAAGTCGATCGCGGCGCGCATCGTGAACGCACTCGGCGGCCGCGGGGTGTTCGCGGTAGAGCTGTTGGTGCGCGGCGACGAGGTCTATTTCGCCGATGTTCGGCCGCGGCTGCAGGACGCCGGGCTGGTGACGTTGCGCTCGCAGCGGCTCTCGCAGTACGAGTTGCACGCACGGGCGGTCCTCGGGCTGCCGGTGGACACGATCATGATCTCGCCCGGCGCCGTCGAGGTCGCCTACCGCGACGCAGCCGGATACGACGCGGACGCCGACGAGCTGCGGTCGGTGTTGGCTGATGCGCTTGCGGTCGCCGAGAGTGACGTCCGGGTGTGCGAGAAGGACGACGCCGTCGGTGGCTCGCCCTGGCTCACCGTGTCCCTGGCGACCGCTCCCGACCTCATCGTCGCCCGCGACCGCGCCCGCCGTATCACCACGGTGCTGCGCAGGCCGCGAGTGAGCGGATGACCGGGTGACCGACGCCGGCGACTCACCGGACAGGCCGGCGGTGGCGCCGTTCCTCGGTGCGCTGGCAATCATTGTCACCGTCGTGATCGGAATCTGGTTGATCAACGTTCTGTCCGGCGACGACCTGACCGACGAGCAGCAGATCGCGCGTGCCGCGTCGGGGCAGAACGACGCGCTGCAGCGTGACGACTACGCAGATTTTCGCGCCTTCACCTGCGCTGGGCAGCATGGCGACGAAGCCAAAGTGCTTTCTGAGCAACGTGATTCGGTGGAGCAAAAGGGTGCCCGGTTCGTCGACGGGTCGCCGCGGTGATCATCGACGGGGACCGGGCCAGCGCGGACATCACCTACTACTTCGACAGCGATCCCGAGGCCAAGGAGACAGTCGAGATGTCCTTCGCTCATGAGGACGGGGCGTGGAAGGTCTGTTCGCCCGGTCCCAGATAGCTGTGGGAGACTCACGTTCGTGAGCTATGCGGGAGACATCACGCCTGAGGAAGCATGGAAGCTGCTGAGCGAGAACCCCGATGCGGTGCTCGTCGACTGTCGCACCGAGGCCGAGTGGCGTTTCGTCGGCGTGCCTGACCTGTCCTCGCTGGACCGCGACGTCGTCTACATCGAGTGGAACCACACCGACGGCTCTCGGAACGACGGCTTCGTCGACGAGCTGAAGACCGCCGGGATCACGCCCGGCGAGCGCCCCGTCGTGTTCCTGTGTCGCTCCGGCAACCGCTCGATCGGCGCGGCCGAGGCCGCGACCGAGGCGGGTATCGCGCCGTCCTACAACGTGCTGGACGGGTTCGAGGGCAATCTCGACGACCAGAAGCACCGCGGCGGCACCGGCTGGAAGGCCGTCGGCCTGCCCTGGAGGCAGTCATGACGGAAGAACCTTCGGCGCTTCCCGTCCGTTCGGGTCCCTGCCGCACTTCCCGACGGCGTCAGCCAGGACACCATCGGTGTGCGTGGTGGGCTGCTGCGGTCAGGCTTCGAGGAGACCGCCGAGGCGCTGTATCTGACCTCGGGGTACGTCTACGAAGCGGCCGCCGGCGCCGAGAAGGCGTTCACCGGCGAGATCGACCGCTTCGTCTACTCGCGCTACGGCAACCCGACCGTCTCGATGTTCGAGGAGCGGCTGCGGCTGCTCGAGGGCGCGCAGGCCTGCTTCGCGACGGCGACCGGCATGGCCGCGGTGTTCACCTCGCTCGGTGCGCTGCTGGGCGCCGGTGATCGGCTGGTCGCCGCGCGCAGCCTGTTCGGTTCGTGCTTCGTCGTGTGCAACGAGATCCTGCCCCGCTGGGGGGTCGAGACGGTGTTCGTCGACGGCGACGACCTCGAGCAGTGGGAGGAGGCGCTCTCGGCTCCCAAGCCGACCCAGGCGGTGTTCTTCGAGACGCCGTCGAACCCGATGCAGTCGCTGGTCGACATCGCCGCGGTGTGTGAGCTCGCGCACGCCGCCGGGGCGAAGGTGGTGCTGGACAACGTCTTCGCCACCCCGCTCCTCCAGCAGGGAATGCCGCTGGGCGCCGATGTGGTCGTGTACTCGGGCACCAAGCACATCGACGGCCAGGGCCGGGTGCTCGGCGGAGCCATCCTCGGCAGCAAGGAGTACATCGACGAGCCGGTGCAGAAGCTGATGCGGCACACCGGACCGGCGCTGAGCCCGTTCAACGCGTGGACCCTGCTCAAGGGCCTGGAGACGTTGGCTCTGCGTGTGCAGCACCAGAACTCGTCGGCGCACCGCATCGCCGAGTTCCTCGAAGGCGCACTCGGCGGTGAGCTGGGTGAAGTACCCGTTCCTGGAGTCCCACCCGCAGTACGACCTCGCCAAGCGTCAGATGACCGGCGGCGGCACGGTGGTCACGTTCGAACTCGACGCGCCGGAAGGCCGCGCCAAGGAGCGCGCGTTCGAGGTGCTGGACAAGCTGCAGATCGTCGACATCTCCAACAACCTCGGCGACGCCAAGTCGCTGATCACCCACCCGGCCACCACCACGCACCGCGCGATGGGGCCGGAGGGCCGGGCGGCGATCGGGCTGGGTGACGGCGTGGTGCGGATCTCGGTCGGTCTGGAAGGCACCGAGGATCTGATCGCCGACCTGGACCGGGCGCTGTCGTAGTTGTCTCGTCAATCCGACGCCAAGAAGGCGCGTCGCAAGAAGCGGCACGGCGCCCGTGACGGAGCCTGGGTTTCGGCGCGAGTCGCCGAGCAGCTCGAAATCGCTTCAGAGCTCGAGGATTTCGACGCGCGTCTGACCGAACGCGGCTGGGAGTTCTCTGAAGAGGCCGACGACGAGACCGGTGTGGTGTGGTTCTGGCCGCCGTCGGCAGCGAACGTCGACGGCGAGGACGAGTCGGTCAACGTGACGGTCATCCTGCTCACGCCGGACGACGGCGGCGAGATCGCGCACGTCGTCTTCGTGGGGACCGCCGACGACTACCAGTTCGGTCCGAGGAGCTGTTCGACCACGTCGAGGCGATCGAGGCCTACCGGTTCGGCGCCCCTCCACCGGTTTTCGGGTAGGTGTCACGCGAGTTCTGCACCAGGGCTGCCGGTCGCGGGGATCGACGACCCTGATGCAGAAGTCGGCGATTCGACTAGAGCGGCTTCTCGGATCCTTCGACGACGCCGAGTGCGGACTGTGCGCGCTGCTCGTAACCCTGCCGCTTGGCCGTGTCGAACTCGAGGAACACGTGGTCGAGCCCGAGCTTCTTGTTCAGCCAGCGCCGTCCACGGGGACCGAGCATCTGCGCGGCCTGCGCGGTGAACCGCAGGAACGGCGGTACGGCCACATGAGTCTTGGGCTTGTCCAGCGTCTTCGCGATGGCTGCGGCGATGTCCTCCGGCTCCACCGGCTTGGTGCCTGCGGTCTCCTTGGTGCCCGAGATCAGCTCGGTCTTCGTGAACGGCGGCATCACCACCGACACGTGCACGCCGTGGGGGGCCACCTCGTCGGCCAGTGCCGTGGACAACCCGACCACACCGAACTTGGCGCCGACGTAGACGACCTGGCCGGGGACCGCGATCAGGCCGGACAGCGACGCGATGTTGATGATGTGGCCGCGGCCGCGGGCGATCATGTCCGGCAGCGCCAGCTGGCATCCGGTGATGACGCCGTAGAGGTTCACCTCGATCGACGAGCGGATGGACTGTTCGGACTGGTCCAGGAACGGTCCGATCGGCATGACGCCGGCGTTGTTGATCAGGACGTCGATGTGGCCGCCGCCGTCGGTGCGGGCCTTGTCGAGGAACGTCGCGAACGACTTGCGGTCGGTCACGTCGAGCGGGTAGCCCGACACCGGTCCCAGATTGGTCAGTTTGGCGACCGATGACTCCTGAAGTGCCACGTCTCGGTCACCGATGACCACGCGCGCACCGCGCTTGAGGAGAGCTTCTGCCGTCGCGTATCCGATGCCCCGCGCGGCCCCGGTGATGGCAATCGTCTTGCCGCGGATGTTGTCCATGCGGCGAAACTTTACACGTGTCAAGTTTTTGTGGGAAGAGGCGGATCGAGGTCGGGGCCGACCGCGTCGTCATTCGATGATGTCTTCGGTGGAAGGTCCGAAGAGACACAGGTGGCCGAGGAGCGGCGCTGGGTCCGCCGACCAGTCCATCGCAGCGAGCTGGGCGCGACTGCGGCGCCCTGTTCGCCACCGAAGTGCCTCGAATCTCGTTGTGTGCAAAACGATTTCCTCGCCGTCGGCCGGGCCGGTGCGGTACTCGCCGTCCTCGACGACGACCCGCAGCGGTACCGGCGGCGCGAGGATCGAGAGCAGCCGGTCCGCGGTCCACTGCACTGACGGAGCGTCGCGGGCTCCGGGTCGGTCGATCGCGCTGCGGATGTCGTGTTCGTGGCAGGCGATGTCGCCGAGGGGCGGTTCCAGACCGGCGGTGTCGGCCAGATGGCGCAGCCGCGCCCCGGTCCGCGACCACACGTCGAGGAGCTCTGCGTGACTGCGACCGTCGAACCGCCGGATGTGCTCGGCCGTCTCGTCGTCGGTCGGCGCCCCCGACAGCCGACCGTCCGCCCAGTCCTCGGCGACGGCTGACATGTGTGAGACCACGTCACGAACGGACCAGCCGGGGCACGCCGCGACGGGGCGCTCCCACGCCGACGATGGCGATGCGCCGAGCAGATCGGTGATTCGCGCCAGGGTCTCCTGGTAGAGCTCGGCGACCTGCTGTGCGTCAGCCCGGCCGTACGCATCGTTCCAGCGCCACCACTGGTACGGCGCGGACTGCGGATAGCCCTCGGGTGAGTCCTCCCAGGTCTCCTGCCGCCCCAGCGCGGTCATGTCCAGGAAGTTCCACGTGTTGACGAACGCCTCGTCCCCGCGGCTGTCGATGAAGTACGTGCGGTACACCCGCTCGCCGTCGTCGTCGGGCCAGCGGATGAAGGCGTTGGTGCCGTGCCACTGGTCGACGCCGAAGTCGACGTCGAAGACTCCATGATCGTCGGGAATCATGGTGTACCAAGGGATATCCCAGCCCATTCGGTCCTTCAGCCGCGCGATGTCTGCCTGCGGACCACGGGAGACGTAGACGAGCGTGGTGTCGCGGGCGTTGAGGTGGGCGAGGTTGCCGATGTGGTCGGCCATCAGCGAGCACCCCACGCAGCCGTGGTCGGGCCAGTCGCCCAGATCCGGATCCATGAACGCGCGGTACACGATCAGCTGGCGACGGCCCGCGAACAGGTCGAGCAGCGTCGCAGGGCCGCCGGGTCCGTCGAATCGGTAGTCCTTGTCGACCGCCGTCCACGGCATCCGCCGCCGTTTCGCGGCCAGGGCATCGCGCGCCCGTGTCATCTGCTTCTCGGTCACCAACAGCTCGGACAGCGCGGACTGCCACTCCTGCGTGGACACGATCTCGGGCTTCTGCACCGCTCCTCCTCTCACAAACATTAAACAATTGAGTTGAACGTTTGATCTCAGGACTACCCGCTCGCGCCGCTATAGTCAACAGAATGGTTGAAGATCTGGTGCTCGATCGGGCGTATGCGGCACTCGCCGATCCGACCCGTCGCTGGCTGCTGCAGACCCTCCGCGACGGTGATGCGCGGATCACCGACCTGGCGGCCCCGCTGCCGATGACCTTCGCGGGAGTGTCCCGGCACGTCGGTGTGCTGGAATCAGCCGGGCTCGTCCGCCGCGAGGTGCGCGGACGTGAACACTGGCTGTCGTTGCAGCCAGAAGGGCTGAGTCCGGCGCGGCAATGGATCGACGACCAGACCGAGTTCTGGTCGACTCGCGCAGACGCGCTGGCCGAACGGCTCCACAAGAAGAAGCGTGCACGGTGACCGCCGGTCCCGTGGTCCGGGTCCAGCGCGTCATGCCCGCCACACCAGAGGAAGTCTTCGACGAATGGCTCGACCCGGACGCGCTCGCCGAGTGGATGTGTCCGCGCCCGTCTCGGTGCGTGGCGATCATCATCGAACCGCACGTCGGCGGTCGTGTCCGGTTCGACGTCGACGACTCGGGTCACCTGACCCTGATCACCGGCCGGTTCCTCGACATCGACCGGCCGAACCTGTTGCGCTTCACGTGGAGTCACTCGGGCTGGGCAGATCCGACCGTGACGAGCATCGTCCACGTGGCGTTCGAACCCCACGGCGACGACGAGACCCTGATGTCCATCGAGCATTCGCTGCTCCCGCCCGAGGCGTACGACGACCACGACCACGGTTGGACGCTCACCGTTGAGCAGTTGGTGGCCGTGCTCGCCGAGCGCCGGTGAACTCGCGAAACATTCACTCACGGTGAGCAGAACGGCTGTCGAGGAATGTGATGGTGCGCCTCGCGTTAGACACTTAGGTGGTGTCGTTTCCAGTCGTGGGTGAGTTGCGCTTCGTGGCGGTCGGCCAGGACGATCCGCTGGCCGCGCCACTGATGGACGAGCTCGCGGTCGAGTACGCCGACCGCTACGGGGGCACCCGCGACAGGGTCCGTGCGTGGCTGTCCGGATACCCGGCGGCGGAGTTCGCCGCCCCCGGTGGCGGCCTGGTGATCGGGTTGCTCGACGGCAGGCCGGTGACCGGCGGCGCGTTCCGGCGGTTCGACGACACCACAGCCGAACTCAAACGGATCTGGACCGACAGCAGGCATCGCCGCCGCGGGCATGCGCGGCTCCTGGTGTCCCGGCTGGAAGCCGACATCGCCGCACGCGGCTATTCGCGCATCTACCTGACGACCGGCGATCGGCAACCGGAAGCCGCGGCGCTCTACCTGTCGATGGGCTACGTCCGGCTGAACGAGCCGCTGCCCGCCGAGGGCGAGGTTTACCCGATCGCGTTTCTGAAGGTGCTGCGATGACCGTTCCGCTGTCGATTCTCGACCTCTCCCCGGTGCCAGAAGGCGCCGACGCAGCCACCGCGTTGCGCAACAGTGTCGACCTGGCTCAGCACGCCGAGCGGTGGGGTTATCGCCGCTTCTGGGTCGCCGAGCACCATTTCGTCGCCGTGGCCAGCTCGGCTCCGGCTGTTCTCATCGGTCAGATCGCGGCCGCGACCAGGACGATCCACGTCGGCGCCGCCGCGGTGCAACTCGGTCAGACGACCGCGGTGGCCGTCGTGGAGAGCTTCGGCATGCTCGACGCGTTTCATCCCGGCCGGATCGACCTCGGTGTCGGACGGTCGGGACAGCGGCACCGGGAGGCCCGGCTGGCGGCCGCGGCGAACCGGAGCGCCGAACCCCTTCCGCCGTGGCGCGACGTGGACGGGGTGGTGGTGCCGCCGCCGTTCGACGCGTCCGCGCTGATGCGTAACCCGCGGCTGCGGGCTCGGATGTCGGTGCTGCAACAACCTGAGGCCGTCGTGCCGGATTTCGGCGATCAGGTCTCCGACATCCTCGCCATGCTCGCAGGCCACTACGAGATCGACGGTGTCGACGCGCACGCCGTCCCCGGCGAAGGCGCGCACTTGGCACCGTGGGTCTTCGGCAGCAGCAAGGGACAGAGCGCGCAGGTGGCCGGGGCCAACGGATTGCCGTTCGTGGCCAGCTACCACATCACGCCTGCGACGGCCCTCGATGCCGTCGACGCCTATCGCGCCGAGTTCCGGCCGTCGGCCGCCCTCGCCGAGCCGTACGTGGTGGTCTCGGCCGATGTGGTGGTTGCCGAAGACACCGCGACCGCCAGACACCTGGCGTCCAGCTACGGACATTGGGTGCACTCGATCCGCGCCGGGGACGGCGCCGTCCCCTACCCTGACCCCGACCGGGTGCAACCGCTGTCCGAGCAGCAGCGTGCGGTCGTAAAAGACCGCACGGCAACACAATTCGTGGGTGACCCCGATGAGGTTGCGCACCGGTTGGCGGCTCTGCAGCGGGTGACCGGCGCCGACGAACTCGTGGTCACGTCGATCACCCACGCCCACCGTGACAGGCTGCGCTCCCACGAACTACTCGCCAGGCGGTGGGGAATCACGGGGTGAACCCCACGCCCCGGCCTATAGGCTGGCCGATGTGTCGCAGGCGACCGTTGGTTGGTTGATGCTGGCCGGCGCCGTGTTGACATTCGTGTTCGGCGGAGTGTCGCGTCTGGTCGTCGGGCGCCGCCGTGAGAGCAAGGCGGTCCGCCTCCTCGTCCACACCTTCCGGCGGACCGGCATCGCACGGGTGCTGTTCGGGCGGTTCCAGGGCGATGTCCTCGACGACGACGAGCTCGACACGATGATCCTCATGCCTGCGATCGTCATCGCCTGCGGACTCGCCCTCACCGCGTTGTTCCTACTCGGCTACGCAACCCTCGCCTAGAGGGCCTGGTTCACCGCCTCCCGGATCGGCCCTCGCCAGACCGGACCGTGGCCGGGTAGCAGCACCTCCGTGTCGAGTGATCCCAGGGCTTCCAGACTGCGCCTGCAGGCCTCCTCGTCGTGGTTGAACACCGACGGCAGCAGCTGCGGTCCCCGCCGCGATGCCACCGGGTGGTCGGTGACCAGTGCGTCACCGCTGACCAAGATGCCGTCGACGACGTAGGAGCAGTGCCCGCCGGTGTGCCCCGGCGTGGGGATGGGCTTGGGTGCGCCGGGCAACGACGCCGCGAGGTCCTGGGTGAGCGGCCCCGTGGTGGGGATGCCCGCGTGCGTCAGACCGCCCTTGCGCATGATGGCCACCGACCATTTCAGCCACTTGGGTTGCCATGCGTGCATGGCCACATCGACCGGTGAGGCCTGCTGGAGGTATTCGCGCTTCGAGTGGCCGACCTCGGCGGCGTGACAGTAGACCGGGGTGCCGTGTTCCTCGGCGAACCAGATGGCCGTACCGAGATGGTCGACGTGGGCGTGGGTCAACAGGATTGCGCGCAGGTCACCGACCCCGAAGCCGAGGGTGCCCAGTGAGGCGAGCACGTCGGCGCGATGCCCCGGGAAACCAGCGTCGATGAGCATGACGCCGTCGCCGTCGACTACCAGGGTCCAGTTCACGAGATCCGTCTGCGCGAAGTGGACGCGGTCGGTGATGGCCGTGAGGACCGGTGCCATGAACCGAGTGTAGAAACATATCTATGGCTGAACTGAAACTGGGCTACAAGGCGTCGGCGGAGCAGTTCGCGCCACGGGAACTCGTCGAACTCGGTGTCGCTGCCGAAGAGCACGGCATGGACAGCGCGACCGTCAGCGACCACTTCCAGCCATGGCGGCACGAGGGTGGCCACGCGCCGTTCTCGCTGGCCTGGATGACCGCGGTCGGTGAACGGACCAAGCGGATCGTGCTCGGCACGTCGGTGCTCACGCCGACCTTCCGCTACAACCCGGCCGTCATCGCCCAGGCGTTCGCCACGATGGGTTGCCTGTACCCGGATCGCATCTTCCTCGGCGTCGGTACCGGAGAGGCGCTCAACGAGATCGCCACCGGGTACGAGGGCGAGTGGCCGGAGTTCAAAGAGCGCTACGCGCGGTTGCGCGAGTCGGTCCGCCTGATGCGTGAGCTGTGGCTCGGCGACCGCGTGGACTTCGACGGCGAGTACTACAAGCACCAAGGGCGCCTCCATCTACGACGTGCCCGAGGGCGGTATCCCGATCTACATCGCGGCGGGCGGGCCGCAGGTCGCCAAGTACGCCGGCCGGGCAGGCGACGGTTTCATCTGCACCTCCGGCAAGGGCGAGGAGCTCTACAAGGACAAGCTGATTCCCGCGATGCGCGAAGGCGCCGAGGCCGCGGGCAAGATCCCGACGACGTCGACCGGATGATCGAGATCAAGATCTCCTACGACACCGATCCCGAGCTGGCACTGGAGAACACCCGGTTCTGGGCACCGCTGTCGCTGACCGCCGAGCAGAAGCACTCCATCGACGACCCGATCGAAATGGAGAAGGCCGCCGACGCGTTGCCGATCGAGCAGGTCGCCAAGCGCTGGATCGTCGCGTCCGATCCCGACGAGGCGGTCGCCAAGGTCGCTGACTACGTGGACTGGGGGCTCAACCACCTGGTGTTCCATGCACCCGGCCACGACCAGAGGCGCTTCCTTGAGCTCTTCCAACGCGATCTCGAACCGCGGCTGCGCAAGCTCGGCTGACGCAGAGACCGGCGAGAATGATCCGGATTCTCGCGACGCTGATGGGCGTGACCGCCCTTGCCGTCGCGATCGTGGGACTCGGCGTCCGCTACGTGCCGGTCACCGGGCATCCCACGCTCATCCTGGTGGTGGCGGCGCCATACCTGGCCGCGGCGGCGCCCGCGGCGGTGCTGCTGCTCGGACTCGGCAGGCGCTACGTCCTCACCCTGGTCGCGTTCGTGCTGACGGTCGCCGTCGTCTGGGTGTACTTGCCCCGCTACCAGGCGCAGGCAGTCTCGGAGACCGCTGCCGTCGACGTGCGGGTGCTCACCGCGAACCTCGGTATGGGACAAGCGGATCCGTCGGCGTTCGTGGCGCTTGCCGGCGACACGGCCGACGTCGTGACCGTCCAGGAGATGACGCAGGAGGCGGCCGAGGGGTTGTCGGCGGCCGGGATGGACGCGCTGTTCCCGTACCGCGTCATCGTCCCCGCGCCGCTGGCATCCGGCATCGGGATCTGGAGCAGACATCCGATCGTGCACTCCGGGCGCATCGACGGCTACGCGCTGCCGATGGTGGGATCGAGGATCCGCATCCCCGGCGTGCGCGTCGACGCCACCGTGCTGTCGGTGCACCTCGCCGCGCCGTGGCCGCAGGCGATCGGCGGGTGGGCATCTGACATCGGCAAGTTTCCCGACACCCTGCGGGAGGTGGGCCGCAGCGCCGGTGCGGGCGCGGTGATCGTGGCGGGTGACTTCAACGCCACCGCCGACATGGCGCCGTTCCGGCGGCTGCTGGACGAGGGTTACGGTGACGCGGGCATGGATGCCGGAGCGGGTCTGGCACGCACATACCCGGGTAGCGGGACCTGGCCGCCCGTCATCGGCATCGACCACATCCTCACGAAGAACTCCTCGCCGGCCACGGCGAGGACCGTGGTGGTGCCGGGGGCCGACCATCGCGGGTTGCTGGCGACACTGCGGGTACCGGTGGACATGACCGCCAGTTGACAGGCAGGCTCTGCGGTGTGCCTGATGCGTCTACGGGAGCCACCTACGCGATCTATGTAGCGTCGCCGGAAGGCGACACCGGAAAATCGACCATCGCGCTGGGGATCCTGCACCGACTGGCGGCCACGGTCGCCAAGGTCGGCGTGTTCCGTCCCATCACGAGAAGTCCCTCAGGCCAGGAGCGTTGCGACTACATCCTGGAGTTGCTCCTGGACCACACGACCGCCGGACTGCCCTATGAGGACTGCGTCGGCGTGACGTATCAACAGCTGCACGACGACCCGGACGCCGCGCTCGGCGAGATCGTCGACCGCTTCCACCGCGTCGCCGACCGGTGCGACGCGGTACTGGTCGTCGGCAGCGACTACACCGACGTGGCGGCGCCCAGTGAGTTGTCGGTCAACGCGCGCATCGCGGCCAACCTCGGTGCGCCGGTGGTGCTGGCCGTCAAGGCCAAGGACCGCACGCCCGACCAGGTCGCCCAGGTGGTCGAGGTGTGCGTGGACGAGATCGCCGCCCAGTATGCGCACACCGCCGCGGTGGTGGCCAACCGCTGCGACCCGGCGCAGCATCGACCGAGGTCCGCGAGGCACTGAAGGCGATCGAACCTCACAGTTACGTGCTGCCCGAGGAACCGCTGCTGGTAGCGCCGTCGGTCGCCGAACTGCAGGCCGCGGTCGAGGGCACCGTGGTCCAAGGTGATACCGCGTTGCTCGACCGCGAAGTCCTCGACGTGCTCGTGGCAGGCATGACTGCCGAGCACGTCCTCGAGCGGCTGACCGAGGGGGTTGCCGTGATCACCCCGGGTGACCGCTCCGACGTCGTGCTCGCCGTGCTCAGTGCCCATGCCGCGGAAGGCTTTCCATCGCTGTCCGGCGTGATCCTCAACGGCGGGCTGACGCTGCACCCGGCCATCGACTCGCTGGTGTCGGGCCTGGGGCTGCGCCTGCCCATCGTCGAGACCAGGTTCGGCACGTTCGAGACGGCCAGCAGGGTCGCAGCGACCCGTGGGCGGGTCACGTCGACATCCCACCGCAAGATCGACACCGCGCTGACGTTGATGGAGAACCACGTCGACACCGCGGATCTGCTGAAGCACCTGACGATTCCGATTCCGTCGGTGGTCACCCCGCAGATGTTCACCTATCAGCTGCTCGACCGGGCGCGCTCGGATCGCCAACGCATCGTGCTGCCCGAGGGTAACGACGACCGCATCCTCAAGGCCGCGGGCCGGCTGCTGCAGCGGAGTGTGGCCGATCTGACGATCCTCGGCGACGAGGCGCAGGTCCGGGCGCGTGCTGCCGAACTCGGCGTCGACCTGTCGAACGCCGTCGTGCTCAATCCGCAGACCAGCGAGCTGTGCGACCAGTTCGCCGAGCAGTACGCGAAATTACGCGCGCACAAGGGGGTCACCGTCGAGCAGGCCCGCGAGACCATCCACGACGTCTCGTATTTCGGCACCATGCTGGTGCACAACGACATGGTCGACGGCATGGTGTCGGGTGCGCGGCACACCACGGCGCACACCATCGGACCGGCCTTCGAGATCATCAAGACGCTGTCTGGGGTTTCGACGGTGTCGAGCATCTTCCTGATGTGCCTGGCGCACGAGGTGCTGGCCTACGGCGACTGCGCGATCGTGCCCGACCCGACGGCCGAGCAACTGGCCGACATCGCGATCTCGTCGGCGCGCACCGCAGCACAGTTCGACATCGAACCGAAGGTCGCCATGCTGTCGTACTCGACGGGCACCTCCGGTACCGGTGCCGATGTCGACAAGGTCAGGAAGGCAACCGAATTGGTGCGATCACGGGAACCCGGACCTGCTGGTCGAGGGGCCGATCCAGTACGACGCCGCGGTGGAACCGTCGGTCGCCGAGACGAAGATGCCCGACTCGAGGGTGGCCGGGCATGCGACGGTGCTGATCTTCCCCGACCTCAACACCGGCAACAACACCTACAAGGCGGTGCAGCGCAGTGCGGGTGCGATCGCGATCGGCCCGGTGCTGCAGGGCCTGAACAAACCGGTCAACGACCTGTCCCGTGGTGCACTCGTCGAAGACATCGTCAACACCGTGGCCATCACCGCGATCCAGGCCCAGGGGACTCAGCGATGACACGCACGGTGCTGGTGCTCAACTCCGGCTCGTCGTCGGTGAAATACGCTGTGCTCAACCCGGATTCGGGCGTGCTCGTCGCCGACGGGATCGTCGAACGCATCGGTGAGTCCGCCGACGGTGGGGTCGCCGATCACGACCGAGGCGATGCAGGTGGTGTTCGACTCACTGGCTGCCGACGGGCACGGACTGGACGACCTCGGGCTGGTGGCAGTCGGACACCGGGTGGTGCACGGCGGACCGGATCTGTACCGGCCGACCGTCGTCGACGACGCACGATCGCGCGGCTGCAGGAGCTGTCTCCCCTTGCGCCGCTGCACAATCCGCCGGCGATCCACGGGATCGAGGTGGCGCGCCAAGCGCTGCCCGATCTGCCGCACGTCGCGGTGTTCGACACCGCCTTCTTCCATGACCTGCCGCCCGCCGCGGCGACCTACGCCATCGACGCGGGAGTGGCCGAGAGCTGGCACATCAGGCGGTACGGCTTCCACGGCACGTCCCACCAGTACGTCAGCGAGCAGGCGGCCGTATTCCTCGACGCGCCGCTGGAGTCGCTCAGCCAGATCGTGCTGCACCTGGGCAACGGCGCCTCGGCCTCGGCCATCGTCGGCGGCAGGCCGGTGGAGACCTCGATGGGCCTCACGCCGATGGAGGGGCTGGTGATGGGAACCCGCTCGGGCGATGTCGATCCCGGCCTGATCTTCTACCTGTGGCGTGAGGCGGGCATGAGCGTCGAGGACATCGAGGCCATGCTCAACCGCCGGTCGGGCGTGCGCGGTCTCGGCGGCGAGGTCGACTTCCGGGTACTGCACAAGCGTGATCGAATCAGGCTCCGAAAAAGACCGGGCCGCAGCACAATTGGCCTACGACGTCTATATCCACCGGCTGCGGAAGTATATCGGCGCTTACCTCGCCGTACTCGGGTCGGCCGACGTGCTGACGTTCACCGCCGGAGTAGGCGAGAACGATGCGGCGGTCCGGCGTGACGCACTCTCCGGTCTCGCGGCGTTCGGCATCGAACTCGACGAGCACCTCAACGACAGTCCCGCCCGCGGTGCCAGGCGAATCTCGCCCGACGGCGCACCGACGACGGTGCTAGTTATACCCACCGACGAGGAGCTTGCGATTGCTCGGGCGTGTACGGGAGTACTTGGGGGCGGGCTCGGCGACGGGTAGCTCGCGCATCGGGTCACAGACCTTGAGCAGTCGCCGCACGTGGGTGCCCGCGAGCAGCGACCAGCGCACGCCACTGCGGGCGCACACCACGTTGATGTTCGACAGCGCGGCAAATCCCGAGGCTGCGAAGAACTCGACGGTCTGCAGGTCCACGATGAGTTTGCGGGCCACGCCGAGGCGCATCTCGATGTAGCGCGCGAGCGCCATGCTGTTGGTGGCGTCGATCTCGCCGTGGATGGTCACGAGCACGGTCGACGGCGGCAGCTCGCACGCGGAGAACGTCGCGCGGTGATGCTCTTCGCGCAGTTCGAACGACGTCGGATCCGGCCGGAACACCCGCTGCGTGCTGGATGCGGGTAATGGTTCGGATATGGACATGTGAGCTCCCCTGGTACGAAATGAGCCGAGATCAGTTATTCGTACTGCGGGTGAGGTCAGGGGATCGGGCCCTAGATTCTCAAAGCTGCGCCGATGACTTCACCAGGTGGTGGGGTCACGATACTACGGAATCAGTGGCGTGACCATATCTCGATCAAAATCCCATCCATGCACTTTCACCTGGAGTTTCTGTGGCCGGCCCCGGTCACGACACCGACCCTGACTGGACAGGGGCGTCGACTTTGCAGCGTCCAGCAACGGAATCAGTCGTTGCTGGACCATTGGCAAAAATTATTATGCGTGTAATTATTTGGTGATGATGCTCGACGGGAAGATCGCGATCGTCACGGGGACCAGCAGGGGAGTGGGCGTCGGGATCGCGCACGAGCTGCTGCGGGCAGGCGCCACCGTCATCGGGCTGCTCACGCTCGCCACTGGACGCGCATCCCAGGCGTCGGCGACCACCCCGGCTGGGCGCAGCGGTCCGCGCAGATGGTGTGCGATCAGGGTGACCACCGGGCCATCGACGCGTTGGTCACCGAGGTCGCCGAAACCTATGGGCGCGTCGACATTCTGGTCAACAACGCCGGCGGCACGGTGCCGACTCCCGCATGTCGAGGACGTCCCCGCGCTCGTGCTCCAGGATCCAGGGCGCACCGGCATCCGACGACGACCTGGAGCGGACGATGCTGTTCCACGCGTTCGCGATTCAGATGAACCTGATCAGCCCGCTGTGGTTCGCGATCCGCGTCTATCGGCAGATGCGCGGGCAGGACGGCACCGGCTGCATCATCAACGTCTCCAGCGGCGCAGGTCATCCCGCGGGATCGCCGACGCTGGTCTCCTACGGCGCCGCGAAATCCGGGCTCAACCACCTCACCCGATCGCTGGCCGAGGAATGGGGTCCGCATGCCCGGGTCAACTGTGTGGCACTCGGTCCGACGATTACCGAGAACTTCCGGTCCTTCGTGTTGCCCAAGGATGATCCGACCGGGGCGCAGATACTTCGATGCGCTACCGCTCAAGCGAGGAGGCGAGCCCGCTGAGGTTGGCCGGACATGTGTGTTCCTCGCCTCGCGGTGCCGCGGATTTCATCAACGGCACGACGATCGAGATCGATGGCGGCATGATGCCCGGCGTGCTCTACGACGCGGGCCTGAAGACCATCACGGACCTGTTGTGAGCGAGCGCGACTGATGCGCGCGGATCATCCAATTCTCCACCGGCAACGTCGGGAGTCCACGCGCTGCGCAGCATTATCGAGCGTCCCGACCTTGACCTGGTCGGCGTGCACGCCAACAGCCCGGACAAGATCGGCCGCGACGCCGCCGAGCTCTGCGGCCTGTCCGCGCCCGACCGGTATCACCGCGACCGACGACATCGACGCCCTCGTCGCCTTGGAGGCCGACTGCGTCGTCTACACGTCGCAGGCCGAGACCCGGCCGCATGGCGGCGCATCGACGAGATCAGCCGCTTCCTCGCGGCCGGCACCAATGTCGTCGGTACCTCCTTCGTGTGGCTGGTGCGCCCGAGCACGCCGACGAGTGGCTGCGCGAGCCGCTGGAAGCTGCCTGCGCCGCAAGGCGGATTCGACGCTGTACGTCAACGGCATCGACCCTGGGTTCTCCGGGGACATGCTCGTCTACGCCGCGCTGAGCCTGGCTGCGCGGGCCACCGCGGTGACGGTGCAGGAGATCTTCGACTACGGCACCTATGACGACGCCGAATTCACCGGCGTCAGCTTCGGTTTCGGCACCAGGCCCGACCACACCCCGATCCTGTTCCAGCCCGGGCGTGCTGGCGTCGATGTGGGGTGCGCCAGGTGCGCAGTCTCGCCGTCGAGCTCGGCGTCGAGCCTCGACGAGGTCCGGGAACGGCATGAGAAGTGGGTGGCGCCGGAGGCGATCGACTGCACGATGATGCGCGTCGAGCCCGGCCACGTCGCCGCGGTCGAGTTCGGCGTCGAGGGCTCGTCGACGGCCGGACGGTCATCACGATGGAGCACGTCAACCGGCTCACCGAGGCCGCCGCCCCGGACTGGCCGTATCCGCCCGACGGGCATCCCGGCGTGCACCGGGTCGATCGTCGAGCGGCAGCCCCGGCATCGAGATCAACGCCCACGTCGGCACTTCGGGCATCGACCACAACCAGGGCGGCGTCATCGCGACCGCCGCCCGGGCGGTCAACGCCATCGAGGCGGTGTGCCTGGCGCCGACCGGCATCCTGGCCGCTCGTGACCTCCGCGCGTCCGATCACGTCAAGGGCGTGATGTGGTAGACGGGAGCGTATGAGCCTGCGCCGCGCCGCCCACCGACCGGCGGGCAGGCACGCGCGGAGCGCACCCGCAACGCGGTGATCGACGAGACGGTCCGCTGCATCCTCGAGGAAGGCTTCGCCCCGCCCAGCGTCCGGCACATCACCGATCGCGCCGGCGTCACCTGGGGCGTGGTGCAGTACCACTTCGGCGACCTCGACGGCCTGCTCATGGCAGTGGTGAACCGCGGCTTCGGTGAGCTGTCGGCGACGCTGGAAGAGCTCGCGCCTGCGGCGTCCACGCTCGGCGCGCGGGACCGGGTGGCGTTTGTCGTCAACGCGGTGTGGCAGGCGTTTTCGAGCCCGACGTCGCGCGCCGCGCTGGAGATCCTGATCTCGACCCGCGGCGCCCGGGCAGATACCGTCAACGCCCAACTGGCCGAGGTGATGACGAAGCTGGCCGATCTCGGCCGTCAACTCGGGGAGGGTCTGTCGGCACCGCACGCCGACCGGGTCGGCAATCTGATCTGGAACACGTTGCGCGGCATCATCGCTGCCCAGATGACCTGGCCCGAGCCGGTGGACAGCTCACGTGACGTGCAGACCCTCATCGACCTCGTGGGCACCTACATCGCGGCTAGAACGCCGCTTGATTAGAACGTGGACATCGGCCGCACGCTGTTGGCCAGATCGATCAGCGCGTAACGGTGCGCCTGCGTGGGCGCGACCCTGGCCAGGCTGCGCAGCGACGCCTCGACACCGAGCTGCAGCCCGTGTTCGGTGAACGGGAAGCCCCAGGATGTGGTTGGTGCTCGCCGAGTTGTCGGCCAGCCAGTCCATCGCGGTCCCCAGCACCAGCGCGCGGATCTGCAGCACGCGGGGTTCGGTGTCGGGCAGCGCCTCCACCCGGCGGGCGGCGTTGCGGATGTGCTGCTCGGTGATCTCGCTGACTCGACCGGCCGGAAAGCAGCGTCACGGCGCTTGTCAACCGTGCAGTCGTGAAATGCCTTGAGGTTGCGGGTACTTCGTCGAGTGTGCGAACGGCGGCGTCACGGTCGCCACTGGCGGACTCCGCCCTGGCGAGACCGAAGCCGGCGGAGATGACGCCGTGGTCGGTCGACCACACGGTGCTCGTAGAACTTGCGCTCATCGAGGGTGCCTGCCAGCTCCGCGGTGGCCGCCAGCGCCAGCTTGGGGGCCAGCTCACCAGGCAGAGTGTCCAGCACCTCGGTGAAATGCCTTGTCGCGGAGTCGTAATCGGCGGCCAGCAGCTCGGACACAGCGCGGAACCAGACCAGCCGCCACCGCCAGCCGGCCCGTTCGGCCAGGTCATCGAGCTTGCGGGTGGCTTTGGCGACGTCACCCAGATCGAGCAGGGCGCGCACCTCCATCAACGGGAGCTCGACCGACTGACTCAGGTCGATACCCTCGGAGTCCAGCGCCCCGTGTCGCGCGGCACGCAACGAATCCAGCGTCTGCACAGGCTGACTCATCACGGTCGCCGACAGCACGGGTGCGCCGACATCGGTGGGATCCAGCAGTGGAACCTGCAGGGCCTTGACGATCTCCTGCGCGGTCAACTTCTCCGAATGCACCTGACCGTCGAGATACACGTCGGTGTGTGCGACGAGCAGGTCGATGCCGAACGTCGACCGCGACGGGCTGAACGTCGTCGACAAACCTGGACGCGGCACCCCGGTGTCCCTGGCGACCACCTCACGCAGCACGCCCATCAGCTGGCTCGACATTTCCTCGGCCGTCTGGAAGCGCCGCCGCGGGTCGGGGTCGATCGCGCGGCGCAACAACCTGCCGAACGAGTCGTACTCGGCCAGCACCGGATCGTCTTCGGGTAACCCGTCGAGGTAGCGTCCGCCGCGGGTGGGCAGGCGCACGGTCAGTGCGGCCAGCGTGCGGCCGACGGTGTAGATGTCCGTCGCGACGTTGGGCCCGGTGCGCACGATTTCCGGCGCCTGGTAACCCGGTGTGCCGTACAGGTATCCGAACGAGTTGATGGGAGACACGGCACCGAGGTCGATCAGCTTGAGCTGGTCCTCGGTCACCATGATGTTCTCGGGCTTGAGGTCGTTGTAGACCAGCCCGTTGGCGTGCAGATAGCCGAGCGCAGGCAGGATCTCGAGCATGAAGCCGATGGCCTCGGCGGTCGGCAGCCGGATCCGGTCGCTGTGCCGCAGCAGCGTGGCCTGTTTGAGCGACGTTCCGCCCACGTACTCCATCACGATGTAACCGACCGGGTTGCCGTGCTTGTCGGCGTGCTCGACGAAGTTGTAGATCTTGACGATTCCTGGGTGGGTCACCTCGGCCAGGAACTGACGTTCGGCCATCGCGATCGCCTGGGCTTCGGCGTCGCCGGAGTGCACCAGACCCTTGAGGACCACGGGCCGGTCGTTGACGTTCTTGTCGAACGCCAGGTAGACCCAGCCCAGCCCACCGTGCGCGATGCAGCCCTTGATCTCGTACTGATCGGCGACGATGTCGCCGACACCGAGCTGCGGCAGAAAGGAATACGCGCTGCCGCAGTGCGGGCACCAGCCCTCCGACTCCGACCTCTTCAGAGCCGGCCCTTCTTGCGCGACCGGCCGACCGGCCTGCCGCAGTTCCAGCAGAACCGCTTGGATTCGGCGACGACAGGGTCGGTCATCAAGGCTCCGAGCGGATCCCGTGCGGGTACCCGCGGGATCTCCACCAGACCACCGCCGAGCCTGCGCGTCGGGGACAGGTAGCGGGTCAGCGTCGTCGTCTGGTCCTGCGGCTCGGTGTCGCCGGTGTGCAGCAGCGCGTCGCTGTCGTCGTCGTCGAAGTTGGGGCGGAACACGGCCTGCGTGGCCATCGGCCGCATCGTCGCCATGGAATCCATATTGCTGAGGTCGTCGAGACTCGCGGGCTGGGTCCCGGGGCCCTCGTCAGGATCGGCTGAGGTGTCGATGTCGGTGGGTTCGGTCATCGGTCCGAATACCTCGCTGCCGGAGGCGAAGGCGTGGGCCCCAGCACGGTCAACCACTTGCGGTACAACGTGTTCCAGGTGCCGTCGCGGCGGATTCGTTCCAAGGTGCCGTTGACGTATCGGACCAGGCCGGTGTTCTCCAGGTTGATGCCGATGCCGTAGGGCTCCTCGTTGAGCGACGGCCCGACGATGTGCAGGTAGGGGTCCTGGGACACCAGCCCGGCCAGGATCGAATCGTCGGTGCTCACCGCGTCGACCTGGCGCTGTTGCAGCGCGACCAGGCAGTCGGCCCACGTGACCACGCCGACGACCAGCGGTGGCGGGGTGATCTGCTGGATGCGCTCCAGGGACGTCGTCCCCTTCGCGACACACACCCGCTTGCCCGACAGGTCCGACGATTGCCGGATGTCGGAGTCCCGAGGAGCCAGGATCCGCTGGCTGGCGGACAGGTAGGACGTGGAGAAGTTCACCAGCTTCTTGCGCTCACAGGTGATGGTCATGGTCTTGACGACCACGTCGACCTGATTGTTCTGCAGTGCGGCGATCCGGTCTGCTGATGACAGGATCCGGTACTCCACCTGCGACGGCGTGCCGAAGATGTCCCTGGCGATCTCGCCGGCGATGTCGACGTCGAACCCGGTGATCTCGCCGGTGATCGGGTCGCGGAAGCTGAACAGGTTGCTACCGATGTCGAGGCCGACGATCAGTCTGCCGCGGGCCTTGATGTTGGCCACGGACTTGTCAGCTTCCTCCTTGGTGTCGAACGGGCGCAGGCTGGCCCTGCGGTCACAGTCGTCATCGGCCGCGGTGGCCGGGCGCGCCGACTCGGGCGGAAGTTCCTGCAGACCGGCCGGGGTGGGCGGCGCCAGCGTGACGACGGGTGTCGGGACCACCGGCGATGCCTGTCCGCACCCACCAAGGATCAGTGCCGCGGCCAGCGGCGCGCTCCACCTACGCATCGCCATCAGCATCTGTCTCTTCTTCGCGCGAGCGCTCATCAGCTGTTGTCTCTTCTTCGCGCGAGCGCTCATCAGCGGTACTCGCTGAGTCTCGGCCAGATGCCCAACGCCACCGCGATGGCCGCCATGATCGACAGTGCCGCGGCGCCCACCGTCGCGCCCGACAGCACCCGGCGGGCGTTGATGATGTCGTTCCGCAGTTGGTTGCGGCTCTGTTCGATGCCCTTCGTCAACGCCTCGTCGAGCCTGTCGAACGCGGGCGTCGCGTCGTCCTCGCCGGTGCCGAGCGCCACCTGCGTGGCTGCCTGATAGTTGCCGACGGCGATGTAGGCGGTGATCCGGTCGTCGGCGGCGCGCCACCGGTCCAGGAGTTTGTCGGCGTCCGCCAGATCGGTCTTGTCGATCGAATCGTCCTGCGCCAGGTAGCGGGCGAGCTGCTGCTTCATGCCGTCGATGCGCTGGTAGTACGACTGCTTGCGGACGTCCTCGTCGCCGCGCCGGATCAGCGACAGCGTCTCGTCGGCCCGGGCCTGCTGGGCGGTGATCGCCAGCGTGGTCACCGTCTTGAGCGACTCCGCCGCGGTCTCCTTGGCGCTGCGACTGTCGGTCGTCGAGATCACCAGAGCGGTGCCGACCCAGATCAACATGATCAGCACCGCGAGCCCGCCCGCCACGAATCCGATGTTGACCCGGCGCCTGGTCCGCTTGGCCAACCAGCGGTTGGCGAACGCGCCGAACAACAGCGTCGCGACGACCACCAGGATCACCGGTGCCGGAATCCGGGTCGATGCGGTGGTCTCGACGTCCACCCGGGCCGAGGTCTCCTCGTAGAGCCGCTGCGCGTCGGGCAGGATCTGCTGCTGCATCAGCGCCGAGGCTTCCGACAGGTAGGACGAACCGACTGGATTGCCGGCCCGGTTGTTGGTCCTGGCGGTCTCGACCAGCCCGGTGTACACGGCCAGTCGCGCGTTGATCCGGCCGAGCAACTGCACCAGCGGCTCCTCGATGAGCCCGCTGGACGCCCTGGTCACCGCCACCGACGCGTCGGTGATGGCCTGTTCGTAGCGCTGCCGCACCGCACGCGGCTCTGCGCCGGCGATGAACGCGGTGGCCGCGGCGGCATCGGCCACCGACAGGGTGGTGTAGAGCTGACCGGCGGCGAACGACAACGGCTCGGTGTGGTTGAGCACAGTGGTCAGTGCCTGCTGGCGGTCGTTGATGGTCGTGGACGTCGCGAACGCGCTGGCGATCACGAGCGCGGCGAGCGCCAACCCGATGCTGAAGATGCGACCCGGCGTCGTCCAGAGGAACCACCATCGTGGGTGCGACGGCGCCGTCGGCGACCGAGACGCAAGAGGTTCGGTCGAGGGGTGCGCCAACTCCACAGTCACGTCTGCGCGGACCTCATCTTGGTCTCGATCTCTCCGGCGGTCGGTCGAACTCTAATAGGCACGATTCTATGAGGGAATTCTAAGAGCTGCTGGGGCGGCGTGTGCGGATTCTGCGCGCCGTGGCTTCCCCGATTCGGCCGTTGGTTACCTATCCTGAACCGGTGCGCGGGGACGGTGACGGCTGGGTGGTGTCTGCCGGTGGTGCTGCCTACTGGGGTAGATACGGTGCCGCCGGACTTCTGTTGCGCGCGTTACGACCCGACGGATCGGCCGCGGTGCTGCTTCAGCACCGGGCGCCGTGGAGCCATCAGGGCGGTACCTGGGGCCTACCCGGTGGCGCTCGGGACAGCCACGAGACCGTCGAGCAGGCGGCGGTGCGCGAAGCCCACGAGGAAGCCGGCCTACCCGCAGATCAGCTGACCGTGCGGACCACCGTGGTCACGGCCGAGGTGGTGGGCTGGACGTACACGACCGTCATCGCCGATGCGGACGGGCTGCTGGACACCGTGCCCAACCGGGAGAGCTCCGAGTTGCGTTGGGTCGCCGAGGACGAGGTGACAGATCTGCCGCTGCACCCGGGGTTCGCCGCGAGCTGGGACCGGCTGCGCGAGGTGACGGCGGCGATGCCGCTGCAGGTCAACCCGCCGCGCCGATAATCCCGGCGAGCTGCCGGGCGGCCGCCTCCGGATCGTCGGCTCCCGTGATCGCCCGTACCACGACCACCCGCCGCGCGCCCGCGTCGAGCACCTCGGGCAGCCGCTCGGCGTCGATTCCCCCGATCGCGAACCACGGCTTGTCGGTACCGAGCGCGGCGGCCGCGCGCACCAGGTCCAGTCCCGGCGCCGGGCGCCCCGGCTTGGTCGGCGTCGGCCAGCACGGTCCCACGCAGAAATAGTCGACCTCCTCAGCCCCGATTGCGGCGTTGACCTGGTCGATGTCGTGGCACGAGCGGCCCAGGATCGTCTGGCCGACGATGCGGCGTGCAACGGTCAGCGGCAGGTCGTCCTGGCCGAGGTGCAGCACGTCGGCGCCGGCCGCCAGCGCGATGTCGGCGCGGTCGTTGACCGCCAGCAGCGCGCCGTGACGGCGGGCGGCATCGCTGAGGACCTCGAGCGCAATGATCTCCTCGCGTGCCTCCAGCGGGCCGAACCGCTGCTCCCCGGGCGAACCCTTGTCACGGAGCTGGATGACGTCGACGCCGCCCGCGAGCGCCGCGTCGGCGAACTCGGCCAGGTCACCGCGTTCGCGGCGGGCGTCGGTGCACAGGTACAACGAGGCGCCGGCCACTCCGGAGGATTTGGGCACTCTCGAACGCTAGCGTCGCAGCCACGTAGTCTGGTAACCGACCACACGGGAGTCCCGGGTTCGGGGACTGAGAGTGAGCCGGCCGGCTCTTACCGTCACACCTGATCCGGGTCATGCCGGCGAAGGGAGTATGCGATGCCAGCCCACACTCACCGGTCGCTGGCTGTCGTCGGCGGCGGTGTCATCGGGCTGGCCGTCGCCCGTCGTGCCGCGCAGGACGGCTGGACCGTCCGGGTACACCGCACCGCCGAGCCGGGTGCCTCGTGGGTCGCCGGCGGGATGCTGGCACCGCACAGTGAGGGCTGGCCCGGCGAGGAACGGCTGCTCCAGCTCGGCCTGGAGTCACTTCGGCTGTGGCACGAGTCTTTTCTGGAGAGTCTGCCGCGCGAGGTGGTCACCGCACGCCAGTCACTGGTGGTGGCCGTCGACCAGGCCGATGCCGCCGACCTGAAGACGGTCGGCGACCTGGCTGTCCGGGCAGGGACATCCGGTGACGTTGACGAGCTCAGCCCGCGACATCGAACCCCTTCTGGCGCAGGGCATTCGGCATGGATTCCTCGCGGAGACCGAGCTGGCTGTCGACAACCGCGCCGTCGTGGCGGCGCTCGCGCAACAGTGCGAACAACTCGGTGTCGAGTGGGCGCCGCCGGTGGGCTCACTGACCCAGCTGACTGCCGCGGACACGGTCGTGATCGCCAACGGCATCGACGCGCCCGCACTGTGGCCCGGGCTACCGGTACGCCCGGTCAAGGGGGAGGTGCTCCGGCTGCGCTGGCGCCCCGGATGCCTGCCGGTGCCCCAGCGGGTGGTTCGGGCCCGGGTGCGTGGACGGCAGGTGTACATGGTGCCGCGCGCCGACGGCGTGGTGGTCGGCGCGACCCAGTACGAACACGGGCGCGACACCGCGCCCGCGGTCAACGGCGTGCGGGACCTGCTCGACGACGCGTGCACTGTGCTGCCGGCACTGGGCGAGTACGAGTTCGCCGAGGCCGCAGCGGGTTTGCGTCCGATGACACCCGACAATCTGCCGCTGGTTCGCAGGCTCGACGAGCGCACACTGGTCGCCGCGGGACATGGGCGGTCGGGATTCCTGCTGGCGCCATGGACGGCGGCGACGATCGCCGCCGAACTGGCTGGTGCAGAGTTGGAGGGGGTGGCGCGATGAAGGTGACGGTGAACGACGAGGCGGTGGATGTCGACGACCGCACGACGGTCGCGGCACTGCTCGATCGGATGGGCTTCCCGGAGAAAGGGATCGCCGTCGCGGTGGACTGGGCCGTGGTCCCGCGCTCACAGTGGGATACCGCATTGACGGATGGAGCGAAGGTTGAAGTGGTGACGGCGGTGCAGGGTGGCTGATTTCACGACGCAGAAGCTGACCATCGCAGGCCGGGAATTCAATTCGCGGTTGATCCTCGGCACCGGCGGCGCGTCTAGCCTGGCGGTGCTCGAGGCCGCCTTGATCGCGTCGGACACGGAGCTCACCACGGTCGCGATGCGGCGTGTCGACGCCGAAGGCGGCACCGGGGTGTTGGATCTGCTGACCCGCCTCGGTATCACCCCGTTGCCCAACACGGCCGGGTGTCGTGGCGCGGCCGAGGCGGTGATGACCGCGCAATTGGCCCGCGAAGCCCTGCAGACGAACTGGGTCAAGCTCGAGGTGATCGCCGACGAGCGGACGCTGCTCCCCGATGTTGTCGAATTAATCAGGGCTGCAGAGCAATTGGTCGACGACGGATTCGTGGTGTTGCCGCTACACCAATGATGACCCGGTGCTGGCGCGGCGCTTGGAGGCGACGGGCTGCGCCGCGGTCATGCCCCTCGGCTCACCGATCGGTACCGGTCTCGGCATCGCCAACCCGCACAACATCGAGATGATCGTCGAGGCGGCAGGCGTGCCGGTGATTCTCGACGCGGGCATCGGTACCGCGAGCGACGCCGCGCTGGCCATGGAGCTCGGGTGCGACGCCGTGCTGCTGGCCAGCGCCGTCACCCGCGCCGCGGATCCGCCCGCGATGGCCGCAGCGATGTCGGCCGCCGTCAGGGCCGGATACCTCGCCCGCTCGGCGGGCCGCATCCCGAAAAGATTCTGGGCGCAGGCATCAAGTCCGACCCTGTGATGAAACGATATGTCGCCCTGGGCAGTTCGATGGCTGCCGGGCCGGGGATCAGACCGCGGGCGCCAGGGTCGCCACGGGCGGCCGGCCGGTCGGCGCGCAACTATCCACACCTGGTGGCCGACGCGCTCGGTCTCGACCTCGTCGACGTCACCTTCTCCGGGGCGACGACCGCCCACGTGCTGTCCGAAGCCCAGCGGGGAGCACCGCCGCAGATCCACGCGCTCGACGGCACCGAGACACTGGTGACGGTGACGATCGGCGGCAACGACGCCGGCTACGTCCCGATGTTGTTCGCGGCGGGCCTGCCCCGGCTGTGCCGGTCGGTGCCGCTGCTCGGAGGCCGGTTGCGGGACATGCTCGATCCGGCGGCGCGCTACCTCGCTCTCGCCGAGGCGGGCAGCGCGCTGATCGAGGTGGGCCGCGAGGTCCGCCGACGGTCGCCGCAGGCCGCCGTACTGTTCGTCGATTACTTGACGCTGCTGCCGGGTTCGGGGGCGCGCCACCACTGCGCGATGCCGACGTCACGCTCGGCAGGCATATCGCCACCACGCTGGAACAGCTCACGGCCGATGCGGCGGCGGCCACCGGGTGCGGGCTGGTGCGCGCCGCCGAGGCCAGCCGCGACCACCACGCCTGGTCGGCTCTGCCCTGGACCACCAGGTTCGGCTGGCCCCTGCCGGGACGGCCCGCGCCGCTGCATCCCAACGCCGACGGGATGCGCGCGGTGGCCGACCTGGTGGTGTCCGAGGCGCGCGCGTGATCGAACTGAGCGCTCTGACAAAGACTTACGGGTCGAACCGCGCAGTCGACGGGCTGACCTGCACGATCGAACCCGGTGTCGTGACCGGATTCCTCGGCCCGAACGGGGCGGGCAAGACCACCACGATGCGGATGATCCTCGGCCTCGACCATCCCACGTCGGGCACCGCCACGATCGACGGCAAGGCCTATCGGCAGCTGGCCGATCCGTTGCACACGGTCGGCGCACTGCTGGACGCCAGGCAGGTCCATCCGAACCGCACAGTGCGTAACCATCTGCGCTGGATCGCCGCCACCAACGGCATCGCGAAGACGCGCCCCGACGAGGTACTGGGGATGGTCGGCCTGACCGCGGTGGCGGGGGCGAGGGCAGGGACGCTGTCGCTGGGGATGAGCCAGCGGCTGGGCATCGCGGCGGCGCTGATCGGCGACCCTCCGGTGCTGCTGTTCGACGAGCCGGTCAACGGCCTTGACCCTGAAGGCATTCACTGGGTCCGCACGTTGATGCGCACGTTGGCGGCCGACGGCCGCACCGTGCTGGTGTCCAGCCATCTGCTGTCGGAGATGGCCAACACCGCCGACCGACTCGTCGTCATCGGCAAGGGTCGCCTGATCGTGTCGACCACGGTCACCGATTTCGTCGGGCGCTCCGGCGGGGCCGCCGTGCGGGTGCGCAGCCCGCGGCTGGACGATCTGCACACCGTGCTCACCGCGGCTGGGCTGGCCGTGCAGCAGGACGGCACGGCGCTGACGGTGCGGAGTACCACGACCGAGGCCGTCGGAGACCTCGCCGCGCGTCACTCGATCGCGCTGCACGAGCTCAGTTCCCAACAGGTTTCGCTGGAACAGGCCTACTTGGCGCTGACCGACGACGCCACCGAGTATCGGGGCAGGCCCCGGTGATCCGTCGTGCCTGCGCGGTCGTCGACGCCGAGCGGATCAAGCTGACGACCCTGCGTTCTCCGCTGTGGGCGTCTGCTGCCGCGGCGATGCTGAGCTTCGGGCTGGCCGCGCTGCAGGCTTCGGTCGCCTACGACTATGCGCGGCTGACCGCTTCCGAGGCGGCGCTCGGCGTCGCGGTGTTCGGCGTCCCGGTGCTGATGATCGTTTCGGCGATGACGTTGACCGGCGAATATCGCAGCGGGCTGATCGCCACCACGTTCATGGTGACACCCGGCCGGATGCTGGTGATATGCGCGAAAGCGCTTGTCGCCGCGGTGTTCTCGGCGGTGGCGGCGGCGCTCATGGTGGCCGGATCCGTGCTGGTGGCGCGGCTGTTCGCCGCACCAGGGGTGGGTGACGGCCTGACACTGGCAGGCACGGGCGGATTCGCGGCCGCGATCGCGCTGTACGCTGCGCTGGCGGCAGCGCTCGCCGTCGCCGTCGCCGCGCTACTGCGGCACACGGCAGGCGCGGTGACGGTCCTGCTGTTGTGGCCACTGCTGGTCGAGCCGCTGTTGGCCAACGTGCCTGGCCGCCGTTGGGAAATCGGCCCGTACCTGCCGTTCGCCAACGTCTTCCGGTTCCTCGAGGTGCAATGGCTGTTCCCCGAGTTCGCTTGGCGCTGGGGCACTCTGGGTTCGCTCGGCTACTTCGCCGCGGTGGTCGCCATCGTGTTCGTCGCGGCCCTCGTCACGGTCGAGCGCCGAGACGCGTGATCCACCCACTGGTTTGGAGGAACCGTGACCGACCCTGACGTATTGAAGCTGAGCCTGCCGCACCTGGACGTGACCGCGCTGTCATGGGGTCCGGCAGACGGCCGGCTGGTGTTGTGCCTGCACGGGTTTCCCGACAGTGCGTGGGGCTGGCGCAAACTGGCTCCGCTGCTTGCCGAACGCGGCATGCGGGTCGTCGCCCCGTTCGCCCGCGGCTACGCCCCGACCGGCCCGGCGCCCGACGGCGACTACCACATCGGGGCGCTCATGCACGACGCGCTCGCCGTCCACCTGGCGCTGGGCGCGCCCGACGACGCCGTGCTCATCGGCCACGACTGGGGCGCCTTCACCGCCTGCGCCGTCGCCGCCTACCCGGATTCCCCGTTCGCCGAGCACATCTCGATGGCGGTGCCGCCGGTGGGCGCGATCATCAAGACCCGCGGTTCGCTCGGTCGTCAGCTGCGCATGACGCCGCGCCAGCTGCGCAACAGCTGGTACATCCTTTTCTTCCAGCTGCCCGGGTTGCCCGAGCGCGTGCTGCCCAGGGTGATCCCGAGGCTGTGGCGGGACTGGGGGCCTACAGGGTATGACACCGACACCGAACTCGACGACGCGCTGGCGGCACTGCCGAGCCCGGCACACCGCCGGGCCGCGGTGTCCTACTACCGGGCAATGGTCCGCCCGTCCCGCCCTGCGCCGCTGTATGCCGACCTTCACAAATGGTGCTTCGCGGTTCCCCGAGTGCCCATCCTGCACCTGCAGGGTCTGCAGGACGGCGCCATGCAGGCCGGGTATGCCGAGGCGGTCACCGATGTGCTGCCACCGGGAAGCCGGGTGGTGACGATCCCGTCGGCCGGACATTTCCTGCAGATCGAGCGTCCCGAAGTCACTGCGGAGGCGGTCCTGGACTATCTCGGTGAGCGCCAGGGGCCACGCTAACGTGGAGCCCGTGACCCGGACCAAAGTCGCGGCCGTGCTGGCCGTCGTCCTCCTGACAGTCGGCGGCTGTAGCCGCGAACCGGATCCGGCACCGCATCCGGTTCAGGATCCGACAGCCGCCACCGAGTTCGCTGACGAGCTGGCGCAGAAGGTCACCTCGGACGCGATGATGGCGCACCTGACCAAGCTCCAGGAGATCGCCGACGCCAACGACGGCAACCGCGCCCTCGCCACCCCCGGTTACGAGGCGAGCGCGGACTATGTCGCTGATACCTTGCGAGACAAGGGCTTCGATGTCGAGACTCCGGAGTTCGAAGTCAAGATCCCGTGGGCCGACGCGCCATCGCTGACCGTCGCGGGCGACAAGGTCGAGGCCAGGCCGATGGAGTACACCATCGGAACCGAAGGTGCGGGCGTATCGGGGCCGATCCTGGTGGCCCGCTCCGAGGACACTCCAGGGTGCACGGCCGGTGACTACGATGGTCTGCAGGTCGAGGGCGCGGTCGTGCTGGTGGACCGGGGATCATGCCCGTTCGGGCAGAAGCAGTCGGTGGCCGCCGGACGTGGTGCGGTGGCGCTGATCGTCGCCAACAACGAGGACGGTCCGGATATGGCGGGGGGCACCCTGGGGGACTCGACGAACGTGCGGATTCCGGTGGTCAGTATCACCAAGGCCGCGGGGGAGCAACTCCGCGGGCGGTCCGGCGCACCCGCAGTCATCACCCTCAATGCCGGCGTGCGCGTCGAGAAGACACGCAACGTCATCGCGCAGACGAAGACCGGGTCCACCACCGATGTCGTCATGGTCGGGGCCCATCTCGACAGTGTTCCGGAGGGCCCCGGCATCAACGACAACGGCTCCGGCGTCGCGGCGGTGCTGGAAACAGCAGTGCAACTGGGAAGTTCACCCCAGGTGGCCAACGCCGTGCGATTCGGCTTCTGGGGAGCCGAGGAAGACGGTCTGCTCGGGTCCGCCGACTACCTCGGCTCGCTCGACCTCGATGCGCTCAGGGACATTGCGCTGTATCTGAACTTCGACATGCTCGGTTCGCCCAACCCGGCCTACTTCACCTACGACGGTGACCAGTCGGCACCGCCCGACGCAAGCGCAGGTGTGCCCCGGGTGCCGGAGGGGTCCGCCGGGCTCGAGCGCACGCTGGTCGCCTACCTCGACCGCGCGGGCAAGCCGGCAGAGGACACCTCGTTCGACGGCCGCTCCGACTACGAAGGTTTCACCAACGCGGGAATCCCTGCTGGAGGCCTGTTCTCGGGTGGTGAAGAGAAGAAGTCGGCCTCGCAGGCCGAGGTGTGGGGCGGCGAGGCCGACCGGCCGTTCGACCCGAACTACCACAAGGCCGACGACACGATCGACAACATCGACGAGACGGCGATACAGATCCACGGAAGCGGCGTCGGCTACACCGTCGGCCTGTACGCCCAGGATCAACGCGGGCGCAACGGAATTCCGGAGCGCCAGGACCGTACCCGTCACCGGCTGACCACACCATGAGGTCCCGCCGGCGGAAAGCGATGCTGGCCGTGGTATGCGCACTGGTGGTGTCGTGTAAATCAGACCCTGCGCCACCGCCGGTGGACCTCGGCCCCGAACTGGCAGGCAAGGTGACCATCGACGGCGTCTACCAGCACCTCGTCAAACTGCAGGAGATCGCCGACGCCAACGACGGGAACCGCGCCGACGGTTCGTCTGGCTACCAGGCCAGCGTGGATTACGTGGCACAGCTGTTGCGCGACAAGGGGTTCGACGTGCAGACGCCGGAGTTCGAACGGCTCTCGGGCTCCGAGGGTGGCAAACCGGTGCTGACGGTCGCCGGCCGTAATTTCAGAGTCGACCAGGCCTCACTGCTGTTGACGACACCGCGGGGTGGCTTGAAGGCCATCACCCTGCGGCCCCGCCGTGCCGCCGGCTGCGCGGCCGCGGACTACGGAAACGTGTCGGTTGCCAAGGCCATCGCCGTCGTCGACGACACCGGGTGCTCGATCGTCGACAAACAGAGGGTTGCCGTCTCGAAAGGCGCAGTCGGGATGCTGGTGGTCAGCCAGGCCACCCCGGCGCGGCCCGTCGCCACCCCGCCGACGCTGTTCTCGGCGGGCTATTACAACGACCTGACTGTGCCGGTCGGCGTGATCGATCCGTCCGCCGACGCCGCTCTGCGCAGGACCGAGTCACCCGTCACGCTGGTCCTGGACAACGTACCGGTCATGACCACATCGCGAAATGTCATCGCGCAGACCAAAACCGGCGACGACACGAATGTGATCATGGTCGGCGCGCACCTCGACAGCCCGCGGTCCGGTCCTGGTATCAATGACAACGGCTCCGGGGTGGCCACGGTGCTGGAGACCGCGTTGCAGCTCGGCGGTGAACCCCAGACCTCGAACGCTGTCCGGTTCGCATTCTGGGGAGCCGAGGAGGTCTCGAGGGACGGCTCCAAGAAGTACCTGCATTCGCTGAACAAAGAGCAGCTCGACGGCATCGCGCTGTACCTGAACTTCGACATGCTGGGTTCGCCGAACCCCGGCTACTTCACCGATGACGGCGACCAGTCCACGCAGACAGGGGAAGTGTTCCCTGTCCCGGAGGGCTCAGCAGGAATCGAACGGCTGCTGGCCGGACACCTCAACCTGGCGGGCGTGCGGCCTGCGGACATCCCACTACAACGCAACACCGACTACGGCCCCTTCCTGGCCGCAGGCATTCCCGTCGGCGGCCTGACAACCGGGTCGTCGCAGCGCAAAACCGAGGTGCAGGCCCGGCTTTGGGGCGGCAAGGCCGGAGTGGCCTTCGACCCGAACTACCACACGCGCGGCGACACGATCGACAACGTCGACCGGGCCGCCCTGGGGATCATGGCGTCGGCGGCCGCGTTCGTGGTCGGTACCTACGCGCAGTCGATCGAGGGAGTCAACGGGGTGCCTGCTCGTGACCAGCGGCACCGGCATACGCCTTAGCCGCCGGCGAGATTCAGCGGGTCATTGTCGGCGCTTCTCGACCCTGCCTGAACCCGAGCAACCGCATGCCGTGGTAGATGAGCAGTGCGGCGATCGACCCGAGCGCGATGCCGGTGAATGTGAGACTTCCTGCGCTCCAAGTGAAGTCGGCGATGCCGAGGATCAGCGGGATCGCGGCGGTCATCTGGTTGATCGGCTTGGCGAAGTCGACGTGGTTGGTCAGCCAGATCCGCACGCCCAGGATGCCGACGAGGCCGTAGAGCACGACCGTCGCGCCGCCGAGTACACCGGACGGGATCGCCACGATCACCGCGCCCACCTTGGGACACAGCGACAGGGCGATCGCCACGACTGCCGCCACCCAGTACGCGGCGGTCGAATACACGCGGGTCGCCGCCATCACACCGATGTTCTCGGCATACGTCGTCGTCGCGGACCCGCCGCCGAAGCCGGCCAGCGTCGTCGCGACCCCGTCGGCGGCCAGTGCGCGGCCCATCAGCGGATCCATGTCGGTGCGGGTCATCTGCCCCACCGACTTGACGTGCCCGATGTTCTCCGCGATCAGCGCGATGACTGCGGGCAGGAACAGCGGAAGTACTGACAGCGAGAACGTCGGGGTGTGGAACTCGGGCAGGCCGACCCACGGCGCCGCCGCGATGCCTGACGTGTCGACGTCGCCGAGGATGAGCGCGAGCACGTAGCCCGCGGTCACCGCGAGGAAGATCGCGAGTCTGCCGATCATGCCCCGGAAGAACGCCAGGACGGCGACGAGCAGCACCAGCGTCACGAGCCCGAGTAACGGGCCCTTTTCGAAATTGGCCTTCGCCGCGGGCGCCAGGTTGAACCCGATCAGCGCGACGATCGCGCCCGTCACGACGGGCGGCAGCGTCAGGTCGATCCAGCGGGTGCCGACGACGTGGACGATGCCGCCCACGAGCATGAGCAGCACGCCGACCGCGACGATGCCGCCCAGTGCGCTGCCGGTGCCCTGCGACGCCACCGCCGCGGTGACGGGAGCGATGACCGAGAAGCTGGAGCCCAGATAGCTGGGCAGCCGGTTGCCGGTGATGACCAGGAACAGGAGGGTGCCGACGCCGGAGAACAGCAGCGTGGTGGCGGGCGGGAAGCCGGTGAGGACGGGGACCAGGAAGGTGGCACCGAACATCGCGACCACGTGCTGGGCACCCAGGCCAAGTGTGCGCGGCCAGCTCAGCCGTTCATCGGGGGCGACGACGAAGTCCGGATCGGCCTTCGAATCCACATGCTGCCAAGTGAACGCCATGCAGCGACTACACACCATGCCGGTGAACGCCGCCAGTTGTGTACGCGACTGCGCCGACAAGCATGACCGCCGTCCCGGCCAGCACAGACGCAGGCGGAAGCGTGAACGCCAGGGTCAGACAGCCGATCAATCCGAGCGCCGGCACGACACGGCCACCGAGAGTCCATGCCGACGCGTTCGCGATCGCGTAGTAGAGCAGCACGCCGAAGGACGAGAAACCGATCGCGCTGCGCACATCGATCACCCCCGCGACGACTGCGACCACGATGCCGACGGCCACTTCGGCGCGGTGCGGCGTGCCGTGCCGGGGGTGCACCGCGGCCAGCGCCCGGGGGAGGTGGCGATCGCGTGCCATCGCGAGCGCCGTCCGCGACACCCCGAGCAGCAGCGCCAGCAGTGCACCCAGCGCGGCGACGGTCGCGCCGATGCTGACCACCGGTGCGAGGGCCGGAAAGCCGGCGGCACGCACCGCATCGGACAGTGGCGCGGTTGCCTCCGCCAACCCGGTGACACCCAGTTCGCCGACCACTGCGACCGCGACGACCGCGTAGACGACCAGGGCGATGGTCAACGCCAACCCGATCGCGCGGGGGATGGTGCGCGCCGGATCACGAACCTCCTCACCGAGTGTCGCGATGCGGGCGTAGCCGGCGAACGCGAAGAACAACAGCCCGGCGGCCTGCAGGACGCCGTACAGGGTGATGTCGGGGGCAAGCCAAAGTCGCGATCCGTCGGTGCCACCGAATCCGAGGATGACGACCACCACCATGGCCAGTACAGCGAGCGTCAGTGCCACGATGACACGGGTGAGCGCCGCTGATCGTTGAATGCCGGTGTAGCTCAACGCTGTCAGCGCGATCACCGACCCGGCCGCCACCGCGTTGGCGTGGGCAGGCCAGACGTAGTAACCCACGGTCAGTGCCATCGCCGCGCACGACGCTGTCTTGCCGACGACGAAACTCCACCCCGCGGCGTGGCCCCAGAACGGACCGAGTCGCTCGCGCCCGTAGACGTAGGTGCCGCCGGACTCCGGGTATCGCGCCGCCAGCCGCGCGGAGGACATCGCGTTGCACACCGCCACCACCGCGGCCACCGCCAAGCCGATGAGCAGGCCGGTGCCCGCTGCGGCAGCCGCCGGTGCGAGCGCGACGAAGATCCCGGCCCCGATCATGGACCCGAGACCCAGCGTGACGGTGTCGAACGTCCCGAGCCGCCGGCGCAGAGCCGACTCGTCGGGCACGATCCCTACCGATTGCGGACGATGTTGGCTGCCACGTAGACCAGGTAAAGGACCAGCCCGACGACGGCCAGCTTGCGGGTCTTCTGTGCAGCGAGTCCGAGTCCGACGGTGGTCTCGATGGCCCCGTCGATGTACACGTGCTGCCTGGTGTTCGTCGGAAAGGCCGGCTTGGTGAAGCCCTCATAGAGCTGCGGGACGACGAAGTGGGACAGACCTGTCCCGGCAAGGGCTAGCCCGGCAACACTGGCGGCACGCGAATTATCTTTGGACACAGCTGAATCCTAGACGATGGCGTAGTCGCTGATCGGGAAGTCGGACGCCTCGCGAAGCGCGGTACGTGTCGATGTGGGCCGCAGCAGCGAGGGCTCCCCATTGGGGTTGTAGTAGTAGGACCGCGACGATGCGCAGTCGGCGTTGGTGAACAACGAATTGCCGAGCAGCTGCGTCATGCGATCCAGATACCGGGTGTTGGCTTCCGCGGTGACCTCGAAAGTTGTTGCACCACGGCGCTTCATCTCACCGAACAGCCGCTCCATGTGCCGCATCTGATATTCCATGGAGTTGAAGAAGTTCAACCCGAGGAAGGCATAGGGGCTGGCCAACGACAGGAAGTTGGGGAAGAGCGGCATCGTAATGCCTTGGTAGGCCTGGAATCTGGTATCACGCCACCACTTGCCGAGATTGCGGCCCTTGCGTCCGACGACCTCGATGGCCGGGAAGTTGGCCTCCCACAGGTCGAAGCCGGTTGCCAGCACCAGAGTGTCGACGACGGTCTTGGTGCCGTCGTTGGCAACGATGCCGTCGGCCTCGATGCGGGCGATTCCGTTGTCCTGGAGATGGACGTGCGGCTTGGTGAACGTCCGGTAGTAGGTGTTGGAGAAGGTGGGGCGCTTGCACCCGAAGTCGTAGTCGGGAGTCAGCTTTGCCCGCAGTTCCTTGTCGCGGATCGTCACGAACCGCTGGATCTTGGCGAGGTCGCCTGCGGCGACGTTGTACCGGCCCCGGCTCAACCGGTAGTGCACCACGCCCACCGACACCACGACCTCGTAGATGGTGTCGGTGATGGACCGAATCAGCCGTTGGGTTGCGGGTATCCGCGCGAAGAGCCGCTTGGCCCGCTCGGAGAATCTGAAGTCGATCTTGGGTATCACCCAGATCGGTGTCCGTTGGTACACGGTGAGAACGGCTGCCTTTTTCGCCAACTCCGGGATGAGCTGAACGGCGGTGGCGCCGGTGCCGATGATGCCGACCCGTTCGCCCGACGGGTCATAGGAGTCGTCCCACGCGGTGGTGTGGATGATGCGGCCGTCGAACTCGGTGATGCCGGGGATGTCGGGCATGTGCGGCTGGGACAGAAAGCCGGTGGCGGTGATGAGATACCGCGTCGACATGGTCTGGCCGCCGCTCAGCGCGACGCTCCACAGCTGCGCCTCCTCATCCCAGCGGGCACTCTCGACGCTCGTGCTGAACCGCATGTGGCGGCGCACGTCGTACTTGTCGGCGACATCGTGGGCGTACTGCTTGATCTCGTCGCCAGTGGAGTACAGCCGTGACCAGTTCGGGTTCGGCTCGAAGTAGTACGAGTAGGTGGTGGTGGGTACGTCCACCGCCAGGCCGGGGTAGCGATTGACGTGCCACGTCCCGCCCAGGTCGTCCTCCCGGTCCAGGATGACGAAGTTGTCATAACCCAGCCGTTTGAGCTGGATGGCTGCGCCGATACCCGCAAACCCGGCGCCCACGATGACCGCGTCGAAGTACTCCGAAGGCATCCGTAAACGGTACCCGAGGTCCGTGAAAATTCAGCCTTTGAGAGACCCCGTGCGCGGCGGATCCAGCGTTGCGATGCAGGTCACAGCGCGGTCACCGTTTTCCCAGGTCTCGGCGGTCGGGTAGAGGACGTAGAGCTGCACCTCGTCGTCCCGCAACGACTGCGGCGAATAACTGACCAGCTGGGGACTGCATTTCTCGTGGTACGCCTCGACCGCGGCTACACCTGGGAAATCGCCGTCGGGCATCGTCAGCACCGCGAATACCTCACCGGCATGCGGCTCGTCGCAGCTGATCGTCGTGACCGAGACCACGCGCTCGCCGTCGGGGATCTCGGCGAGGCACTCGCCGACCTTGACGTCGGTGGCCGTGACGGTGTCGCTGTTGACGACCAGCGTGATGACGATGACCAGGCCGATCGCCCACAGCGTCGAGAGCACGATGCCTGCGATCGCCAGGCCGCGGCCGTTCTGGTACTCCTTGGCCTTCTTCAGGCCGACGATGCCGCAGACGAGGCCGATCAGGACGCCGCCGATCACGCCGAAGATCAGTGAGACGACCGCCCACCAATTCGTTCTCGGTGCCTGCGTGTAATACGGCTGGTCCGGTCCCGGATAGGGCAGGGGTGGCGGCGGTGGATGAGCGCCGTAGGGCCCGCCGGGCGGCGGTCCGTAGGGTCCACCGGGCGGCTGCCCATAGGGTCCACCGGGGGGCATGCCATACGGCTGCTGAGGTGGTGGCCCTTGGGGCCCCGGCGGCACGGTCACGCTGCGACGATAGCTCAGCCGAGCATCCGAAGCGCCGCATCGACCGCGAGCGCCGGAACGTCGAGTTTCCTGGAGCCGAGGTCGTGCCGGGCTCCGGTGACCTCGACTATGTCGGTAGCGGCGTCGATCAGGGCTGCGGCCGGGCGGATTTCCTCGATGGTGCCGAACGCGTCCGCGGTTCCGTGGGTGAACACGGTGGGGACCGTGATGCGCGGCAGGTGCTCGGTGCGGGCGCGCTCTGGCTTTCCGGGCGGATGCAGCGGATAGGAGAACAGGGTCAGCACGTCGAGCTCCAGACCGTCGGCGACTGCCATGGACGTCAGCCGCCCCCCGTACGAATGGCCGCCGGCGACGACAGGTCCGTCGGCGAGGGTGCGGACGGCGGCCACCGCTTCGACGATGCCCGCGATATCGGCGGCCGACGAGCCTGACGGCGGGCCTTTGGGGCGCCGCCGCCGGTACGGCAGGTTGTAGCGGACGGCGAGCCAGCCACGGCGGGCCCACTCGTCGCAGAGGGCTTTCAACATGGGTGATTCGCGGCTGCCGCCTGCCCCGTGCGTCAACGCGACGACGCCGACGGGCGTGCCGTCGGGCTCGTGCGGTAGGCCCGCGATCTCGTCGAGGTTCATGTGCTCAACCGGAACAGGGGGGATACCGGACCGTGGCCGTGGCCCAATGGGTATGCCGCGCGCAGACATTCGGTCACCCAACGCTTGCCGAGCGCGACGGCGTCGGGTACGGAGTAGCCGTGCGCCAGGGCGCTGGCGGTGGCGGCGGCCAGGGTGTCGCCTGCGCCGTGATCGTGGGCGGTGTCGATACGGGCGGAATCGAACTCGTGAAACTCGGATCCGTCGAACAGCAGGTCGGGGCTGTGCGAGGACGAGCGCAGGTGCCCGCCCTTGACCAGGGCCCACTGCGGGCCGAGTGCGTGCAGTGCCCGCGCCGCGGCGCGCTGGGTGTCGGCGTCGACGACGTCGATTCCGGTGAGCAGACGAACCTCGTCGAGATTCGGCGTCACCAGCGTGGCGAGCGGAAAGAGCTTCTCCTTGAGGGTATTCAGCGCGCTGGGGTGGAGAAGGGGGTCGCCGTGCATGGATGCGCAGACCGGGTCGACGACAAGGGGCACGCTGCCGTCGAGCCCCTGAGCGACCCAGGTATCGGCGATCGTCTCGATGATGTTCGACGACGCGAGCATGCCGGTCTTGGCGGCCTGCAGTCCGATGTCGGAAGCCACCGCCTCGATCTGGCCGGCCACGATGTCCAGCGGAATCTCGTGGAAACCCTTGACGCCCAAGGAGTTCTGCACTGTGACTGCGGTGACGGCCACCAGCCCGTGCATGCCGAGCAGCGCGAACGTGCGCAGGTCGGCCTGGATCCCTGCCCCGCCGCCGGAATCCGATCCGGCGATGGTCAGCACACGCAGCGGCGTCCGGCCGGGCGAGGTGAGTGGGAGGTATGTCATGAGGTGGTTTCTCCCTACGCCGGCATTACCCGGTCAGGTTCGTACGGTCGACGGGCCCACCCGTCCTCTCAGCGCGCTCAGTGCGCGCTCCCGCGTTGGTGACGGGTGCCACGCTAGCGCAGCGGCGGTCCTCAGGGAACAGTCTGTAGACGTCTCGAATTGCCCAGCGATGATTTGAATAGCTAATATATGTGTTTTCGTGGGCGAGGTGAGTGAGGCAATGGCGACGGAGATCGACGGGACGACCGAAGGCGTGGTCGTACAGCGCCCGAACTACAAGTGGATCGTCCTGTCGAACACGACGTTGGGCACACTGCTGGCGACGATCAATGCGTCGATCGTGCTCATCTCGCTGCCTGCCATCTTCCGCGGAATCGGACTGAACCCGCTGGCCCCGGCCAACATCAGCTACCTGCTGTGGATGCTGATGGGCTACCTGGTGGTGACGGCCGTGCTGGTGGTGCCGTTCGGGCGCCTCGGCGACATGCTGGGCCGGGTGCGGATCTACAACGTCGGTTTCGCGGTGTTCACCGTCGCGGCCATCGCGCTGTCCTTCGATCCGTTCCAGTTGGACGGTGGCGCGATCTGGCTGATCGCGTGGCGGGTGATCCAGGGGATCGGCGGCGCGATGCTGATGGCGTCGTCGTCGGCGATCCTGACCGATGCGTTCCCCGCGAATCAGCGGGGTATGGCGCTCGGGGTCAACATGGTCGCTGCGGTCGCCGGGTCGTTCCTTGGGCTGCTGGTCGGTGGGGTCCTCTCCGAGTGGCATTGGCAGGCGATCTTCTGGGTCGGGGTACCGATCGGTTTGGCGGGCACCATCTGGAGCGTGCGGTCGCTGCGCGAGATGGGCGTGCGCACGCCGGGAAAGCTCGACTGGGCAGGCACGCTGACGTTCGGGATCGGGCTGACGGTGCTGCTGACCGGAATCACGTACGGCATCCAGCCGTACGGGGAGTCGACGACGGGGTGGACGAACCCGTGGGTGCTCGGGTCGATCCTCGGAGGCTTGGCGCTGCTGGTGGCTTTCTGCTTCGTTGAGCTGCGGGTGGCGCAGCCGATGGTGAACATCAGGCTGTTCCGCTCGGCCGCGTTCGGCATGGGCAACGTCGCCGGGCTGATGTCGTCGATGGGGCGGGGCGGCCTTCAGTTCATGTTGATCATCTGGCTGCAGGGCATCTGGCTTCCGCTGCGCGGGTACGACTTCGAGTCCACTCCCTTGTGGGCGGCGATCTACATGCTGCCGATCACGGTGGGCTTCCTGATAGCCGGGCCGATCGCGGGGTGGCTGTCGGACCGGTACGGGGCGAGGCCGTTGACGGTGGGCGGCATGGGGTTGATGGCGGCGTCATTCGTCGCGCTGGTGATGATTCCCGTCGACTTCGACTACTGGATATTTGCGCTGCTGATCTTCCTCAACGGTGTCGGCGGCGGCATCTTCACCGCGCCCAACACCGCGGCCATCATGTCCAGCGTGCCCGCCGCGGAACGAGGCGCGGCGTCGGGCGTGCGTGCAACGTTCTTCAATGCGGGCTCATCGCTGTCGATCGGGATCTTCTTCTCGCTCATGATCGTTGGACTGGCCAACACGCTGCCAGGTGCGCTCAGTAGTGGTCTCCAGGAACAAGGCGTTTCGGCCAGCGTCGCCCAACAGGTGGCTGATCTGCCGCCAGTCGGAAGCTTGTTCGCCGCGTTCCTCGGCTACAACCCGATCGCCGAGTTGCTCGAGCCGTATCACGCTCTGCAGCAGCCGGGTGTCAATGCCGAGGTGCTGACCGGCCAGACGTTCTTCCCGCACTTGATCATCGAACCGTTCCACTCGGGGCTTGTCGTGGTGTTCGTCGCCGCGGCAGTGATGATGGTGATCGGCCTGATTGCCTCGCTGTTCAGTCCCGGCCGATACGGCGAGGACCCTGAGGACGCCTAGAACACCGCTCCGCGTAGGAAGTAGTTCTCCAGCTTTCTGGTGACGATCGCGCCGACCGGAAGCTTCGCTGCGATCTCGAGGTTCTCGTCGGCAACCTCCTCGGCCCATTCTTCCGGCCATCCTCCGTCGTCGAGGCTGGTCTTGAACGCGAGAACCACTTCCTCTCGGCTCATCTCGGACTCTACGACCATCGCGGTGGTCGTGGCCCGATGCGATGCAGCACCGGCGAACCCGCGCCCGCACCCGCAGGGTCCGTCCGGATCGCGGAGGTCCCGATCGCAGGGCTCTTGAACCCACACCAGTTCTCCCTCGATGCAGAAGTGGTAGTCGCCCGGGTGCGCCCCTTGCATATGACCAGTAGCTACAAGGATTTTCATTGTCTCTCTCCTAGAAGGGTGGTGGGTCGTTGCCGTAGTCGGAGGCTAGTGCGGCCGTTGTCTGGTCGGTGATTCGGGTGATGCGGGTGGTTTCGTTGCGTTTTCGTTCGGCGGTGATGGCGCGGGCGCGGTTGTAGGCGCGGGTGTTTCGGCGTCGGGGCATGGCTTGGCCCCGGTTCTCACTTGTCGCGACGATGGGTGGGTCTGCGGTCCACAGGGTGGCGGTGGGACGACTGAGGGTGGGGAAGAGGAGTCGGCTGCCGGGGTAGGTGGTGTAGGTGTGGCCGGTTGGGCTGGTCCAGATGATGGTGCCGTCGGGGTATTGGCGGTCGTGCCAGCCGAGGGCGCCGATCCAGAAGGTTTTCAGTAAGTGGTGAAAACGGCAGAGACACTTGAGGTTCGAGGCGTGGGTGGGCCCGATCGGGTAGGCCACGGTGTGGTCGATGTCGGCGAGGGTGGCCGGGTGGTCGCACCCGGGGAAGCGGCAGGTCAGGTCGCGGCAGCGGATGTAGTTGGCCAGCGCGCGGGAGGGGGTGTAGCGGGGTTCGGGTCCGGATTGTCCGGGGTGGATGATCTCGCGGATGCGTGCGCCATCGACGATGAGTTCGCCGAGCAGCGATGTGGGGGTCAGGCCGGCGCCGAAGACGTAGGCCGGTGTGGTGCATGCCGCGATGAGGTCGTTCGGCTGGGGCTTCGGCGCAGGCGTTTTGGCGGGCTCGGGCTCGGGATTGCTGGTGATGTCGTCGGTTGGGGGTGTGGTGGTGTCGGTGATGACGTAGATGGTGGTGTCGCGGTGGGGGCGGGGGCGGGTGGTGGCTTCGCAGTCGGTGGTGTCGCAGTGGCAGGCCAGGGTGGGGATGCCGGCGAGGAGGGCGGCGTAGGCGTCGTTGCGGCGTTCGGTGATGGTGCGGGGGTCGTTGTCGCAGACGCTGTAGGCCAGTTCGGTGAGGACGCGTTCGGCGGTGGCGGCGTCGGAGGTGAGCATGCGGGCCCAGACGCTGGTGTATCCGGGTGCGTCGGTGGGGGAGCCGAATTCGATGTCGCGGGTGGCGTCGCAATCGCAGTTGGTGCGCAGCCCGTGGGGGTCGTGGCGTTCGACGAGGGCGTCGATGGCGATGACGGTCTTCTTTTCCGATCGCGGTCCCCAGTGGGTGATGTGGGTGGCGAGGTCGGCGTCGACGGCGGCCATCAGGTCGGGGTCGGTGATCAGGTGGGTGCGGGTGACGATGGTGCGGACGAGTAGTTCGCTGATCAGTCCTTGGAGGAACAGGTCGGCGACGTGGGGGAGGCGGTCGCGCAGCGCGATGCCGCGGTGGGTTTGGTGCAGGGCCAGGCCGGCGGTGATGTTCTGGGCGGCGGCCAGTTCGGCGGACACCGCGGCGTCGGGGTCGACCCACCAGTTCTCGCGGTCGTCGGCGGGCAGGCCGGTGCGGCGGACGAAGATTTCGGCCATCACCGCCAGTTTGCGGGCGCAGAGGGCGTTCTCGGCGCGGGCGGCGGCTCGGGCGGCGTCGATGAGTTCGGCCGCCGACAGACCGGCGAGCTGGTCGGGCTCCGGCACCGATACGTCGAACATGTGTTCGAGTATGTCAGCTGCCACCGACAAGTTGCCGTGCTGTGGTACTGCCAGCGGCCGGTCAATTTCTGCCAGCGGAATTATCGCCGTGAACTGCGGGTTTAAGCAGACAGATCACCACGATCAGCCACCACCACCAGTCGAAACCGCGTGATTAGCTCCACGGCTGCGACCCACACCAGGGAAGAGCAGAAAATGAAGAACCTCACCATCGCCACCGCCATCGCCGCCGGGCTGTCCGCCACCTTCCTGGGCCTGGCCGCCCCCGCACTGGCCGCCCCCACCGCAGGCAACGCCGACGCCACCATCAGCCGGCTCGAAGCCCAGGGCAACCGGGTCATCGTCAACCGCCTCTCGGACGCCCCGCTATCGGAGGCCAGCGTCGTCGGGGTCAACCGGGGTAGCGACATCCGCGCCACCGTCATGGACGACTTCAACGACCGCACCTACCAGCAGACCGTCACCGGACACGTCATCTACGTCGACGTGAAATAACTTTCCTCAGGGCGAAAAGTGGCACCTCCTCGGAGGTGCCACTTTTTCATGTCAGATCTACGACCACAGGCGCATGGTCGCTGGGTGACCCGACACGGTCCTTGCCGGTCTTCCGCTCGTCGCGGGCGATCTCAGCGTGAACGACACGCGCCGCGAGCGCTGGTGAGCCGAGGATGAAGTCGATGCGCATGCCCCGGTTCTTCGGGAAACGCAGCTGGGTGTAGTCCCAGTAGGTGAAGGTCCCAGGTCCCGGTGTGAAAGGTCTTACCACGTCGGTGAACCCGGCCTCGACGACCGCTTCGAACGCCGCGCGCTCGGGCTCGGTGACATGGGTGCTGTCCCGATAGGCCTCGACAGCCCACACGTCGTCATCGACGGGTGCGATGTTCCAGTCACCGACGAGTGCGATAGGGGCCGAGGGATTGTCCTGCAGCCAGAGCGAGGCGGTGTTCCGAAGCGCGGCAAGCCATTCCAGTTTGTACGCATAGTGCGGCGACCCGACGAAACGCCCGTTGGGTATGTAGAGACTCCAGACGCGGACCCCGCCGCACGTCGCGCCCAGAGCACGCGCTTCGGCGGCGGCCTCGACCTCGGGCTTGTCACTCCACGTCGGCTGGCCGTCGAAACCCACCTGGACGTCGTCGATACCCACCCGCGAGGCGATAGCCACCCCGTTCCACTGGCTGAATCCGCAGTGCACAACGTCATAACCCAATGCCGCGAACGGCATGGTCGGAAACTGGGCGTCGGAGCATTTCGTCTCCTGCATCGCCAGCACATCGACGTCGGCGCGCTCCAGCCAGTCGGCGACGCGGTCGACCCTGGCGCGGATCGAGTTGACGTTCCAGGTAGCCAGGCGCATGGAATTACAGTAAGTCCTCGGCGCGGACGTACCGCGAGCGGTGGTGCACCCAAAAGCCCATCGACTCGTACAGCGCGCGGGCCGCGGTGTTGTCGGCGACCACCTGGACGTACGCGCGGGTCGCGCCGTGGTCGTGCGCCCAGCCCAGCAGCCCCGCGCACAGTCTGCGCGCCAGACCTTTACGGCGGTCCGTCTCGGACACGTGCACCGCGGACACTCCCGCCCAACGGGTTCCGTCCGGCGCATCCGTCACCACCACCCGCCCGACCGCGGCGCCTGCCAGCTCTCCGAAGGCCACCTCGCCGTCGACCACTGCTGTCAACACGTCGACGGGCACGTCCCGCCGGTAAAGCGCCAGCCAGTCATCGTCGGGCTGCTCGGTGATCCGCAACTCGGCTGACCCCGCGGCATCGATATCCGTTGCCATGACCAGATTTTCAGCGTCGAATGATACTCCGGCGGGGAGCCGCATCAATCGGTCCGGGACCGACACCAGTGCGGGCACGCCGCGTGCCGCGTACCACTCCAGGACGGCAATGATCTCCGCGTGCGACGAATAGCGCAGCGGCACCGCAGAATTCGCCCGCCGGGTAACCCCATGTCCGAAACGCAGCAACCAACCGTCCAACCACCGATGCTCCACTCCGGGCCAGCCCAGCGCTGCGGCGTGCTCGAGGTTGCGTATCTCGCCGGTCCGCACCGGCATCTCGGGGACGACGCGCACAGCAAGGACGTCCTCGCTCGCCACGGCGACGATGTCGCCGCGCCTTGTGCGAATCCGCACCACCGCGCCAGCCTCGACAACATGGCCCACCACGTCGGTCAGCGGACGGGACGAGTCCGTCGGCAGCCGGTAGCGCAGGCTGACCCGGGTCCCGACGTCAGGCAGCCCGGTCACCGGTCAGTGGCCGAACGGATCGGGGTCGTCGCCGGGCATCCATGTCAGCCCGGGAACGCCCCAGCCGTTGGCCTTCACGGTCTTCTTGGCGCTGCGGGCATTGCGCCCGACCAGCCGGTCGAGGTAGAGGAAGCCGTCCAGGTGTCCGGTCTCGTGCTGCAGCATCCGCGCGAACAGGTCCGTTCCCTCGAGGGTGATCGCCGTCCCGTCGGCATCCAAACCCGTCACGCGCGCCCACTGGGCCCGGCCCGTCGGAAACGATTCTCCAGGCACGGACAGGCAGCCTTCGTCGTCGTCATCCGGGTCCGGCATCGTCTCGGGCACCTCGGACGTCTCCAGTACCGGGTTGACGACGACGCCTCGTCGACGCAGCGTCTTGCCGCGGGCATCGGCGCAGTCATAGACGAAGACGCGCTGGGCGATTCCGATCTGATTGGCGGCCAGTCCGACTCCGTTCGCGGCGTCCATCGTGTCGTAGAGATCCGTGATGAGGGCTGCCAGGTCAGCGGGCAGCGAACCGTCGTCAGCGACGGGCACCGGTTCGGTCGCGGTGTGCAGGACGGGATCTCCCACGATGAGGATGGGTCTGACAGCCATGTGGGGAAGCTTAGAAGACCGCCTTCGCCGTGGGACTTTCACCGCCGACTCGCGGCGTCGGTGACGGTTTACGTGACACAGCCGTGATTGAATACTCGCCGAACCACACTGCTGTCATTCTCGATTTTCGGAAGGGTCCAAGAAGCGATATGGACGGCGCGATCGCACGGGCTGAACGTTCCGGGGACGACACCGAGCCCGCCGACGGTCTCACCCGTCGCGAGCACGACATCTTGGCCTTCGAGCGTCAGTGGTGGAAGTACGCCGGTTCCAAGGAAGACGCGATCAAAGAGCTGTTCGGCATGTCGGCGACGCGTTACTACCAGGTGCTCAACGCGTTGGTGGACCGGCCGGAAGCGTTGGCAGCGGATCCGATGCTGGTCAAGCGTCTGCGGCGACTGCGGGCCAGTCGACAGAAAGCGCGCGCCGCACGTCGCCTCGGTTTCGACGTCACTTAGGACACCGGGGCCGTTCTGTGCCCGCGATACAGTAGGCGCCGATGAACCAGCGAGAATCCTCGGGACTGCCCTTACGCGCCATCGTCATGGTGCTGTTGTTTCTCGGCGTCGTGTTCCTGCTCGTCGGGTTCCAGGCATTGAGCGGCTCGGACGACGATGACTCGTCGTCGACCGCGACAACCGTCGCGACGACGACCACCACGACGCCCTCGCCCACCGAGGAGCCGGCCAGGCCCGAGGTCCGCGTCTTCAACATCTCCGAGACCCCTGGTGCCGGTGCTGCCACGGCCGATCGGCTGCGTGAAGACGGCTGGACCGTCCCGGAACCCGGCAACCTCACGATTCCTGGCGTGACGGTGACCACGGTGTACTTCGGCGAGGCTCCTGGCGAACAGCAGGCAGCCGAGGACGTGGGCCGATTGCTCGAGGCACCGGTCGCCCCGCGGGTGCCCGAGCTGATCGAGCAACCACCGGGAGTGCTCGTACTAGTCACCGGCTAGGCTCTTGCACATGCTCAGGTCCGCCGCTGCCGCCACCTTGTTCGCAGTGCCCGCACTTGTGTTGAGTGCGTGCTCTCCCCCCGGAGAAGCGCCCTCGGACACGCCCGGGACGACACCATCGGTGTGGACCGGCTCGCCGTCGCCATCGGCGAATCCTGGCGAGCACGGCTCGGAACACGGCAGCGGTCCAGAGGAAGCCAGCGGCGAGACCCTCAGCGCCGAGCTGAAGCTCCCTGACGGCACCACGGTCGCCACCGCCGACATCGCCTTCTCGGGTGACTACGCCACCGTGACGGTGCAGAGCACTGCCGCGGGTGAACTGGCACCGGGATTCCATGGCCTGCACATCCATTCGGTGGGCCGTTGTGAAGCGAATTCCGTCGCCCCGACCGGTGGCGCACCCGCGAACTTCAATTCTGCAGGCGGCCATTTCCAGGTGCCCGGTCACAGCGGCCACCCTGCCAGTGGCGACCTCTCGTCACTGCAGGTCCGCGAGGACGGCTCGGCGACGCTGGTGACGACCACCAACGCGTTCACCGCCGAGGAACTGCTCGACGGCGCAGGCACTGCGATCGTCATTCACGAGAAGGCGGACAACTTCGCCAACATCCCGCCGGAGCGCTACCGGCAGATCAACGGCGATCCGCCACCAGATCAGACCACACTGATGACCGGCGATGCCGGAGCGCGGGTCGCCTGCGGTGTCATCACTGGTTCCTGATCGAAGGGCTGACGGCCGCATCGACTTCGCCGGATCCGTCCGGCCGACGCTCGGCGTCGAGTGGGAGTTCGCGCTCGTCGATGCCAAGACCAAGGACCTGAGCAACGAGGCCGCTTCGGTGATCGCCGAGATCGGCGAGAACCCGCACGTGCACAAGGAATTGCTGCGCAATACCATCGAAGTCGTCACCGGGATCTGCGAGAACTCAGGGCAGGCGATGGACGACCTCGCCTCGACACTCAGGCCGGTGCGCGACGTCGTCCGTGAGCGCGGCATGGATTTGTTCTGCGCTGGTACGCACCCGTTCGCGGACTGGTCGAAGCAAAAGCTCACCGACGCACCGCGTTACGCGGAACTGATCAAGCGCACCCAGTGGTGGGGCAGGCAGATGACGATCTGGGGCGTGCACGTCCACGTCGGGGTTTCTTCAGCGCACAAGGTCATGCCGATCATCACCTCGCTGCTGCACCAGTACCCGCACCTGCTCGCGCTGTCGGCGTCATCGCCGTTCTGGGACGGCGAGGACACCGGTTACGCCAGTAACCGGGCCATGATGTTCCAACAGCTTCCGACCGCCGGGTTGCCGTTCCACTTCCAGGAGTGGCGTGAGTTCGAACGGTTCGTCAGCGATCAGAAGAAGACCGGGATCATCGATCACATGAACGAGATCCGTTGGGACATCAGGCCTTCGCCGCATCTCGGCACCATCGAGGTCAGGATCTTCGACGGCGTGTCCAACCTGCACGAGCTCTCGGCGATGGTCGCTCTGACCCACTGCCTGATCGTGGACCTGGATCGCCGGATCGACGCGGGCGAGTCGCTGCCGGTGATGCCGCCATGGCATGTTCAGGAAAACAAGTGGCGCGCAGCGCGTTACGGGTTGGACGCGATCATCATCCTCGACGCCGACAGCAACGAGCGGCTGGTGACAGAAGATCTCGACATCCTGCTCGAGCGTCTCCAGCCGATCGCGAGACGGCTGGGCTGCGTCGACGAACTCGCGCGAGTCCCCGACATCTACCGCAACGGCGCGTCGTATCAGCGGCAGCGCCGGGTCGCCGAGGAGCACGACGGCGACCTGCGTGCGGTAGTCGACGCCCTGGTCGGCGAATTGGTTCTCTAGCGTGCCGACGGTGCCGATGTTTCCGCTCGAGGTGGCGATGCTGCCCGGTGAGGAGTTGCCGCTGCGCATCTTCGAGCCGCGGTACGCCGCACTGGTGCAGGCCTGTCTAGCTGCCCAGGACCCAACGTTCGGTGTTGTGTTGATCGAAGCCGGCCGTGAGGTGGGCGGCGGTGACACCCGCAGCAAAATCGGTGCATTGGCCCGCATCGCCGAGTGTGCGGACATGGGTAGCGGCCGCTACCGTCTGAAATGTGTGATGGGGGAGCGGATCCGGGTTCTCGAATGGCTTCCCGATGATCCTTATCCCAAAGCGGTGGTCGATGTGTGGGACGACGAATCGGGTGAGCCCGTCGACGTCGCCGCCATCCGCGACATCGAGGACCGGATGGTCGCCCTGTTCGAGCGGATCGCAGCGGTGCGGGGTGCAGAGGTCAATGCCCGCGACATCGTGCGCGGCGCAGACGAATCCGGTGACATCGCGACATGGTTGTACACGTTGACGACACGGCTTCCGATCGGCCAGGCCGATCGATATGCGGTGCTCGCCGCGCCGACGGTGGCCGAACGGGTCACCGCACTGTCGGAGGCTGTGGACACCGTGGTCGCGATGGTGGAGTTCCAGCTGTCGGAGTGACTAGAAAATCCCCGTGAAGCTGCCCGCCAGGGCTTCGTCGGTCACCTGATACTCGTTGCCGGCGCCGCGCACCGCAGTGCCCATCTTCGTGACGTTGTCGGCGATGGCTTTCGCCTGCTCGCCAAGGTGAGCGCCGACCAGACGCGCGGCCCACTGCGTAGTGGAACCGGGCAATCCGTCTGCGGCGGTGGACGCCTTGGTGCCGACGTTCGCTTCCTGGATCGACGCCGACGCTACATCCACCTGACCCGCGAAAGCCCGCAGGAGATCAGGATCGACCAGCAATGACATATGTTCCGACGTTACCGGAGTCCACTGAACCCCCTACGCACCAGTTGAGGGGTCTGGTCAGAGTTTCCGTCCGTGTACGAACACGCTGTGCGCCGCCGGATCGTCTATCCCCGGAGTCGAGGCGCGGTGGTACCGGCTCATCAGATCGCCTGCGGTGGTCGAGCTCACCTCCCAGTGCCTCGTGCACAACCAGCAAGAGATGTCGGAGTGCGTGTCGGCGCGGGCTTCCACGGCGATGCGGCTCCCACGTGCGCTGTAGAGCTCGATCCGGTCGAACAGCTTTTCCTGAGCGTCGGAGGTCAGAAAGGGGAGTAGCCCTTCGGCAGCCCATGCCGTCGGTTCCGAGTGTTCGAAGCCGTTCGCCGTCAACGCTTTGGGCCAATCGTCGCGGAGGTCGACGGGGACAGGTACGTACTTTGCGGCGGCGGGAACTCCGCACTCTGCGAGAATCCGCTGCTTGAACTCAAGCACCTGCGGCTGGTCCACCTCGTAGATGGCGGTGTCAGCGAGCCACGGCAACCGCCAGGCGCGCGCGTCGAGTCCCGCGGAGAGGATCACCACCTGGGAGACACCCGAGGAACTCGAGGAGAGGAAGTACTCGTCGAACCATTTGGTGCGGGCGGCTGCATAGTCGATGAGCGAACGCTGGTGATCCGGTGTCGCGGGCAGCTCGTGCTGGCCCGCGGCGTCGACGAAAAGCCGCGCATAAGGGTCGGTGAACAGGGGGCGCTCGGTAAAGGTCTCCCACGCGCGGGCCATGGCGGCGTTCAGCGCCCGTGGTGCTACGCCCGCGTGGACTGCCCCCGGGTCACCGTCCAGTACCGTCATGGCCGCCGGATTCCCGTTCGGCGGCGAAATCATGCATTTCATCCCTGGTCAGCAGATCGTCGCGGATGTTCTGCTCCCGATAGGCCAGCTGGCCCACCCGGTTGGCGATCACCGGCGCGGTGATGACCGTGAACAGGCCCGTGAGAATCAGCATGCCGATGTCGACGTGGCCACGCAGCCGGATCGCCGCGCCTGCCAGTACGAGCAGCAGGCCGAGCACCTGTGGCTTGGTCGCGGCATGCATGCGCGAGAGTGTGTCGGGGAAGCGCACGACGCCGATCGCCGCGGTCAGCGCGAGCGCCGACCCACCGAGGATCAGCACGCTCGCGATGATGTCGGACATCGGTTCATCGTGGCCTTCTGTTCTTGTCCGCGGGATCCACGACGTCCGGCACCCTGAACCTCGCGACGCTGACCGAACCGACGAACGTGATCAACGCCAGCGCCGTCAGGCTGTAGGTGACCGTGGTGTCGAGGCTGAATGCCGCCCAGGTCCCGATCGCACACATCGTCACCGCGACCAGGGTGTCGAGTGCGACGAGTCGGTCCAGCGTGGTGGGGCCGAGCAGCAAGCGGAACATGGTCGCCAGCGCCGCCGCCGACAACATCGCCGCCGCGACGGCCCACACGACATTCATGCGCGATCCCGCTTCGCTTCTCGCTTGACGTTCATGCGCTCTCCTTCTCCGCCGACGGATGCCAGTCTTTTTCGCGCTCGAAGGACGCCACCAGAAGCTTCTCCAGCCCCGCGACCTGACGGTAGAACCGGGTGACGGTGCGGTCGGATCCGACGTCGAGCACGTGGACGTAGATCATCCTGCGGGTCTGATCGATCTCGAGCACGACCGTCCCCGGCGTCAGGTTGATGATGTTGACCGCCAGCACGAGCACCAGATCCGACTTGAGGGCCAGATTCGCGCGCAGCACCGCGGTGAGCGGTGGCGGCCCGGGCTTCAGCGCCAGCACAGCGACCTGAACCGAGGACGCGACCAGGTAGTAGGCGACGGTGATGAGAAGGCGCAGCAGCGAGAGGGGGTGAAGGCGCCCCTCCACCGGGACCGGGGGCAAGGGCAGCAGCAGGGTGATCACCAACGCGATGACCAGTCCGGACAGGACGTTCGCTGCAGAGACCGTGCCCCACAACAGAACCCACACCAGGACCAGCCAACAGATCATCCATACCCGGAGCGCGTTGGTTCTCATGGCGACGGCACCCCGAGCACCGCGGTGATGTACTGGCCGCGGTCGAGCACCTCGTCGGCGGCCCGCTCGCTGTAGGCGAAGATCGGGCCAGCCAGCACGGTGAGCAGAAGACCGACCACGATCAGAGCACCCGTGGGCACCAGCATCCCGATCGGCATCTTGCCGACGTCGTCCCGGTCGGCCAGATCGATGTCCATCGAGTCTTCGGCATTGTCGACCAGTGCCGTCGGGGCGGCCGCCGACAGATGGCCCTCCGGCGCGTCCACGCGTGACCGCCAGAACGCCTTCGTCCACACCCGGGCCACCACGTACAGCGTCAGCAGGCTGGTCACCACGCTGCCGCCGACCAGCACCCAGGCCAGCGCCGACCCGGCCTGTGATCCTGCCTCCAGCAAGGCCACCTTCCCGATGAAACCCGAGAACGGGGGAATGCCACCGAGATTGAGTGCGGGCACCACGAAGACGAAGGCGAGTACCGGGCTCGCCGCGGCCAGGCCGCCGAGGCGTTCCAGCTTCGAGGCGCCGGCCTGCCGCTCGATCAGACCCACCACGAGGAACAGCGTCGTCTGCACCAGAATGTGGTGGGCCACATAGTAGATCGCCCCCGACATGCCCAGCTGGCTGGACAGCGCGATGCCGAACACCATGTAGCCGATGTGGCTGACCAACGTGAACGACAGCAACCGCTTGATGTCGCTCTGCGCGATCGCGCCGAGAATGCCCATCACCATCGTCAGCAGTCCCGCCACCAGGAGCAGGCCGTCCAGCGCGCCACCGGGGAACAGCAGCGAATGGGCCCGGATGATCGCGTAGACGCCGACTTTGGTCAGCAAGCCGGCGAACACCGCGGTGACGGGTGCCGGGGCGGTCGGGTAGGAGTCGGGAAGCCAGGTCGACAGCGGGAACACCGCCGCCTTGATGCCGAACGCGACCAGCAGCACCGCGAACAGTGCCGTGCGGGTGCCGTCGGAGATTCCGTCGAGTCGCACGGACAACTCGGCCATGTTGAGCGTTCCGGTGGTGGCGTAGATCAGGGCGATGCCGAACAGGAACACCATCGAAGAGACCATCGACACCATCACGTACGAGATGCCTGCCCGCACCCGCTCCCTGCTGGCCCCGATGGTCAGCAGCACGAAACTCGCGGTCAGCAGCACCTCGAAGCCGACGAACAGGTTGAACAGGTCACCGGCGAGGAAGGCCATGAAGACGCCTGCCGACAGCACCAGGTAGGTGGGAAGGAAGATCGAAACCGGTTGGCGCCCATCGCCGTCACGGATGCCCTGCCCGATGGCGTAGAACACCACGGCCAGGAGCACGATCGACGACACCACGAGCATCAGTGCCGAAAGACGGTCGACCACCAGCGTGATGCCGAGCGGACCCATGCCGGGCTCGGACACGCCCCATCCGCCGACCTGAAGCGCGATCGTGCCGTCGCGGTCGGCAAGGTAGACCAGCGCGGCGGACACCACCAGCGCCACCGAGAGCGCGAACACGGTGATGAGGCGCTGAAGCCGGGGCTTGCGGCCTGCCAACAGCGTCATCGCGGCAGCGAGCATCGGCGCGAGCACGGGCAGCGGGACGAGGACGGAGGCGAGGTGACCGCCGATCATCGCGAACCCTCCAATCCCGGTAGCGCGTCGAGCTCGTCGGGAGCGTCGGTGTCGCGATTGGGATCCGGCTCGAGATGGTCCTCGTCGTCATCGATGGACTCCTTGCCGGACATCTCCGACACCCGGGTGTCCTCGGGGTCGTTGCCGACTTCCTCGACGGTGTTGAGGCGGTTCGAACGGTAGGTCAACGCCAGCACGAAGGCCGCCACGCCCATCGTGATGACGATCGCGGTCAGGATCAGCGCCTGCGCCAGCGGGTCCGCCGTCGTCGTCGCGTCACCACTGGTCCGACCGCGCACCGGTGGGTTGCCCGGCGGGCCGCCGACCACCAGGATCAGCAGGTTGATCGCGTTACCGATCAATAACAGCCCCAGCAGCATTCGGGTCAAGTGCCGCTCCAGCAATAGGTACACCCCGGCGCTGGTGAGGCCGCCGATGACGATCAGCGGGATCACGTAGGTCGTCATCCCGTCCTCACCACCGAGCGTTCCTGCTCACCCATCTCCTCATCGATTCGGGCACCGAGGCTGCGCAGCACGTCGAGCACCAGACCCACCACGATCAGGTACACCCCGAGGTCGAAGAAGATCGCGGTCACGAACTTGACGGTGCCCAGGACGGGCACGTCGACCTCGATCAGCGCCGACGACAGCACCGGGGCGCCCACCAACAGGGAGGCGGCCGCGGTGCCTGCCGCCAAGGTCAGGCCCGCGCCGAGGATCTTGCCCGCGTCCAGCGGCAGGGTTTCACCGAGCTCGTAGCGGCCACCCGCGAGGTAGCGCAGCACCAGAGCCAGGCCGGCCATCAGACCGCCTGCGAAGCCGCCGCCCGGAGTGTTGTGGCCGGCGAAGAAGAAGTACGCCGACAACACCATCATCACCGGGAAGATCAGCCGCGTCGCGACCTCGAGCACGAGCGAACGGTGCCGGGGATCGCGCAGTTCGCTCCCCCGCAGCCAGGTTATGTCGCCGACGGCCGGGCTGTTGCTTGCAAAGGTCGTCAGCTGGCCGATGTCGGGCTGACCGGCATCGGCCACGCGCGGTGCGGCACCGAAACGCCTGTTGCGGAACACCATTGACGCGACACCCGTGGCGGCGACGAGGAGCACCGACACTTCGCCCATGGTGTCCCACGCGCGGATGTCGACCAGAAGCACATTCACGGTGTTGGCGCCGTGGCCGCGTAGGTAGGCAGCCTCGGGCAACAGATCGGCGATCGGTCGGCCGGTGCGGGCCGCCATCGCGAAGGCCGCCAGGCTCGTGACCGTCGCGCCCACCGCCAGCGCCAGCAGCGCGCGGGGAACGCGGAACCGTTTGATGTCGGCGCCACCGGTCTCTGCAGGCAGGGTACGCAGCACGAGGACGAACACGACGAGTGTCAGCGTCTCCACCAGGAACTGGGTCAGTGCCAGATCGGGAGCGCCGTGGAACGCGAACATCACGCCACAGCCGTAACCGGTGACGCCCACCAGCAGCACCGCCGCTAGGCGGTTGCGCATGACGGCGGCGGCGAGGGCGGCGGCGAGCATCAGCAACCCGACCACGAGTTGAAGGGGGGAGTTCCAGAGCGCGAACTCGGGCCGGTCGCGGGCACCCAGCACCAGGACGGTGATCGGGACCAGCACCAGGGTGGTCAGGATGACCGACTGCGTCGCCGGGACGGACCCGCGTTGGGTCACGGCGGTCAACCGCACCGACAGGACGTCGGCCGCGCGCAGCACCGCGTCGTAGATCCGGTCGGCGTTGCCCAGCGGAACGAAGTCCGCGCGTGCCCGTCGCAGACGCTTGCGTCCGAAGTAGATCGCGATACCGGCGGCCAGCACGAGCGCCGACAGCAGCAGCGGCAGATTGACGCCGTGCCACAGGGCCAGGTCGTAGTCGGCGTCATAGCCGGCGGGGTCGGGCACCGTGTCGGCGTAGTCGCCGAGCACGTTGTCGAGGGGGTGGGGCCAGAGGCCGAAGAGCAGTCCTGCCGCGGCCAGGACGGCGGGCGGCAGCAGGAAGCCGACCTCGGGGCGGTGCATCTCGGCGACCCGCGTGCTGGGGTGGGGCAGACCCTTGCGGCCGAACGCGCCGAACACGAAGCGCAGCGTGTAGACGGTGGTCAGCACCGATCCGAGCACGATGCCCGCGAGGACGAACGGCGCGGCGCTGCCCAGGTACGGGCTGTGCAGCACCGTCTCGAAATCCGCCTCCTTGGCGACGAACCCGAAGAAGGGTGGGAGTGCCGCCATGCTCGCGGCTGCACCGCACCCGATGATCAGCAGCGGCTTGCTGCGGTCGCCCAGCCAGGCGAGCCTGCGGATGTCGCGGGTGCCGGTGGCGTGGTCGATGATGCCGACGACCATGAAGAGCGCGGCCTTGAACATCGCGTGCGCACACAACATGGCCAGCCCGGCGAGCATCATCTCGCTACCGCCCGAACCGACCATGAGCGTGATGAGGCCCAACTGGCTGACCGTGCCGAACGCCAGGATCAGCTTCAGGTCGTATTCGCGGATCGCGCGCCAGCCGGCCAGCAGCATCGTCAACAGGCCGAGAGTGATCACCGTCGGCCGCCATTCGGGCGCGTCGGCGAATCCGGGTGTCATCCGGGCGATCAGGTAGACGCCGGCCTTGACCATCGCGGCGGCGTGCAGGTACGCGCTGACCGGGGTCGGCGCCGCCATCGCACCAGGCAGCCAGAAGTGCATCGGCACGATCGCCGACTTCGACAGTGCACCGACGAGGATCAGCACCACCGCGACGGAGGCGGCGATTCCGGTCGGCGGGTTCGCGATGAGCTCCGACAGCAGGAAGGTGCCCGCGATGTTGCCGATCACGATGATGCCGACCAGCATCGCCAGGCCGCCGAACGTCGTCACCAGCAGCGCCTGGGTCGCGGCGCGGCGGCTCATCGCGCGTTCGGCGTAGTGGCCGACCAACAGGAACGACAGCACGGTGGTGACTTCCCAGAACACGTACAGCATCAGCAGGTTGTCGCTGGTGACCAAGCCGAACATCGCGCCGGAGAAAGCGACGAGCTCGGCGGCGAAGCTGGGCAGCCGCTTCTCGGTGTGACCGTCGTGGTGGTGGAAGTAGTCCGCGCAATAGAAGAGGACGAGAGCGCCGATGGCGAGCACCAGCACGCTCATCACGGCGGCGAGTGCGTCGAAACGCAGCATGATGTCCATCGACAGCTCGGGCACCCACGGCACGTCGACGGTGTGCGCCCGACCCTGCCCCGGCCAGTTCAGCACCACCCAGACCAGGGACCCGAGCGGAACGAGCGCCAGCGGGTAGAACGCCATCCGTCCCCAGCGCGACACCAGCAGCGGCGCCAGCAAGGTGGCTACTGCGTGGGCAGCGAGGATGGCGAGCATGGCTCCGTCTCGTCGGTGGTCGGCGAATGAGCCGGATGCAGGAGTGCCCCCAGTCTACGGGGACTGTTTCAGTCGTTCTCCCGTGACGGCGTGACCCCCGAGACCATCGCCCGGATGTGCTTCTCGACGCTGGAGGCCGAGACGAAGAGCATCTCGTCGCCCGCGCGGAGCACGTCATCGGGCGCGGGAATGATCAGGCGGTTGCCACGCAGGAGGGTCACCAACGCGCTGTCGTCGGGCATCGCGAGATCCCGCACCCGTTGCTCCACCAACGGGCTGTCCTCGGGCAGGGTCACTTTGGCGACGGTCGTCGCGCTCTGCCCGAGATCGCCACGAGAGTCCTTGCCGAGCGCCATCAGACGGATCAGGTGGCCGACGTCGATCGCCCCCTCGACCGCGGCCACGATGGCTAGCGGAGTCGACACCGCCACGTCGATGCCCCACGCGTCGGTGAACAACCACTCGTTGCGCGCGTCGTTGATCCGCGCGACGACGCGGTCGATGCCGAACTCGGTCTTGGCAAGAAAGGCCATCGCGAGGTTGGCCTTGTCGTCGCCGGTCGCGGCGATCGCCACGTCGCAGATCTGCATCTCGGCCTCCTCGAGAGAAGACACCTCGCAGGCGTCGGCGAGAAACCACTCGGCGCCGGGAACCGTCGCGGGTTCGTAGCGCGCGAACTCCTTCTCGATGAGGAGGACCTTGTGGCCGTAATCGACGAGCTCCTGCGCGACAGACCGGCCGACCGCGCCTGCACCCGCAATCGCGATCCGCATGGACTCTCCTTCGCCGACAAGGCCTCAGGACGCCTGTCCTGATTTACTGACACCGACACAAGTGTCCGCAGCGAGGTCAGAGAGGTTCCGGTGACCCTGCACCAGCTCTATGTGGCGCTGTTCATCGGAGGCCTTGTGCTGCTGGCGAGCATCGCCGCAACGAGGCTGGCCACTGGGATCGGCCTCCCCAGCCTATTGCTGTTCCTCGGTGTCGGCGTACTGGTCGGCGAGGACGGTCTCGGCCTGCAGTTCGACAACGCGCAGCTGGCGCAGGACCTGGGCACCGCGGCGTTGGCGATCATCCTCGTCGAAGGCGGGTTGACGACCCGGTTCGGTGATATTCGCAAGGTGCTGGCGCCAGCCGCTGTGCTCGCGACCGTCGGCGTCGCGGTGAGCACGCTTGTCACCGCATCCGCGGTGCACTGGCTGCTGGGCATGGACTGGCAGCTGGCCCTGCTGCTGGGCGCGGTGGTGTCCAGCACGGATGCCGCGGCGGTGTTCTCCGTGCTACGGGTGGTGCCGCTGCCACGACGGCTGAGCGGTCTGCTGGAGGCCGAGTCGGGCTTCAACGACGCACCGGCCGTCATCCTGGTGCTGCTGTTCAGCACGACACCACTCGACCTCGATCCGGTCGTGATCGCGGGAACCATGCTGTACGAGTTGGGAATCGGCACGGTCATCGGGCTGGGCGTCGGCTTCCTCGGTGCGATGACACTGCGCCGCATGGCGTTGCCCGCGGCCGGGCTGTACCCGTTGGCGACGTTCGGCCTCGGCATGGTCGCCTTCGCGGCGGCGGGAACGGCGCACGCGAGCGGCTTCCTGGCCGCCTATCTGGCAGGCGTGGTCTTGGCCAATTCGGGTCTGCCGCACCGCTCGGCGACCCGGTCGTTCGCCGAGGGCTGCGGCTGGCTGGCGCAGATCGGGGTGTTCGTCATCCTTGGTCTGCTGGTGTCGCCCGATGAGCTGCTCGACGAGGTGGTGCCCGCGATCGTGACGGGTCTGGTGCTCCTGCTGCTCGCGCGTCCGCTGTCGGTGGGGCTGTCGCTCATCGGTTTTCGCGTGCCGTGGCGGGAGCAGGTGTTCCTGTCGTGGGCCGGTCTGCGCGGTGCGGTGCCCATCGTGTTGGCGACCTATCCGATCGTGGCAGGGGTGCCGGACAGCTGGCGGCTGCTCAACATCGTGTTCATCCTCGTCGTGCTGTACACCGTGATCCAGGGCCCGAGCCTGCTGCTGGTCGCCGAGTGGCTGCACCTCATCCCGCGCGACACCACCCGCGAAATCCAGGTCGACGCAGCACCCTTGGACGTGCTGGATGCCGAGCTGCTGACGATGACGGTGCTGCCCGGGTCCCGCTTGCAGAACGTGATGGTGGTGGAGTTGCGGCTGCCCGACCCCAGCGTCATCACGCTGATCATCCGGGCGGGCCAGCCGTTCGTGCCGCAACCGATGACCCGCCTGCACATCGGTGACGAGCTGTTGATCGTGACGACGTCGGTGACGAGGGAGTTGGCCGAGCGACGGCTGCGCGCGGTCAGCAGGCGAGGGAAGCTCGCGTTCTGGTTCGACGAGTACGGCGACCCGGCTTAGCGCGTGGTGAAGCCCGGGCACGCCGGGAACGCGAGCCGGATCGGCAACGCGTGGCCGAGCACGCCGATGCCTGCGCCGAGGATCGGCCAGACGGGCCAGAAGTACCAAGAGCCCGCGGACAGTCCGACCGCCAGCCACACGGTGAGCACGATGACGACCATGGTCAGGTAGGCCGCGAGGTGCAGGTGGATGCCGCGTCGCGCCGCGGCCCGTCGGGCCGCCTGACGCCGGGGATCGTTGCGGCGCAGCTCGGCCAGCGGCAGATCCGCGGTCAGCAGGCGCAGGTCGGGCGTGGTGTGGGTGTCGAAGACGGCCTGAAGCCGGGACTCGTACTCGGGCATGTCCAGATAGCCCTGGGCCAGGGCCTGCCCGAGCACGTCGGCCGTGGCTTCGCGCTCGCGGTCGCCGGCGCGCAAGGCTGAACCAGTTGGTGCGGTCACGGTACCTCCCCGATGTTCAATCTTGACAGTGACTAGTTGTGACTTCGACTATGCCCCCTGAACTTGTCACTGTCAAGATCCTGCAGACCTGCCGATCGCCCACGCCGAACGTCATCGAGGATCACTATTGAGGCATAGGAAAAGAGGCGGCATGGCTGTCGACGAAACCAAACTGAACGAGTTCATCGGGAAAGCTGTCGGCGATCTCGGCGCCGCCATGAGCGCGACACTGGTACTTGTCGGCGACCGGCTCGGGCTGTACCGCGAATTGGCCGAAGGCGCCATGACGTCGTCGGAGCTGGCGGAGCGCACCGGTACCGACGAGCGCTACGTCCGCGAATGGCTGGGCAATCAAGGCGCAGGCGGATACGTCGAGTTCGACGCCGCATCCGACCAGTGGTCGCTGAGCCCGGAGCAGGCGCTGTGCCTGACCGACCCGAAGGGGCCGGTCGACATGCCCGGCGCTTACAACATCGTCGAGGCGACGTTTCATGCGCTCGAGCAGACCCTCGACAACTTCAGATCGGGGCGGGGCCTGGAGTGGGGAGAGCACCATCCCTGCCTGTTCGAGGGAACCGAGCGATTCTTCCGCGCGGGCTACAACACCAGCCTGCTCGACTCATGGCTGCCCGCCCTCGACGGCGTCGTCGACAAACTGCAGCGCGGAGCCAAGGTCGCCGACGTCGGGTGCGGGCACGGTGCCAGCACCATCTTGATGGCCTTGGCCTACCCGGATTCGGAGTTCGTCGGCTACGACTATCACGACGACTCGATCAGGGTCGCCACCGAGAAGGCGGCAGCGGCAGGCGCCGGGAACACGCGCTTCGAGGTCGCCGACGCGGTCGGCTACCGCGACAAGGACTTCGATCTCATCGCCTTCTTCGACTGCCTGCACGACATGGCGGATCCGGTGGGTGTCGCCAGGCACGCGCGCGAGGCGATCAGCGACGACGGCACCGCCATGATCGTCGAGCCGTTCGCCAACGACCGGGTGCAGGACAACCTGAATCCGGTGGGCCGCGTGCTGTACGGCGCATCGACGCAGATCTGCGTCCCCGTCTCCCTGGCGCGCAACGGCCCCGCACTCGGTGCACAGGCCGGCGAAGCGCGGTTGCGTGAAGTCGTCGTCGACGGCGGCGGCTTCGCCCGTTTCCGGCGGGCCACCGAGACCCCGTTCAACATCGTGCTTGAGGCGCGGCCCTAGTCAGCGCGATTCCGCGAATGCCCGCAGCGACTCGACCTGAACGGGGTCAAGCGACGGGCGCACCGTTTCGCGCGCTCTGGCCACGTCGGCCCCGGTGACGTCGGCGGCATCGATCGAGCGGCGCATCGCCGTCAGCGCCGCCTCCCGGAGCAGCGCCACGCAGTCCGCGGCGCTGTAACCGTCGAGATCAGCGGCAAGGGACTCCAGATCGACATCGTCGGCGAGTGGCACTGACTTGCCTGCGGTGCGCAGGATCTGGGTGCGCGCCTCTGCATCGGGCGGCGCGACGAACACGAGCTTCTCCAGCCGGCCTGGCCGCAGCAGCGCCGGGTCGATCAGGTCGGGGCGGTTCGTCGCTCCCAGCACCACCACCTCGCGCAACGGCTCGATCCCGTCGAGCTCGGTCAGCAGCGCGGCCACCACGCGGTCGGTGACCCCGGAGTCGAAGCTCTGTCCGCGGCGCGGCGCCAGCGCGTCGATCTCATCGAGGAACACCAAGGACGGCGCCGAGTCACGGGCACGCTGGAACAGTTCCCGCACCGCCTTCTCCGACGACCCGACCCATTTGTCCATCAGCTCAGCGCCTTTGACGGCGTGCACACTGAGCCGGCCGGAGCTCGCCAGCGCCCGCACCACGAAGGTCTTCCCGCACCCGGGCGGGCCGTACAGCAGCACGCCGCGGGGCGGCTCGACTCCGAGTCGCTGGAATGTCTCCGGGTGCTGCAGTGGCCACAGCACCGCCTCGGTGAGTGCCTGTTTGGTCTCGGCCATGTCGCCGACGTCCTCGAGGGTCACCGAGCCGACGGACACCTCCTCGGTGGCCGACCGCGACAGCGGCCGGATCACGCCGAGGGCGCCGACCAGGTCCTCCTGCTTCAGCGCGGGTGCCTCGCCGTTCTCACTGGCCCTGGCAGCAGCCCGCAACGCGGCCTCGCGCACCAGCGCCGCCAGGTCGGCGACCACGAATCCCGGTGTGCGCTCGGCGATTTCACCGAGCTCGAGTTCGCAGGCGGGCACGCCGCGCAGCAGCACCTCGAGCAGCTGCTTGCGCACCGCACCGTCGGGCAGGCTCAGGCCGAGCTCGCGGTCGCACAGATCCGGCGCACGCAGCCGGGGATCGACGTTGTCGGGCACCGCAGAGGTCGCGACGAACGCGACGCCCTTGGTGGCGACCGCCGAGCGCAGCTCGGTGAGGATCAAGGTGGCCACCGGATCGGCGGGCACCGGAAGGAGCGCGTCGATGTCGGAGACCAGCAGAACGCCGCCGCCGTCGCGCACGGTGGCGACCGCGGAGGCCACGTTCGAGAGCCGGTCCTCGGCGCGCAGCGCGCCGATCTCTGGCCCGTCGAGCTCGACCAACCGTCGGCCGGCGCACACCGTACGCACCAGCGTGGCCTTCCCGACACCGGCCGGACCCGACACGAGGACACCGAGATTGGCCGTCGCACCGAGCGTTTCGAGAAGCTCTGGCTGATCGAGCGCGAGCTTGAGCCACTCGGTGAGGCGACTCGCCTGCGCGTGCGCGCCCTTCAGGTCGTCGAAGCCGACGGCAGGTTCGTGCGGCTCCTCGGCGACCACGTGCTGTCCCGTGTTGTCGGCTGCCGCAGGCGGCACCTGGCCGCCCCAGCACACCAGTGAGTTGGGCTGCACGCTCACGGGTCCGGCCGGGTCGACGGCGGTCACGGTCAGCAGCTCCGAGGTCCAGGTGATGCCCACCGAGGACGCCAGCGCGGCGCTGGCCTGCGAGGTCGAAGTGCCTGGTCCGAGATCGCGGGGCAGCAGTGACACGGTGTCCCCGACCGTCATCACCTTGCCCAGCAGGGCCTGACGCAGCGTCGCCGCGGCGATCGACTGGGTGGCCAGCCTGGAGCCGCTGAGCATGACCGAACGGGCGCCGTAGACGGTGGCGGGCGCGACCAGCACCGAGGTGTCCTCGCGCAGGCCCGCGTTCGACAGGGTGACGTCGTCGAGCAGCGCCGTACCCGTCGGCGTCCCGGCCGGAGCGATGCCGACGACCGCGGCCGTGGTGCGTGCCCCGGTCAGCGAGACCGCATCCCACTCCCGCAAGCCCAGCGCGGCGATTGCTTCGGGGTGCAATCGGACCACGCCTCGGCGGGAGTCCAGCGCCGAAGTGTTCAGCCTGGCGGTCAGTGTCAGGTGCGCACGCGGACGATCCGCGGCGAGTTCGTCGAGTTCGGACACGTCACCCTCTCGGCGGCCTGCGCAGGCCGAGGCGCAGCATCGAGCGGCGATGCGGCTGGGTCCGGCGGATCGCGCGCCTCGCGGCGCGTTGCTGACGGGGTTTGTCGTCCCACACCTCGGGGTGCGCCGCGAGGAAGCGGCGGGTGCGGAACGCGAACGGGATGTGGAGGAAGTAGGCCACGATGATGATCAGGATCACGAGGTAGCCGTACAGGATCGAGGCCGCCACCCCGATGGCCAGCAGCGCCAGCAGCGGTGCCACCATGTTGGGCGGCACCGAGAACGTGTGGATCTTGCGCATCGGCAGCGTGCTGACCACGAGCAGAGACACCCCGATCATCCAGATGACCACCGCGGCCTCCGAGGTCCACCAGCCGTCGCCGAACTGCAGCTTGGCGGCCAGCGGACCGATCGCTCCGATGGCGCCCGCGGGGGCGGGCATGCCGGCGAAGTACTTCTTCTCGTAGTCGGGCTGATCCACGCTGAGCATCGCGTTGTAGCGCGCCAACCGCAGCACGATGCACACGGCGTACAGCAGCACCACGATCCAGCCGATGCGCGACGTCGACAGCAGCGTCCCGTACACGATGAACGCAGGCGCGACACCGAAGTTCACCGCATCGGCCAGCGAGTCGATCTCCTCGCCCATCTTCGAGGTGGCCTTCAGTGCGCGGGCCAGCCGGCCGTCGAGCGCGTCGAGGATCGCCGCGATCGCCAGGAACGCCATCGCCTCGGTCGGGCGGTCGTCGAGAGCGAACTTGACGGCGCTCAGACCGAAGCAGATCGCGGCCACTGTCATCGCGCTGGGCAGGATGCGCACGCTGACGATGGGCGTCTTGATGCGGCGCTTGCGGGGCTGGATCATGGCAACTCGGCCAGCACAGTCTCGCCGGCCAGGGCCCGCTGACCGACAGAGACCAGGATTTTGGATCCGGCGGGCAGGTAGGTGTCCAGCCGCGAGCCGTAGCGGATCAGCCCGTAGGTGTCACCGAGTCCGATCTTGTCGCCAGGCTTGACGTTGCAGACGATGCGGCGCGCGAGCAGGCCCGCGATCTGCACCGCGATGACCTGGGCGCCTTCCGGGCTACGGATGACGACGCTGTTGCGCTCGTTGTCCGCGCTGGCGGCGGCCAGTTCGGCGGAGACGAACAGCCCGGGCCGGTGCTTGACGGTCACCACCTCACCGCCGAGCGGGGCGCGCTGCACGTGGGCGTCCAGCAGTGAGAGGAAGATGCTGATCCGCGGCAAAGGTGTTGCGGGAAGCCCGAGTTCGGCCGGCGGAATTTCGTCCTCGATCAGGCAGATGAGTCCGTCTGCCGGGGCGACGACGACGCCGGGGCGGGTCGGTGGGGTGCGCGGTGGGTGGCGGAAGAAGGCGGCGTTGGCGGCCGCGGAGGCGAGTCCGGCACGGCGCAGCCATGGGTTGCTTCGTCCTGCGAAGGCGACCGCAAGGCTGGCGCCGACGAACGGCAGGCCTTCCGGATGCATCGGGGGGACGGACGAGCGGATCAAAGCCGCCAGCCGCGCTGGTCCTGTCTTGAGGTCGGGGCGTCTGGCCATCGTGCCGCGATTCTACGGCCGACGAACGCTTGCGTGAGGAGCAGACTGCCGGAGCGCTCGCCTACCGCAGGTCCCACACCTGCACTCGGGAGCCCGCGGCCACCTCGGCAATGTCCTCGTCGAGCTCGAGCAGGCAGTTCGCCGACGCGAGCCAACGCAGGTGATGCGATGCCGGAGGCCCGTAGCCGGTGACGGTGTCGGTGACGGGGTCGAACACGCCGCGGCGGAACTGTCTCTTGCCGCGCGGTGAGGTGAGGTCTTCGGTGAGCATGGCGGTGCGGCGGGGCCGCTCGGTGTCGGGCAGGCCCATCGCGGCGCGCAGCGCCGGCCGGACGAACACCTCGAAGGACACCAGCGCACTGACCGGATTGCCCGGCAGCGTGACGATCGAGGTGCCGTCGTCCAGGGTCCCCGCGCCCTGCGGCATGCCGGGCTGCATCGCGACCTTGACGAAGTCCACCGATGCCGGTCAACGCATCCTTGACCACCTCGTATGCGCCCGCACTGACCCCACCGGTGGTGATCACGAGGTCCGCGTGCTCGGTGCGGCTCCGCAGGGTCTCGCGGAACACCTCGACGTCGTCGCTGGTCATCGGCGCCACCGTCGCCTCGGCGCCGGCGTCGCGGACGGCGGCCGCGAGCATCACCGCGTTCGACTCGTAGATCTGGCCCGGCTGTAGTGGCGTGCCGGGGGCCACCAACTCGGTGCCCGTCGACAGGACGAGCACCCGCTGGCGCGGGATCACCGACAGCTCGTCGAGTCCGAGCGCGGCCGCGAGCCCCAGCGCGGCGGGCGTGAGGAGCTGCCCGGCCTGGAGCACGGTGGTGCCTGCGGTGACGTCCTCACCGGCGCGACGGATGTGCTGGCCCTCCCTGGTGCAGGCCCGGATCGTCACGATGTCGACGGCGCCGTCAGTGGCCTCGACGGGAACCACCGTCGTCGCGCCTTTGGGCAGCGGTGCGCCGGTCATGATGCGGTGCGCCGTGCCGGGTTCGAGTGTCGGGATGTCGGTGCGGCCCGCCGGGATGTCCTCGGCGACGGGCAACCGCACCGGGGTGTCGGCGGAGGCGGTCGCGATGTCGCCGACGAGTACGGCGTATCCGTCCATCGCGGAGTTGTCGAAGCCGGGCAACGAGAGCGGCGCGACCACGTCCGCGGCGAGAATCAGGCCGAGCGCCTCCACGGTCGGCACGTTCGCGGGCGGGCGCTGCGCGATCCGAGCGGCGACCACACGCCGGTGTTCGTCGACGGTGCGCACGCTCAGATCCCGTACTTCACGCCGGTCAGATCCTCGGACACCGTCCACAGCCGCTCCTGCACCGCGACGTCGTGGGATTTCGCGTTCGAGTCCACGAGCACCGGATGCCCGACCACCTCGTTGAATCCCGACGGTCCGTAGTACTGCCCGCCCTGCACGTCGGGATCGGTGGCTGCCCGGAGCGTGGCCAGCCCGCCGACGGCAGGACTGTTGGTGACCAGCCCGGCGAGCTTCATGACCCCGGGCAGGCTGGTACCGGGGACGTGCCGCAGCAACTCGGTGTTGGAGATGCCGGGGTGGGCGGCCACGGCGACCGTCGGTGCACCTTTGGCGGCGAGCCTGCGCTGCAGTTCGTAGGTGAACATCAGGTTCGCCAGCTTGGACTGGCCGTACGCGGCGACGCGGTTGTACTTGCGCTCCCACTGCAGGTCGGCGAAGTGGATGTCGGCCAACTGGCGGTGGCGCGATGCTCGCGACGGTCACCACTCGAGAGCCCGGCACGTCGAGCAGGTTGTCCAGCAGCAGGCCCGTGAACGCGAAGTGACCGAGGTGGTTGGTGCCGAACTGTAATTCGAAACCGTCGGTGGTGGTCTGCTTCGGCGGATACATCACGCCTGCGTTGTTGATCAGCAGGTCGATCCGGGGCACACGCGGCGCGCAGATCCTCGGCGGCGGCACGGACGCTGCCCAGCGACGACAGGTCGAGTTCCTGCAGCGTGACATCGGCGCCGGGGTGGACCTGCTTGAGAGCGCTCACTGCCTTCGTGCCCTTGTCGAGGTTGCGCACCGCGATGACGACCTTGGCGCCCTTGCCCGCCAGCACCAACGCCGCCTCGTAGCCGATGCCGGTGTTCGCGCCGGTGATGACGGCCACCCGGCCGGACTGGTCGGGCACGTCGGACGCGGTCCATTTCGTGGTCATGGGTCTCAACTTACGGATGCGATGGAACGTTCCGCGATCCTGCCGGTGAAGACACCCGTCGGCCTCGGTCCCATAGGCTCGACAGGTGCACCTGGTTGAACCGGCGCACCCGCCGAGCCGGAAAGCACCCCTTGTCTGGGCCATCGGGTCAGCCATCCCGTGGGTCTTCGCGGTCGTGGCGCAGGCCGTGTGGTTCGTGCTCGACGGGCGTTCGGCGTGGCTGCATCTTCTGATCGCGGCCGCCACCGCGGTCGGCATGATCGTGTCCGTGGTGGTGGCCCCGTTGTGGCGGTACCGGGTGCACCGCTGGGACATGGACCCCACCGCCGTCTACACCCGGACGGGGTGGTTGGTGCAGGAGCGCCGGATCGCCCCGATCTCAAGGGTGCAGACCGTCGACACCTACCGGGGTCCGCTGGACCGGTTGTTCGGGCTGGCGAACGTCACGGTGACGACCGCGTCGTCGGCCGGTGCCGTTCGTATCGTCGCGCTCGACGTCGACGTCGCCGACCGGGTGGTCGCGCAGCTGACCGACATCGCGGCGCTGGGGGCCGAGGACGCCACGTGACCGACCCGGCCTGGTCGCGACTGAGCCCGCGCATGCTGCTCGTGCACCCCGCGCACGAAGTGGTGCGTCAGATTCCGGTGCTGATCGGGTCGTTGGTGCTGGGCTCGGCGACCGGGAACCCGCTCTGGACGCTGGTCGGCGTCGGCCTGGTGATCGCGTACGGGCTGGCCCGCTGGTTCACCACCACGTATCGCATCGGGGCCGACGAGGTGCAGCTGCGCACCGGGGTGTTGCAGCGCAACGTGCTGTCGGTGCCCCGCAGCCGGATTCGCTCGGTGTCCACCGATGCGCGGCTGCTGCACCGACTGCTCGGGCTGACGGTACTTCAGGTCAGTACCGGTCAGGAAGCCAAGGGGGACAAGGCGTTCGAGCTGGATGCCGTGCCCGCGGTAGAGGTGGCGCGGCTGCGGGCGATCCTGCTGGCGGATTCGCTGGCTCCTGCCGAGGTCGGGGAGCGCACCAGGTTGTTGGCGCGGTGGCGACCGTCGTGGCTGCGCTACAGCCCACTGACATTCACCGGGCTGGTGATGATCGTCGCCGCGTTCGGCGTGGTGAGTCAGACGGGAGTGCTTCGCGCCGTGGGCAATTCAGCTCTTTTCCGGGCGGGTGAGGAAGCGGCGGACGACGTGGGCGCTGTCGTCGCCGTGACGGCAGTGGTCGTCGTCGTGCTGATCGCTTCGGTGGCGCTGTCGGTGGCGCAGTCGCTGCTGGCGTACGGCAACTTGGTGTTGCGCCGCGACGCCGAGGCCCTGCACCTGTCGCACGGTCTGCTGCGGGTGCGCGAGCACACCTTCGACATGCGCCGGTTGCGGGGCGGCACGCTGCGGGAACCCTTGCTGGTGCGGCTGTTCGGTGGCGCGCGGCTGGACGCGGTGATGACCGGCGTCACCGGCGCGGGTGAGGCGTCGCAGCTGCTTCCGCCGTGTCCGCGCGGTACCGCGGAGGCGGTGTTGATCGACCTGATCCACCGGCCGGACGCGGTGACCGGGACCCTGACGACGCACGGGCCGGTGGCGGCACGGCGGCGCTGGACCAGGGCGATGGCTCTGCCTGGTCTCGTCGTCGTCGGCCTCGTCACGTGGCCAGGGGTTCCGGCCTGGGCGTGGGTCGCGCCTGCGGTGTTGGTGCCGTTCTGCGCGTTTCTCGCGTTCGACCGCGCCCGGTCCTTGGGGCACCGGGTGGGCGACGGCTGGCTGGTGACACGGGCGGGCAGCCTGCAGCGGCGCCGCGACTGCGTGGCCGCGGCGGGCATCGTCGGGTGGACGGTGCGCCAGACGCTGTTTCAGCGCCGGGCGGGGGTCGCGACCCTGATCGCTGCCACCGCCGCCGGCGTGAAGCACTACGAGCTGATCGATGTCCCTGCCCAGATCGCCTGGTCAGTCGCGGCGACGACGTCACCCTGGGTGGCCTCGAGTAAGTGGGCACACACCTAATGGGGCCCGAGTTGCGCTCGACCGTCGGCCGTTTACTGTCGCACCATGGCTATCGGTGGAGTTCTCTTCGACATCGATGGCGTGCTGGTGACCTCGTGGAAGCCGATCCCCGGCGCCGCCGAGGCCCTTGGGGCGTTGGCGGACAACCAGATCGCCTGCGCCTATCTGACCAACACGACGACCCGGACCCGCGCGCAGATCGCCGATCTGCTGACCGATGCAGGCATGGTGGTGCGCGCCGACGAAGTGATCACCGCCGCGGTGCTGACCGCCGACTACGTGCGTGACCGCTACCCGAACGCCAGGTGCTTCCTGGTCAACAGGGGGCAGATCGCCGAAGACATGCCCGGTATCGACATCGTCTATTCGAGCGATTTCGAGGGGCCGCGGGCACCGGAGGCCCCCGATGTGGTGATTCTGGGCGGCGCCGGTCCCGAATACAGCCACCTGACGTTGTCGTGGGTCTACGACTGGATGGCACAGGGTGTCCCGGTGGTCGCCATGCACCGCAGCACCTCGTGGACCACCACCGACGGTCTGCGGGTGGACACGGGCATGTACCTGATCGGGATGGAGCAGACCTCAGGCCGCAAGGCCACCGCCGTCGGCAAGCCCGCGCCCGAGGGCTTCCTGTCCGCGGCGAGCCGGCTGGGCGTGGATCCCGACGAGATGTACATGATCGGCGATGACCTCAACAACGACGTGCTGGCCGGCCAGGTGGTCGGCATGACCGGGGTGCTGGTTCGCACCGGGAAGTTCCGCCAGGACACGCTGGACCGCTGGGCGGCAGACGAATTCGCGATGCAGCCCAACCACGTCATCGATTCGGTGGCCGATCTGCCGGAGCTGCTCGGTCTGTAGTCCGATGAGTTCCTGAGCGCCGCATGGTCTATCCGCCATGACCGAAACGATGATTGTCAGCACCACCGTCGAGGCACCCGCAGCTGAAGTGTTCGCGGTACTCGCCGAACCCGCCAACCACGCCGCGATCGACGGCACCGGCTGGGTGCGCGACTCGCTCGACGGGGAAAGCCTCACCAGGACGGGCCAGATGTTCCGGATCGGGATGTACCACGACAACCACCCCGACGGGCACTACGAAATGGCCAACAAGGTCATCGCCTTCGACCAGGACCGCGCGATCGGTTGGGAACCCGGCCAGGCCGGCGACGACGGTGAGGTGGAGTTCGGCGGGTGGACATGGCGCTACGACCTCGAGCCGGCCGAACCGCAGCAGACCCGGGTGACGTTGACGTATGACTGGTCGGCGGTGCCCGCCATGCTGCGCGAGCACATCCAATTCCCGCCGTTCCCGGTCTCGCATCTGGAGAACTCGCTGGCCAACCTGGCCAAGCTGGTGACCGGGTAGGAAACGAGGGCACAACCGAGGCTTCAGGCGGTCAACTCGCGCTGCAGCACTCGGACCGCGTCGATGCGCTGCTGCAACTGTTCACGTGTCGCCGCGGCGATCGGCGGACCTCCGCAACGGCGGCGCAGCTCGTTGTGGATCCAGCCGTGTGCGCGTCCCGTGCGGTGATGCGCAACGGACACCAGCGTGTTGAGTTCGCTGCGCAGCTCGCGGAGTTGGTTGTGCGTCGTCTTCGGGGCAGGCAAGCCGGAGTCGGTGCGCTTCTGCAGCTGCTCGTCCTGCCTGCGCCGCAACAGATCCCGCATCGACGCGGCATCGAGCAGGCCCGGGATGCCGAGATAGTCGGCCTCTTCGTCGCTGCCCGCGGGCGTTGCCGTCCCGAACGACGAGCCGTCGAAGATCACCTGGTCGAGCTCGGCGTCGGCGCCGAGGTACTCGATCTTGTTCTCCTCGTCGCCCTGCTCGTCCTTCCTCTGCTCGGCCAGTTCGGCGTCGAGCGGATCGTCCACCGTCTCGCGGTGCGGCTTGCCGAGGATGTGGTTGCGCTGGGCTTCCATCTCGCTGGCAAGCAGCAGGAGGTTCGGCACCGACGGCAGGAAGATGCTCGCCGTCTCGCCGGGCCTGCGCGATCGCACGAACCGGCCGATCGCCTGCGCGAAGAACAGCGGCGTCGACGCGCTGGTGGCGTACACCCCGACGGCCAGCCGCGGCACGTCGACACCCTCGGACACCATCCGAACCGCGACCAGCCAGGGCGAGGTGCTTTCCGAGAATTGCGAGATGCGGTCCGAGGCGCCCTTGTCGTCCGACAGCACCACCGTCGGCGCCTCACCGGTGATCTTGAACAGCAGATCGGCATAGGCGCGCGCGGTCGTCTGGTCCGAGGCGATGATCATGCCGCCCGCATCGGGGACGTGCCTGCGCAGACCTTGCAGTCTGGTGTCGGCCGCGACGATGACCGCGGGCATCCACTGGCCCGCCGGGTTGAGTGCCGTCTTCCACGCCCGCGCGGTCTGCTCGGCGGTCAGCGGCTCGCCGAGCCGTGCGGCGTGTTCCTCGCCCGCGCTGTCGCGCCAGCGCGCCTCACCGGAGTACGCCATGAACATGACCGGCCGCACGACTCCGTCGGCGAGGGCGTCGCTGTAGCCGTACGTGTGGTCGGCCACCGAGCGCATCAGGCCTTCGTGGTCGGGCTCGTAGGTGACGAACGGGATCGCGCTGTCGTCGCTGCGGAACGGAGTCCCGGTCAGCGCCAGCCGCCGCGTCGCGTCGTCGAACGCCTCGCGGATCGCGTCGCCCCAGCTCTTGGCGTCGCCGCCGTGGTGGATCTCGTCGAAGACGACCAGCGTCCTGCGGTTCTCGGTGCGCACCCGGTGTCGGGCCGGATGGCTGGCCACTTGGGCGTAGGTGACGATGACGCCGTGGTACTCCGAGGAGGTCTGCGCGTTGGAGTTGGAGAATTTGGGGTCGAGGGCGATGCCCTGCCCGGCCGCTGCCTGAGCCCACTGGACCTTGAGGTGCTCGGTGGGCACGACGATCGTCACGGCGTCGACGGTCCCCTCGGCCAGCAACTCGGCGACGATGCGAAGCGCGAACGTGGTCTTGCCTGCGCCCGGCGTCGCGACGGCCAGGAAATCACGCGGCTTGGCGGTCAGGTACTTCACCAGGGCTCGTCGCTGCCAGCTCCGCAACGCCTGGGTGCTGGGCGCTGCATCAGCCCGCACCCACGACTCCTCCCAAACCGATGCTGCCTCCGACAGCGTGACCGGAATGCAGTCTAGGGCAGGGATTTACGCGATCGCATTTCGTCGGCGTGTCCGGGCGCGTGTCTCGTCGTCTACTCGACGAAATGGTTGTCGTTCTTGATGAACCACTCGCGACGTTCGTCGTCGGAGAGTTCGCCCAGCTGCGCCTAGTCTGCCGTGCGCGAGCTGACCGGGAACACCACCTTCGTCAGCTCCTCGGAGACACCCCACAGGCGTCGCTGCAGTCCCAGGTCATACGACTGCGGGCTGCTGGCGACGACGACGGGGCTGCCCTTCTGCTGAGCGATGCCGTCGGGTCCGTAGTACTGACCGCCGAGCACTCCGGGGTCGGTGGCGGCGCGCAGCGTCGGCAGGGCGCCTGCTGCCGGGGGCTGCGCGAACAGCGGGGCGACGGTCTGGAACGCACCCTGCACCGATTTCGGGAGGTTGCGCGCCAGTTCCGTCGTCGCCGTGCCGGGGTGGGCCGCGACCGCAATCGTCTTACCGCGCGGTGCCAGGCGGCGCTGCAGTTCGTAGGTGAACAACAGGTTGGCGAGCTTGGACTGGGAGTAGGCACCCATGCGGCTGTAGCTGCGCTCCCACTGCAGGTCATCCCAGTGAATGGCGCCGCCCATCCTGTGGCCGTTGCTGCTGACGGTGACGACGCGCGACCCGGGAACATCGAGCAGCTTCTCCAGCAGCAGGCCGGTGAAGGCGAAGTGGCCCAAGTGGTTGGTGCCGAACTGCAGCTCGAACCCGTCCGCGGTGGCGCCCTTGGGCGTGGTCATCACACCGGCGTTGTTGATGAGAAGGTCGATGTGGTCGAAGCGGCTCTTCAGCGCCTCGGCGGCGGTGTGGATCGCGGCCAGTGACGTCAGGTCCAGCTCCTGCACCGACACGTCGCCGGTCAAGGCTGCGGCGGCCTGCGCGCCCTTCTCGGTGTTGCGGACGGCCAGCACGACGTGCGCGCCCTTTGCGGCCAGCGCCTTGGCGGTCTCGAAGCCGAGCCCGGTGTTCGCTCCGGTGATCACGGCGGTGCGGCCGGTCTGGTCCGGGATGTCGGCGATGGTCCAATCGGTCATGTCTGACTCCTCGATGCTCGTACACTGCTAAACGGGGCGGCCGCCCCGTTTGATTCCGACTGTACGGAACGCGCGCCCCGCTTCATGTTCGCCAGGAGGGAAATCGTGACCGAGCCTGCGGGGCCATCGCGTGGCGAGCCGCGTCGGACTCTGCGCGCCGATGCGGCGCGGAACCGGGCCCGCGTCCTCGAGGTTGCCTACGACACCTTCGCCGCGGACGGCCTGGCCGTACCGATCGACGAGATCGCACGTCGGGCCGGCGTGGGGGCCGGAACCGTCTACCGGCATTTCCCGACAAAAGAGGCGTTGTTCGTCGCGGTCGCCGACGACCGGCTGCGCCGGATCAGCGAAAGCGCTCGCGCGATGTTGACGTCCGAAGGGCCTGGTGAAGCGCTGTTCGCCTTTATCCGGGAGATGGTGCGCACCGGGGCGACCGACCACGGGCTGGTCGACGCGCTCGTCGGCTATGGCATCGATCTGGAGACTGCGGCGCCTGGCGCCGAATCGGCGTTTCTCGCCATGCTGAGCGAGCTTTTGGCTGCGGCGCAACAAGCGGGCACCGTCCGTGCGGACATCGGCGTCGCGGAGATCAAAGCGCTTCTGGTGGTGTGCAAGGTGCCGCAGCTCTACGCCGGCGACGTGTCGAACCGGGTGGCCCAGGTCATCGAGGACGGGTTGCGCGTGACACCGACCTTGCACTCGCCCAGGTCGAGTGCTAAGAATGCAGTTGGCACTCGCGACCAGTGAGTGCTAGGTCGGGCCGATGAGGCCGGGGCCGCATCTGCGAGCACAGCCCCAGTCGTCCGTCGCGGGCATCGACTCCGACCAGAAGACGTGCATCCCCAATCCGGAGGAAACACTTCGCAATGGCCAAGATAATTGCGTATGACGAAGAGGCCCGCCGCGGCCTCGAGCGGGGCCTCAACGCCCTCGCAGACGCCGTAAAGGTGACGTTGGGCCCCAAGGGTCGCAACGTCGTGCTGGAGAAGAAGTGGGGCGCCCCCACGATCACCAACGATGGCGTGTCCATCGCCAAGGAGATCGAGCTGGAGGACCCGTACGAGAAGATCGGCGCCGAGCTGGTCAAGGAGGTCGCCAAGAAGACTGACGACGTCGCGGGCGACGGCACCACCACGGCCACCGTGCTCGCTCAGGCGCTGGTCCGTGAGGGCCTGCGCAACGTCGCTGCGGGCGCAAACCCGCTCGGCCTGAAGCGCGGCATCGAGAAGGCCGTCGAGGCCGTCACCGCGACGCTGCTGAAGTCCGCCAAGGAGGTCGAGACCAAGGAGCAGATCGCTGCCACCGCTGCGATCTCGGCCGGCGACCCGTCCAATCGGCGAGCTCATCGCCGAGGCCATGGACAAGGTCGGCAACGAGGGTGTCATCACCGTCGAGGAGTCGAACACCTTCGGCCTGCAGCTCGAGCTCACCGAAGGCATGCGCTTCGACAAGGGCTACATCTCGGGTTACTTCGTGACCGACGCCGAGCGTCAGGAAGCCGTCCTCGAGGATCCCTACATCCTGCTGGTCAGCTCCAAGGTGTCGACCGTCAAGGACCTGCTGCCGCTGCTGGAGAAGGTCATCCAGGCCGGCAAGCCGCTGCTGATCATCGCCGAGGACGTCGAGGGCGAAGCCCTGTCCACGCTGGTGGTCAACAAGATCCGTGGCACGTTCAAGTCCGTCGCCGTCAAGGCGCCGGGCTTCGGTGACCGTCGTAAGGCCATGCTGCAGACATCGCGATCCTGACCGGTGGCCAGGTTGTCAGCGAAGAGGTCGGCCTCTCCCTGGAGACCGCTGACGTCGAGCTGCTGGGCACCGCACGCAAGATCGTCGTCACCAAGGACGAGACCACCATCGTCGAGGGCGCCGGTGACTCCGACGCCATCGCCGGTCGGGTGGCCCAGATCCGTGCCGAGATCGAGAACAGCGACTCCGACTACGACCGCGAGAAGCTGCAGGAGCGCCTGGCCAAGCTGGCCGGCGGTGTTGCGGTGATCAAGGCCGGAGCTGCCACCGAGGTGGAGCTCAAGGAGCGCAAGCACCGCATCGAAGATGCCGTGCGCAACGCGAAGGCTGCCGTCGAAGAGGGCATCGTCGCCGGTGGCGGCGTGGCTCTGCTGCAGGCGGCTCCGACGCTCGACGACCTCGAGCTCTGACGGGCGACGAGGCCACTGGTGCCAACATCGTGCGCGTCGCGCTGTCGGCTCCGCTCAAGCAGATCGCCTTCAACGGCGGCCTGGAGCCTGGCGTCGTTGCCGAGAAGGTGTCGCAACCTGCCCGCGGGTCACGGCCTCAACGCCGCGACCGGCGAGTACGAGGACCTGCTCAAGGCCGGCGTCGCCGACCCGGTGAAGGTCACCCGCTCGGCGCTGCAGAACGCGGCGTCCATCGCGGCTCTGTTCCTCACCACCGAGGCCGTCGTCGCCGACAAGCCGGAGAAGGCGTCCGCACCCGCGGGCGACCCGACCGGTGGCATGGGCGGTATGGACTTCTAAGTCCCTTTTACGAGGAAGCCCCGGCTCGCGTAGGCGAGCCCGGGCTTTTCGTATGTTCTGCCCAACGTGGGTTCTATGCACAGGATTTCGCCGAAATGCGTGCGGGAGGCCCACTCTCGTCGGTGCAGACGACCACCGTACGGCCATGGAACCTTTTCTCGGCAGCATGGCGGTCAGTAGCGGACGGCTTACCCGTCGCGTACTCGCGCGTTATCACACCGCCCTCTATCGCGACGTCTACATTCCGCAGGACGTGGAACTCACCGCGCGCATCCGGGCCGAGGCCGCGTGGCTGTCCACCGGAGCGACTCTCGGCGGCTTGTCCGCCGCGGCGGTATTCGGCACGAAGTGGATTGACCCGGGTGCGCCGGCAGAGGTCATTCGCGCCGACCGGCATTCCCCGGCGGGGATCATCGCTCACTCGTGGAGCCTTGCCCCCGACGAGATCTGCATGATCGGCGGTGTTGACGCGACGACCCCCGCCCGCAGTGCATTCGACATCGGCCGGACGCGTCCCGTCGAACAGGCGATACCGATCATCGACGCGCTGATCAACGCGACGCGAATCTCCCCTGCCGATGTTGCCGCTGTTGCCGCGTCACACCCCGGCGCCCGAGGAGTGGCGAAGCTTCCCGGGCTGCTCGACCTGGTCGACGGTGGCGCGGAATCGCCGCAGGAGACCAGAGTTCGACTGATCCTCGTCCGCGGTGGCATACCGAGACCCGAAACACAGATCGAATTCCGCGATCTTCGAGTCCGAGTCGACATGGGTTGGCGCGAGTGGAAGGTCGCCGTCGAGTACGACGGCATCCATCACTGGGCGGACAGTCGTCAGCGGTCGTGGGACATCGATCGTCTGGCGCTGCTCGAAGAATCTAGGTGGGTGGTGATCCGGGTGAGCAGTGACATGCTCAAGCGCCCAGACGTCATCGTGGAACGGGTACGCGCCAAGTTGCGCGCAGCCGGGTGCCCTATCTGACGTCGAGCGTGGGCCCTGTGCATGCATTCTGGGCGAAATGCGTGCATAGCGCCCACGCTCGACGCGCTACAGCGTGTGCAGCGGTGCGGGTTTCAGGAATGACGTCGCGATCACGCTGATCACCGCTGTCACGACGAGGTATCCGCACGCCAGCCACGGGCTGCCGCCAGCCGCCCCGATCAGCGCGGTGAGGATCAGCGGCGTCAGGCCCGATGCGTAGACCCCGGACAGCTGATAGACGGTCGACAGGCCGGTGTAGCGGATCCGGGCCGGGAACAGCGAGGCGTACAGCGTGCCCTGAGCGCCGTAGAACAGTGCGTGGATGATGCCGAACACCAGCACCATCCCGATCGCGTACCACGCGATGTCCTTGGTGCCGAACAACGCGAACACCGGGAACACGGCGACGGCGTACGCGGCGATCCCGATCGTGTAGATCCGCTTGGGGCCGTAGCGGTCGGCGAGCAGTCCCGAGACCGGCAGCAGCGCGGCCATCAGCAGGGCGGCGACGGTGACCGTGAGCAGGACAGGGACCTTCTCCAGCTTGAGCGTTCCGGTGGCGTAGGCGATCGCGAACACGCCCCACGTATTGAAGGCCGCGCCTTCGCCCCATCGCGACAACATCCCGAGCACAGTCGATTTCAGGATCGGCGGGCGGAACACCTCCTTCAGCGGCACGGCGGCGCGGTCGTCGCTGTCGCGCACCTTCTCGAATGCCGGCGTCTCGCTGGCCTTCAGCCGCACCACGACCCCGAAGATCACCAGCACGATGCTGAACAGGAACGCGATCCGCCAGCCGTAGGCGAGGAATGCGTCGTCGGGCAGCGCGATCTGCAACAGCGCGAAAACCCCTGTGCCCAAAGCGAGTCCGAGGGCCAACCCGACCTGCGGGATGCTGCCGAACAGACCGCGCCTGCGCGGGGGACCGTGTTCGACGGCGAGCAGCACCGCGCCTGCCCATTCACCGCCCAGTGCGAAGCCCTGAACGATGCGCAAGAGCAGCAACAGGATCGGGGCCAGGATGCCGATCTGGGCGGCGGTCGGTAGCACGCCCATCAGGGCGGTGGCGCCGCCCATCAACAACATCGTCAGCGCCAGCGTCTTCTTGCGGCCGATGCGGTCGCCGACGTGGCCGAACACGAAGCCGCCGATCGGGCGCACGACGAACCCGACCGCGAACGTCGCGAACGACAGCATCGTGCCGACGAACGTCGTCTGGTCGGGGAAGAATGCCTGGTTGAACACCAGGCTCGCCGCGGTGGCGTAGAGGAAGAAGTCGTACCACTCGATCGTGGTGCCGACCAGGCTCGCCCACAGCGCCGTGCGGGCCTGCGGGGTCACGGTCTGCTGGTCGCTCGCTTCGTCGGGCGCGTTGGTGACGGTCACGGGAATCCATCCGTCCAACATGTGGACGACTCGACCAGGGTTTTGCGCGTGATGATCGTAAAGACGCGGGTGAACTGGGTGGTCAGGGAGTTCAGTGTGAGCATGACCACCGCTTCCACGATGACCGCTATCGGGAGGCGAACCGCGACGTGGAGTCAGGCCGGATGACCGGCAACGTGGCCGTCACCCGCTGAGCGGCACGCAGTCGTCGCCACAGCCGGAGGCCGTGGTTGTGCCCGGGGTCGCCGGCCGGTGCAGCACGGCGCCGGTGGGCTGAATGCGCAGGCCGGTGTCGGCCACGGCGGCCACCCCGTCGACGATCAGCGTGTAACCGCCAGGATCGCGCGGCGGCCAGACCAGCGTGACGTCCGAATGCTCGGACGCGTTGCGTCGCGTGCTGTTGCCGGCCGACCCGATGTGCAGCGTGCCGTCAGTCAGCACGGGATCGACGGCGACGGTGTGCGCGCGGTAGTCGTCCCCGACCGTGACCAGGTAGGCGAACGAGAAGTCGCCGAGCGTGTCGGCGAGCGTGTCGAGATCCACCTTGACGCTCATGGGCTGAGGGTAGGCGCTCGGGAACAACGATGGCAGTCCGCGTAGTTTCCGAAGCTATGCCCCTGCCTACACCGTCACCGACCACCACTGCCGTCGTCACCGGAGCCTCGTCGGGGATCGGTGCCGATCTCGCGCGCGAGCTCGCCGCGCGCGGCCAGGGCCTGACGCTGGTCGCCCGGCGTGAGGACCGGTTGCGGGAGCTCGCCGACGAACTCTCCAAGGACGTGCGTGTCGAGGTGATCGCGTGCGACGTCGCCGATGCCGCCGCCCGCGCCGGCCTGTTCCCCGAAGTGGAACGGCGCGGCCTGACCGTCGACATCCTCGTCAACAACGCCGGCCTCGGCACCGTCGGACCCGTGGTGGACTCGACGCCCGAGGCCGAGATCCAGCAGGTGCGGGTCAACGTCGAGGCCGTCATCGACCTGTCCACCCGCGCCGTACAGCAGATGGTGCCCCGCGGTAGAGGCGCCATCCTCAACGTGGGTTCGACCGCGGGCTTCCAGCCGTTCCCCGGGCAGTCCGGGTACGCCGCGACGAAGGCCTTCGTCCGGTCCTACACCGACGGACTGCGCGGCGAACTCGACGGCACCGGGGTCACCGTCACCGCACTGCACCCTGGTCCGGTGCGTACCGAGTTCCTCTCGGTCGCGGGCATGGACGAGCGCACGTTCGCCGACGCGTTCCCGAAGTTCCTGTGGCTGGAAGTCGCGTGATGTCGCCAAGGCGGGCATCGACGCGCTGGCCGACGGCCGCGGCAGCGTGATCCCCGGAATGCAGAATGCCATCCCCGCAAAGATTTTCGAGTTCCTGCCGCGCCGACTGCTGCTGCCGCTGCTGAAGAGCCAGCATCCCGCTTTACGTAAGTAGCGGCCAAGGCCGCATCCAGCCTTCGACCGGCAGGTCAAGGCCGTTGCAGAGCGTGCAGATGGTCCGATACCAGCCCACGGCGATCAACAGCTCCATCCGCTGTTCGTCGGACAGGCTGCTCCCCAACGCATTCCAGGTCTTCGGTCGACCATGACCCGGTGCGTTCGAGTTCGTCGACGGCGTCGATCAGCACCCGCTCGTCCTCCGACCAGTCCGCTTCCGCGTCGGTGACCAGCGCGTCGCATTCGGCTTCGGAGACGTTGGCGATCGGGCCCCAGAACGACGCCTGCCCACCCCACTCATAGGCGCAGCCAACCAACGCGCAGATCCGCAGGATGGCAATGGTGCGCACCCGCGGAGGCAGTTTCGTGTCGACGTAGAGCGCCTCGCCGAGCGTGCGCAGTTTGGCGGCCAGCGCGGGGTGACGCTGCAGGCAGCGCACCAGCAGCAGTGGCTCGTACGTGCGGTCGGGGTGACCCCAGCTGTTGATCCCGGCGGCGTCGACCTCGCTCCATGGGGGCGCCAGTGGTGCAACTCTGCTCATGCGGTCGGAGCGGGCTTGACGGCCTCGGATCAGCGTGCCGGGACGGGCGTCGGTGGGCGCGCCGTTCTCGGCGATCACCTCACCGGACACGATCGTCGCGACGTAACCGTCGGCGCGTCTGGTCCAGCCGGCGACCGCCCGCAGGCAGGTCTTTGACGACGACCGGCCTGTGCAGGCGCAGTGCGGCCCCGTCGATGACGTTCAGATCGGCCTTGTAGCCCACGGCGATTCGGCCGCGGTCGTGCAGGCCGGCGACCCGCGCCGGTGCCGAGGTCAACTCACGGATGCCTCGGCAATCGACAGCCGACCCGAGGGTCGGTCGCGCACCCAGTGGGTAAGCATGTAGGTGGGAAAGCTTGCGTCGCAGATCATTCCGTAGTGAGCGCCGCCGTCGCCCAGGCCCAGCACGACGTCGTCGCGGCGGATCAACTCCGCGACGGTGTCCAGCGAGCCGTCCCGGAAGTTGGCCAAGGTGACCAACAGCATCGCGTGGCCGTCGTCGTCGAGCAGGCGGTCGTAGGCTTCTTCGAGTGGGCTGACGCCGCGGGCCTGCGCACGGGCGCCGATCGAATCCTCGGCTGCAGGTTCGTAATTCGGCGGATCGCCGAGCGGGAACATGTAGTTCCACGCCTGTGCGGCGAACATCAGCGGGTGTCCGTCGGACTCGGGCTTGTCGCTGATGATACGTTCCCGCACTTCGGGTTTGCGCATCTCGGCAACGCGTTCGGACAGGGGCAGTCCGGCGATCTCGCGGTACGACGGGTACATGACGAACGGATTGCCGGACAGGTCCAGGCCCAGCACCAGGCCGATGGGCCGCGGGAAGATCTGGCCCGTTATGAAAGGACCATTGGCTCCGGCCTTCTCATTGGCCTTCTCGACCATCCGTAGCGCGTCGAGGTGGATCGGCGGGCCGGCATTGCCGATTGCGAGCGTGAACGTCACGGGCAGGCCCACCTCGGAGGCGACATCGAAGACGGCGCTCAGTGCGCCCTCGTAGTCGCCTGCCATCAGGTCGGGCACGAACTGCAGCAGGCCACCCCCTGCGTCGTCGACGCCGCGTGCGATCGCCTCGATCTCGGCGTACTCCGCCTCGTAGCTCGGAATCGGTTGTCCACCAGAGGTTTTGTGCAGGGTCAGCCGCGACGACGCGAAGCCCAGCGCGCCTGCCTGCACGGCTTCGGCGGCGAGCTTGCGCATCAACGCGAGGTCTTCCGCGGTGGGCAATTCGCGGTCGACGCCGCGCTGACCCATCACGTACACCCGCAGCGGTGAGTGTGGAAGGAACGCCGCCACGTCAATGTCGCGGCGATTCGCGTCCACCGCGTCGAGGAACTCCGGGAACGTCTCCCAGTGCCATGGCAATCCGTCGACCATCACGACGCCGGGGATGTCCTCGACACCGGCCATCACGTCGACGAGGACGTCGTGGTCGGCGGGACGACACGGTGCGAACCCGACCCCGCAGTTGCCCATGACGGCGGTGGTGACCCCGTGCGCTGACGACGGGGTCAGCCGGTCCGACCAGATGGCCTGGCCGTCGTAGTGGGTGTGCAGGTCGACGAAGCCGGGGGTGACGAGCAGGCCGGTCGCGTCGATCTCGCGCTCGCCGGCGGACCCGACCACCCCGACTTCGCAGATCACCCCGTCACGAACCGCCACGTCACCGGTGTACGGCTCGCCCCCGAGCCCGTCGACGATCGTGCCCCCGCGAATCACGAGATCAAATGTCATATCCCGAATGTACGGTGAGCCCATGATCGACCACTTCGGAATCAACTGTGCGGATTGGGAGCAGTCGAAGGCCTTCTACGACAGGGTTCTCGGCGCCCTCGGGTACACGCGACAGATGGACTATCACGTCGCGATCGGATACGGCGTCGAGGGCAAACCCGACTTCTGGATCGCCGACATGAGCGCAGGCGAGGCGGCGGGCCCGAACCGCGAAACGCATTTCGCGTTCCAGGCGGCCGACGCCGACGCCGTGCGGGCGTTCTACGACGCGGCCGTGGACGCGGGCGCGGAGTCGCTGCACGCCCCACGGCTGTGGCCCGAGTACCACCCCGGCTACTTCGGCGCCTTCGTCCGCGACCCCGACGGCAACAATGTGGAAGCGGTGTTCCACGGCGGCGGCCCGCAATGATCCCGGCGTAGCTTGGCGAACATGGCCGACATGGATGCCGCCCGCGAGATTCTCCGCGACGCCTTCACCCGTCTGATCGAGCATGTCGACGATCTGACCGACGACCTCACCGACGAAGTCGCGTACTACCGGCCGACTCCCGAGGCCAACACGATCGCTTGGCTGATCTGGCACAGCGCGCGCATGCAGGACGCTCAGTTGTGTGACATCGCGGGCATCGAGCAGGCGTGGTTCCGCGACGGCTGGGTGGACCGGTTCGCCCTCGACCTGCCGCGCGACGCCCACGGGTACGGCCACACCCCGGAGGAGGTGGCCAAGGTGCGGGCGTCTGCGGACCTGCTCGCCGGCTACTACCACGCGGTCCACAAGTTGTCGCTGGAGTACGTGGCGTCGGTGTCGGCCGACGAACTCGCACGGACCGTGGACGAGCGCTGGACGCCACCGGTGACCGCGAGCGCGCGCCTTGTCAGCATCATCGACGACGCCGCGCAACACCTCGGGCAGGCGGCGTACATCCGAGGGCTGAGCCGCTGACCGCGCTGATCCGGTGGTGGCCGGTGGGTGGGCTGGCAGGCGTCATCCTGCTCGGGCTCGCCGTGGGCAAAGGTTCGACGCCGCTGGACGACTGGTTTCACGACCTCGGCGAGCCAGCGACCCGGGCTGCGCGGGCTTCGCTGTTCACCGACCGGTCACGTGGTCCTGACGCTGTGCGGGATCGTGCTGATTGTCGCGCTCGTGCAGCGACGGTGGCGGCTGGCCGCAGTGGCGGCGGTGACGCCGCTGTCGGCGTGGCGCTGGCGCGGCTGGGCAAGCAGGTGTTCGGCCGGACCAAGGACGGCGCCGTGGCCTACCCCAGCGGCCACACGACGCTGGCGGTGATCGTTTTCGCGCTGGCGGTGCTGTTGGCCGGGGTGACGGCGCTGGACGGTCGTCATCGCGGTGGTGGCCACGGCGCTCGCAGTCATCGGGCAGTCCGTCACCTACCACTACTTCACCGACACGATCGGAGCGCTGTTCCTCGGCACCGCGCTGGTGTGCGTCGCGGTCCGCGCCGCCGGACTTGACAGGTGTCAACCCGAGGGCGACTTGGATCACAACGCTCGTTAGCATGGAGGACATGACAGCGACGTCCGACGTGCAACTGCCTGACCCGTTCACCGGCACCGGCACCATCAAGAACCCGGCCACCGGCGGCTTCGCCGGGGAGGTGCGCTGGACCGATCCGGCCGACGTGCCGCGCATGGCGGCCGGCCTGCGCGCCGCCCAGAGGGAGTGGGAGGCCCGCGGCGCCGAAAGGTCGCGCGAAGGTGCTGGCCCGCTACGCGGTGTGGCTCGGCGAGCATCGCGACGAGATCGAGCGCCTGCTGATCAAGGAGACCGGCAAGTCCGCGGTGGATGCCGCCCAGGAGGTGCCGCTGATCATCATGATCATTTCGTACTCCATCAAGACGATGGAGAAGGCGCTGGCCCCGGAATCCCGCCCGGCGTCGCTGCCCTTCCTGGCGATAAAGAAGATCACCGTCCACTACCGGCCGCGCCCGGTCGTCGGCGTCATCGCGCCGTGGAACTATCCCGTGGCCAACCTCCTGATGGACACCATCGGCGCGCTGGCCGCGGGTTGTGCCGCGCTGCTGAAGCCCTCCGAGCGCACCCCGCTGACCGCCGAGCTGCTGTTGCGCGGCTGGATCGACTCGGGTGCGCCCGAGGTGCTGGCCGTGGTCCAGGGCGGGCGTGCGGCCGTCGAGGCCGTCGTCGACAACTCCGACTACATCCAGTTCACCGGATCCTCCGCGACCGGCGCCAAGGTGATGGAACGCGCTGCCGCCCGGCTGACGCCGGTGAGCCTGGAGCTCGGCGGCAAGGATCCGATGATCGTGCTGGACGACGCCGACATCGATCTGGCCGCCCACGCCGCGGTGTGGGGCGCGATGTTCAACGCGGGGCAGACCTGCGTGTCGGTGGAACGGGTGTACGTCCTCGCCGCGGTGTACGACCAGTTCGTCGCCGCGGTGGTCCGCGACGTCGAGAAGCTCAAGACGGGTTCGGGTGACGGCTACGACTTCGGCGCGCTGATCGACGAGAGTCAGCTCGCGGTGACCGAGCGCCACGTCGCCGATGCCCTCGCCAAAGGCGCGACGGCGGCGACCGGAGGCAAGCGCGGAGCCGGGCCGGGCAGCTTCTACCCGCCGACGGTGCTCATCGACGTCGACCATTCGATGGCCTGCATGACCGAGGAGACATTCGGCCCCACCTTGCCCATCATGAAGGTGGCCAGCGTCGACGAGGCGATCCGGCTGGCCAACGACAGCCCGTACGGGCTGTCCGCCGCGGTGTTCTCCGCAGACGTCCAGCGCGCTGAAGCTGTTGCCGTGCAGCTGGATTGCGGTGCCGTCAACATCAACGACGTGATCTCCAACCTGATGTGCGCCACCGCGCCGATGGGCGGGTGGAAGACCTCGGGTATGGGCGCGCGGTTCGGTGGTGCCGACGGAATCCGCAAGTTCTGTCGCCAGGAGGCCGTGGTCACGCCGCGCACCAAGGTCGGTGCGGGCGGCAACTACTACAACAATTCGCCGAAGGCGCTGAAGCGGATGAACACGCTGATGACGAAGCTCGCCCTGATCGGTCCGCGGCGCGCGCCGAAATAGGCCACCTGGCGTTCACCGCGGCGTCACCGTCCCGTACGCCGGGCTCGATAATTTTCGCCGGTGACCACGCTCAAGGGTGCCGAGTACTACACCGTCCGCGATGACGACGACGACGATCCGGTGCTGGTGCACCACCCGAGCGGATCGGAGATCGACACCTGGCGTGAAGGCTATCCGTACGACGAGCGGATGGTGCGCCCGGAATACGAGGAGCAGAAGCGGCTCCTGCAGATCGAGTTGCTCAAGCTGCAGAACTGGAGCAAGGCCAACGGACTGCGGCACGTCATCGTGTTCGAAGGGCGCGACGCTGCGGGCAAGGGCGGCACAATCAAGCGGTTCATGGAGCACCTCAACCCCCGCGGTGCGCGTGTCGTCGCGCTGGAGAAGCCGACCGAACGGGAGCGCACCCAGTGGTACTTCCAGCGCTATGTCACCCACCTGCCTGCGGCTGGCGAGATCGTGATGTTCGACCGGTCCTGGTACAACCGGGCCGGCGTCGAACGCGTGATGGGCTTCTGCACGCCTGAGCAACATGAGGAGTTCGTCCGGCAGGCGCCGTTGTTCGAGCAGATGCTGGTCAATGACGGTATCAGCCTGACGAAGCTGTGGTTCTCGGTGACTCAGTCCGAGCAGCGCACGCGCTTCACCATCCGTCAGGTCGATCCGGTCCGGCAGTGGAAGCTTTCGCCCACCGACCTGGCGTCGCTGGACAAATGGGACGCCTATACCGCGGCCAAGGAGGACATGTTCGCGCTGACCGATACCGACGTCGCGCCGTGGACCGTGGTCAAGAGCAACGACAAGAAACGCGCCCGCATCAATGCCATGCGGTACGTCCTCGGTAAATTCGACTACGACAACAAGGACCGCGAGGTGGTCGCCGAGGCCGATCCCCTCATCGTGGGACGCGCCCTTTCCGACTGACCGGAAGGTCGAGCGCGCGTCCCCGGAGCCGCCCGGCGGCCACATCTGGCCGGAGACAGGAGGACGCGTCCGTGCGTTTTCTCGCCACCATGCTGTTGTGGCTGTTCACCACCGCCGCGCTGGCGGTCGCGGTGCCCGCGGTGTGGGCACAGACGCACCTCGTCGGCGAAGACGGCTACGCCGCGCTGACGGCGTCGGCGGCAAGGGACAGCCGACTGCAGGACGCAATGGCCGGGGAGCTGACCACCCAGGTGGTCGCGCTGGGTACCGACAACGGATACGCCCTCAACCCCGAGCTGGTTCGCCAGGTGGCGAATGCCTACACCCGCAACTCGGGCTTCCCCGGACAGTTCGCGCAGGCGAACCGCATCGCGCACCGGTGGATGTTCACCGGCGCCGTCCCCAGCGGCAGCTCCACCGACGAGTGGCTGATCGACGTCGCACCGATGCTGGCCGACCCGTCCTTCGCCGCAACGCTGGGCACCCTCGATCTGCAGGTACCTCCCGCGCTGACCGTGCCCATCACGGTGGACTCTCCTGAGCTTCGGCCCGGCAAGCTGCGGGCGCTGGCGACCTGGGGGCCATGGGCCAGCGTCGGCGCGGCCGTCGTCACCGGGAGCTTCGCACTACTGACGCTGGCTGCCGCCAGGTCGCGGGGCAAAGTGCTCACCGCTCTGGGTGTTTCGGCTCTTATCGTCGGCGCTGCGGGCTGGGCGGCGATCGAGGTCGGCGGCCGGTACACCGAAGCCGGGCTCAACCGCACGACCGGCGACATCCGCACGGTAGCCGAGGTCATGGTGGCCCACGCCGAGGGCAGCCTGCATCAGTGGCTCAACTACACGCTGCTCGCCGGTGGCGGGTTAGTGGTGCTCGGCATCGTCGCCGCCGCGATCGGCGGCGTGGTGCGACGGCCTACAGCCGGTCCATCTCCCGCGACATCAATGCCGATTCGATGAAGACGTAGGGGTGTGGGTGGCCGTGGATGTCCCAGTCGGACCTGATGTGCTTCGGATGATGCCTCCAGTGCACCAAGGACGATATCTGCGACGGCCGCATCGTGATCGTCATGACGATCCTTCCTCTCGTTCTGAAGGAATCTTCGTCCGCGACATATAGGGCGCCGTAAGTAGTGCGCTACTGAACTTCTGCAAGCCCGGATCGTGCTACTCCTAGATCGTGGAGGAGTCCACGATGCGTGCGCTGATCGACCGCCACATCTCCGCGGAGGGTCGAGGCGACATCGACGGCGCAGTCGCGGTCTACTGCGACGACGTCGACCATGACGTGGTCGGGTTCCCGAACGGCCACAGCCGAGGCAAGGACGGAGCCCGCGCCTTCTACGCCCAGCTGACCGCGAACTTCCGGTCCGAGACGTGGACGGAACTGCACAAGTACGTGACACCGGACGCGATGGTGCTCGAACAGCAGATGACGGGAACCGTCGTCGGCTCCATGCTCGGGCTCGCAGGCAACGGGCGCAGGATCAGCTTCCGGATGTTGCACGTCTTCGAGTTCCGCGACGGCCTGATCAGCCGCGAGAACGTCTGGCTGGACGCTGCCGCCGTGATCGATCAGCTCAGCTGATGCCGTGCGCGGTCCACCAGGCCGGCAAGCTCGTCGCGGCTCGTCGTACCGGTCTTCGACATGGCGTTGTAGACGTGGCTCTCCACGGTGCGCACCGACAGCCGCAGTCGGGCGGCGATGTCCCGGTTGGACATCGGCTCGCCGAGAAGCATCACGATCTCCCGCTCGCGGTCGGTCAGTGGCAGCCGTTCGACAGCGAGCCGCAGCGCCGGCGTGTGCGCTTCGCCGCACATTTTCGCCAGCGCCTCAGCGCGCGCAGAGCAGCGCAGTGCGGATCCCCGGAGGTTCTTCTTACGGAAGCACACCGCCGCGTATGCCGCGGCATCGACGGCGCCGACAAGGTCACCGATCTCCTCGAAACAGGTTGATACCGAATCTAATTCGGCGGCGTCGGAGCGGTCCAGAGCATCGGCGAAACGGGCAGCGATGCCGACCCGCGGCCCCTCGACGATTTTGACGAGTGCGCGGAGCCGGCGAACTGTCGACGCGTCGCCGAACTGAGTCGCGGTCTGCAGACACATCACTTCCGCGGCGAACTGCCCGTTCTCTCTGGCCTTCTCTGCAGCGACGCGGACCGTGCCCACCGCTTCACTCAGCGCACCGCGGCAGCCGGCGACCCATCCGGCAGCGATCGCGCGAGCGTAATCCAGATAGCGCAAACTCGGATGAAAAGCGTTGTCCAGCTCGGACTTTGCCCTACCCGCAGCGTCGGATGATCCACGCATGGCGAGCGCCGTCGTCAGCAGAATGCGGTAGCGGTAGCCGAACCCGGTGGCGGGATTCCAAGCCGTCACCCGTCCGGTCGCCTTCTCAAGGTCGGCGCACGCCCTGTCCAGCCGTCCGGCGCCGAGTGCAGCCTGACCGCTGACGGCGATGGCGATCTGACCGAACGGCGCACCGCGTGACGCCATGGCGCGCCCACGCATCATCGCGGCCACCTCTTCGGCGGCCTGGATTCGGCCCGCCAGCACCAGTGCGTTGATGTGTGCGTCGGCGATGATGATGAACGCGCGCACGGGGATCGGATACCCGGACTCGGCCGCGGCCGTGGCTTCCGTGGGACAGCCGGCGTCGCCGTACGCGACGGTCATCGCCCATGCCGTCAACCGTCCCTGGAAGTCGTCGGGCAGCGAGTCGCGGTCCAGCGTGCGCGCGCACTCGAGCGCGGCCTCAGGTCGGCCCATGGCGGCCCAGTAGACGCATCGGAACGCGTTCAGGGAGTGGTGCTCGGAAGTTGACGTCGACGCGGACGCTTCGTCGACGAGCACCATGGCGCGCTCGGGTTCGGCCAGTGTGAAGAACATGTTGACGGCCCGCAAGAAGGTCAGTCGAGTGCGGTCGATTGCGGTGAGTGAATCCGAATCAACCTGGGCAAGAATAGATTCAGCTTCAGCTCCCGTCCCCAGCCAGGACAGCACGAATGCCCGGATGGCGTTGGCCTCAACCCCGCCTCCTGCCCGGATCGCTGCTTCGGCGAGTTGATCGGCCAGCGGCAGGTCGAGCATCCAGGCTGCGCCACGCGCGGCATTCACGAGAAGGTCGACGTCGGGTTCCAGATCGGAGTCCAAGGCCAGCGTCGCCCGCCGGACCATGATGTGGACGTCGTCGCGATGGTCGGAGACGCTCAGTTCGGCGGCGACCAGGCCGCGTAATCGCCGCAGCGTGGTCTGCGGGGCACGGCTCCGTCGGACCTCGCCGTACAGGGGATGGGCCAACCGGACCTCAACGACACCGTCGGAGGGCTCGAACGTGATCAGGCCGCGCCGGTCAGCGTCCTCGACAGCGGCAGAAGTCGTGATCCTTGCCAGGGAACCTAGTTCGACGGGTTCACCGACCGCCACGACATCGACCACTTCACTGACGTCGCCGGGCAGGCCGCCGATGCGGGACTCGACCAACTCGACGAGGCCGGGAGGCACGATCGGACCACCCTCCCACTTCCACACACCGTGCCGAACCGCGAGGCGTCCGTCGGTCACCTCCTGTTCGACGATGTTGCGCAGGTAGAGAGGATTCCCCTGGGTGAGGGTCCACAACCGGTCCGTCGCGTCGGGAGCCAGGTGCCCGCCAAGGGTTTTCGATACCAGCGCGGCCGTCGCAGCCTTGGACAGGGGCTGTACGTCCAGCCGGTCCAGATCGGCGTCCTTCCAGAGATCCCGTGTGGTGGCAGGGACAACCTCACCGTTTCGGACTGTCAGCACCACTTTGGCCAGGTCGCGCTGGATGATCTGATGGATGACCACCGTGGAGAGGTCGTCGAGCAGCGGTGCGTCATCCACCCCGATGGCGACGGATTCGCCGTTCGATGTCGACGTCAGCGACGCGATGGCTTCGTGGACGAGTTGCAAGCTGTCGTTGCCGGTGGATCTCGCCCACTGAGTCAGGGCGCCCAGCGGGAGATCCCGTGCCGCCGAGGTGCCGACCACCCAGCGCACCGACCATCCTTGAGTGGCGAACGACTTCAGCGTCTCGCGCACGATGCGGCTCTTGCCGACTCCTGCGGAGCCGCTGACGACGATGCCACTGCAGGCGGGGTGCAGCAGCGCGGCTTCGATTCGTCGCGTTTCCGCCGAGCGGCCCGTCAGCGGCCATGTCAACCGCACGCGTCCACCCTAGGAGCATGAGACCCGCCAGATCGGCAGATCGTGAAGTTCAGTAGTGCGCTACTGAGGCGCCCGTGTCGGCGTCGCCGCAACCATGACCTCATGACCATCGACCATGCGCCGGCGAGGGGGAAGCCGGACGTCTTCGACGCGGGGCTTCCCGTGTTGACCTACGAGGACCTCGATGACCCGGCCGAGGCCCATCGACGCATCGCGCAGGCGCGTGCCCGCAGCCCGATCGCGATCGGCACCCACGGCCCCGAGCTGCTGAGCTACGAATTGGTGCGCAGCGTGCTGCGCGATCCGCGCTTCCGCGTCCCGCAAGGAATGTTCCTTGCCTCGCAAGGTATTACCTCAGGTCCGCTGTGGGACCGGGTCGCCGCGAACCTCATCAGTCTCGACGGCGAGGAACATCGCCGACTCCGCCGACTCGTGGCACGCGCGTTCACACCTCGCTCGACGGCTCGACTCCGCGACGTCGTCATCGACGTCATGACCGGGCTGGTGGATCGCAACACCCCACACGGGCGCTGCGACGTGGTGGCCGACATCGCCCGCGAATATCCGATCCCGATCATCTGTGCACTGCTCGGCGCACCCGCACAGGACTGGCAGGCGTTCTCGGACTGGACCGACGACATCTTCCTGGCGTTCAGCTGGAATGCCGCCGAAAACCAGGACCGCATCCTGGCGGCCTGGCAGGAACTCGACGACTACGTCGACGAGATGGTGGCCCACCGGCGCCACACGTTGTCCGACGACCTCCTGTCGGACCTGATCCGCGCCGAGGACGAGGGCGACCGGCTCCGCGCGGACGAGCTCAGGATGCTGGTCGCGGGCCTGCTCATCGCGGGCACGGACACGACCCGCAATCAATTGGCCGCCGCGGTGCACGCCTTCTGTCACCGCCCGGATCAGTGGAGACTGCTCGGCGAACACCCGGAACTCGCGTCCCGCGCCGCCGAAGAGGTCTGCAGGCACTTCCCGATCGCGTTCGGCATGCTGCGCACCGCGAATGAGGACGTCGACGTGGCTGGCGTGGTCATCCCAGAAGGCACCCTGGTGGTGGCCAACCTCGCGTCCGCGAACCGCGACCCCCAGGTGTTCGACGAGCCGGACCGGCTCGACATCACCCGGGACGAGCCGGCGGGGATCGTGACGTTCGGCGGCGGCATGCACTACTGCCTCGGGTCCCACCTTGCCCGTCTGGAGCTCGCGGAGGGACTCGCGGTGATGGCGCGCGCGATGCCCGACATCCGGCTCGACGGACCTGCCCCGTGGAAACCGATGACGGGGCTCAGCGGCCCGGCGTCGGCTGCCGGTCGCGTTCCGCGTGGCGGCGTGAGCCCATCACCGTCGTAGTGCCGGGGAGATCGCCGAGCGTTACACGCCCGGTGGCGGGTCCGGTGCGCGGTGCGGTTCGTACGCCGAGTAGATCTGCCCGCCGATCTTGATGTGCGGGGTGCGGAAGTATGCGGACCCCGTCATCAGGATCACCGCGGCCGCGGCGAACGCAATCGCACTCTGCACGTCCGGCAGCCCGCCGAGGAACAGCAGGACCACCCCGACAACGGTGCCTGACCAATAGATCCGGCGTTTCACCGCACGCTTGGGCGACGTCGCCGTGGCCCGGCCCGGTATCGCGGCGCCGAGCACCAACGCGAGCGCACCCGCGCCCAGCAGCACCAGGGACAGGGTGCTCATGAGGCCGGCTGCAGCATCTGAAATCCGTCGATGATCTCCTGCGAGTCGCTGAGGAATGTCGGATCATCTGGGTCGGTGGTCTGGATTGTCAGCGTAGCGAGATAGGTGGTGCCTGCGATTCTGGCGACGACTGCATGCATGATGATCGGTCGCTCCGGTGCGGTTCCCATCGGAGGGGCCATGTAATGGGTTGTCTCCGAAGGCAATCCACATGTGGCATTGCCCTCGGCGGCAATATCGAAGGCGCCCATGATGGTCTCCAGATTCCCACGATTCTGTGCGAACACGTCGTCGGGGGTCTGATTTCCCCGCACAGGTTCGAGAGTGACGACGGCGTTGGTGGCGAACCCGTCGGCTATCAGATCGGTGGCCACGATGGCGTACCGGATGACGTTGCTGTCCATCATCGTGTTGCGCTCCCACCCGGAAGGCACCGGGACGCGCAGGTGTGGTTCGCGGCTGCCTTCGTCCGGGATGTCCTCAAGCGGTGCATCCACTTTGGTGCACTGGGCTTCGTCCCCGGCCGTCGCTGCGTTGGGTGCACTGCCCGCGACGGTCACCGCTGTGCCGGTGATGCTCTGCGCGCAGCCCGTGAGTAAGTGTGCCGTAATCAGCAGGGCGATCAATGTTTTCGGGATGATGTCAGCTTCCCTTCAGCGTCCTCAGTAGGTACTCGTACACGAGGGCGGCACGAAACGCGATCTGCGGGTTGTCGGACGCGCCGGCATGGCCGCCCTCGATGTTCTCGTAGTACCGCACCGGTTGCCCAGCCGCCTCGAGCGCTGCGGTCATCTTCCTCGCATGGCCCGGATGCACCCGGTCGTCGCGCGTCGACGTGGTGATCAGCACCGGCGGGTACCGTCGGTCTTTCGAGACATTCTGGTACGGAGAGTATTTCGCGATGAATTCCCAGTCGTCGGGATCGTCCGGATCGCCGTACTCGGCGACCCACGAGGCGCCGGCCAACAGCAGGTGGAAGCGTTTCATGTCCAGCAACGGCACGCTGCACACCAGGCTGCCGAACAGTTCGGGGTACTGCGTGAGCATGATGCCCATCAGCAACCCGCCGTTGCTTCCGCCCTGGGCGCCGAGCTGCTCGACGGTGGTGATCCCGCGGGTGACCAGATCCCTTGCCACAGCAGCGAAGTCCTCACTCACCAGGTGGCGTCCTTCGCGCATCGCCTGGTTGTGCCAGGTCGGCCCGTACTCCCCGCCACCGCGGATGTTGGCCAGCACGTAGGTGCCGCCGCGGGACAGCCACAGCCTGCCCATCACCCCGTCGTAGCCAGGAGTGCGGGCCACCTCGAATCCGCCGTACCCGCCGAGCAGGGTCGGTCCGGCTGCCTGCCGGTGCCGGTGGCCGACCACGAAGTACGGAATCGCCGTGCCGTCGTCGGAGGTCGCGAAGTACTGCGACACCTCGATGTCGGCGGCGTCGAAGAAGGACGGCGCCCGTTTCATCTCCGTGAGATCGCCGCCCGCGGTCCCGTGAAGCAGCCGCGACGGTGTGTCGAAACCGCTGGAATCCAAGAAGATCTCGTGGCCTAGGGGATCGGCTGCGACGATCGAGGTGTTCGTGTTCTCCGGCAATCCCGTCACGGTCTCGGACGTCCACGGTCCCGGCGTGTACACCTGCACGCGGCTGGCCACGTCGGCGAGCGTGACGACGACCAGGCGATCGCGGGTCCACGCGTAGTGGTGCAGACAGGTGTGATCGTCGGGGGTGAACACCACCTGCAGATCCGCTGTGCCTGCCAGGAACCTTTCGTATTCGGCGGCCAGCAGGGCGCCGGCCGGGTAGGCCTGGGTTCCGTACTCCCAGTCCGTGCGCAGCTCGATCAGCAACCAGGCCCGATGTGTCGAGATGCTCGCATCAGTCGGGGTGTCGATGCGGATCAGCTCGCCGTTACGCAACTCGTAGACCTGTTCGTTGAAGAAGTCGATCGCACGACTGACGAGAGTGCGTTCGAACCCTTCGGTGTGGTCCCGGGATCCCGCCACGAGCACGTCCGATTCCGCACCGCTGAAGACGGTTTCGGCGTCGGACAGCGGCTGACCGCGCCGCCACCGCTTCACCAGGCGCGGATAGCCCGACTCGGTGAGCGAGCCGTCCCCGAAGTCGGTGCCGACCAGCAGGGTGTTCTCGTCCTCCCAGGACACCTGCGACTTGGCCTCCGGCAACTCGAAGCCACCGTCGACGAACGTCCTTGTCCGCATGTTGAATTCACGCACCACGGCAGCATCAGAACCACCACGCGAGAGGCTGATCAACGCCAGCGAGTGGTCCGGTTCGATGACGTCCGCTCCCGCCCACACCCAATTGGTGTCGTCGGCGGCCGCGAGTTCGTCGACGTCGATGATGACGTCCCACTGGGTCTTCTCGGCGCGGTAGCTCTCCAGAGTCGTGCGCCGCCACAACCCCTTCTGGTTCTTCGCGTCGCGCCAGAAGTTGTAGAGGTACTCACCGCGACGGCGCACGTACGGAATCCGCGCATCGGTGTCGAGCACCTCCAGCGCCTCGGCGCGCATCTGCTCGAAGCGCTCACCGGCGAGCTCGGCCACTGTCGGTTCGTTGTGCTCCCGCACCCAGGCCAACGCGTCGTCGCCGGTGACCTCCTCGAGCCAGAGGTGCGGGTCTGTCTGTTCCTGGGTGTCCGTCACCCCACCATTCTGCTCAATGCGACATGCTGCCCGGCATGGGCATCTTCGGCTGGTCTGAACCCGCCGAAAGATCACTGCAGGTGGTGTACCTCCTGCAGGCCGTACACCGGAGTGGCCATGCCCTCGAAGCGAGCCTTGAGCTGCAAGGCCAGATACAGCGAGTAGTGCCGTGACTGATGCAGGTTGCCGCCGTGGAACCACAGGTTGGGCTGCTGCGTCGGCTTCCACATGTTGCGTTGCTCGCCCTCCCACGGCCCGGGGTCCTTCGGGGTGTCGCTGCCCAGGCCCCACACCTTGCCGACCTTGTCGGCGACGTCCTGGCCGATCAGGTCGGCGGCCCAGCCGTTCATCGAGCCGTAGCCGGTCGCATAGACGACCACGTCGGCGGGTAGTTCGGTGCCGTCGGTGAGCACCACCGCGTCCTCGGTCAGATGGTCGACCTGTCCGTGGGCCAACTTGATCCGGCCGTCGGCGACCATGTCGCAGGCGCCGACGTCGATGTAGTAGCCGGAGCCGCGACGCAGATACTTCATGAACAGCCCGGAACCATCGGCGCCCCAATCGAGTTCGAACCCTGCGGCCTCAAGCCGGTCGTAGAACTCCTTGTCGCGCTCGCGCATCTGGTCGTACAGCGGGATCTGGAACTCGTGCATGATCCGGTACGGCAGCGATGCGAACGTCAGGTCGGCCTTCTCGGTCGTCACGCCGGACTCGACCGCCTGCTCCGAGTAGAGCGCCCCGAGGCCGATCTCCATCAGACTGTTCGACCTGACGATGTGGGTCGACGAGCGCTGCACCATCGTCACGTCGACGCCGTTCTCGTACAGCGCCTTGCAGATGTCGTGCGCGGAGTTGTTCGACCCGATGACGACGGCCTTCTTGCCGACGTACGCGTCCGGCCCAGGGTGGGCACTGGAGTGGTGCTGATGCCCGCGGAACACATCCCGGCCGGGCAGCGTCGGCACGCTCGGCTTGCCCGACATGCCGGTCGCGAGCACCAGCTGGGTGGGGTGCAGAGTCAGCCGCTCGCCGTCACGGTCGACCTCGACCGTCCACCGCTGCGACGCTTCATCGAAGGACGCCGACAGGCAGGTGGTCTTCGACCAGTACGGCACCTCCATGACGCGGGTGTAGAACTCCAGCCAGTCGCCGATCTTGTCCTTCGGCGCGAACACCGGCCAGTTCTGCGGGAACGGCATGTACGGCAGGTGGTCGTACCAGACGGGGTCGTGCAGGCACAGCGACTTGTACCGCTTGCGCCACTGGTCGCCGGGGCGTTCATGCTTGTCGACGACGATCGCCGGGACGCCGAGCTGGCGCAGCCGCGCGCCGAGCGCGATGCCGCCCTGGCCGCCGCCGATCACCAGCGTGTACGGCTGCGTGCTGCGGCCGAGCTCGACCTCCTCGGCCGCTTTCTTCTCGGCCCACGACCGTGGGTCCGGATCGTCCCCGTGCACGGCGCCGAGCACCCGGCTCGCACCCTTGCGCTCCTCGTGGCCTTTGAGCTCCTGCAGCGCGGTCAACAGCGTCCAGCCCTGGTCGCCTTTGAGCCGCAGGTGTCCGGTGCCGCGTCCCGCGCCGGTCTCGAACTCGATGAACGCCGACGTCACATCACCGTCGGCCGCGGCGGGCTCGCGGGTGCGGAAGCCGGACGGATCGACCTCGATGAGGCGGGCGGTGAGCATGTCTCCGATCTGGTCGCGGCCCTCGAGGGTCTTGATGTTCCAGGTGAACGACACGAGGTCGCGCCAGAAGCCGTCGACGGCGAACATGCCGGTGATGCGCTCGATATCGCGGACGGCCAGCGCCGATTCGAAGTCGGCGAGCCAGGCGTCGATCCGCTCCTGAGGCGTCACCGCGGTGGTCGTCTGAGGGTCAAGTGTGGAAGTCATGTGAGCCAGGACACACCCCGGCGCTCTGGCTGACAAGAGTTGCGAACCGTTGCAACGCCGTGCTGCAACCCCCTGCAACTCTTTCGGGGTGTGGCCCCGGTCACATAGACATCCACCATGAGAGCAGCTGTGTATTACGGACCGAACAAGCTCGAGGTCGACGACGTCCCCGAACCGGACGTGCGGCCGGGCACCGTCAAAATCAAGGTCGGCTTCAACGGGATCTGCGGCACCGATCTGCACGAGTACTACGCAGGCCCGATCTTCGTGCCCACCGAACCGCATCCGCTCACCGGTCAACAGTTGCCGCTGACCCTGGGGCACGAGTTCTCCGGCACCATCACCGCGATCGGCGATGGGGTGACCGGATGGAACGAAGGCGACCGCGTCGCCGTCGAACCGATCTACAAGTGCGACCACTGCGGCCCGTGCCGGGCCGGCAACTACAACGTCTGCCAGCAGATCGGCTTCCACGGCCTGATGTCCGACGGCGGCATGGCCGAGTACACCGTCGTGCCGACCACCATGCTGCACCGACTGCCCGACACCGTGTCGCTGGAACTCGGCGCACTCGTCGAGCCGATGTCGGTCGCCTATCACGCCGCCACCCTCGGGGACGTGGAACCTGGCGACACCGCGATGGTGTTCGGTGCCGGGCCGATCGGCATCGGACTCTGGTTCGCGTTGCGCGGTAAAGGTCTTGACGACGTGTTCGTCGTCGAACCATCACCGACGCGGCGTGCCGCCATCGAAGCGCTCGGTGCCACCACGCTGGATCCGGCCGGCGTCGACGTCCCGACGCTCATTGCCGACCACACCAAGGGCGACGGCGCCGACGCGGTGTTCGACGCCGCCGGGGTGGCGCCCGTCGGTTGCCACGGCGCTGGCCTGCGTCGGCTCACGCAAACCGATGATCAGCGTCGCGATCTACGAAAAGCCCTTGGAGACACCACTTCTCAATCTCGTGATGAACGAGTCCCGCATTCAGGGATCGCTGTGCTACACCGGCGCCGACTTCGAAGCGGTGATCGCGCTGATGGCCGAGAACAGGTACGACACCACCGGATGGGTGGCCCGGATCCCGATCGATGACGTGATCGACGAAGGCTTCGAAGCGCTGCACGCCGGCAAGAAGATGAAGGTACTCGTGGACCCGAACGGAGAGCCTGCATGACACTCAACGGAAAGGTCGCGCCGCTCACCCAGGCCGCCGCCAAGGAACACGCCGCCGACGGCATCGCCGTCAACGCCTACTGCCCCGGCGTGGTGGGCACCGACATGTGGGTGGAGATCGACAAGCGCTTCGCCGAATTGACCGGTGCCGCCGAGGGGGAGACCTACGACAAGTTCGTGGGCGGCATCGCGCTCGGCCGCGCCGAGACACCCGAGGACGTCGCCGGCTTCGTCTCCTATCTGGCCGGCCCGGACGCCGACTACATGACCGGGCAATCGGGCCTGATCGACGGCGGCCTGGTCTACCGCTGAGATGCGGAGCACACTGGGCGGTGATGCAAGGCCCACCCGTGCCTGAACCGGCAGTCGCCGTCGGCGAGGATCCGCGCAGCTACGCGCGGTTGATGTCGGCCGTCTACGACGCGACGATGGCCGGCCATCGCGCACCCGCACGACCGCGGGAGGTCATCGGCGAGTCCTGGCAGCGGCTGATCGCCAGCGGCATGCAAGACCGAGCCCCCGACACCGATCCCGTGGTGGAGACGGGCGGGCTGGAGATGTTGCGCCGGTCGTCCGGGCTGATGGAGGTGCTCGACGAGATCTCCCACGGTCTGGAATCGCTGGTCGCCGACGGGGAGAACATCCTGGTCGTCGCCGATGCGAAGGGCCGGGTGCTGTGGCGCTCCGGATCGCCGTCGGTGCTCATGAACGCCGACCGGCTGGGTTTCGTCGAGGGCGCGAACTGGGGCGAGGGCGCCGTCGGCACCAACGCCATCGGCACGGCGCTGGTGTCCCAGCGCGCCGTCCAGGTGTTCTCTGCCGAGCATTTCCTGCGCAGCCACCACTCGTGGACGTGCGCAGGGGCGCCCATCCGGGATCCGCGGACGAGTCAGGTCATCGGCGTCGTCGACGTGTCGGGTCCGGCCGCCACCGTGCATCCGACGACCGTCGCCCTCGTCGACGCCGTGGCCCGGCTCGCCGAATCGCACCTGCGCCAGGAACACGACCGGACACTGAACAGGTTGCGCGCGCTCGCCGCCCCGATCCTCGCGCGGATGGGCAGCCCGGCGTTGGCCGTCGACACCGACGGCTGGGTGGCCGCCGTCGACGCGATGCCGCTGCACAACCGGATCCTGTTGCCGGACCAGCTGGGGCCGGGGCGCGTGCGGCTGGCGACGCTGGGTATGTGTGCCGTCGAGCCGCTGCCCGGTGGCTGGCTCGTGCGGCTGGCCGGTGACGAACATGGCCAAGGGCAAGACCGGCTGTCGCGGGTGACGTTGGATGTCAGTGACCCGGACAGGCCGTCGCTGGTGGTGGCGGGGGAGTTCGGCAGCTGGCGCCACGATCTGTCGCTGCGCCACGCGGAAATCCTTTGCGCCCTGGCATTTTCACCCGACGGCCGGTCGGCGCCGCAGCTCGCCGAGGACCTCTACGGGGATCGGTCGAAGGTGGTGACCGTGCGCGCGGAGATGTCGCGGCTGCGTAAGCAGTTCACCGGGATCCTTGCCGCCCAGCCGTACCGGTTCGCCGGCTCGATCGAGCTGTCCGTCCGGTATCCCGCCGACCGGCGCATGCTTCTCCCGCCGTCGACCGCTCCTGCGATCCGCACTGCCCGATTGGCCGGTACGCCGGCGACAAGCCCTGGAGGACAATGACCGTCGTGAACGCACCGAACCGGGCGCTGATCACCGAAGCCGCCGCCGAACTGTTGCGAAGTCTGCAGGACCGGCACGGCGCGTTGATGTTTCACCAGTCCGGCGGGTGCTGCGACGGGTCGTCGCCGATGTGCTACCCCGACGGCGACTTCGTGGTCGGTGACCGCGACGTGCTGCTGGGTGTGCTCGACATCGGAGGCGGTGTGCCGGTCTGGATCTCCGGTCCTCAGTTCGACGCGTGGAAGCACACCCAGCTGGTGATCGACGTGGTGCCGGGCCGCGGCGGCGGATTCAGTCTCGAAGCGCCCGAGGGCAAGCGGTTCCTGTCCCGCGGGCGAGCGTTCACCGAGGACGAGAACCGCGCGCTGGACGGCGCGCCGCCGGTGACGGGTGCGGCCTACGAACGCGGCGAGCGCCCACCGGCCAACGGCACGCATCTGGTGGCCGAAGCGGTCGATGCGTGCGCGATGCCACTGAAGTAGCGCGCCGAGTGTGCGCGTAGGGCGGGATCGCCGGCCTTTTTCCGCCCTCGCCGCACACTCGGCATATATCGCTCGCGCTGGCGCGCCGCCCGGATTTTCGGCGGCCGCGGGCTTATCGTCAGAACCGTGATCCCGCTGCCGCGAGCATCGGTATTGGCCGGAGTGATGATCGTCGGAGTCGCTCTCGGCATGATGGCGGCGCTCTTCGCCGCCGTCGAAATCACCGCGACAGTCCGGCCGGACGTCGTGATCGGCCTCGTGGTCGGGGTCCCCAGCGTGATCGGTGTGCTGATGATCCTGTTCTCCAGTCGACGATGGATGACCGCCGTCGGTGCCATGATCCTCGCCATCGCGCCGGGGTGGTTCGGCGCACTGACCGCATTCCAGGTGGCCACCGGTGTCTGAGCCCACGCAGTCGCTTCCAGCCCGAGTTCACCGGCGCCTTCACCGCACAGAGCGTCATAGACGACCCGGCCTACGCCGGTGAGCTTCCGCCGCAGCACGCGCAACCCGTCGTCGTTGCCGGTGTCGCCCAGTACGTCAGCCGGTGGCGGTTCGTCCTCGTCGTCGCCGCCGTCTGGATCGTCGCCGCGGCGGCCGGGGCAGGCCTGTACTACTGGTGGTATCACTCGCTGGACAAGACCATGCCGGTCTTCGCCGTCCTGGTCTACCTGGTGGCCTGCATCGTCGGCAGCCTGCTCACCGCGATGGTCCAGGACCGGCCGGCGATCGCCGCCACAGCCATCGGGCTGATGTCGGCGCCGCTCGCGTCCACAGCGGCTGCGGCCGGGTTGTACGGCGAGCTACGTGTTCGGCTGGATCGCTCCGTAATCGCGCTCACCGAAAGCGCACCGGCCTTGCCGCGCCCACTAGGGTGAATGACGTGACCCACTATGACGTCGTCGTTCTCGGAGCCGGCCCCGGCGGATACGTCGCGGCCATTCGTGCCGCCCAACTCGGGCTGAGTACCGCCATCGTAGAACCCAAGTACTGGGGCGGCGTGTGCCTCAACGTCGGGTGCATTCCATCGAAAGCGCTGCTGCGCAACGCCGAGCTCGCCCACATCTTCCACAAGGAAGCCAAGACCTTCGGCATCAGCGGGGAGGCGACGTTCGACTACGGCGCCGCCTATGACCGCAGCCGCAAGGTCGCGGACGGCCGCGTCGCCGGCGTGCACTTCCTGATGAAGAAGAACAAGATCACCGAGATCCACGGCTACGGGAAGTTCACCGGCCCCAACAGCATCGAAGTCGACCTGAACGAGGGCGAGACCGAGAAGATCGAGTTCGACAACGCGATCATCGCGACCGGCTCGAGCACCCGGCTGGTGCCCGGCACCTCGCTGTCGGAGAACGTCGTCACCTACGAGAAGCAGATCCTGTCCCGCGACCTGCCCGGCTCGATCATCATCGCCGGCGCTGGCGCGATCGGCATGGAGTTCGCCTACGTCCTGAAGAACTACGGCGTCGACGTCACCATCGTCGAGTTCCTGCCGCGCGCGCTGCCCAACGAAGACGCCGATGTCTCCAAGGAGATCGAGAAGCAGTACAAGAAGCTGGGCGTCAAGATCCTCACCGGTACCAAGGTCGAGAAGATCGAGGACGATGAAGCCGAAGGGCCGGTCCGGGTCACGGTCTCCAAGAACGACAAATCCGAGGAGCTCAAGGCCGACAAGGTGTTGCAGGCCATCGGGTTCGGGCCCAACGTCGAAGGTTTCGGCCTGGACAAGGCCGGCGTCGAGCTCACCGACCGCAAGGCCATCGGCATCGACGACTACATGCGCACGAACGTCAGCCACATCTACGCGATCGGTGACGTCACGGGCAAGCTGCAGCTCGCCCATGTCGCCGAGGCGATGGGTGTGGTCGCCGCCGAGACCATCGCCGGCGCCGAGACGCTGGCGCTCGGCGACTACCGGATGATGCCGCGCGCCACGTTCTGCCAGCCGCAGGTCGCCAGCTTCGGGCTGACCGAGGCCCAGGCCAAGGACGAGGGCTACGACGTCGTCGTCGCGAAGTTTCCGTTCACCGCCAACGGCAAGGCACACGGCCTCGGTGACCCGACAGGGTTCGTGAAGCTGATCGCCGACAAGAAATACGGTGAGCTGCTCGGCGGGCACCTGATCGGACCCGACGTGGCCGAGCTGCTGCCCGAGCTCACGCTGGCGCAGAAGTGGGACCTGACCGCCAACGAACTGGCCCGCAATGTGCACACCCACCCGACCCTGTCCGAGGCGCTGCAGGAGTGCTTCCACGGGCTGGTCGGCCACATGATCAATTTCTAGTTGAGAGCGATCTGGGTCGCCGGCGTCGGCGGGTTGGTGGTCGGCCACATCCTGTGGCTGGCCGGGATCTCCACCGCCATCTCGTCGACGGATGTACCCACGTGGGTGCTCGTCGTCGTGGCGGCGTCGCTGAGCATCGGACTGATCTCGGCGCTACTGGGCCTGCGGGCCTGGCGGCGTAAAGACCGTGAATCCGAGATCTGGGCGGCGTTCCTTTTCGGTCTTCCGCTCGCCCCGGTGCTGCTGTCGCTGATCGTGCTCGGGGTGACCTACCTGTAGTCCAGAATGGGCCCGTGATCCCGGAACGTCAGGCCGAGGTGGTTGCCGAGCGGATTCGGTCGGCAGTCTCGGCCCCCGGTCAGCCGCCCATCACGGTGAGCATCGGTCTGGCAAGCTGCGCGGGTTCCGAGTCAGCGCTCGGCGACGTGATTCTCGCTGCTGACTCCGCCGATGTACGAAGCCAAGGCTTGCGGTGGTGACCGCGTCGTCGTCACCACCGGCGCCCGCTGAATCCTCGGCGGCCTTCAGGTACGGCGCCAGGAATGCGAGAACGTCGTCTGCCTTCGCGAAACCTCCGAGGTGACTCTCGTCGGGCATCAGCAGAAGTTCGACGTCGGGCAGGTGCGCGGCCGCGGCCTGCGCGTCGGCCAGCGAGATGATCGAGTCGGCATCGCCGTGATACCAGCGGACCGGGACCTTGACGTCGGCCAACCGGAAGCCCCAGTCGAGGCCGAACAGCCGGGCGTCGTCGAGCAGCGCCTGGAACCCGCCTGCGGCGACGTGGACGATGTCGTCGATGAACATCGCCTCGATCTCCGGGTTGGCGAACACCCGCTTGTCGCCGTCGGGCATCGCGGCGGCCAGGGCTGAGTACGCCAGGTGGGCGAGAGGGATGACGGGGGTCAACAGGCCCGCCGTCACCGCGGCGAACGGCCGGCGCAACGCCGACGTCACCGCGGACAGCTTGCGCGCCAACACGATCGCGCCGCTGGCGGTGGCGTCCGGACCGACGGACGGGGTGACCCCGCCGAGGATGGCGACGGCCGCGACCCGGTCCCGCAGCGCGGGCATCCCGGCGCAGGCCAGCGCGTACGGGCCGCCGCCGGACAGGCCGACGACGCCGAGCTTGTCCGCGCCGAGCAGGTCGGCGACGTGCGCCATGTCGTCGGCCCAGTCGCCGACTTGTTCGTAGCGGTGTGCCTCGCTGAGGCCGGAGCCGGCCCGCTCCACGAGCACGACGCGCAGCCCGAGCTTCTCGGCGGCGCGACGCCCGACGATTGGAAGCTGGCGACGTCCACCCGGGGTGCCGTGGAACCACAGCACGACGGGACCGGACGGATCGCCGAATTCGGCGTAGCCGAGCCGGCGGCCGGTGGGGAGGAAGAACGTGCCTTCACAGCGGGGTGGTTCGCAGCGGGGGACACCGGGCGGATGCCGCCAGGGGTTGGTGAGGTTCACCATTTCGTCAACGCTGACGTGAGACAAAGCATCTTCTGATCGTAACGGTCGGCCCGGATGCCCCGGGTGGTACGTCAGTCCGGAAAGTCCAGCGGTACCTGCAGCGCTGTGATGGTCGCCGCCAGCCCGTCGTATTGCGCTGTGAGCAAGCAGAATTCGATCAGCTGCGGCTTGGTGAAGTGTCCGGCGAGCATCTGCCAGGTCTCGGGGGATACGCCACGGGTGACGACGAATTCGTCCGTGGCGGTGATCAGTATCCGCTCCCGGTCGGTCAATCCTTCGGCGTCTGGGCCGGTGAAGATCTTGGCCTGGGTCTCGGCGTCGATTCCGCGCGTGCGGGCGAGCCTGCGGTGCTGCTGCAGTTCGTACTCGCACCCGCGCAGGTGACCGACGCGCAGGATCACCACTTCCGCGTCCCGCCGGGACAGCTTGCCTGCGCCGAGCAGGTATAGGGACAGGGGCAACCACGCCAGGAACAGCAGCCGGTGCTGACCGATCACGTTCACCAGGGTGAAGCGCGGCCTGCGGATGCCGCGTGCGCCGATCTTCGCGATGGCCCAGTTGAGCGGCCCGAGCTCCTTGAAACCGCCGGGCGGGATGCGGGCGGCGGCTGTCTTCTCTTCGCGCGAGCGCTCATCGCCGGTTGTCATGACTGCCTCACCAGATACGGCGACACGGTGGAGCGGTGCTCGTCGATGTCGAGCGCGCGGCCGAGCGCGGGGAACGCGCGCTGCGGACAGTTGTCCCGCTCGCACACCCGACAGCCGGCGCCGATCGGGGTCGCGTTGTCACCGGACAGATCGAGCCCTTCCGAATAGACCAGCCGCTGCGCATGTCGCAGTTCGCAGCCGAGGCCGATCGCGAACGTCTTATCCGGCTGACCATAGCGCGAGGCTCGTCGCTCCACTGTCCGCGCCACCCACATGTAGGCGCGCCCGTCGGGCATCTCGGCGATCTGCACTCCGATCTTGCCGGGGTTGGCGAATGTCTCGTAGACGTTCCACAGCGGACACGTGCCACCACTGGATGAGAAGTGAAAACCGGTGGCGGACTGGCGTTTCGACATGTTCCCGGCGCGGTCGACGCGGACGAAGGAGAACGGGACACCGCGCATCGACGGCCGCTGAAGCGTCGAGAGCCGGTGGCAGATGGTCTCGTAGCTGGTCGAGTAGTACGCCGACAGGCGCTCGACGTCGTAGCGGAACTTCTCGGCGACCTCGTGGAACTGCCCGTACGGCAGCACCGTTGCGGCGGCGAAGTAGTTGGCCAAGCCCATTCTGGCGAGTTTTCTGGAATCGGTACTGGTGAACTTGCCCTCGTCGACCAGCTTGTCGATCAGATCGCCGCATTCGAGGTAGGCCAGCTCGGTGGCCATCCGGAACACCGTCTGGCCGGACGAGATTTGGGCACCGATCTCCAGCCGTTTCGTCGTCGGGTCGTAGCGGTGCAGCACGCCTTCGCCGAGGTCGATGCGGCGAATGATCGTCACGCCGTGGACGAAACGAAGCCGGTCGGCCAGATCTCCCGCCATCTCGCCGCGATGGACCCGCATGTTCGCGGTGAGTTCCTCGGCCGCGGTATCGAGCTCGTGCAGATAGTTCTGGCGCTGATAGAAGTAGTCGCGCACCTCTTCGTGCGGCATGGAGATGGAGCCCGACCCGGAGCTTGAGTCGCTGCCGCCCTTGAACCGGTCCTCGGTGGCGGCCGCCAGCTGCGTTGTCGTCAGCTGGTAGCGGCGGTACAGATTGACCATCGCGCGGGCCAGCGACGGGTGTGCACCGACCATGTCGGCGACCTCGGCCGGGTCGACGTCGACGTCGAGATCGCGGTCCATGATCACCTCGCGCAGTTCGGCGATCAGGCGGGTGTCGTCCTGGGAGGCGAAGAACGTCGCATCCACCCCGAACACCTCGGTGATACGCAGCAGCACGGCCACGGTCAGGGGACGGACGTCGTGCTCGATCTGGTTCAGGTAGCTCGGCGAGATCTCCAGGGTCTGCGCGAGAGCGGCCTGGCTGAACCCGCGTTCACTCCGCAGTTGTCGGACGCGGGCGCCGACGAACGTTTTGGCCACGCTAGCCAGCCTAACAACGGTGCAAAGGTGAAGTTTGCAGCATTGGCAAGAGGGTGCGGTATGGCAGGATCGGAATCCGTGAGTACCCCTGGGGGGCCAGCTGTGAAGACGGGTGCGGGCCTCGCCAAGATCATGATGCCCGTGCCGGATCCCCACCCCGATGTGTTCGACACGGAGTGGCCGCTGAGGGTCGCCGACGTCGACCGTCAGGGCAGGCTCAAGTTCGACGCCGCGACCCGGCACATCCAGGACGTCGGGTCGGACCAATTGCGCGAGATGGGCTACGAGGAGACGCACCCGCTCTGGATCGTGCGGCGCACGATGGTCGACCTGATCAGGCCGATCGAGTTCAAGGACAACCTGCGGATGCGGCGCTGGTGTTCGGGGACGTCGAACCGGTGGTGTGAGATGCGGGTGCGCATCGACGGCGTGCGGAATGGAGGCCTCGTTGAATCGGAGGCGTTCTGGATCAACATCAATCGGGAGACGCAGGGTCCCGCGCGTATCTCGGACGACTTCATCGAGGGGCTGCAACGCACGACGAGTGAGAACCGGCTGCGGTGGAAGGCGTACCTGAAGGCGGGCAGCCGGGAAGACGCCGCCGACATCCGCGCCTATCCAGTCCGGGTCAGCGACATCGACATCTTCGACCACATGAACAACTCGGTCTACTGGAGCGTCGTGGAGGAGTACCTCGCCGCGATGCCGGAGCTGATGAGCGCGCCGCTGCGAGTGACGATCGAGCACGACCTTCCGGTGGCCCTCGGCGACAAGTTGGAGATCTCTGCGGCACGTGTATCCGGCGGGTTCGACCGACAAGTTCGGCGCCGGATCTCGTCGACCGTCCTGTTATAACGCTCACATACGCGGTCGGCGACGAGACGAAAGCCGTCGCTTCGATCTTCGCACTCTAGGTAGCCTGCGCTTAACAGTACGAGCGTACTGACCTGCGAATATTCGGTTACTGGCTAGTAGCTACTGAACCGGTTAAGTTGTCGTGTGCTTCGCAACCTTTGCAAATTCACGGCTGCGGTTGGCGAAAATTGGCAAGCGAAACGGGTGGACCTGCGGTTATGCCGTGGTGCATGCTCGGATCAGCACACCAGTGAATCTAGCTGGAGCGTTAACAAAAGCGGAGACTCCTGAGGTCTCCAGCGACTCTGAAGGAGCAGTCAATGTCGACCGTTGGCACGCCGAAGTCCCCCGAACAGATCCAGCACGACTGGGACACAACCCGCGCTGGAAGGGCATCACCCGCACCTACACCCCCAAGGACGTCGTCGCCCTGCAGGGCCACGTCGTCGAGGAGAGCACGCTCGCCCGCCGCGGCGCCGAGGTGCTGTGGGAGCAGCTCCACGACATGGACTACGTCAACTCGCTTGGCGCACTGACCGGCAACCAGGCCGTGCAGCAGGTCCGCGCCGGCCTGAAGGCCATCTACCTGTCGGGTTGGCAGGTTGCCGGTGACGCGAACCTGTCCGGCCACACCTACCCCGACCAGAGCCTGTACCCGGCCAACTCGGTGCCGCAGGTCATCCGCCGGATCAACAACGCGCTGCTGCGCGCCGACCAGATCGCCAAGGTCGAGGGCGACACCTCGGTGGAGAACTGGCTGGCCCCGATCGTCGCCGACGGCGAGGCCGGCTTCGGTGGCGCACTGAACGTCTACGAGCTGCAGAAGGCCATGATCGCCGCCGGTGTCGCCGGCTCGCACTGGGAGGACCAGCTGGCCTCGGAGAAGAAGTGCGGCCACCTCGGTGGCAAGGTGCTGATCCCCACCCAGCAGCACATCCGCACCCTGACCTCGGCGCGCCTGGCCGCTGACGTCGCCGACGTGCCGACCGTCGTCATCGCCCGCACCGACGCCGAGGCCGCCACCCTGATCACCTCCGACGTCGACGAGCGCGACCAGCCGTTCATCACCGGTGAGCGGACCAAGGAAGGCTTCTACCACGTCAAGAACGGCCTCGAGCCCTGCATCGCTCGTGCCAAGTCCTACGCGCCGTACTCCGACCTGATCTGGATGGAGACCGGCACCCCGGACCTCGAGCTGGCCAAGAAGTTCGCCGAGGGCGTCAAGAGCGAGTTCCCCGACCAGATGCTGGCCTACAACTGCTCGCCGTCGTTCAACTGGAAGCAGCACCTGGACGACGCGACGATCGCGAAGTTCCAGAACGAGCTCGGCGCGATGGGCTTCAAGTTCCAGTTCATCACCCTCGCCGGCTTCCACGCCCTGAACTACTCGATGTTCGATCTGGCCCACGGCTACGCCCGCAACCAGATGAGCGCCTACGTCGAGCTGCAGGAGCGCGAGTTCGCCGCCGAGGAGCGGGGCTACACCGCGACCAAGCACCAGCGCGAGGTCGGCGCCGGCTACTTCGACCGGATCGCCACCACCGTGGATCCGACCAGCTCGACCACCGCGCTGGCGGGCTCGACCGAAGAGGGCCAGTTCCACTAAGAGTTCACGGCATGACAGCATGAGCCCCGCCTTGGTCATCCGGGCGGGGCCTGATCGCTGCGAACAGTAGGAGAGAAGTGAGCATCGAACGAGTAGGCGTCGTCGGCGCCGGCCAGATGGGCGCGGGCATCGCGGAGGTGTCGCGCGAAGGCCGGCGCCAACGTCGTCGTCTACGAGCCCACCGAGGAGCTGGCCGCGGCGGGTCGAGGCGCGCATCACCGCGTCGCTGGAGCGCGGCGAAGGCCAAGGGCAAGCTCGCCGCAGACGACCGCGAGATCACGCTGGCGCGGCTGACGTTCACCACGAACATCGCCGACCTCGCCGACCGCCAGCTGGTGATCGAGGCGATCGTCGAGGACGAGGCCGTCAAGGCGAAGGTCTTCGCGGAGCTCGACGCGGTCGTCACCGATCCCGACGCGGTGCTCGCGTCGAACACGTCGAGCATCCCGATCATGAAAATCGCTGCGGCGACGAAGAATCCGAGCCGCGTGCTCGGCCTGCACTTCTTCAACCCGGTGCCGGTGCTGCCGCTGGTCGAGCTGGTCAGCACGCTGGTCACCTCCGACGAAGCGATCGCGCGGGTCGAGCAGTTCGCGAGCGAGGTCGCTCGGCAAGCAGGTGGTGCGCTGCGGCGACCGCTCCGGCTTCGTCGTCAACGCGCTGCTGGTGCCGTACCTGCTGTCGGCGATCCGGATGGCCGAGGCCGGCGTGGCCACCGTCGAGGACATCGACACGGCGATCGTCGCGGGGCTGTCGCATCCGATGGGCCCGCTGCGGCTGTCCGACCTCATCGGGCTGGACACGCATGAAGCTGATCGCCGACACCATGTACGACGAGTTCAAGGAGCCGCTCTACGCGCCGCCGCCGCTGCTGCAGCGCATGGTCGAGGCGGGCCAGCTGGGCAAGAAGTCGCGGCAAGGGCTTCTACACGTACTGACTCGCGCGGGTCGGTGCGACTAGAGTGCGCGACGGCTCGCCGCCGACCTGTCGGTGAGCGTCCTCGCTGACAGTACGCGTTCGGTGGGTGCAGCCGATGCTCATGGTCGCTGCGCCTAGATCGTCGGTGCGCCGATCGCAATCGTGCAGACCTGGTCGTCGCGTCTGAAGCACTGCTGCCGGACAGTTGACCCGCCAGGACCTTCGTCGGCGTTCGTCAAAGTGCATCACAACGTCTACGCACCGCAGGGCATGTCGTTGACGCCGCGAGATCGCGCGCAGGCGGCGTGGTTGTGGTCGCAGCGCAAAGCCGACTCTGGCCGGGATCTCGGCCGCAGCGATGCACGGGGCGCGTTGGTTGTCTCGCGACGCTCCCGCCGAGCTCACCCGGGTCCGCTCGGGTACCGCGCCCGGCATCCTGATCCACCGCGACACCCTCTTCGACGACGAGGTGTGCCTGCTTAAAGCATCGACTGCACCACGCGGCGACGGCCGCTTTCGACATCGGCCGACGAACGTACGATGAGGAGCCAGCATCCGAATCGACGCGTTACTCAACGCGCACCCGTTGCCCGTGGCCGATGTCGCAGGATCGCCAAGGCACCGTGGCGCGAGGGAGTCCACCGCTTCGCGAGGTGCTGGACCTGTCGACGGCGGCGCCGAGTCGCCACAGGAGACCCGGGTGCGCCTGTTCTCTGGTCCGCAAGGGCCTCCCGCAGCCGGCCACGCAGATCCCGATCAGGAACGCCCACGGCAAGGTCGTGACGCCGCATCGACATGGGCTGGCCGGAGTACCGCGTCGGCGTCGAGTACGACGGTGAGCACGCTGGACGGGCAACCCTGCAGCCCACGCGGAGGACATCACTCGACTGGAGTTCCTGGCAGCCCGCGGTTGGATCGTCATCAGGGTCAGCGCGAGGCATCTCCGGAACGCACCCGATGACATCGCGCGACGCGCCGCGAACGCACTCCGTGAGCGCGGCTGGACTGGCCGACGTCTGATCGCGGCCCGCGAATGTTGCGCATTGTGATGGAAATCGCCGAATCCATCAATCGTGCGCCTCGGCGGAGCGAGCGAAGCCTAGCCGACGTCTACGCCGACGCCAGCCGCTTCTTTCTCCGCCTTCACGTCGAAGTCCGCAGGCGGCCAGGACATGTCGAGGCCCTTGAGCGCCTCGATCAGCAATTCGGTGATCGCCAGCCGGCTGTACCACTTCCTGTTGCACGGCACGATGTGCCATGGCGCGTAGTCCGTCGACGTCCGATCCAGCATCGCCTGGTAGGCCTCCTGGTACAGCGGCCATTTCAGGCGTTCGTCGATGTCGGCGGGGTTGTACTTCCAGTACTTGTCGGGCCGCTCAAGCCGCTCGGCCAGCCGCTTCTTCTGCTCATCGAGCGAGACGAACATCGCGACCTTCACCAATGTGGTTCCGCCGTCCACGAGTTCGCGTTCGAACGCGTTGATCTCGTCGTAGCGCGGCTCCCACACTTCCCGCGGGACGAGGTTGTGCACGCGCACGATCAACACGTCCTCGTAGTGGGAGCGGTCGAAGACGCCGATGTGCCCGGCCGAGGGTAGCGCCTTGCGGATCCGCCACAGGTAGTGGTGTGACAGCTCCTCCTCGGTCGGCTTGCCGAAGCTCGTGTATTCGATGCCCTGCGGATTAGCGGCGCCCACAACATGTTTGACGATCCCGCCCTTGCCGGCAGTGTCCATGCCCTGCAACACCAGCAGCACCGAGCGGGTGACCTCCCGCCGGGGGAGTGTCGCGTCGGCTGTTGGCATACATCATCTCCTGCAGCTCGGCGAACCGGAGGTTGCGTTCGGCCTGCAGCGTGGGTGCATCGGCCTTCTTGACCGCGAAACCCGGGGGTGGCCTCGGCGTCGATGTCGGCGACCAAGGCGCCGGGGCGGAACATCAGCTCGGTGTGGGGCTCGTGCGTCCACAACGACGGCAGATCGGAGGAGTCGCTGCTCATGCCCTTAGTCAAGCAGTCGCGGGGGAAGCAGCGGCGTGGGATGCGGCATCTGCCGGAACTTCTCCAGCGAGCCGCCCGCCTCGACGATGCCGCACAGCGCGCTCCACGACAGCATCGTCAGGTAATCGATCAGCTCGTCGGCGCTCATCCGCGGATTCGACATCCACGAGTGCGTGGCGAGCTGGACGCCGCCGACGATCTGGTAGGCCCAGGGGCCGATGCCCCCGGTGTCCATCCCGACCTCGATCATCCGCCTGCGGAACATCACGGCCAGCATGCGCGCGATGATCTGCTCGGAGTCGGCGACGGCCTTGCTCTTGCTGGCCGAGTTGTTGGCCATCACGAACCGGTACGGCTCGGGTTCGTTGGCCACGGTGTCGACGTAGACGCGGATGATTTCGCGGGTGAGGTCGTAGCCGTCGAGGTTCGACGACAGCGCGGCCGCCATGTTCGGAATCAGCGTGACTTGTGCGAATCGCATCATCACCGCGGTGGTCAGGTCGTTCTTGTCGACGAAGTAGCGGTACAGGACAGTCTTCGACACGCCGATCTCAGCGGCGATCTCGTCCATGCTGACGTTGCTGCCGAGCCGGCGGATGGCCTCCAGCGTGCCGTCCACCAGCTCATTTCGGCGCTCGACCTTGTGCTTGTGCCAGCGTCGTTTACGCCCATCAGTCTTGACCGCCACCGGCGGAGATTGTTGTGCCACGTTCGCGGAGATCCGTTCCTTCGGTCCCCGACGATAATACGGTGGCAAGCGCTGCCCGGGCTGGTCGGACGGCGCCGACGGACGCGGCACCGACGAGCAGCCCTCCGGGTAGCGGATGATGGAGGCGTGGCACACCGATCTGATGTCGCCGGCGCCCCGCCCCGGGAGCGCCGGAGTTTCGCCGAGGCGCTCGCCGGCGCCGACTCGGCGGCCGATGCCGAACGGCGGCGGGGGCTGCGCCGAATGAAAGTCGTGGCGCTCGGGTTTCTGCTCGGCGCCACGGTCGTCTTCCTCGTCTGCACGTGGGCGCAGTCCCATGGCGCGGCACCGTGGGTCGGATACGTCAGGGCGGCCGCTGAGGCCGGCATGGTCGGTGCGCTGGCCGACTGGTTCGCCGTCACCGCCCTGTTCAAGCACCCGCTGGGCATCCCGATCCCGCACACCGCGATCATCAAGCGCAAGAAGGATCAGCTCGGCGAGGGCTTGGGCAGCTTCGTCCGGGAGAACTTTCTGTCGGCGGAGAACGTCGAGACCAAGCTGCGTGATGCCGACGTCGCGAGCCGCGTCGGCAAATGGCTCAGTGATCGTGGGCACGCCGAGCGGGTGGCCGCCGAGGCGTCGACGGTGTTGCGGGTGCTCGTGGAGATGCTCCGCGACGAGGACGTCCAGCAGGTGTTGGACCGGATGATCGTCAAACGCATCGCCGAACCGCAGTGGGGCCCGCCGATCGGCCGGGTGCTGGCCTCGCTGCTGGCGGAGGGGCGTCAGGAGGCGTTGATCCAGCTGCTCGCAGACCGTGCGTTCCAGTGGTCACTGAATGCCGGCGAGGTCATCGAGAGGGTCATCGAGCGAGATTCGCCGACGTGGTCACCACGCTGGGTCGACAGTCTGATCGGTGACCGCATCCACCGCGAGCTGATGGACTTCACGGACAAGGTCCGCCGTGACCCGAACCACGAACTGCGCCGCTCGGCCACCAGGTTCCTGTTCGAGTTCGCCGATGATCTGCAGACCGACGAGGCCACGATCCGCAAGGCGGAAAACGTCAAGGAACAGGTCATGGCCCGCGAGGAGGTCACTCGGGCCGCCGAGACGGCGTGGAATGCGGCCAAGCGCATCCTGCTCGAATCTGTCGACGACCCGGATTCGACGCTGCGGGCCCGCATCGCCGATTCGGTGGTGCACATCGGTGAATCGCTCCGAGACGACGCGGATCTGCGGGAGAAGGTCGACAACTGGATCGTCCGGGCGGCCGAGCATCTCGTCTCCCAATATGGGGCGGAGATCACGACGATCATCACCGACACGATCGAGCGGTGGGACGCCGAAGAAGCGAGCCGGAAGATCGAATTACATGTCGGCCGTGACCTGCAGTTCATCCGGATCAACGGCACCGTCGTCGGTTCGCTGGCGGGCCTGATCATCTACTCTGCAGCGCAGCTACTGTTCTGACCTGCGCTAACTAGTGCTTGCAAAAGTTAGCACTCCGTCGTACGGTTGGTTTGTCGGAGATCGGATAACCCACCGCAACGAGGGAGCATTTTCATGCCACCGCCGCAGCAGGATGAAAATCTTGCCGCTGTCGTGTCCAACGCTGCACAGGACATCGGCTCCTTCATCCGTTCCCAGCGCGAACTGGCGCAGGTGTCGGTGCGGCAACTGGCCGAGAAGGCGGGCGTGTCCAACCCGTATCTCAGCCAGATCGAGCGAGGTCTACGAAAGCCCTCCGCAGATGTGCTGAGCCAGATCGCCAAAGCACTACGGGTATCCGCCGAGGTGCTCTACATCAGGGCGGGCATCCTCGAGCCGAGCGACACCGATGAGGTTCGCGACGCGATCATCACCGACACGGCGATCAACGAGCGGCAGAAGCAGGTGCTGCTCGACATCTACACATCGTTCTGTGCGCAGAACGAGGCCGCCCTTGCCGAAGCGAACTCCGCGGAGGACGCATCCGGCGACAGTGTCAGCGACGTAGACGAGGAGCCCACCACTGACCAAGACGAGCAGAGCCCGCCAGAGCTCCTCGAGGCTCCGCAACCTATTCAAGAACTCAAACCTGACCTCAAACCTGACAAGGAAGGTAACAACCATGGCTGAGACCAAGAACCAGCTCGATGTCGACGACCTGAAGGCCCCGCTGCTCGCTGCGGTAGGTGCTGCCGACCTCGCGCTCGAGCGCGTCAACGAGATCGTGGCGACGCTGCGTGAGCGTGCCGGCGAGGCCCGCACCGACGCCGAGACCCGCGTCGAGGAGAGCCGTGCCCGCGTCGCGAAGCTGCAGGGCGAGCTGCCGTCGCAGTTCGGCGACCTGCGCGAGAAGCTGACCTCCGACGAGCTGCGTAAGTTCGCCGAGGGCTACGCCGAGGTCGCGCAGACCACCTACACGAAGCTGATCGAGCGTGGCGAGGCCGCCCTCGAGCGCCTGCGCAGCCAGCCGGCCCTCGAAGAAGCCGCCAGCCGGGTCGAGGAGTACACCGACCAGGCCGTCGAGCTGACCCAGGAGGCGCTGGGCAACGTCGCGTCGCAGACCCGCGCGGTCGGCGAGCGCGCCGCCAAGCTGGTGGGCGTCGAGCTGCCCAAGAAGACCGAGTCGGCCGCCGCGCCGGTGAAGAAGGCCGCCAAGAAGGCTGCCGGCCAAGAAGGCCGCTCCGGCCAAGGCGACCACCATCGTGCCGGCCAAGAAGGCTCCGGCCAAGAAGGCCCCGGCCAAGAAGGTCACCCAGAAATAAAACAAGTCGACACCACCCCGCCAGCGGGTGAAAGTCGAAAAGGGGACGTAACCCGCCTAGGCTGAAGAGCGTGGAGCTCCAAGGCCTTGTGGGTTACGTCCTCTTTGCATTGCAGGTCGCTGTCCTGGTGGCAGCGGTATATGCCTTCGTGCACGCCGCGATCCAGCGACCGGACGCCTACACCGCGGCCGAGAAGCTCACCAAGCCGGTGTGGCTGGTCATCCTCGGCGTAGGAATCCTGCTGTCACTCGTGCTCGGCATCACCGGCGTGGCGATCGCCGCCGTCGCAGCAGGTGTGTACCTCGTCGATGTGCGGCCGAAGATCCTGGAGATTCAAGGGAAGTCGCGCTAGTGCGGGCGGTCCTGATCGCCCTCGCAGCAGCGGCGGGTGTGATTCCGCTTGCGACGGCTCCGTCAGCCGCGGCCACCCCCGCGCCTCCGCCGTACGTCGAGCATGTCGAATGGGCCAAGTGGGGCGACCTCTCCAGCCTCCGCGTTTATCCGACCGCGGCGGCCAGGCGCACGTCTGGCCAAGCCGACACCGAGGGTCTGGCCGCAGAGGCGTGGGCCGAGATCCTGACGCTCTCGCCGGACGCCGCGATCCCCGGCATGCAGGAACAGTTCCTGTGCCACTGGAATTTCGCCGAGTTCGTCGAACCCGGCAAGGTGAGCTGGAATCTGGAACCCTGGCGCCCCGAGGTCAGCTACGAGGAGATGGTCGCCACCCGGTGCAACCCGGGTGGCACCGAAGAGCCCTTCTGATGGGCTCCTACACGCGCGCCGATGTTGCGGCGCTCGTCGACCACACGCTGCTCAAGCCGGAGGCGACCGAGGCCGACGTCGTAGCACTGCTCGGCGAGGCCGCGGATCTCGACGTGTTCGCCGTGTGCGTGTCACCGACTATGGTGGCCGACGCCGCGGCGCTGGGCGCGGGCAAGCGCACCATCGCGTCGGTGGTCGGATTTCCTTCAGGGAAACACCTTTCGACGATCAAAGCTCAGGAAGCCCGGCTCGCCGTCGAGGCGGGCGCCGACGAGATCGACATGGTGATCGACATCGGTTCGGCGGTCGCCGGCGACCTCGCCGCCGTCGGCTCCGACATCGCAGCAGTGGCGCAAGCGATTCCGGAGTCCGTGCTTCTCAAGGTGATTCTCGAGTCTGCCGCACTGTTGGCCGCTCGCGGGGACCAGCTTCTGGTCGACGTCAGCCGGGTCGCCGAAGATGCCGGAGCAGATTTCGTCAAGACCTCCACGGGTTTTCACCCCAGCGGCGGCGCCTCGGTGCACGCCGTCGAGCTGATGGCCGGTGCTGTCGACGGACGACTCGGGGTCAAGGCAAGCGGTGGAATCCGCACGGCTGCAGCCGCTTTGGCGATGCTGGAGGCCGGTGCCACCCGGTTGGGACTCTCCGGTACGCGTGCGGTGCTCGACGGACTCCGCGCCTAGAGCCTGGCGAAGCAGGGATCTTCCTGCCCCTTCGGAATCGAGGCGTTGCGCGTCGAGAACTGGCTCACCACACCGGAATCGGTGACCTCCACCGAATCCGCGCGGATGTCCATCGGGTAGTCCTGGGTCAGATCCGAGGTGAACGCGTCCAGTGCCGGTTGCACCGCTTCACGCGGGAGCGTGAAGCCGAGCCCGGTGACCTGCTGGACTTGCAGCGTCATGCCGCCGTTGACGACGGTGGGCTTCGCGGTGATGCTGCCCAGTGCGCCCTCGAGCTCGATCGTCCCGTCGCCCGGATTGGTGGTCACCCCGGTGACGAAGCTGCCGACCAACGGGATGGCGCCCTGAATCGTCTGCTTGATGCCGTCGGCGCTCCAGGTGATGTGGGCGACCAGCGAGCCGATCGAGCCGCTCGAATTGGCTGAGTCCTCCAGGCGGACGTCGTTGATGTCGAGGTTGACCTTCATCCCCTTGGCGTCACGGATCTGGTTTCCCGCGGTCTCGATCTGGATGTTGGTGTAGTGCCCCGACGCGTGCTGAAACAGGAACGGTGGCAGCACCCCGAAGGACACCGTCGCGTCGTCCTGGACGATGCACTCGACACTTCCGGCGACGACGGTGTCGGCGCGGTTGCGGGCATACAGCTCGGCGCCGAGAAGGCCCGCGAACACCAGGGCCAGAACGATGACGACGACCAGCACGATCGAGACGGGATCGCTGAAGATCTTCTTCAGTTTCGCAGGCAACGAGGAACCCTCCTCAGGTGTTGCGCTTGGCGGCTGGCCCGGGCCGTGCGGGAAGTGCGGCAGCGGTGGGCCGGGTTGTTGCGGCGGACGGGCCCAGGGATCAGTCACGTCCGCGATTGTGCCCTACCGCGTTGGGCGAAACCTGACCGGTTGTGCATGACGGCGACGGTCTCGCGGGCCTTGCGGGCCGCGTCCAGGTCGATGTCGCACACCAACAGCTGCGGTTCGTCGCCCGCCGAGTAAAGGACTTCGCCGAGCGCGGACGCGACCACGCTGCCGCCGACGCCGGTCGGGCCCGAGCGCGGCGATCTCGTCCCCGGGGTAGGCCTGGCCGACCGCGGCGACCACGCTGTTCGTGTCGATCGCACGGGCCCTGGCCAGCAGCGTCCACTGATCGAGCTTGCCGGGCCCGGTGCCCCAGGACGCGTGCGCGGTGATCAGCTCGGCGCCGCGGTCGGCGAGCTCGACGTACAGCTCGGGGAACCTGACGTCGTAGCAGAGCGTCAGCCCGACGGTGACCCCGTCGACCACGATGACCACCGGTTCACGGCCGGGCGCGACCGTCTTCGATTCGGTGAACCCGAACGCGTCGTAGAGGTGGATCTTGTCGTAGCGCGCGTCGACCCCGGGTCCGGTGGCGATCAACGTGTTGGTGACGCGGTGATCGTCGGACGGCACGAACATGCCCGCGACCACGACGATGCCTGCGCGTGCCGCGATCCCGCGCACCGACGATGCCCACGGTCCGTCGAACGGTTCGGCGACCTGCGTCAGCGGAACCCCGAAGCGACACATGGTTGCTTCGGGGAACAGCACCAGCGAGGCGCCTTGGTCGGCGGCCCGCTGCGTGTACTCCTCGACCAGACCGAGGTTTGCCGCCGGATCGGTGCCGCTGCGGATCTGAGCCAGGGCCACACGGATTTCTGGGCGCATGGTGACAAGCGTAGTTATGGACCCCAGGCGGGGCGATCGGCCTTGGCGGCCTTCTTGCCGAGCTTTCCGGACCGGACCTGCGCGGCCAGGCTGTCCAGGATCACCCGCGAGCTCATCAGCGCGGTCTGCTCGGCCCAGTCATACGGCGGTGAGCACTCGACGACCTCGATGCCGGCCAGACCGGGCTCGGAGACCATCTTCACCAGGTTCAGCGCCTCGCGCGGCAGCAGCCCGCCCGGCTCCGGCCAACCGGTGCCGGGCACGAAGCCGGCGTCGATGACGTCGATGTCGAAGGACAGATACACCGCCTTGGCGCCCTTCCAGGCGATCTCCAGGGCGATCTCCGCGATTTTTTCGATGCCGACCCGCTCCACGTCGCCGACGGTGATGACCGTCGACTTGCGGTCGCGGCCCACCTTGACGCCCTCGCGGGGGCTCTGCCAGCCGCCGATGCCGATCTGGACCAGGTTGGTCGCCGGGGCGTTCTTGATGTTGGTGGCGTGGAACCACGGGGTGGTGTGCATCCGCTCGTCGAGGTCGGTCTCCTGGGTGTCGACGTGGCGGTCGAAGTGGATGATGCCGATGTTGCCGTCCATGTACGGCGCCAGGCCGCGGATGGTCGGGAAGCCGATGGAGTGGTCGCCGCCCAGCACGATGGGCATGACGCCCTTCTGCGCGACGTGCGCCATCGCCTGGCTGATCTGGTCGAACGACTTCTCCAGGTTGCCCGGGATCGTGAACACGTCGCCGATGTCGACCATGTTGAGCTGCTCGCGCAGGTCGACGCCGGACTCGTAGTTGTAGGTGCCGAACAGGTTCGTCGAGCGGCGGATGCCCTGCGGGCCGAACCGGGTGCCGGGCCGGTAGGTGGCGCCGGCGTCGAGCGGCACACCGAAGATGGCGACCTCGGCGTCGTCGACCTCGTGGACGTCCTCGATGAACGGGCACTTCAGGAAGGTGCCGCGCTCACCGGCGAAGTGCGGCTTCTCGCCGCGCACGAACGTCGAGATCGTGCGGTCGTTGATGGTGGGGGCGGCCTCCAGGCCGAAGGTCAGGCCGCGGTCGATCTCCTCGCGCAGCCGCCGGTCGCCGAGGTTCGCCTCGGCCTGCTGGGCCCAAGCGCCCTCGGCATTGGGCGAGGGACGAGGTCTGGACCGTCGGACATACGAGTTTCTCCTCAACGCGCCGTCTTGTCGGCTGACCGGGTCCGCCGCGCTTGGGCACCTCGTCCGGGGAGCCGGGTCTCACGGCGCCTGCCGGCCATTGTTGGCACGTTCGCGAATTCCTGTCCAGCGGTAAAGGAAACGCATCGTTAACACCGGGCGCGACGCTGTGTAACGCAGCGGGTCTTTTCTAACTGGGACCCACACGACATGTGGGGCGCGTCTAGGGTTCCGCCGGTTGACGCCGGGTCTGGTCCGAGAGACGCAGGCGGTCGGCACCGGAGCCCGGCCGTTCCACGGCGGGATAAAAGCCCGGGAGACTCCAGCGCATCATCAGGAGGCTCCGCAATGATTCTTCTCGGTGTAGGCATCAGCATCGCTGTTGTCGTCATCGTCGGCTTCTACGTCTCGAAAAAGATCGAAGGCGACAGCTCCAATTTCCTTGTCGGCGGCCGCATGTTGCCGTTCTGGCTGGTCGGCGGTGCGCTGATGGGCGCGGCCGTCGACACGAACGCCACACTCGGCAACACCGATCTTGCCTTCGAGTTCGGTTTCTGGGCCGGCGCCTGCCTGCCGCTCGGCCTGGCGCTGTGCCTGACGGTCACCGGCATCTTCTTCGCCAAGCCGATGAACCGGATGGGGCTGACGTCCTTCCCCGACTACTACCGGCTGCGGTTCGGCCGCTCGGTCGAGGTGGGCGCGTCGGTACTGCTGGCCGTCGCGTTCTGCATGCTGGTGGCAGGCAACCTTGTGGCGGGCGGCCTCCTGTTCAACTACTTCCTCGGCATGCCGTACTGGCTCGGCGTGGTGCTGATCGCGGCGATCGCGGTCGCCTACACCGGAACCGGCGGTCTGATCGCCGATGCCTACACGGCGATCATCCAGATGACGCTGATCCTGGTCGGCGCGATCGGCCTGTTCGTCTGGATGACCACGACACACGGGCTCGACATCGCCGAGGGCACAGGACCTTTCGCGCTCGGTCAGCTGTCGGACCCGGCGCAGGGCGCGGTCATCAACTGGGCGACGCTGATCGCTCTCGGCATCGGTGACATCGTCGCGATCGACTTCATGGCGCGGGTGTTCTCCGCCAAATCGCCTGCGGCAGCGCGCAAGGCCTGCTTCACCGCGGCTGCAGGCACCGTGGCCATCTGCGTGCCGTTCGGCCTGGTGGTGCTGGCCGCGCACTCGTTCATGCCGGAGGAACTCGACGGTCCCGTGCTGTTCGTGCTGCTGGACCAGTACGCGCCCGTGGGGTTGACGGTGCTGGTGCTGTGCGGCCTGGTGGGTGCGTCGATGAGCACCGCCAACGGCGCGATCCTGGCCATCTCCAATGTCTGCGTGCGCAACCTCGGCGGTGTGCGTCGTGTCCATGTGGCGGGTCAGAAGGATCCGCTGCTGCGAGCCACCCGCATCGCGATGGTGCCGATGACGCTGTTCTCGATCGTGTTCGCGATCTACGTCCAGCAGACCGGAATCCTGCTCACGCTCGCCTTCGACCTGATGCTCGCCTGCCTGGTGGTGCCGTTCATCCTCGGGCTGGTGTGGCGCCGGGGCACCACCGCGGCAGCGATCGCCTCGATCGCCGTCGGGTTCGTCGTCCGCATCGTGCTGTTCGTCATGACCCCGACGATGTTCGGTGTCGAGAATACGATCCTCTACATCCCGAACGACATCGTCAGCGCATCGTTCGACGGATGGCCGACGTTCATCGCGTTCGCGGCCGGGTTGATCACCTATGTGGCGGTGTCACTCGCGACCAAGCCCGCGCTGTTGCGCGGTCTCGACATCCAGGTCGCCCAGGACGTCGACGACGCTCTCGCCGACCCGGACCGCTTCGAGAAGGCGCCTGTGCTGGTGAAGGCAGCCACGTAGCCGGGGTCGATGGTCCGCTGATGGCGGTGGCGGTTCTCGTGAGCGCTCTGCTCACCCGAGGGGTGCGACGGCGTCCCACGGCACCGTGAGCACGCCGTCGCGCAGGCTGCGCCGTGGCGATGTCACCGGGAAACCCTTCGGCGACAAGCAGATCCATCATCGCACGCCAGCGCACCCTCGGCCCGAACACGCCGTGACCGGCCACGCTGGCCCACGCGCGGTCGGCGGCGCGCAGCAACGCGTGGATCGGCTGCCCGTCGACGTTGTGGTGGATGAGCACCTTGGGCAGCCGCTCGGCGAGGTCGGAGGGCCGTTCGATGGCGAACGGGTCGCACGCCAGCGTCAGGCTCACCGCGGAGGTCGCATCCAGCAGCACCCAGCAGCACAGCCTGCCCAATTCGTCGCAGGTGCCGTCGACGATCAACCCGCCCGGCGCGATCCCGCGCCGCATCGCACCCCACGCGTCGTGCACCGCTTCGACCGGGTACTGGCGCAGAACGTTGAAGGCGCGCACCAGGATCGGCCGGTGGCCCGCCAATTCGAAACCGCCGCGGGCGAATTCGACGCCGGGTGTCCGCCCGTCCTGTACGGCGGCCTGCCCGGCGCGCACCCGCTCAGGTTCGATCTCCAGGCCGACGACGCGGACATCGGGCCGCACCCGGCGCAACCGCATCGCCAGCTCCAGTGTGGTCACGGGTTTCGCGCCGTAACCGAGATCGACGACCACGGGATCGGGGAGGCCTGCAGGGCGGTCCGGACTCGGGAGGAGTGCACCAGCCAGCGGTCGCTGCGGCGCAGCCGGTTGTGGCCGGTGGTGCCCCGGGTCACCTGACCGATGGGGGCGCCCATGGGTCGATGGTAAGGCCCCGATCAGCTGTTTTCCGTGACCCACACCGTGGTGAAGCGCTGTTCGGCGATCAGCAGGTCCACCAGCTGGCTGCCGATGAAGTTCTCGATCTTGCCGCCGACCAGCGGAACCCGGACCTCCACGGTGGCCGCGATGCTCATGCGAGAAGCGATCCCGCCCTTGGCGTCGACCACCGAAGACAGCACCGCATCCCCGGTCAGAGTGACGGGCGCGCCGGGGATCGAGCCGCGCACCACCGCGGTGGCCCGCCGGTTGGCGACCGGTGTCCAGGTTTCCTCGCGAACGAGACTGAGGTCGCCGCGGTGGAATTGCGTGACGACGGCGGGCAAGCGGTCGGCGCGCAGCGTCTGGGTGGTCCTGATCCGGATGCCGCCGGACGCGTCGAGGACCAGCTCGTCGAGCGTGGCGTGGTCGGCGCCGGAATCGCTCAGCCGGACCAGCCAGTACTGCTCATCGGCGAATGCGCGGTGCACCTGCTCGACTGTGCCGTCGTATTCGGCGGCCATGTCGAATGAACGGGGCATAGCTGGCCACGCTACCGTTATCGGCCGTGGTCACTTCGTTGTCGGGCGGCGTGCCGTTTGCCGATGACGTGCCGCTGGCGCCGCTGACCACGCTGCGTGTCGGGCCCGTCGCGCGCAGGCTCGCGACCTGTGTCACCACCGAGCAGGTCGTCGCCGCGGTGCTCGCCGCGGGTCCCGAGGCGGTGGTGCTGGCGGGCGGATCCAATGTGGTGCTGGCCGACGATCTCGCGGAGCTGACCGTCGTCCGGCTCGCGAACACCGGAATCGCGGTCGACGGCGACGTGGTGCGCGCCGAGGCCGGCGCGGTGTGGGACGACGTCGTCGTCGCAGCACTGGCGCACGGGCTCGGCGGCCTGGAATGCCTGTCGGGCATCCCCGGGTCGGCAGGGGCGACACCGGTGCAGAACGTCGGCGCGTACGGCGCCGAGGTTGCCGACACCATCCGCAGGGTCAGGCTGCTCGACCGCACCACCGGCGAGGATCGCTGGGTCACCCCGGAATCTCTCCAGTTCGGTTACCGCACAAGCATTCTCAAGCACTCCTCGACGTGGGTGGTGCTCGAGGTGGAGTTCGGACTCGATCCTTCGGGCCGAAGCGCGCCGCTGCGCTACGGCGAACTGGCCACCGCGCTGGACGCCGAACCGGGGCAGCGTGCCGACCCGGCGCGGGTGCGCGCGACCGTGCTGTCGCTACGCGCGCGCAAAGGCATGGTGCTCGACGACGCCGATCACGACACGTGGAGCGTCGGGTCCTTCTTCACCAACCCGGTGGTGACCCGCGCCGAGTTCGACCGGCTCACCGCCTCCGTCGAGGGGGTCGTCCCGAACTACCCCGCGCCCGATGGCGTGAAGCTGGCCGCGGGTTGGCTCGTCGAGCGGGCCGGATTCGGCAAGGGCTATCCCGGCAACGACGCCCCGGCCCGGTTGTCGACCAAGCACGCGCTGGCGCTGACCAACCGCGGCAACGCCACCACCGCTGACGTGATCGCGCTGGCCAGGACGGTCCGCGACGGGGTCAAGACCGCTTTCGGGATCGAACTCACACCTGAACCGATTCTGCTCGGGTGCGCCATCTAGGTACCCTGGATCCACGTGAGCCCCGCAAACCCGCTGCCGTCGATCACCAGACGGCGTGCCCTCGCCGCCTTCGCGGTCGGCGTCGTCGCACCGGGTGCACTGGCGGCCTGTATGTCCGACGGCAAGCCCTCCGAAGGAGCGGCGGCAGAGGACGCCCCGAAGCCGCCGACGGTCACCTATGAACCCTCCGACGACTCCGTCGACGTCTTGCCCACGGCGCGGGTCGGCGTCGACGTGCAGGACGGCTGGTTGCAGAAGGTCAGCCTGATCAACGACAGCGGCAATGCTGTCAAGGGCGCCCTGAACCGGGACCGCACCGCATTCACCGTTGCCGAGCCGCTGGGTTACGGCGCCTCGTACACGTGGAAAGGCACGGTCGTCGGGGAAGACGGCAAGGCCGTACCCGCTGGATGGTTCCTTCACGACCGTCACCCCGGCGACTCAGGTCAACGGTCAGTTCCAGCTGTCCGACGGACAGACCGTCGGCGTCGCTGCGCCGATCATCCTGCAGTTCGACGCCGCGATCGCCGACGATGACCGGGCCGAGGTGGAGAAGGCCCTCAAGGTGACCACGACGCCGCCCGTCGAGGGCAGTTGGGCGTGGCTGCCCGACGAGGCAGGCGGCTCTCGCGTGCACTGGCGGACCAAGGAGTACTACCCGGCAGGCGCCACCGTGCACGTCGACGCCGACCTGTACGGCGTGCCGTTCGGCGACAGCGCCTATGGTGCCGCCGACTCGACGCTGGACTTCACGATCGGGCGCTTCCAGGTGGTCAAGGCCGAGGCGTCGTCGCACCAGATCGAGGTGATCACCGACGCAGGCGTCATCATGGCCCTGCCGTGTAGTTATGGCGAAGGGGATCTGGACCGCAACGTCACCCGCAGCGGCGTCCACGTGGTCACCGAGAAGTACGAGGACTTCTACATGACCAACCCCGCGGCCGGGTACGCCAACGTGCGCGAGCGGTTCGCGGTGCGAATCTCCAACAACGGCGAGTTCATCCACGCCAACCCGGCGAGTTCCGGAGCGCAGGGCAACAGCAATGTCACCAACGGCTGTATCAATCTGTCCACCGAAGACGCCGAGCGGTACTTCAACACGGCGCTCTACGGCGACCCCGTCGAGGTGACCGGCACACGCATCCAGCTCTCCTACGCCGACGGCGACATCTGGGACTGGGCCGTGCCGTGGGACGAGTGGGCGTCCATGTCGGCGCTGTCGGACGCCGAGAAGCCGGGCGGGATCCCCAGCACCGCTCCGGCGACGCCGTCGGGCGCCCCGCAGCCGGTGGGCGGCCGCCCCGGCGGCTGAGGTCTTTCGTTGAGACCGCGGTGCGGGCAGGCGCCGAAGTTCGAGTGGATACCGCCGCTGATGCAGTCTGAACGAATCAGGTCTGCGCGGTTGAAGCGGGAGCCGGCGGCGCCGGACACCTGATCGCGCGGCCGGACCACGATCAGATCGAGGTCGACGTGCGACGGGCGGCTGGCGACGAACCCGATCACCTCGGCGATGTCCTCGGCGACCAGGGGAGTGACGCCCTGATACACCTTGTCTGCGCGCTCCTCGTCACCGCCGAAGCGGTTCAGTGAGAAGTCGGTCTTCACCATGCCGGGCGCAACTTCGGTGAGCCGCACCGGTTTTCCGAGCAGCTCGCTGCGCAGCGTGCGATGCAGTACGCCTTGAGCGTGCTTGGCCGAGGTGTAGCCGCCGCCGTTGTCGTAGATCTCCACGGCTGCGATCGAAGTGATCGTGATGACCAGCCCGTCGCCGGAGTCGATCAGCTTGGGCAGCAGGGCCTTGGTGACATGCAGCGTGCCCATGACGTTGGCCTCCCACATCCACCGCCAGTTCTCGACATCGGCATCGGAGATCGACTCGAGACCCCGGGCGCCGCCTGCGTTGTTGACGAGCACATCGACGCGGTCCAGCCGCCCGGCAAGGGCCGCCACGGCGGTGGGATCAGTGACGTCCGCCACAATCGCCGTCCCGTCGAGCTCGGCGGCCAGCGCCTTGATGGGCTCCTCGCGCCGAGCTACACAGATCACGTGAAAGCCTTGGGAGGCAAGGGTTCTCGCGGTTGCTTCACCGATTCCGGCGCTGGCTCCGGTGACCACCGCAACCCGGCGCGCATCTGAAGGGGTCGTCATGGTGTCAACACTAAGCCTCGCCGTCCGACCTTCGCGCAGGTGCTCATAGTCGTGCTAAGTTGACCGCGTGTACCGGAATAGTCAGGCAGTCTTCGCTGCCCCGCGGCGTGCGTGTTGTTGTCGCGCACTTCGCCGCGCCTGACTGCGCCCGGACTGATCCAGTCTGCTGAGTCCCCAGGTGTGGCCCCGACCACCGACCGACTCGCCAAAGGACAAATCTGTGACCACTGCATTTACTTCAGCCGCCAAGACCGGCGGCCTCACCCAGCATCCGCGCGCAGCCTCGGCAAAGCTCGCGAATCCCACCAAGCCGGCCGCAGCCGGTGGCCGTTACCCGCAGGCACTGCTGCACCACATCGTCGCGCCGGCGCTGCGTATCCCTGAGGCGGCCGCCGCCGCGGTCTTCGCCGCCGCGCGGCAGCGCGGACCGATCGCGCGGGACGTCATCGCACAGGTGACCGGCCTGAGCATCGCCACGGTGAACCGCCAGGTCACCGCCCTTCTCGACGCCGGAGTGCTGCGCGAACGGGCCGACCTCGCCGTGTCCGGTGCCATCGGAAGGCCGCGGGTGCCCGTCGAGGTCAACCACGAACCTTTCCTCACCCTCGGCGTGCACATCGGCGCCAGGACCACCAGCATCGTGGCGACCGACCTGCTCGGCCGCACGCTCGACGTCGTGGAGACGCCCACGCCTCGCGGGGGCCAGTCGGCGGCTCTGACGGCGATAGCGGGTAGCGCACGCCGCTATCTCAGCCGCTGGCACCGGCGTCGCCCGCTGTGGGTCGGCGTGGCCACCGGCGGCGTCGTCGACAGCTCCACCGGCTACCTCGACCATCCGCGGCTCGGCTGGTCGGACGCCCCGGTCGGTCCTGTACTCGCCGAAGCGCTCGGTCTTCCGGTGTCGGTCGCGTCGCACGTCGATGCCATGGCAGGCGCCGAACTGCTGCTCGGCATGCGCCGCCAACCGAGCCGAGTGGCCACCAGCCTCTACATCTACGCCCGTGAGACCGTCGGCTACGCGCTGTCCATCGGGGGCCAGGTGCATTCACCGGCCAGCGGACCGGGCACGATCGCGGCCCTGCCGGTGCAGTCCGAGTTACTCGGCGGTACAGGACAATTGGAGTCCACCGTGAGCGACGAGGCGGTGCTGGTGGCGGCCCGTAAGGCGCGCATCATCCCTGCCGAGGGCCCCGCCTCGACGGTCACGGCGGTGCTTCGCGCCGCCAGGCAGGGCAACGAGCAGGCGACCGCATTGGTCGCCGAGCGAGCGCGGGTACTCGGAGAAGCCGTCGCGCTGCTGCGCGACATGCTCAACCCCGACGATCTCGTCGTGGGCGGGCAGGCCTTCACCGAACACCAGGAGGTCATGCCGCTGGTCGAGTCGGCCTTCGCGGAACGTTCGGTGCTGCCGCACCGCGACATCCGCGTGACGGCGTTCGGCAATCGTGTTCAGGAGGCCGGGGCGGGGATCGTTTCCCTCGGCGGGCTCTACGCCGATCCGATCGGCGCGATGCGCCGGGTGCCGCGGACGCGAGGAGCGAATCTGATCCCGTCGCGTCGGCCCGAAGTGAGTGCCTGAGTCGGGTCACCGTCCCGGCGGTGTAGACATGACGATGTGCGTCTAGCTACCGACCTGCACGGGCTGCCGGTCCCACGCCGCGTGGCGGTCGTCTCCGTACACACGTCCCCGCTGGCCCAGCCGGGCACCGGCGACGCCGGTGGCATGAACGTCTACGTGCTGCAGACCTCCCTCGAGCTGGCCCGCCGCGGCGTCGAGATCGAGATCTTCACCAGGGCCACGTCCTCGGCCGACCAGCCGATCGTGCGCGTGGCCCCCGGAGTTGTGGTGCGCAACGTCGTGGCGGGGCCGTTCGAAGGTCTCGACAAGAACGACCTGCCCACGCAGCTGTGCGCGTTCACGGCAGGCGTGCTGCGTGCCGAAGCCACTCACGAACCGGGCTATTACGACATCGTGCACTCCCATTACTGGCTGTCCGGCCAGGTCGGGTGGCTGGCGGCCGACCGCTGGGCGGTACCGCTGGTGCACACCGCCCACACGCTGGCCGCGGTGAAGAACTCCTCGCTGGCCGCAGGCGACACCCCGGAGCCGCCGATGCGCTCGATCGGCGAGCAGCAGGTCGTCGACGCCGCCGACCGCCTCATCGTGAACACCGAAACCGAAGCGCAGCAACTAGTTTCGCTGCATCAGGCCCACCCTTCGCGCATCGACGTCGTCAATCCCGGCGTCGACCTGACGACGTTCACACCCGGTGACCGGCAGGCCGCCCGCGCGGCGCTCGGGCTGGCCGCCGACGCCCGGATCGTGGCGTTCGTTGGTCGTATCCAGCCGCTCAAGGCTCCCGACGTGCTGCTGCGCGCGGCCGCCCTGCTGCCTGGCGTGCAGGTCGTCATCGCCGGTGGTCCGTCCGGCAACGGCTTGGCCGCGCCAGACAACCTCATTCACCTGGCCGCCGAGCTGGGTATCACCGACCGCGTGACCTTCCTCCCGCCGCAGTCCCCTGACAACCTGGTCAAGGTCTATCGCGCCGCCGACATCGTCGCGGTGCCGAGCTACAACGAATCCTTCGGCCTGGTCGCCGTGGAGGCCCAGGCCTGCGGTACCCCCGTGGTCGCGGCCGCGGTCGGCGGGCTTCCGGTCGCCGTACGGGACGGTGTCAGCGGCGCCCTGGTCGACGGCCACGACCCCGAGGCATGGGCCGCCACGCTCGGCGAGGTGTTCGCGAGGGACCCTGCAGTGCTCCGCCGGGCCGCTGTCGAGCACGCCGCGACGTTCTCCTGGGGGCACACCGTGGACGCGCTGCTCGCGGGTTACGGCCGCGCGATCGGCGACCACCGCGCCGACAATCAGCCGCACCTGGCCGGTCGGCGTAGCGGGCGGCGGTTCTCGATGCGTAGGGGCGTCCGGGCATGAGCGATGAGCCGCTTGCGCGAAGAGCAGAAAGCAGCGTCACCGAGCTCATCGAACAGACGCTCAAAGAGCACGACCTGGAATACAGCCACCACAAGGGGGCGGCAGGTGGGCTCCCAGGTCTGGTCGTCGCCCTGCCGGGGGAACGCAGGCTCAAGACCAACACGATCCTGTCCATCGGTGAGCACTCGGTGCGCGTCGAGGCCTTCGTGTGCCGGCGACCCGACGAGAACCACGAGGGCGTCTACAAGTTTCTGCTCAAGCGCAACCGCAGGATCTACGGCGTCGCCTACACCCTCGACAACGTGGGCGACATCTACCTCGTCGGCCGGATGGCGTTGGAGTCGGTGACCGCCGACGAGATCGACCGGGTGCTCGGGCAGGTGCTCGAAGCGGTGGATTCGGACTTCAACACCTTGTTGGAGTTGGGTTTTCGGACGTCGATCCAGAAGGAATGGGAGTGGCGGGTGTCGCGGGGCGAGTCGCTGAACAACCTGCGGGCCTTTGAACACCTCATCGACAACGACTGACCCGTTCCGGAAGCGAGGATCGTGAGAGGATTTCCGCCATGGCAGATACCGCGACCCTGATCCTGCTCCGCCACGGCGAGAGCGAGTGGAACGCGTCGAACCAGTTCACCGGATGGGTCGACGTCGACCTCACCGACAAGGGCCGGGCCGAGGCCGTCCGGGCCGGTGAGCTCATCAAGGCACAGGACAAGCTCCCCGACGTGCTGTACACGTCGCTGCTGCGACGCGCCATCACGACCGCCAATGTTGCGCTGGACAAGGCGGACCGGCACTGGATCCCCGTGCACCGTGACTGGCGGCTCAACGAGCGGCACTACGGCGCACTCCAGGGGCTCAACAAGGCCGAGACGAAGGCCAAGTACGGCGATGAACAGTTCATGAAGTGGCGTCGCAGCTACGACACGCCGCCGCCGGCGATCGAGGCGGGCAGCGAGTTCAGCCAGGACGGCGATCCGCGCTACGCGGACATCTCCGGCGGACCGCTGACCGAATGCCTGGCCGACGTGGTCGCCCGGTTCGTGCCGTACTTCGAGCAGGCCATCGTCCCCGACCTGAAGGCGGGCAAGACCGTGCTGATCGCCGCGCACGGCAATTCGCTTCGTGCGTTGGTCAAGTACCTGGACGGGATGTCTGACGACGACGTCGTCGGCCTGAACATCCCCACCGGCATCCCACTGCGGTACGACCTGGACGGCGATCTCAAGCCGACGACGCCGGGCGGTCTCGTACCTCGACCCCGACGCCGCGGCCGCCGGGGCGGCGGCGGTGGCCGCCCAGGGAGCCAAGTAGATCGGTCCGGCGCCACATCGGGCGAACAGCGGGTGAACAGTGGAGGACGCTGATTCGAACTTCCGTCTTTGAGTCTGTGACTTGTCCCGATTTAGCCTCACGCTGCTGGGGTGACGTTCACCCAATGCGTACGCTTTTCGCGTGAGTGTCGTATCGGCGCTGTTGCTCGGCGCGGCCGTGGCACTGATCGCGCTGGCGATCGGTGTCGCATTCGGAGTTCGGGTGGCCCCCGGCTTCCGGGACCGTCAGCAGCGGCGCTCGGTCGAGCAGTCGGGCATCACGGTGTCGCAGATGCTCGGGCACGTCGTCGCGCGGTCACCGGTCGGGATCGTGGTCGTCGACATCTTCCGTGACGTGGTCTACACCAACGACCGCGCCACAGAGCTCGGCCTCATCCATGACCGGCTCCTCGACGATCGAGCCTGGTTGGCTGCTCAGCGCACGTTGTCCACCGGTGAGCACGCCGAATTCGACCTGTCGCCGCGCAAGCGCAGTCGGCCCGGTCGTTCGGGTCTGTCGGTGCGGGGGCATGTCCAGTTGCTCACCGACGAGGACCGAAGGTTCGCCGTGGTCTACGCCGACGACCAGTCCGAGCACGCTCGCATGGAGGCGACGCGCCGTGACTTCGTCGCCAACGTCAGCCACGAGCTCAAGACGCCGGTCGGGGCGATGGGGGTGCTGGCCGAAGCGGTGCTGGCATCCTCCGACGATCCCGCGATGGTGAAGCACTTCGCCGAGAAGATGGTCACCGAGTCCACCCGGCTGGCCAACATGGTGGGCGAACTCATCGAGTTGTCGCGGTTGCAGGGCGGCGAGCGGCTGCCCGATCTGGAGGCCGTCGACGTCGACACCGTTGTCTCCGAGGCGCTGTCGCGGCACAAGGTCGCCGCCGACAACGCCGACATCGCCGTCACCACCGACGCTCCGACCGGTTTTCAGGTGCTGGGCGACCAGACGCTGCTCGTTACGGCGATCGCCAACCTGGTGTCGAACGCAATTGCCTACTCGCCCAACGGTTCTTCGGTGTCGATCAGTCGGCGTAGGCGCGGCGAGAACATCGAGATCGCGGTGACCGACCGTGGCATCGGCATCGCATCCGGCGATCAGGAGCGGGTGTTCGAACGATTCTTCCGCGTCGACAAGGCGCGGTCCCGGGCCACCGGCGGCACCGGGCTCGGGTTGGCGATCGTCAAGCACGTCGCCGCCAATCACAACGGCTCGATCCGGTTGTGGAGTCAACCGGGTACGGGGTCGACGTTCACAATGTCTATTCCCGCGGCAATCCCCCTTGATCTCCGCGGCGACGATGCCGATGGTGCCCACGATCTTGCCGAACGAGAGGACCGATGAACAGATGACCAGCGTGCTGATCGTGGAGGACGAGGAGTCCTTGGCTGATCCCCTGGCCTTTCTCCTCCGAAAAGAGGGTTTCGAGGCCACTGTGGTCGCTGACGGACCCTCGGCCCTTGCGGAATTCGAACGTGCCGGCGCCGATATCGTGTTACTGGACCTGATGCTGCCCGGAATGAGCGGCACCGATGTCTGCAAGCAGCTGCGATCCCGTTCCAGCGTGCCGGTCATCATGGTGACCGCCCGCGACAGCGAGATCGACAAGGTTGTCGGCCTGGAACTCGGAGCCGATGACTACGTCACCAAGCCGTACTCGGCGCGCGAGCTGATCGCGCGGATCCGTGCGGTGCTGCGCCGCGGCAACGATGCCGAGGACAACGGTCTGGCCGACGGGGTCCTGGAGGCCGGACCGGTTCGCATGGACGTCGAACGACATGTCGTCAGCGTCGGCGGAAAGCCGATCACGTTGCCGCTCAAGGAGTTCGACCTCCTGGAGTATCTGATGCGCAACAGCGGGCGGGTGCTCACCCGCGGGCAGCTGATCGACCGGGTGTGGGGCGCCGACTATGTCGGTGACACCAAGACCCTCGATGTTCATGTCAAGCGGCTGCGCAGCAAGATCGAGACCGACCCGGCCAACCCGGTGCATCTGGTCACGGTGCGCGGCCTTGGCTACAAGCTGGAGGGCTGACCTGCGGCTCAACCGGTGCGGCCGCCCATGATCTCGGCCACCTCGAAGGTGTTGACCCCGAGGGTGACTGACGGATCCGCCGCGCCGATCGCAAGGGCTTCGGTACGGTCGGCGACGCGCAACACGCCGAGCCCCCACACGCCCTCCGGGTCGGCGACCGGTCCGTAGACCACGACACGGCCCGCCGCGAGCAACTCCTGCCAATAGGCCATGTGCCGGGCCATCGCGTCCTGCTCCGCGTCGGTCATGGTCTGCGCGAAATCGGCGCGCGGCGGGAGTAGGCGAAACAGGTAGAGCGATGTGGGGGCACCATCCGCTTGCGGGGGAGGCTTGCCCGAAGAGCCGACCGGACCGGCCTCGCTCATTCGGCTGCGCGAGTGGCGGGGTGCGCGGCGATCAGGCCTAAACCGCTGCGGCGCTTGCACATTGCCGCCAGCTCCGAATAAGCCTTCTCGCCGAGCAATTCGGTGAGTTCTGGCGCGTAGGACTGCCAGACCTGTTTGGCGCCGACGTGGGCGGCCGGATCACCGGTGCAGTACCAGTGCAGATCGGCACCACCCTCGCCCCAGCCGCGCCGGTCGTACTCGGTGATCGTCGTCTTGAGCACCTGGGTGTCGTCGGGCCGGGTGATCCACTCCTGCGTGCGGCGGATCGGCAGCTGCCAGCACACCTCGGGTTTGAGGGTCAGCGGCTCGACACCGATCTTGAGGGCCTTGGTGTGCAGAGCGCAGCCGATGCCCGCGGGCCAGCCGGGACGGTTCAGGAAGATGCAGGCGCCCTTGTACTTTCGGGTACGCCAGTTGGGTTTGCCATCGTACTCGTCCATCTCGAGATAGCCCTTCTTGCCCAGGCCCTTCTCGCGGAACTGCCAGTCCTCGTCGGTCAGCAGCTTGACGGAGTCGTCGAGCTGGGCCCGGTCGTCGTCGTCGGACAGAAACGCGCCGTGCGAACAACATCCGTCATCCGGGCGGTCCTCGACGGTGCCCTGGCAGGCCGGGGTGCCGAATACACATGTCCACCGCGAGAGCAGCCATGTCATGTCGGCGGCGATCAGATGTTCGGGATTCTCGGGATCGTAGAACTCCACCCACTCACGGGCGAAATCAAGCTCGACCTCTCCAGACCTCGGGCTGCTGCTCTTCGCCCGAGGGCTCATCGCTGAACCGCTCACGGTTTTCCACGGTAGACCCATTAGGTTGGGTGAGTGCGATTAGGCGTGCTCGACGTGGGCAGCAATACCGTCCATCTATTGGTGGTGGACGCCCGCCGCGGTGGCCACCCGACACCGATGAGTTCCACCAAGGCGTCCCTGCGACTGGCGGAGGCGATCGACGACTCCGGGAAACTCACGCGTCGCGGTGCCGACAGACTGATCGGCACGCTCGACGAATTCGCGCGGATCGCGACCAGCTCGGGATGCGCGGAGTTGATGGCGTTCGCCACCTCTGCCGTGCGCGATGCGAAGAACTCCGAGGACGTGCTCGCCCGGGTCAAGGCAGAGACAGGCGTCGAGCTCAAAGTTCTCACCGGCGTCGAGGAGTCCCGCCTGACCTTCCTCGCGGTACGCCGGTGGTACGGCTGGAGTGCCGGCCGCATCATCAACATCGACATCGGTGGCGGTTCGCTGGAGCTTTCCAGCGGGGTCGATGAGGAACCGGATGTCGCGCTGTCGTTGCCGCTCGGCGCGGGCCGAATGACGAGGGAATGGCTGCCCGACGATCCGCCGGGGCGGCGGCGGGTCGCCATGCTGCGCGACTGGCTGGCCAACGAGCTGGCCGAGGCGGGTGCCGCGATCACCGACGCGGGCAGTCCCGACCTCGCCGTGGCCACGTCGAAGACGTTCCGGTCGCTGGCACGGCTGACGGGTGCCGCGCCATCCGGTGCAGGCCCACGGGTCAAACGCACCCTCACCGCGACCGGTCTTCGTCAGCTCATAAATTTCATCTCTAGGATGACCGCGGCCGACCGTGCGGAACTGGAAGGGGTGAGCGTCGACCGCGCACCGCAGATCGTGGCGGGGGCGCTGGTCGCGGAGGCGAGCATGAAGGCGCTCGGTATCGAGAGCGTCGACATCTGCCCATGGGCGTTGCGAGAGGGACTCATTCTGCGGAAACTCGACAGCGAGGCCGACGGCAGCCCCTTCGTGGGCGCCGCCGGCAACGGCAATTCCGGGATGTCGATCAAGACCAGCGGTTCCGGCAAATCGGGCAAAGGGACCGGAGCAGACAAAACCGGCAGGTCCGGCGAAGGAGAATCGGCCGCACGGCCGATGCCGGTACGCAATGCTGGACGGTGAAGCAGCGAGGTTCAAAGGCAGCAGGCGATGACTGGATCTGACGACAGCAGCAGCACGCGACCGATCTCGGTCGCCGAGCTGCTGGCAAAGAACGGCACGATCGGTGCACCCCCGGTCGGCGGCAGACGCCGTCGACGGCGCGGTAACGCCGATGCCGTTACCGTCGCCGAACTCACCGGCGAGATCCCGATCATCCGGCCCGAAGATCCCACTCCTCCCCGGGTGACCGTCGTCCCGGTGGAGAAACCGGTTCAGACGGCTGAAGCAGAGACTGCCGCCACCGAGGCGGACATTGCGGAGGCGGACGCTGAGGAGACCCTGTCCACCAACGGCGTAGTCCAGGACGTCGTCGACATCGAGGAGCCCGAACCCGAAGCGGTGACGGCCGAACCCGACGATGTCGAGAGCGTCGAGGGTGACCAGACCGACGAGATCGACGAGGCCGAGCCAGTCGACGAGGCCGAGCCCGTCGACGAGACCGACGATGTCGACGCCACGGATTCCGAGGACATCGACGACGACTACGCCGACGCGGTCGCCGAATACGCGGCGCGCCTGGAGCAACGCGGCACCGACCCGGAACCCGCCGTCGAGCAGCCCACCCGGCGTTTCGGCTTCGGCCGGCTGGGTCGCAAGGATCCGCCGGTCAACGCGGAAAACTGGACCCCTGACCCGGTCGACGAGGAAGGCGCCGTCACCGAAACCGTCGACGAGGTCGTTGAACCTGTGGAGATCGAGGAACTCGACGACCAGACCGCGCTCGACACCGACACCGCCGACGAAGAGCTGCCGTCCTACCTGCGTTCGACGGAGGAGCCGTTGTTCGGCGGGCAGACCGTCGCCGACGACGTCGCCCGGCGGGGAGGTCGCCCGTCCGCCGATGACCTCGATCTGGACGAGGACGAGGACTTCGATGGCGAACCCCGCCGGATGTCCGCAGTCGTCCACGGCCTGTGGATCGTGGGTCAGAGCGTCATCGCAGTGGTCTTCGGCGCTGGTTTGTTCGTCGCTTTCGATCAGCTGTGGAAATGGAACAATATCGTCGCGCTCGTGTTGTCCGTCCTGGTGATCCTCGGGCTGGTGGTCGGTGTGCGGGTGGTGCGTAAGACCGAGGACATCGGAAGCACCCTGATCGCGGTAGCGGTCGGCGCTCTGGTCACCCTCGGCCCGCTGGCGCTGTTGCAATCGGCCTGAACGACAGAAGCCCGATAAACACTGTGCGCCCCGCTGTCAAGGTCGGCCTGTCGACGGCCTCGGTCTATCCGCTGAAGACCGAGGTCGCGTTCGAGTACGCGGCGAAGCTGGGTTACGACGGCATCGAGCTGATGGTGTGGGCCGAATCGGTCAGCCAAGACGTCGACGCGATCGAGGCGATGTCGAAGCACTACGACGTGCCGGTGCTGTCGGTGCATGCGCCCTGCCTGCTGATCTCCCAACGGGTCTGGGGGGCCAACCCGATCCCGAAGCTGGAGCGCAGTGTGCGCGCCGCCGAGCAGCTCGGAGCGCAGACGGTGGTGGTCCATCCCCCCTTCCGCTGGCAGCGCCGTTACGCAGAGGGATTCAGCGCCCAGGTGGCCGAGCTGGAGGCCTCCAGCGACGTCATGGTCGCGGTGGAGAACATGTTCCCGTTCCGGGCCGACAGGTTCTTCGGTGCGGGGCAGACGTCCATCGAGCGGATGCGTAAGCGGGGCGGCGCCCCTGGCCCCGGCATCTCCGCGTTCGCGCCGTCCTACGACCCGCTCGACGGCGGCCACGCGCATTACACGCTGGACCTGTCGCACACCGCGACGGCGGGCACCGACGCCGTGGACATGGCGCGACGCATGGGCATCGACGGTCCGGATGGGCTGGTGCACCTGCATCTGTGCGACGGCAGCGGTGCGTCGCACGACGAGCATCTCGTGCCCGGCCACGGCACTCAGCCGACCGTGGAGGTTTGCGAGATGCTGGCCGCAAGCGACTTCGCCGGTCATGTCATCCTCGAGATCACGACCTCCGGCGCGCGCAACGCCGCCGAACGCGAGGCGCTGTTGACCGAGTCGCTGCAGTTCGCCAGGGAGCATCTGCTGCGCTGACACCTGAGGATGCCGAGGTTCTGTTGAAGTCGAGCTCGACCCTGTTCACCGACGCGATGGCGCTGACCTCGACCGGAGGCGGTGTGTACGAGGGAGTGCTCAACGAGCACTGGACCATCGGACCCAAGGTGCACGGCGGCGCCATGCTGGCACTCTGCGCGAACGCGGCGCGCACCGAGTTCGGCGAATCCGGCGTGGAACCGATTGCGGTGTCCGGCAGCTTCCTGTGGGCACCTGATCCGGGCCCGATGACCGTCGGCACCACGGTGCGTAAGCGGGGCAGGCGGGTCAGCCTGATCGACGTCGAGCTGAACCAGGGCGACAGGACGGCACTGCGGGCCGCGATCACGATGGGCACGCCCGAACACAGTGATCCCAACAACGACGGTCCGCCGTTGCTCTCGGTCAACCCGGTGGTGCCGCTGATGACACCGGAGCCACCGCCGGGTCTGGAACCGATCGGCCCCGGGCATTCGATGGCGGACATCGTCCACCTGGCGCACGGCTGCGACATCCGGCCGTCGCTGACGACGTTCAGCCCGCGCGCGGACGGTGGCATGCCCATGATCGAGTACTGGGTGCGGCCCAAGGGGGTCGCGCCGGACCTGCTGTTCGCGTTGCTCTGCGGGGATGTGTCAGCCCCAGTGACGTTCGGCGTCAACAGATTCGGCTGGGCGCCCACGGTCCAGCTGACGGCGTATCTGCGGGCACTGCCTGCCGACGGCTGGCTGCGCGTGATGTGCACCGCGACGCAGATCGGCCAGGACTGGTTCGACGAGGACCACATCGTGGTCGATTGCGAAGGCCGCATCATCGTGCAGACCCGGCAGCTGGCGATGGTGCCCGCCGGCTGAGCCGGCGGTCCGCAGTCAGGCCTGAGTACTGAGCTGACGATCCGACCGTGCAATGCTTTCCCGCATGGCCAGAATCGCGATCATTGGCGGCGGAAGTATCGGTGAGGCGTTGCTCGCGGGACTGCTGCGCGCCGGCAGACAGGTCAAGGACCTGGTGATCGCCGAGAAGAATCCCGGCCGCGCGAAATACCTCGCCGAGAAGTACTCGGTGCGGCTGACGACGGTGTCCGACGCGGTCGACACCGCCACGTACGTCATCGTGGCGGTCAAGCCCGGTGACGTCCAGAACGTGATCGGCGACATCGCCGACACCGCAGCCCGCGCGGAAAGCGATGCCGCTGAACAGGTCCTCGTGACTGTCGCGGCCGGTGTCAGCGCGGCCTACTACGAGAACAAGCTGCCCGCCGGTTCGCCGGTTGTCCGGGTCATGCCCAACGCGCCCATGCTCGTCGGCGGCGGGGTCACCGCGCTCGCCCCGGGCCGGTTCGCCACCCCCGAGCACCTCAAGGAGGTCTCGCATCTGTTCGACGCGGTGGGTGGGGTCATCACGGTGGCCGAGTCCCAGATCGACGCCGTCACGGCGGTGTCGGGTTCGGGTCCCGCGTATTTCTTCCTGATGGTCGAGGCCCTCATCGACGCCGCCGTGGATGCGGGTCTGGCGCGGTCGGTGGCGACGGATCTGGCGGTGCAGACGATGGCAGGCTCGGCCGCGATGCTCCTTGAGCACCTCGATGAGACCGGGGCCGAGGGAGGTTCGTCGGCGGGCGCCGGCATGGACACCTCGCCGGCCCGGTTGCGGGCCACTGTTACCTCGCCGGGCGGCACCACCGCCGCTGGTCTGCGGGAACTCGAGCGCGGTGGTTTGCGAGCAGCAGTCGCCAACGCCGTCGAGGCCGCGAAAAGGCGCTCTGAGCAGCTCGGAATTACACCTGAGTAGTTCATCAATTTCGAACGGATTAGCCCACACCCGTCGCAGTAACCCCACCTGCCACGCTATTCTCCCAAGGGTAAGCACGGGTCGGTGCCAGCGGTGGGGAAGCCGCTGGAACTGCCCGGGCCTGATGGATTGGGTTGCGATGACGTCTATGAACGGGCCATCCTCGCGGGATTCGGCTGGCGGGAAGGCGGCGCGAGACGCCGGGCAGGCCGATGGTCAGCAGCCACGTGCCCAATTTCTCACCGTCGCCGAGGTGGCCAGCCTGATGCGGGTCAGCAAGATGACCGTGTACCGCCTGGTGCACAACGGTGAGCTGCCCGCGGTTCGGGTGGGTCGCTCGTTCCGCGTCCACGCCAAGGCGGTGCACGACATGTTGGAGAGCTCGTACTTCGACGCAGGCTGATTCTCTCCCCCTGGCCTTCGGTGGGGTGGTGCCCCCGCGCGCGAGCGCTCGAAGGCGGATAGCCTGCGCCGCGCGCGAGCGGGAACCGGCACGCCCAGATCCGCTTTTTGCAACGGTGCACTCGCACTTCGTCTGCACAAGGGGGATTTCGGCGCCGGGACAGTCGCCAGGTAAGGTGAACCGTCGAGGCCGGCACCCGTACGGACGGTGTTCGAAGGCCATTTACACAATCTAGGTAGCGGAGTTCATGGGTTCTGTCATCAAGAAGCGGCGTAAGCGCATGTCGAAGAAGAAGCACCGCAAGCTGCTTCGTCGCACCAGGGTGCAGCGCAGAAAACTCGGCAAGTAGCCCACTGCTGTCACCGCTAGGCTGTCCGGATGGAGTCTGAGGGTCGGTCCGGGGGAGGCGCCGACGGATCAGATCCCCGAGAGGCGCTGACCTACCCGAAGGTCGTGCTCGTCACGGGTGCGTGCCGGTTTCTCGGCGGTTACCTGACGGCACGTCTGGCGCAGAACCCGTTGATCAACCACGTGATCGCGGTGGATGCCATCGCGCCCAGCAAGGATCTACTGCGCAGGATGGGTCGCGCGGAGTTCGTCCGCGCCGACATCCGCAACCCCTTCATCGCGAAGGTCATCCGCAACGGCGAGGTCGACACCGTCGTGCACGCGGCGGCGGCGTCCTATGCGCCAAGGTCAGGTGGGCGCGCAACGCTCAAGGAACTCAACGTGATGGGCGCGATCCAGCTGTTCGCGGCCTGTCAGAAGGCGCCCTCGGTGCGACGGGTCATCCTGAAGTCGACGTCTGAGGTGTACGGCTCCAGTTCGCGGGACCCCGTGCTGTTCTCCGAGAGCAGCAGCCGTCGCAGGCCGCCCGGTGAGGGATTCGCCCGCGACAGCATCGACATCGAGGGCTACGCACGTGGTCTTGGCCGCCGCAGGCCCGACATCGCCGTCACGATCCTGCGGCTGGCCAACATGATCGGCCCGGCGATGGACTCGGCCCTGTCGAGATATCTGGCCGGCCCCGTGGTTCCGACGGTCATCGGACACGACCCCCGGCTGCAGCTGTTGCACGAGCAGGATGCGCTCGGCGCGCTGGAGCGCGCGACGATGGCAGGCAAGTCCGGTGCCTTCAACGTGGGCGCCGCCGGGGTCATCATGATGAGCCAGGCCATTCGGCGCGCGGGCCGGGTGGCGCTGCCGGTCCCTCGGTCGGCACTGGTTGCGGTCGATTCGCTGTGGCGGGCCACCCGCAACACGGAACTGGACCGCGAGCAGCTCGACTACCTCAGCTACGGGCGGGTCATGGACACCACCAGGATGCGCAACGAGCTCGGCTACACGGCGAAGTGGACGACGGCCGAGGCCTTCGACGACTACGTCCGCGGCCGCGGCCTCACGCCGATCTTGGACCCCCGCTGGATACGTTCTGTGGAGAATCGCGCGGTGGCGGCGGCGCAGCGCTGGGGACGGTAGACTCAGCACTCAGTGTGACGGCGGGGGACGGCCGGGGAGGAGCGAAGACGGTGGCGGGCGAGCCGAGAGCGAAAGTTATTCAGCTGCACGGCAATTCAGGTCGCGGTGCGGCCCAGCGTCGTGCCGCGTCGCAGCGCGCCGATGCCGCAAGCCGGCATCCGTCTGTTCTGGCCGATCCAGGTAGGCACGCGTCCGCCGAGCAGATCGCCGCTGTCGTCCGCGAGATCGACCAGCGCCGCGGCGCGGTCGGGGGTGGCGCCGCTGAGGATGCGGCGCCCAACGAGCTCGCCCAGCGGATCGCGGGCATCGCCGAATTCATCCGCAAGCGGATGATGGGCGAGTACACCGTCGATGAGTTCGGCTTCGACTCACACCTGAACGACGCAATCATCTTGCCTTTGCTGAGGGTGTTCTTTAAGTCGTGGTTCCGCGTCGAGGTGAGTGGAATCGAGAATCTGCCAGAGAGTGGTGCAGCGCTCGTGGTGGCCAACCACGCGGGCGTGCTGCCGTTCGACGGAATGATGACCTCGGTCGCCGTCCGCGACAAGCACCCGGCGCACCGCGATCTGCGTCTGCTCGCCGCCGACATGGTGTTCGACATGCCGATGATCGGCCAGGCCGCCCGCAAGGCGGGCCACACGATGGCGTGCACGGACGACGCGCACCGTCTGCTCGCCGCCGGCGAGCTGACCGCCGTGTTCCCCGAGGGGTACAAAGGCCTGGGCAAGCACTTCAAGGACCGCTACAAGCTGCAGCGGTTCGGCCGCGGCGGGTTCGTGTCCGCTGCGCTGCGCACGAAGGCGCCGATCGTGCCCTGCTCGATCGTCGGTTCCGAGGAGATCTACCCGATGATCGCCGACGTCAAGTTGTTGGCGCGGCTTTTCGGCCTGCCGTACTTCCCGGTGACGCCGTTGTTCCCGCTGGCCGGTCCGTTGGGTGTGGTGCCGTTGCCGTCGAAGTGGTACATCCAGTTCGGTGAGCCCATCGACACCGCCGACTACGACGAGTCGGCCGCCGACGACCCGATGGTCACCTTCGATCTGACCGACCAGGTGCGCGAGACCATCCAGCAGACGCTGTACCAACTGTTGGCCAATCGCCGCAACACCTTCTTCGGCTGACCGTCGACTTCAGTCTTTCGGGCTTTGCCCAGCAACGAAATTCGACAGGGCTGCCTCGCGCGCCGCGGCGACCTTGCCGGTGATCTCGTCGGCTTCGTCGTCGTGAGCGGCCTCGCCCATCACCGTGACGATGCTGGTGATCACCGGTTCGCCGTTGTCGTCGGTGACCTCGCCGCGGATCTCGGTGAGCACGGCGCCGTGCGATTCGGTCACCGAATCGAGGTAGGAGTCGAACCACAGCTTGTCGCCGGCCAGGATCGGTCGGTGGAACACCAGCTTCTGATCGCGGTGCAGCACCCGCTCCATGTCGATCGGCAGGTCGAACTGGTTGAAGATCTCCTGCTGCACGCGACGGCCTGCCACCGCGAGGAACGTCAATGGGGCGACCAACGTGTCGTAGCCGCACTCCCGCGCGGCATCTTCGGTGAAGTGCGCCGGATGGTCGTCCTTGACGGCGCGGGCGAACTCGCGGATCTTCTCGCGGTCGACCTCGAAATAGTCGGGATACCGGTAGTGGGTACCGATGATGCTGTCAGCGATACTCATGCGCTATCTGCTCCGCTCCTGGCTTGCGCTCGATGCCGGTCTGTCCGTTCTGGAGTAGCGGCGCGAGCCTATCAGCGGCATGATCGGCGGCTAGTTTTTGTCGCGGCGCGACACCGCCGCGGCGAGGGCGCCGCCGACCGCGCCCAATGCCAACGCCGAAGGCACGCCGATCCGCGCGGCCTTGCGTGCGGTGCGGAAGTCCCGGATCTCCCAACCCCGGTCCCGCGCCAGGGCACGCAGCGCCGCGTCGGGATTGATCGCCACCGCGGTGCCGACGAGCGACAACATCGGCACATCGTTGAAACTGTCCGAGTACGCGGTGCAACGGCGCAGGTTGAGGCCTTCACGGATGGCCAGCGAGCGCACCGCGTGGGCCTTCCCCGTGCCGTGCAGGATGTCGCCGACCAGCCGTCCGGTGAACACGCCGTCCACCGATTCTGCGACGGTGCCCAGCGCACCCGTCAGGCCGAGGCGCCGCGCGATCGTGTCGGCCAGCTCGTAGGGCGTCGCGGTCACCAGCCACACCTGCTGGCCCGCATCGAGGTGCATCTGGGCCAGCGCCCTGGTCCCCGGCCAGATCTTGTCCGCGATGATCTCGTCGAAGATCTCCTCGCCGAGTCCGACCAGCTCCGCGGTCGACCGGCCCTCGATGAACGACAGCGCCTTGCTCCTGCCCGCGGCGACGTCGTCGCTGTTCTCCCGCCCGGTCAGCTGGAACTTGGCCTGAGCGAACGCGAATCGGGCCAGGTCCTGGTAGGTGAAGTAATCCCGGGCGGCCAGACCCCGGGCGAAGTGCACCAGAGATGAGCCGTGCACCAGCGTGTTGTCGACATCGAAGAACGCCGCCGCGGTCAGATCCGGCGGTGGTGGCGGCGGGGTGGGGATGGGGTGCAGCGGCTGCGCATACCCCTTGAGTCCTTCCGCGGCGGCCTCGGCGCTGGCCTCACCGGCGAGCTGCTGCGCCCGGCTGTCGGAATCGCCGCCAGATCCCCCGGTTTCGGACACGACTACAAGATTAGGTCACCTCGTCGGGATACTGGCGGGGTGGATCGACAGGTGGAGTTGCTCACGCGTGAGGGCTGTTCGATGTGCGCGGCGGCGGCGGCGCGGCTGGCGGAGCTGGCCGGTGAGCTGGGCTTCACGCTGGTCGTGACCGATGTGGATGCCGCCGCGGCAGCGGGGCAGAGCGCGTTGCGAGCCGCGTACGGCGACCGTCTCCCGGTGGTGCTGCTCGACGGCGCCGAGCACAGTTACTGGGAGATCGACGAGCCGAGGCTGCGCGCTGACGTCGCTGACGCGTCATGATCGAGCAAATTTGGTTGCCCAGCTGGTTAACGACTACCTTGGACCCGTGCTGATCGTGGTGACGAAGCCATGAGCGTCTTGCTGTTCGGGGTTTCCCATCGCAGTGCGCCGGTATCCGTACTGGAGCAACTGAGCAGGGATGAATCCGATCAGGCCAAGATCGTCGATCAGGTGCTGCAGTCCTCGCTCGTCACCGAGGCGATGGTGCTCTCCACCTGCAACCGCGTCGAGGTCTATGCCGTCGTCGACGCATTCCACGGCGGGCTGTCGGTCATCGGGCAGGTGCTGTCCGAGCATTCCGGCATGTCGCTGCATGATCTGACCAAGTACGCCTACGTGCGCTATGCCGAAGCCGCCGTCGAGCACCTGTTCGCGGTCGCCAGCGGCCTGGATTCCGCAGTGATCGGTGAACAGCAGGTCCTCGGCCAGGTCCGGCGGGCGTACGCCTCGGCCGAAGCCAACCAGACGGTGGGCCGCACGCTGCACGAGCTGTCGCAACGGGCGCTGGCCGTGGGTAAGCGGGTGCACTCCGAGACGGGCATCGACGCCGCGGGGGCGTCCGTGGTGTCTGTCGCGCTGGACACGGCCGAGACGAAGCTGGGCTCGCTGGCCGGCCGCAGAGCTGTGGTGGTCGGCGCCGGTTCGATGGGTGCGCTGGCGGCCAAGCAGCTGATGCGTGCCGGGGTCGAGCGAATTCATGTCGTGAACCGGACCCTGCCGCGTGCCAAGCGGCTCGCAGACAACATCCGCGAGCACGGCATCGAGGCCGAAGCGTTCCCGTTCGACCACCTCCCGCCGCTGCTCACCGATGCCGACATCGTCGTGAGCTGCACCGGCGCGGTCCGGCCGGTGGTCTCGCTCGCCGACGTGCACCGCGGGCTGGCTCACGTCCGGGAGCCGAAACAACTTGTGATCTGCGATCTCGGCATGCCGAGGGACGTCGACCCTGCCGTCTCCGGTCTGCCGGGTGTGCTCGTGATCGATATGGAGCGCATCCAGCGCGAGCCCTCGGCCCGTGCCGCCGCATCGGATGCCGATGCCGCCCGCACCATCGTCGCTGCCGAAGTAGCCGGCTACCTTGCCGGCCAGCGCATGGCCGAGGTCACGCCGACCGTCACCGCACTCCGCAGGCGCGCCGCCGACGTCGTCGAGGCCGAGATGCTGCGGCTGGACAACCGCTTGCCCCAGCTGGATGCCGCACACCGCGACGAGGTCGCGAACACCGTGCGCCGAGTCGTCGACAAACTTCTGCACGCACCGACCGTGCGCGTCAAGCAGTTGGCCAGCGCTCCCGGCGGCGATAGCTACGCCGAGGCGCTGCGCGAACTGTTCGAACTCGACCAGCACGCCGTAGACGCGGTCGCCGGAAGCGAAATCGGCACCATTGCCCTCGATCTCGACCAGACCGAGTGAGACTCGGTCCACTGAAAGCGACCACGTGATTCGAATCGGCACCAGGGGAAGCCTGCTTGCCACCACCCAGGCCGGCGTCGTGCGCGACGCACTGATCGCCGCCGGACACGACGCCGAGTTGGTCATCGTGTCCACCGACGGCGACCGATCCGATGCGCCGATCGCCGAGATCGGTGTCGGTGTGTTCACCGCAGCGCTGCGCGAGGCGATCGCCGGGGGCAGCGTGGACATGGCCGTGCACTCCTACAAGGATTTGCCGACGGCGACCGACCCACGGTTCGTGATCGCGGCGATCCCGGTGCGCGCGGACGCCCGTGACGCCCTGGTGGCCCGCGACGGCATGGTGCTCGGGGAGTTGCCGGCGGGCTCGGTGATCGGGACGTCGTCCCCGCGGCGGACGGCGCAGCTTAGAGCACTGGGTCTCGGTTTGGAAATTCGCCCCCTACGAGGCAACCTAGATACCAGGTTGAACAGGGTAAGCAGCGGTGATCTCGACGCCGTCGTGGTCGCCCGGGCGGGATTGGCCCGCATCGGACGCCTCGACGCTGTCACCGAGACGCTGGAACCGGTACAGATGTTGCCGGCGCCGGCTCAGGGGGCGTTGGCAGTCGAGTGCCGTGCCGGTGATACGGCGCTTGCGGAACTGTTGGCGGAGCTCGATGACGCCGACACCCGCGCGTCGGTCACCGCAGAGCGAGCCTTGCTGGCCGAACTGGAGGCGGGTTGCTCCGCACCGGTGGGCGCGATCGCTGAGGTGGTCGAGTCGATCGATGAGGACGGCCGGGTCTTCGTAGAGCTGTCGTTGCGCGGCTGCGTGGCGACGCTGGACGGATCCGACGTGATCCGTGCGTCCGGCATCGGGACACCCGATCGGGCACGAGAGCTAGGGCTCTCGGTGGCCGCGGAACTTTTCGAGTTGGGCGCACGCGAACTGTTGGACGAACGCGGGAGAGACGTATGAGCTTGCGAGGACGCAAGAACAAGCCCGGCCACATCACGTTCGTCGGCTCGGGGCCCGGGGATCCGGGTCTGCTGACGACGCGTGCCCGCAGCGTGTTGGCCAACGCCGCGTTGGTGTTCACCGACCCCGACGTGCCGGAAGCGGTGCTGGCCCTGGTGGGCAGCGAGTTGCCGCCGCCGTCGGGTCCGCTGCCTGAGGTGGCCAAGTCCGACGACGCAGGCCAGGCCGACGATGCCAAGCCGACCGACGCGCCGGCCGAGGTGGCGGTCATTCCCGGTGGGCCCGACGTGCGGCCTGCGCTGGGTGATCCGACCGAGGTCGCCAAGACGCTGGCGAACGAGGCCCGCACCGGGGTCGACGTGGTTCGCCTGGTCGCGGGGGATCCGCTGTCGGTCGACTCGGTGATCACCGAGGTGAACGCGCTGGCCCGGACGCAGCTGAACTTCGAGATCGTGCCCGGCCTGCCCGACACGTCTGCCGTGCCCACCTACGCGGGGTTGCCGCTGGGTTCGGCGCACACGGTCGCCGATGTGCGCGGCGACGTCGACTGGGCGGCGCTGGCCGCGGCACCAGGGCCGCTGATCCTGCACGCGACCGCGTCGCACCTGCCCGAGGCGGCGCGCACGCTGATCGAGTACGGCCTCGCCGACAGCACGCCTGCCGTGGTCACCGCCAACGGGACCACGTGCCAGCAGCGTTCGGTCGAGACGACCCTTGCCGGCCTGCTCGACAAGGCGGCACTGGATCGGCCTGCCGGCATCGAAGCCGCGGGCCCGCTGACCGGGACGCTGATCGTCACGATCGGCCGCACCGTCGCCAACCGCGCCAGGCTGAACTGGTGGGAAAGCCGCGCCCTCTACGGGTGGACGGTGCTCGTGCCGCGCACCAAGGACCAGGCGGGCGAGATGAGCGACCGCCTCGTCGGCCACGGGGCGCTGCCCATCGAGGTGCCCACCATCGCGGTCGAGCCTCCGCGTAGCCCCGCCCAGATGGAAAGAGCCGTCAAGGGTTTGGTGGACGGCCGGTTCCAGTGGGTGGTGTTCACCTCCACCAACGCCGTGCGTGCGGTGTGGGAGAAGTTCAACGAGTTCGGCCTCGACGCCCGCGCGTTCTCCGGCGTGAAGATCGCCTGCGTCGGTCAGGCCACGGCCGAACGCGTGCGCGCATTCGGGATCAACCCCGAGCTGGTGCCCACCGGTGAGCAATCGTCTCTGGGCTTGCTTGATGAGTTCCCGCCCTACGACGACATTTTCGATCCGGTGAACCGGGTGCTGCTGCCGCGCGCCGATATCGCCACCGAGACGCTGGCGGAGGGGCTGCGCGAACTCGGTTGGGAGATCGAGGATGTCACCGCCTACCGCACGGTGCGGGCGGCTCCGCCCCCGGCGCACACCCGCGAGATGATCAAGACCGGTGGCTTCGACGCCGTGTGCTTCACGTCCAGCTCGACGGTGCGCAACCTCGTCGGCATCGCGGGCAAGCCGCACGCTCGCACCATCGTCGCCTGCATCGGGCCCAAGACAGCCGAGACCGCAGCGGAGTTCGGCCTTCGGGTCGACGTCCAGCCCGAGGTGGCCGCGGTCGGTCCGCTGGTCGAGGCGCTGGCCGAGCATGCCGCCAGGCTGCGGGCCGAAGGTGCGTTGCCGCCCCCGCGCAAGAAGAGCCGCCGCCGCTAAGGACTCGCCGAAATTGCATTCCGGCAGGGCGGTACTCGAACTTTCCCTTCCGGAATACAGTTTCGCGGAAGGTTGAGATGAGCTTTCCACGACACCGCCCCAGAAGGCTGCGGACCACCCCGGCGATGCGCAGGCTGGTGTCCCAGACGAATCTGGAGCGACGGCATCTGGTGCTGCCGATGTTCGTCGCCGACGGGATCGACGAGCCACGGGAAATCGAGTCGATGCCCGGCGTTGTGCAGCACACCCGGGACTCGTTGCGCCGAGCCGCCGCAGATGCGGTTGAGGCGGGCATCGGCGGGCTGATGCTGTTCGGGGTTCCCAGAGCCGAAGACAAGGACGCCACCGGCAGCATCGGCGTCGACCCTGACGGCATCCTCAATCGGGCTCTGCGAGATCTGGCCAAGGATCTCGGTGACGAGACCGTGCTGATGGCCGACACCTGCCTCGACGAGTTCACCGACCACGGCCATTGCGGCATTGTGGACGGGTTCGGCGGGGTCGACAATGACCTGACCAATCGTCGTTACGTGGAATTGGCGGTGGCACAGGCTAACTCGGGCGCGCATGTGGTCAGTCCAAGCGGCATGATGGACGGGCAGGTCGGCGCGATCCGCGATGGACTCGACGCGGCCGGGTACACCCACACCGCGATCCTGGCCTACGCCGCGAAGTTCGCTTCCGGGTTCTATGGGCCTTTCCGCGAGGCGGTCGGGTCCAGCTTGCAGGGCGACCGGCGCACATACCAACAGGATCCGGGCAACGCGCGCGAGGCGATGCACGAAATCCAACTCGACATCGACGAGGGCGCCGACATCGTGATGGTCAAGCCTGCGATGTCCTACCTCGATGTGGTGCGTGCGGCAGCCGATATCTCGCCGGTTCCCGTTGCCGCCTACCAGGTTTCGGGCGAGTACTCGATGATCGCCGCCGCCGCGGAAAAGGGCTGGATCGACCTGCCCACCGTGGTGTTGGAGTCACTGGCCGGAATCCGGCGTGCGGGAGCCGACATGGTGCTGACCTACTGGGCTGTCGACGCGGCTCGCCGGCTGTCGTGACAGGCCAGACCGGCCAGCCTGTGCGGCCCGACGGGTCACCCCCGCCCGGCCACCCGATGTCGACACCGGATTCTGGCTGTGGGTGGTCGCGCTGCCGCTGATGGCGGCCGGCTACACCGTCGACCTGTTGACGGCGGTGCGACCTGCGAGCGGCCTGGTCCTGGCGATCTCGCTGCTCTTCGTGGTGTTGCTGACGGCGGTCGTGCTCACGTTCCAGTTCCTGATGCGGCAGGGGTACCGGTGGGCTCGGACCCTGCTGACCGGCGGCGCGATCGCGGCAGTGGTCTACTCGGTGTCCAACCTGTTCAACGTCGAGCGGGCGCCGGGCCCGGCGCTGGCCTACGCCGCCTGCGTGATCATCGGCTCCGTCCTGATCGGTGGCGGGGTGTACCTGCTGCATCGCAAGGACTCCCACGAGTTCTTCACGCGCTGATTCGCTAGGCTGACCCGACCATGACCGCCCCATCGCCATCGAGCAGTCCGCGTGTCGTCGACGCTCGCGTTCTGGAGCTTCATCGGCGGCGCTGTGATCATGCTCGTCGGCGGGCTGATGGCCTCGACCGCGACGTACGACGTCGCGAGGGCCGCGATCCCGGACACGGTGTCCGACGACCAGGTGCGTAACTACCTGACCATCTATCGATCCACCGGCATCGGGTCCGCGGTTGCCGCCGGTGCGCTGGCCTTTCTCGCCGGCCGGGCACGCGGCGGCGACGCCCGCTTCCGCCTCGCCGTCCTCGGACTCGCGTTCGCCGTCTTCGTGGTGATCGGGCTACTGGCGATCGGCGTCGGGGTGGCGCAGCCGCTGATCCTGCTCGGGCTGTTCCCCGTCCTGATCGGCATTCTTCTGCTCGTCCAGCCGTCGGCGCGGCAGTGGTACGAACATGAGGACCAGTCGTGACAGAGCCCGCCGACCACCCGGTTGTCGCCCCCGAAGTGTTGTTCTCCGAGCAGGGTGCCAGCTGGCTGTGGGTATCTGGCGGGACCCGCGGCAGGCATCGCCATGGCGATGATCCAGATGTCGGCCGGTTACGGCATCCAGTGGATCGTGCCCGGACTGTTCTTCGTGCTCGTCTCGGCGTTCCTGGCGGTCCAGATAAAGGCGGCACGCATCCACACGTCGGTGGAGCTGACGACAGAGAAGCTGCGGCAAGGCACCGAGATCACGCTGACCGACGAGATCGTGCGGATCTATCCGGAAGCCACCGGACACGAGACGCCGAAGTGGCAGTACGCGCGTGCGCTCGGCGAGCTGACCGGTGTGCCCCGCGGGCGCACGGGAATCGGCGTCCGGCTCACCAACGACCGCACCGCGCAAGCCTGGGCCCGCAAGCATCACCAGCTGCGCGCTGCGCTGACCAACCTGGTGGAGGAGCGCATCCCGCCTGAGCCGGCATCGTGATCAGGCGGCGGGCGGTGCTGGAGCTGGTGCTGGCCGTGCTCGCGGCCGTCGGATCGGTGGCGTCCTGGGTGGCCGCGATCTCGGAGGTGGCCGTCGGGCCGGTGCTCGCCGGGGAGCCGTCGACGGTGTCGCAGGTGTACCACGCGCCGATGCTCACGCTGTCGCTGCTGTTCGCCACCGTGGCCGGGGTGCTCGCCGTCTTGGGCGCCGCGCGCCTGCGTCGCGCGGCGCCTGCCGCGAACGTGCCTTCCCTGTAGCGAATCGTCCGTCCGTGCGACCTGACTGCATGGTCGCGGGATCGGTGTGGGCCTCGCCACACTCCCTTCGGTACAAAGTACAGAATCTGTAACACTGTCTCCCATGACGGAGTTGGCGCAGCAGACCGAACACCTCGAGGACGCGCTGCCGCTGGGGCCGCAGTCCCTGGTTTGGCGGTATTTCGGCGACAATCGCATGTACCTGATCGGCCCGCGGCCCGCAGTGGTGCAGAACATGCTGGCCGAGCTCGGGCAGGGCGTCTACGACCATTCGATCGTTCTTCGCCGACACCGCCGAACGCCTCAAGCGGACGATCCCGCCCATCTTCAACACGGTCTACGGATCCGACGACGACAACGCAGGCCTGCAGGTCCGCGACTTCCACCACCACGTCAAGGGCGACATGCCCGGGTCCGAGGGAGACGAAGCGCGGCGCTACCACGCCCTGGACCCCGAGACGTATTTCTGGGCGCACGCCACGTTCGTCGAGCAGATCTACTACTTCGCGGACACCTTCGTGAAGCGCCTCACCGACGCAGAGCGCGAGCAGATCTGGCTCGAGTCCAAGACGTGGTATCGCCGCTACGGCGTCAGCGACCGGGCCATGCCCGCCACCTACGCCGAGTTCGAGCAGTACTGGGACCGGATGATCAACCAGGTCGTCGTCGCGCATCCGTCGGCCAAGTACGGCGTCGGCTATGTCACCAAGGGCTTCCCCAAGCCCAAGGCGGTGCATCCGCTGGTGTGGCAGATCGTCGCACCGGTGTTCAACCCGCTCGCGGCCTTCCTGACCACCGGCGGTCTGCCGCCCAGGGCGCGCACACTGCTCGGCCTGCCCTGGAGCGACAAGCAGGAAAGGCGCTACCAGCGCGTCGCCGCGTTCTGGCGGTCGCGCCCGGTGAACTGGATCTGGGACCATCTGCCCATGCGGGTGCGCTACAGCGGCTACGCCGTCAAGGGCTATGCCCGAGTCTGATTCGTCGCCCGCGACGGTGTCTGAGGCGACCCAGCAGATCCTCGACGCCGCCGTCATCGAGTTCGAGCGGCACGGTTTCCGCCGTGTCGCCCTTGAGGACGTCGCGCGCCGGGCCGGAGTCAGCAGGACGACGATCTACCGTCGATTCGCCAACAAGGACGAACTCGTCGGCGCTGTCATCGAGCGCGAGAACGTCGCGTTGTTCGCCGACATCGCAACCGAACTCAAACAGGCTGGGCCGCAGTCGAATTACTATGTCGAGGCATTCACGTTGTCGATACTGAAGTTCCGTAGGCACCGGGTGCTGCACCAGATGATCACCGAGGAACCCGGGCTGGTGCTCCAGCTGGCCGGCCGCTACCACCGGGCCGCCATCGAGCGCATGGCCGAGGCATTGCGGGTGATCTTCCCACCCGGCTTCGCCGAGCGGATCGGGCCGGACATCGTCGACGAACTCGCCGACTGCATTCTGCGGTACGCCGCAATGGTGTTGCTGCTACCCAGCGCGCAGCCGCTGGAGACAGCCGACGACATCCGCGTGTTCGCGCGCAGGCACTTTCTGCCCAGCCTGCCGGTCGTTCTGCGCACGGTCCCGGCCTGAGTACTGTTTCGTGGCTCACACATTCGGGCAGTCGTAGAGCCATGACCGCCGAAGAGAAGACCGAACAGCGTCAGGACGGCGACACGCCTGACGTCCAGCTCGAGCACGTCACCGAGTCACCTGACCCCGACGAGAACGCGACCGAGAAACCCGAGGTCACCGAGGAACACAAGGAAAAGGCCAAGGAGATGGCCAAGGCCTATTCCGACGATCTGCAGACGACGACGCTGCCCGGCAGCAGCGGCACCGTTTCGGGCACGTCGGTCACCGATTGGGTCGACGACGAGGACAAGGGCAAGATCGAGACGTCGGCCGACATCGGCAACGTCGAGTACCGCAATACCGAGGAGTTCAAGAAGAAACTGGAGGGGTGACCGCGGGTAGCGGTATCTGCGGGCGGCCGCCCGTGTGCCTAATCTGAGTCCTGTGACGACGCTCGACCAGATCGCTTCCGACTTCGTGGGCATGGCCCACTCGATTGTCTGGGCCTCGGTGGCCACCGTCGACCGCGACGGCAGGCCCCGCACTCGCATCCTGCGCCCGATCTGGGAGTGGGACGGTACCGACCTGTTCGGCTGGATCGCGACGGTGCCGACGCCGATCAAGAGGGCACACCTGGCTGCGCATCCGGACGTCTCGGTGAGTTACTGGACCACCACGCACGACACGTGCTCCGCCGAATGCCTGGTCGAGTGGTACACCGACGACGAGACGCGCGCGGCGGTGTGGGAGAAGTTTGCGGCGGGCCCGGAGCCGGTGGGGTACGACCCGGCGATCATCCCGATGTGGAAGGACGGGCCCACGTCCGACGACTTCGCGGTGCTGCGGTTGGCCCCGTACCGTCTGCGCATGATGGCGGGCACAGTGGTGACCAAGGGTGCTGGCGAAGCCTTGACGTGGAGTGATCACAGTGGTCGCCGAGACTGACCACAGCATCGACAGCCTGTCCCTCGCACCGCGGAACCCCTTGCCGTACCGGCAGCTTCTCAAGCTGGTGCGCACCCTCGACACCGGTCAGCTGCGGATCCGGGAGGCCGGCGGCCCGGTCACCCGCGTGCAGGTGGCACCGAGGTGGCTGTTCCCGCCGCTGGTCGCGGTCTTCTCCCCCGAGAGCATCCGCGATGTGCTCGGCCGCAACGACGCCTTCGCCGAACGGTGCATCGTCCACGAAGAAGTCCGGGATATGGCGGGTGACAGCCTCTTCGTGCTGCCCAACGAGCCGTGGCGCCCTCGCAAACGCGCCCTGCAACCGGTGTTCACCAGGCACAACGTGCGCGCTTTCGGTGGCCACATGTCCGAAGCCGCGCAGCGGTTCGTCGACGCCTGGCACGCCGGCGGTGACGTCGACCTCGACGCCGAATGCCGCCGCATCAGCATGCAGTCGCTGGGCCATTCGGTGCTCGGCGTCGACCTCAACGATCGCGCCGATGCCATTGCCGAGCACATGCACATCGCGTCGTCCTACACCGCCGACCGGGCGCTGCGGCCGCTGCGGGCGCCGCGGTGGTTGCCCACGCCCGCCCGTCGGCGCGCCCGCGCCGCCGTCGCCTCGATGCTCGAGGTCACCGCCGAGATCCTGCAGGCCTGCCGGGATGACCCCAATCGCGACGCGCCGCTGGTGCGCGCGTTGATGGCGGCGGCCGACCCGGAGACCGGTCAGGTGCTCTCGGACGACGACATCTGCAACGACCTGCTCATCTTCATGCTCGCGGGGCACGACACCACCGCGACCGCCCTCACGTACGCACTGTGGATCCTCGGACACCATCCCGACGTGCAGAACCGCGTCGCAGCGGAGGTCGCCGCGCTCGGCGAGCGGGAACTCGTGCCTGCCGACATCACCCACCTCGGCTACACCATCCAGGTGCTCCACGAGGCGCTTCGGCTGTGCCCGCCCGCCGCAGGCGTGGGTCGGCTGGCGGTGCGCGAAATCGCCGTGGACGGCCATCGCATCGAAGCGGGCACGCTGGTGGCGGTGGGGATCTACGCGCTGCACCGCGACCCGGAGATCTGGCCGGAACCCGACAAATTCGACCCGGACCGCTTCAGCCCGGAGCAGACCGCCGCGCGCGACCGCTGGCATTTTCTGCCGTTCGCCGGTGGCCCGCGGTCGTGTATCGGCGAGCACTTCGCGCGCCTGGAGACGACGCTGGCGTTGGCGACGATCATCCGGAGCGTGCAGGTGCGCTCCCTGGGCGCTGAATTCGATGTGGACGTGCCGTTCACGACGGTGGCGAGGGGACCGATCCGCGCGCAGATCTCGGCGCGCTGATCAGGCGCGGGTGAGCAGCACCGCCGACTCGAACGGCAGCAGCGCGAACAGCGGCTTCATCCACCCGGTCACCTGCGCGGCCGCTTCGGCCTTCGTCATCAACCGCGGGTCACTGACCGGGAACGATCTGCCGTAGCGGCGCATGGTGCCGCCACCGGCCGCGGTGATGTTCTTCAGCCAGTCCCGGTCGGGTCCGTAGGTGAGCAGGATCGCGACGCCGTCGGCGGTCGAGAACACGGTCAGCGGGGTGCGGTAGCGCGTGCCGGATCGGCGGCCGACGTGTTCGAGGATGCCCATCGTCGGGGCCCAGCCGGCCCACAACCGCTGGATCGGGTTGGTGACGTGGCGGTTGAACCGCGCGAGCCATTGCGGCAGTTGCATGACACCGATCAAACTCGTACTTCATGGCGTATCTCAAGCCCCCGTGGTTCACGCGGCGGATATTCAATCCGTTGGCGATGAAGCTTGGGAAGATGCAGACCCTCTCGGTGAAGAGACGACACAGTGGCCGACCACAACAGATCCCCGTCGTAGTGCCCGACGTCGACGGCGTCAGGTACCTGGTGTCGACGCGCGGCGAGTCGGAGTGGGTGAAGAACGTCCGTGCGGATGCGCAGGTGGAGGTCGATGGGATCCGGTACACCGCCACCGAGATCCCCGTTGAGCAGCGGGCACCGATCCTCGCCGTCTACCGACCCCTGGCAGGCAAGGTCGTGGAGGGTTACTGGCGCCAACTGCCTGACGACGCTGACCACCCCGTCTTCGCCCTGACACCGCGCTGACCACTTTCGTGGGGGAGGCCTTGACGCCTTCGTCACATAATTGACGGTGGGTTTGACGGACGTCAAGCCCAGCCTCAGAATCCTTAGCATGGCGAACAAAAGTGAGCGAGAACTGCTGGACGACGTCGAAGGACGTCTGCTGGGCCAGTTCCCGCAAATGCCCGCAGGCTTGATCGCCACCGCCGTCGAGGATGCGTACCTGTACCTGGAAGAGAGCGTGATCCGCGACTACATTCCGCTGCTCGTCGAACGCCGGGCGCGCAACGAACTAGCCCTCTTTACCGGGAATCCCGATCGATTGTTGGAGCTGTTGCGTAGTTACTAGCCAGCCTGGCCCCGGAGCCGACGAGCCGGGGCTACTTCCAATGCTTCCCGCCGTGGTGCATGTCCCAAGGCCCATGTCCAGGATTCCAGTGTTTCCCCGGGTTCCAGTCAACCCAACCCGGTCCTGACACGCAGGCGCTCCAGAGCCAGCCGTTCCAGCACAGGCCGGGATCATCGTTGGCCTGGGCGCTTCCGGCCCCTGCGAATGCGATTCCCGCCGAAGTCGCAATCGTGGCCAAGGTGACGAGGATCTTCTTCATGGCACACACCTCCTTCAGGTGTGTACCCAGTTTAGGCCAGCCGGTCGCTCGAGGTGCCTCCGCTCGCACAAGGGGTAACTACTGCCCTGAACTACGTTGGCGTCCACGGCACTAATAGACAACAGGTCACGTAAGTCGAACGGGTCGAATGGTCACCACACCCACCCCAGAGTACGACGCTGCGAAACACCACCGGCGTCCTCTTTCGTCGTTACGAATCGCCGGGCAAAGTGCAGTAACCGACTACTCAATGCGCCCTGCCGCTTGGCCGTGACGATGATTGTTGCGCTCGGACAGTGTTCACAGCCGTCCGCTCGTTGCTGAACGCACTCACAGTTTCAACTGACGCAGATGTCAAATCTATCGAGGAGGACGAACATGATCCTAAAACTGCTCATCGGCGCGGTAGCTGGAGCAACGATGTCTGTCCCGCTCGCCGGAGCGGCGTGGGCCGATGTTTCCGTCTCGGTCGGCGGTTTCACGGTGATGGACGATGGCGGCCCGAGCACGGCATTCACAAACGGCCTGAACTTCGCTTATGCGTCCAACAACAGCGAAGCAGGGGCGATCGGGCTTTTCGGAAATGTCGCTATCGCCACCAATAACAGTTACTCGGCTGCCGCGGGTTTATTCAACACGGCGAACGCCGACAACAACAGCGATGCGAGTGCGGGCTACGACCGGTATTGGAAACACCGCGATCGCGCGAGACGGCAGCTCCGCTGGGTCCTACGACGGCAACTTCAACACCGTGCAAGCCACGCAATGACAGTTCCGCTCAGGTGTACTTCGGAAACTTCAACACCGTCACGGCAACCGACGGCAGCACCACGATCGTCTCCGGCAACGCCAACAGGGTCACGGTGCGCTGCGGAAATGAGGTGACTGTGGACGGCCAGGGGGAAATCATCAGGACACCCTGCGAAACGGATGAGTAAGAAGACCAACGCCGAAGGCCGGTCCATGCGACTCCTGGTGGCGGGCCGACCCTTGTGTAGCCAAAGCCACGCTAACGACGTTGCCGCGAGGCCCGTTGCGCCCCGAACGAATACAGCCTCGGGACTGGCGAGGTGCCTCCGCTCGCCTGAGCCGTGCTACCGGCTCCGAACGAGCAGGCGGGATCGATGTTCAGCACGAGCAACCGGTACTGCTACACCCTGTAGTTGACGGTTTGTCCCGTGCTGGGACACTGGTCGGCATGAGCAGTACCGACCTGTCCGCGAAGCTGTTCGCCGACGCATCCTCCGTCATCCCGGGCGGAGTGAACTCGCCGGTGCGTGCGTTCAGCTCGGTGGGTGGCACGCCGCGGTTCATCACGTCGGCCAAGGGGTGTTGGCTGACCGACGCCGACGGCAACCGCTACGTCGACCTGGTGTGCTCCTGGGGCCCGATGATCCTCGGCCACGCCCACCCTGCCGTCGTCGAGGCGGTGCAGCGGGTGGCCGCCGACGGTCTGTCATTCGGCGCCCCGACGCCCTCGGAGTCCGAGTTGGCCCGCGAGATCATCGACCGCGTGGCACCGGTCGAATTGCTTCGGCTGGTGAACTCGGGCACCGAGGCCACGATGAGCGCGATCCGGCTGGCCCGCGGGTTCACCGGCCGCGCCAAGATCATCAAGTTCTCCGGCTGCTACCACGGCCACAGCGACGCACTGCTGGCCGATGCAGGCTCGGGTGTCGCGACGCTGGGCCTGCCGTCGTCACCGGGCGTGACGGGCGCCGCCGCCGCGGACACCGTCGTGCTCCCGTACAACAACGTCGCGGCGCTGGAGGAGGTGTTCGCGCGCTTCGGTGACGAGATCGCGTGCGTCATCACCGAGGCCAGCCCGGGCAACATGGGCACCGTCCCGCCGCTGCCGGGTTTCAACGCCGAACTGCGCCGCGTCACCGCCGCGCACGGTGCGCTGCTGATCAGCGACGAGGTGATGACGGGCTTCCGCGTGAGCCGCGCGGGCTGGTACGGCGTGGATCCCGTCGATGCCGACCTGTTCACGTTCGGCAAAGTGATGAGCGGCGGGCTGCCCGCCGCGGCATTCGGCGGCCGGGCCGAGGTGATGCGCCGGCTGGCGCCGCTCGGGCCGGTCTACCAGGCGGGAACGCTGTCAGGTAACCCGGTCGCGATGGCCGCCGGGCTGGCCACGCTGCGTGCCGCCGATGATGCCGCCTACGCCGCGCTGGACGCGAACGCCGACCGGCTGGCCGGTCTGATCGGCGACGCGCTCACCGAAGCAGGTGTCGCGCACCAGATTCCGCGGGCAGGCAACATGTTCAGCGTGTTCTTCGGTGGTGAGCCGGTCACCGACTTCGCGGCCGCGAAGGCCACCGAGACGTGGCGGTTCCCGGCGTTCTTCCACGCTCTGCTCGACGCGGGCGTCTACCCGCCGCCGAGTGCGTACGAAACCTGGTTCGTGTCAACGGCTCTCGACGATGATGCGTTCGGCGAGATCGCCGCCGCCCTGCCAGGCGCGGCGCGCGCTGCGGCGCAGGCCACCCCATGACCGCAACCAGGACGGTCGTGAACGTGATGCGCCACGGCGAGGTACACAACCCGGAGAAGATCCTCTACGGCCGACTGCCCGACTATCATCTGTCCGAGCGGGGGCAGGCGCAGGCCGAGGCCGTCGCCGAGTGGCTCGCATCCCGTGACATCACCTACGTGGTCGCCTCCCCGCTGGACCGCGCCCAGGAGACGGCCGCGCCGATCGCGGCGCGCCGCGGCCTGACCGTCGCCACCGACGACGAGCTGATCGAATCGCTGAATATCTTTGAAGGCCAACGGGTCTCACCCGGTGACGGTGCGCTGCGCGACCCGCGCAACTGGTGGCACCTGCGTAACCCGCGCACTCCGTCCTGGGGCGAGCCGTACGCGCACATCGCCGCACGCATGAAGCGTGCGGTGTACCGCGCGAGGGCGGCTGCCGACGGCCACGAGGCGGTGTGCGTCAGCCACCAGCTGCCGGTCGAGACATTGCGCCGCGCGATGACCGACAAACCGCTGCACCACTTCCCGACCAGGCGGCTGTGCAATCTCGCGTCGGTCACCTCGTTCTACTTCGACGGGGACACCTGCGTCGGCTGGGGGTATGCGGAGTTGGCCGGGCAGTGAATCGGGTGGTGGCCGTCTGGCGCACGCTGATGGTGGCGTGTGCCGCCACTGTCGTTGTCGCCGGATGTTCCACCGGCAGTGACGCTGTCGCGCAGGGCGGCTCGTTCGAGTTCGTCGCACCCGGTGGCCAGACCGACATCGTCTACGACCCGCCCACCGATCGAGGCACCCCGGGACCGTTGTCGGGACCCGACCTGATGGATACGGACAAGACCCTCTCCCTGGACGATTTCGCGGGCAAGGTCGTCGTGATCAACGTATGGGGCCAGTGGTGCGGCCCATGCCGCACCGAGATCACCCAGCTGCAGAAGGTGTATGACGCGACCCGCGACCAGGGTGTGGCATTTCTCGGAATCGACGTGCGGGACAACAACATCGACGCACCGCGGGATTTCGTCGTCGACCGCGGGGTGACGTTCCCGTCCATCTACGACCCGTCGATGCGCACGATGATCGCGTTCGGCGGGCGCTACCCGGCCACGGTGATCCCGTCCACAGTGGTGCTCGACCGTGAGCACCGGGTGGCGGCGGTGTTCCTGCGCGAACTGCTCGCCGAGGACCTGCAGCCGGTCGTCGAGCGGCTGGCGTCTGAGAAGGCCGACGCATGACCCTCGACGATGTCGACCAGTTGACCGCCACCGGCCCGTTGCTGCTGGCCGTGTGCGTCAGTGCGCTGGCCGGACTCGTGTCGTTCGCCTCGCCATGCGTGGTGCCGCTGGTGCCGGGCTACCTGTCGTATCTGGCCGCGGTGGTGGGGGTGGACGCAAACCCGACCGCACCCGGCCGGGTCGCGGTGCGCACCGCACGCTTGCGGGTCGCGGGTGCGGCGGGGCTGTTCGTCGCAGGATTCACCGTGGTGTTCGTGCTGGGAACCGTCGCAGTGCTCGGCATGACGACCGCGCTGATCACCAATCAGCTTCTGCTGCAACGCATCGGCGGGGTGATCACGATCCTGATGGGCCTGGTGTTCATCGGCCTGGTCCCGGTACTGCAGCGCGACACCCGGTTCACGCCGCGGCAGATCTCCACGCTGGGCGGCGCCCCGCTGCTGGGCGCGGTGTTCGCGCTGGGGTGGACGCCGTGCCTCGGTCCGACGCTGACGGGGGTGATCGCGGTGGCCTCGGCGACCGAGGGCAGCAACGTGGCCCGCGGTGTGGTGCTCGTCATCGCGTACTGCCTGGGCCTGGGAATCCCGTTCGTGCTGTTGGCTTTCGGCTCGGCTCGGGCCGTCGCGGGGCTGGGCTGGCTGCGCAGGCACACCCGCACGATCCAGATCTTCGGCGGCGCGCTGATGATCCTGGTGGGTGCCGCGCTGGTCACCGGACTGTGGAACGAGTTCGTGTCGTGGATCCGCGACGCATTCGTCAGCGATGTCAGGCTGCCCATCTGATGGTCACCTCCTCCCCGCGAGCTGGGGGTACCTCCTCAGCGCGAGAAGACACAAACTCGCACGAAAATGGGCCTAAAAGTGCGATTTCGCGTCTGCTCGCGCTCATCCGCAACACCTGGCGGACCTTGACGTCGATGGGCACCGCGCTGGTCCTGCTGTTCCTGCTCGCGCTCGCCGCGATCCCGGGGGCACTGCTGCCGCAGCGCAGTCTCAACGAGAGCAAGGTCGCCGAGTACCAAGCGCAGCACCCGACGCTCGGGCCGTGGCTGGACCGGCTGCAGGCCTTCGACGTGTTCTCCAGCTTCTGGTTCACCGCGATCTACGTGCTGCTGTTCATCTCGCTGGTGGGGTGTCTGACGCCGCGGATGCTCGAGCACATCCGCAGCCTGCGCGCCACGCCCGTCGCCGCCCCACGCAACCTGAGCCGGCTGCCCAAGCATCACAGCGCGACCGTCCCCGGCGACGTCGCAGCACTGTCCGTTGCCGTCGACCAACGATTGCGTGGCTGGCGCCGCACCACGCGCCACAGCGACGGGGTCACCGAGATCTCGGCGGAGAAGGGCTATCTGCGAGAGTTCGGCAACATCGTGTTCCACTTCTCGCTGCTCGGTCTGCTCGTGGCGATCGCCGCAGGCAAGTTGTTCAGCTACGAGGGCAACGTCATCGTCGTGGCCGACGGCGGACCCGGCTTCTGTTCGGCGTCGCCGGCGGCGTTCGACTCGTTCCGGGCGGGCAACACCGTCGACGGAACGTCGCTGTATCCGATGTGCGTGCGGGTCAACGACTTCACCGCCACCTATCTGGAGAACGGACAGGCGGTCGGGTTCCAGGCCGATATCGACTACCAGGCCGGCGACGACCTGAACAACGGCTCCTGGCAGCCGTACCTGCTCAAGGTCAACGAGCCGCTGCGAGTCGGCGGTGACCGGGTGTACCTGCAGGGCCACGGCTACGCCCCGACGTTCACCGTCACATTCCCGGACGGGCAGACCCGGACCCAGACGCTGCAGTGGCGTCCCGACGACCAGATCACGTTCCTGTCGTCGGGCGCCATGCGGTTCGATCCTCCCGGCGGCACCTACGCCGACGAGCGTGAGCGGCGCAGGAACCAGATCGCGATCCAGGGGTTGTTCGCGCCGACCGCGCAGCTCGACGGCACGCTGTTGTCGTCCAGCTTCCCCGAGATGAACGACCCGGCCGTGGCCGTCGACATCTACAAGGGCGACACCGGCCTGGACACGGGAAGGCCCCAGTCCCTGTTCACGCTGGATCCGCGGATGATCGACCAGGGCCGGCTGACGAAAGCTGCGCGGGTCAATCTGCAGGCCGGCGAGGACACCCGTCTCGAGGACGGCACCGTCGTCCGCTTCGACGGCGCAGTGCCGTTCGTCAACCTCCAGGTCTCCCACGACCCCGCCCAGATCTGGGTGCTGGTGTTCGCGATGACGATGATGGGCGGGCTGCTGGTGTCGTTGATCGTGCGCCGCCGACGCGTCTGGGTACGACTGCAGACAGGCCAGGCAGGTACCGTGAACGTCGAGCTCGGTGGCCTGGCCCGCACCGACAACTCGGGGTGGGGTGACGAGTTCGAGCGGCTGACGACGCGGTTGTCGGCCGGTTTCGAGACGGCCGTCCCGCAGGAGCAGAGAAGAAAGCGGATTACGCATGAGCACGACCATCGACCTCGGGTTGGCCCGCTATTCCGACTGGGCGTTCACGTCGTCGGTGCTGGTGCTGGTCGGCGCGCTGCTTCTGCTCGCCGTCGAACTTGCCTACACCCGCGGCCGGAAAGTCGAGACCCGGGAGATGGTGACGGCGGGGGCCGGTGGCGTCACCCGCGACAGCGCCGCGCCCGGCCGCGTCGTCGATGCACCCCGCCGCTCGTTCGATGAGCGGCTCGGCACGTCGGGCGTCGCGCTGACCTATGTCGGCATCGTGCTGCTCTTCGCATGCATCCTGCTGCGCGGGCTGTCCACCTCACGGGTGCCGTGGGGCAACATGTACGAGTTCATCAACCTGACGAGCTTCTGCGGGCTGGTGGCCGCGGCCGTCGTGCTGCGCCGTCCGCAGTACCGTTCGCTGTGGGTGTTCGTTCTCGTTCCCGTGCTCATCCTGCTGACGGTGTCGGGGAAGTGGCTGTATTCGCACGCGGCGCCGGTGATGCCCGCGCTGCAGTCCTACTGGCTGCCGATCCACGTGTCGGTGGTCAGCCTCGGCTCCGGCGTCTTCCTGGTCGCAGGCGTGGCCAGCATTCTGTTCCTGCTCAAGATGTCGCGCCTGGGTGACCCCGAGCGCACCGACGCGATGGGCCGGGTCGTGGCGAAGCTGCCGGATGCTCAGACGCTGGACAGGATCGCTTATCGCACAACAATCTTCGCGTTCCCGATCTTCGGGTTCGGCGTCATCTTCGGCGCCATCTGGGCGGAGGAGGCGTGGGGCCGCTACTGGGGCTGGGACCCCAAGGAGACGGTGTCGTTCATCGCGTGGGTCATCTACGCCGCGTATCTGCACGCCCGATCGACGGCCGGGTGGCGGGACAAGAAGGCTGCATGGATCAACGTCGCCGGTTTCATCGCGATGGTGTTCAACCTGTTCTTCATCAACCTGGTGACCGTCGGGTTGCATTCGTACGCCGGCGTTGGCTAGACGTTCTGAGAGGGGATCGACTGTTGTCTGAGGTGCCAGGCGGATTTCGGGCACAGCAACGGTTCTCCGATCCGATGGCGCCGGTGCCCGCCGAATGGACGGCGCCGACGCCGCCGGGGGGCACGCCGCCCTTCGTGGCCGCCGTAGCGGATCCCGGCACGGGCAGCGTCGATGCGGCGCCCTACCTGGATCCGTCGACGGTGGCGCTGCTGGGCAACGCGACTCGGGGTCCGTCGGCGGGTTGGCGCAAATGGCTGTACCGCGGGTCGGGCCGGTTGATCGACCTGGGCGACAGCGCGAAGGTGATTCGGCACAACAGCCTGGTCGCGCAGGTGCAGCGGCCATTGCGGGGTTGCTACCGGGTCGCGATGATGTCGCAGAAGGGCGGGGTCGGCAAGACCACCATCACCGCGACGCTGGGGGCGACGTTCGCGACGAACCGGGGTGATCGCGTGATCGCCGTGGATGCCAACCCCGATCGCGGCACGCTGAGCCAGAAGCAGCCGTTGGAGACGCCGGCCACGGTGCGTCATCTGCTGAGGGACGCGGAAGGGATCTCGGCCTACAGCGATGTCCGCCGGTACACGTCGCAAGGTGCCAGCCGGCTCGAGGTGCTCGCCTCCGAAAGTGATCCCGCGGTGTCGGAGGCGTTCAGCGCGGCAGACTATTCCCGTGCGGTAGATGTGCTCGAACGCTTCTACAGCGTGCTGCTCACCGACTGCGGCACCGGCATGCTGCATTCGGCGATGTCGGCCATCATCGGCAAAGCAGACGTGTTGGTCGTGATCAGCTCGGGTTCGGTGGACGGGGCACGCAGCGCGTCGGCAACGTTGGACTGGCTCGACGCCCACGGTCACGAGGATATGGTGCGCAACTCCATCGCCGTCATCAACGCCGTGCGGCCGGGGGGTGGGAAAGGGAAAGGCACAGCGAAGGTCGATCTCAACAAGGTGGTCGACCATTTCGCGCGACGCTGCCGTTCAGTTCGCCAGGTGCCGTTCGATCCGCATCTGGAGGAAGGTGCCGAGATCAGCTTGGACCGACTCCGTGCGGAAACGCGAGAGTCGTTGCTGGAGTTGGCCGCTGTGGTGGCCGACGGGTTTCCCGGCGCGCGTCGGCATGGCGACCCGGTCGCGTAGAACTCAGGGCCGTGGCTGGTCGTCGCGTGGGTTGATCCGCCGCAGAAACTCCGGATCGTCGTCCGGTCCGATCGTCCGGGTCTGCGGTCGATTCGCATACATCCGGGCCATCCGCCATCCGACGTAGGCGAGTGCGGCTACGACGAGAATCAGGAGCAAATACGCCACTCAAAACCTCCTTGCTGTCAATATACGCGCCGTCGGTAGGCTCGATCCGTGCCAGAAGACCCGCGGTCCGGATCCCGGCTGTATCTCGACGTCCTCGCGTACGTCGCGGCGCGGCTCGCGCTCGTGGTCGTCACGACGGCAGTGATTCTCGGCATCGGATCTGTGATCGGGATCCGCGACTTCCCGGTCGTGATCGCATTGCTGTTCGCCATCGTCATCGCGTTGCCGTTGGGCATCTGGGTGTTCAGCCCACTGCGGCGTCGCGCTACCGCGAGCATCGCGGTGATCGACGAGCGGCGTCGCCGCGACCGGGAGCAGCTGCAGTCCCGATTGCGCGGCGATTCGGCTCTCGACACCGGGCCGAGTCAGGACGCACCGAAGGACCCATGAGGTCAGCAAACTGGTGTGGTGCACCTGAAATGGAAAAGATTCGCGCTTAGCTATGCCGCATGCGGGTAACCACGTCACATGACCGATCCGCAGGTAATGGCGCGCCCCACGGGGAGCCTGACCACAGAGGTATCAGTACCTCCAGAAGTGTGCTCGGCCATCGGCGGTGGGTCAACGAGTTGTGGGCCGGTCGTCGCATCGCCCGACAGTTGGTTTCGCCCGGGTTCGTCGGCCATTGGCCCGCCCGTGAGGTCCGCGGTCCCTACGACCCGCAAGATCGTCGAGTACTGGGCCTGCACCGCGCGGTCCTAACCTGCCGCATCGCGCAGGAGTTGACGGAGCGCTTCCAGTGGATCGCCGCCTAGGTCGAGGTGACGCGAATCCGGCAGGCCCTCCGGGTCGAAAATCGTGTTCGGGGGGGCCGACGGGGCGGCGGGCGCGGCCGGTGGCGGTGGTGACGGTGGTGCGAGGGGTGCCACCGTCCCCAGGCCGTCGATCTTGGCGCTGACGCGCGCAGCGGCATCCTGCCGTACCGCCTGCCGGTCGGGGTCAGGGTCGGTATTGCCCGTGAAGCACCCGGGCGGGGCGCCGTTGATCACGTCGAGCGCGCCCCTGTACCGCTGGCGTGCGACGTCCACCCGCGCCTCCCACGCGTCGATGTCACCCTGACGTTCCCTGACGAGCTCGAGATTGACGCGCACAGAACATGACTGGGCCGCGTCGGTGCGGTCCAGGACGGCTGAGAACTGCGTGTCCGCATCGCCGAGCCGGCCCTCGAGCACCGCGAGCCCGCCGGCTGCGAACGCGGCATTGGCCGGTTCGGCAACGTTGAGAATCCGCAGCAGTGACACATCATCGCGCAGCGCGCTGATCTCGCCGGCGGCAAAGTGACGTTGCGCTGAATCTCCCACCACGACAACGGATATCAGCTTAACGGCAAGGACGAATGCCATGATCGCCGGCAGCGCGGACAGCACGAGCAGCCGTCGTCGCATCCTCACCCTGGCCGGGACGCGGGTCACGGCGCCACACACCTTTCGGGTAGCCCTGGCGCGCAGCAGATCTCGTGTAGTCAGGTAGATCTCACCGAGCAGCAGCAATGAGGCGATCATCGTGAGGACCCAATAAAGCTCGACGCGGTGTGGCGTCCCGGAGGAATCCGACGCCGCAACAGGCCGATTTGCCGTCTCTCCGATCTGCGGAAGGGTTTCCCCGGCGCTGCGCTGCACAAAGGGCAGGCCGAGCTGATCGGCGATGCCGCGCAACGTGGTAATCCCGGGTCCGTCCGCGCCGTAGCCGAGCACCGCGCCACCGTCGACGTCTTCGGTCTCGAACACGCCTTGCGGCACGGTGGAATTCGCGGCGCCCGACCCGAGGTAATAAACCAGGCTCGGCGCCTGCGGATACTGCTGGCCCGCCGCGATCAGCTGGTAACGCAGCACGTTGGCCGCCGCGCCCGCGTTGACCTCGGTGCCGGCCGCGGTCGTGCCTGCGTACGGGTTCAGTGCCTCGACGACCGGAGTCAGGCTCCACGCGTCGCCGGACAGCGGCCAGTCGACGGCGGGCCGCGACGCGAACGCGATGACGGCGAACCGCGCACCCGGATGGGTGTCGATCAGTTTCTTCATGTCGGCGCGAATACCCGACATCCGCGGCGCTCCGCCGAAATCCGTGATCGAGGAATCTGCGGAACGGTCGACGATGAAGTACACGTTCGCGCCGGCCTGCGGACGCTGTGCCGGTTCGGATGCGGACGCCGGTCCACTGCCCGGACGCGCCGCGGCGAGCAGCACCAGAAGCATCGCGACAGTCGTGGTGGCCCAGCGCAGAAACCCATGGCGGCCGGTTCCGGCGGCCGGTCGCAGCGCCACCGCGCGCAGCGCGATCAGCGTCACCGCGATCACGGCAAGGAACAGCGGGGGCAGCACCGGATCGAACGTCATCGCCGCGCCGCCATCAGCGACACACCCAACAACGCCGACAGCGCCAGCGCGGCGACCAGCACAATGACGGGGGAGTCCGCCCTGGTGCCGACGCGATCTGCAGTCGTGGCAAGTGCTCCGGCGCGAATCGCGTCGAGTTGGCCGTCGACATCGGCGGAGCCGTACCGGAAGAACTGCCCATCGGTCGCGCCGGTGACCGTGCTCAGCGACTCGGTCTCGCGACCCGGGGTGGCGATCGCATTGATCTGCACACCTGCTCGTCGCGCCATCTCGGCGACCTGGGCGTCGCTGAACAGCGACGGTCTGGTGTCGTCAGCGGAACGCAGCGCGCCGGGACCCAGGTAGATCAGTGACCGCCGGGTGTCGCTTTCGGTCTCGAAACCGGGAAAACCCGTCAGGCACAGCGCAAGTACGTCGGCGACGGTGGGCGCGTAGTCGTCATATTGCACCGGGGCACTGAACTCCGGCGCCGTCGGCGAGGATCGCGCGAAGTCGGCCAGCCGGCCCGCGGCGAACTGGTAATCCCGGGTGAGCGGGATCAGCCGCCGGTTCAGCGAGGTCAGGCCGATGCGTTCGGAGCCGTAGGTGGTGGCCTGGCGGGCGAAGTGGCCGAGGAATCGTGCGTTGGCCTCGTCGGTGACGGGTGCGGCGCTGCACAGCATGATGTCCGCGCGGGGCGGGGAAGCGTCTGCGTCCCAGAATGTTCCCGTCGGGCGAGCGCTGGCCAGCGCGGTCGCCGCGAACAGCAGGGTCAGCAGCGCCAGGGCCACCGCGGTGACCCGTGTCTGCCTGCGCACGACAGCGCGGTACTCGGGCAACCGGGTCAAGCGCTCGGTGTTGGCCAGCGGTACCTGCCGGTCCCGCCTGCCCTTGACCGGCAGCAGGTTCGCCAGTGCCACGACCAGGATCAGGCCGCCCAGCCCGGCCGCGGCCACCGGCCACCAGGTCAGGTCCACGTGCGGATCAGCTCTTCCGTCTGATCACCGAGCAGGCCGACATCGGCGGTGGATGTCCTGTCGAACTGTGCGTCACCCAGCGCCTGCAGCACCGGCGCCGCGGGCGCGAGATCGCTTGCGGCGACAGCACGCAGCTGCATGTACTGCGCGCGTGCGCCGGTGGCCTGATGGAGATAACTGCGCAGTGTGCAGCTCAACGCCGCACTGGCCTGTTCGGCGGACAGCTCGCCGTCGCGGTGGTTGCGGGTGATCGTCGCGACGGTCTTCGCGAAGCGGTGCCTGAGCAGGCGGGCGTGCATCGCCCTGACGCCGGGGATCCGCCGGAGCCGGTGCGACGGCATGGTGGCGACGAGAACCAGCGCATACCAACCGATCACCAGCAGTAGCAGCGCCAGGCCCAGCCACAACCACAGCAGCGAGTACGACGGTGGTCCGCTGACGAACTTCAACAGGTCATCCGGCACGTGACCACACCCTCGTCATGTCGGTGATGCCGCTGCGGATCTGCCCGGAGCTCGTGACGGTGGCGTGCGGAACACCGTTGGCGGTCAACATCTCTGCGAGCCGCTGGGTGCGTCGTTCCTCGGCACGCCGGTAGGCGGCCATGACCCGCGGGTCGCTGGCGGCCGCACCGAGCACGGGCCTGCCGGTGGCGACGTCGTAGCCGCCGTCCTCGACGCCTGCTGCGGGCATGTCGGGGACCATCGCCCACATCACGTCGTGCCGTGCCGTGAGCCGGGCCAGTGCGTCGTCGAGCCGGGCGTCGGCCTCTGGTTCGTCGGATACCACGACGATCAACATCGAATGCCGGTAATGCGTTGCCACATAATCAACTGGCTGACGATGTCGCTGGGCCCGTGCTGCCCGGTGTGGCTGTGGTAGCTCTGCAGCATGCTCTCGATGTGGTTCTCGCCGCGGCGCTGACGGACGCGAAGACTGCCGCGGGCGTCGCCGTAGACCATCCCGATCTCGTCGGAGCGACCCAGCGTGATCAGGCCGATGGCGCCCAGAACATGCAGTGCGACTTGACATTTTCGCTCGTCGCCGGGGGAGACGGCGATCATGTTGCGGCCGGCGTCGGCGACGAGCAGGACTTTGTGGTGCTTTTCGGAGACGAACCGTTTGATGAGCACGCTGGCGGATCGGGCCGACGCCTTCCAGTCGATGTCGCGCACGTCATCGCCCGGTACATAGGGTCGCAGCTCGTCGAATTCCAGGCTGCGCGTGTGCAACAGCGCGTGACGGCCGCCTTCGAGCATGCCGCGGGTGTCGGTGCCGAAATGTGCTCGTGCCCTGTTGAGGTGCGTGCCCACCGTGTACCGCCGCTCAGGGCACCCGCACCGCGTGCAGCACGGCGTCGATCACCCGATCGGGGGTGACGCCGGCGCTGGCGGCCTCGAAGCCGAGGATCAGCCGATGCTGCAGTACGCGGTGCGCGAGATCGGCGATGTCGCCGGGGATGACGTGGTTGCGGCCCGAGAGCACCGCCAGCGCCCTGGCCGATGTGCACAGCGCGATGGTGGCACGGGGGCTGGCGCCGTACTCGATCAGCCTGGCCAGATTGCTGGGCAGATAGTTGTCCGCGTCGCGGGTCACACCGACCAGTCGGCTGGCGTAGAGCATCAGGTCGCGGCTCATGTGGACGTTGCGCGCGACCAGCTGCAGGTGGCGGATGTCGTCGAGGCCGGCCACCGGCCTGCCGCGGTGGCCCCTGTCGTACAGCCCGGCGTCGAGGCGGGTGAGCACCTCGACCTCCTGCTCCGGCGACGGGTAACGCACGATCTCCTTGAGCAGGAAGCGATCGGTCTGGGCCTCCGACAGCGCGTAGGTGCCTTCCTGGTCGACCGGGTTCTGGGTCGCGATGACCAGGAACGGCTCGGGGATCGGGTACTCCGTGCCCGCGATCGTGGTCTGGCGCTCCTCCATCGCCTCGAGCATCGCGCTCTGGGTCTTCGCGCTGGAGCGGTTGATCTCGTCGAGCAGCACCACGTTGGCGTGCACGGGCCCGAGCTGGGTGACGAACGAGGTGGTGGCCGCGTCGTAGATCTGCGTGCCGATGATGTCACTGGGCAGCAGGTCGGGTGTGCACTGAATGCGTCGGAACTGCCCGTCGATGGCTTCGGCGATGACGCGGGCCGCGGTGGTCTTCGCCAGGCCGGGCACGCTCTCCAACAGGATGTGTCCGCCGGTCAAGAGGCCGATCAGCAGCGTCTCGCGTAGATGCTCCTGGCCGACGACCTTCGCCGAAAACGCATCGGCCAGCGCGGCGACGATCCGTTGGGCCGTCGATCCGTCGTCGGACTCTCGGGGGATCGGCGCGGCAGTCATCCCGCCGTGTGTACCACGCGAGTTCGGCGTGCAAACCGTCGCTCAGCGGCGACAATCACGCCCAAGTCGCCGAAAACACCAGCGCCGCACTCACCGCGACCGCCCACACCAGCATCGTCAGGCCGGTGTCCTTCAGCACGGCTATCAGGTCCCTGCCACCCAGCCCGCCGCGCACCGGCTTGGCCGCCCGCATCGCCAGCGGTAGCGCCACCAGGCCGACCGCGCACCACGGCGTCGCCAGCATCAGGACCAGCGTCAGCGCGAACGCCACCACCAGCAGTGCCTGGAACAACACGCGTGTCTTCGCGTCGCCGAGCCGAACGGCCAGCGTGATCTTGCCGGACTCCGCGTCGGTCGGGATGTCGCGCAGATTGTTGGCCACCAGCACCGCCGATGACAGGCAACCGGTCGCGATGGCCAGCGTCACTCCCACCCAGTCGATGCGCAACGCCTGCGTGTACTGGGTGCCCAGCACCGCGACCAGGCCGAAGAACACGAACACCGCGACCTCGCCGAGGCCGAGGTATCCGTACGGCTTGGAGCCTCCGGTGTACAGCCACGCGCCGGCGATGCACACCGCGCCCACGGCGATCAGCCACGGCGCGGAGAACCATGCGAGCACCAGGCCGGCGATCGCGCCGATCGCCAGGCTGACCGCGGCGGCCGCCAGCACCGACTTCGGTGCGGCGAGCTTCGACCCGACCAGCCGCAGCGGCCCGGACCGGACATCGTCGGTACCGCGGATCCCGTCGGAGTAGTCGTTGGCGTAGTTGACCCCGATGATCATCCCGACCGCGACCGCCAACGCGAGCAGCGCCTTCCACCACGACGCGGCGTCGAGCCACGCGGCGGCACCGGTGCCTGCGATGACGGGGGCGACGGCGTTGGGCAGCGTCCGAGGGCGCGCCCCCTCGACCCATTGGGCGAAAGTGGCCACGACGGTCAGTCTTGCAGGTGCGCACCGTGGCAGACTGGGCGCATGGACGACCGACTGAGCAAGGCGGAGATCAGCAAGGACTCGCTGCAGGAGATCGTCGGGGCCGGAGCGTCGGCCGTCGGTGAGGTGACCTCCATCATCACCACGGCCGTCAAAGACGTCGCGAACGCCATCGGCGGTTTCGCCACCGACGTCTTCGAGATCCGCGACGGGGCCCGGCGGGCATCACAGCCCCTCTCCGACGAGAACGACGCGTAGCGCGACGTCACGGCCTCGTCATCACCATCGTGGGGTGCTGATGCCCACAATGGTCGGGTGCCTGCGGACGCGAGGAGCGAGTAAGTGTTTGGCGTGATCGGCGGCAGCGGGTTCTATTCGTTCTTCGGCTCCGATGCCCGAGCGGTCAATCTGGACACGCCCTATGGTCCGCCGAGCGCGGCCATCACCGTCGGAACGGTGGGCGACCACGAGGTTGCGTTCCTGCCCCGGCACGGGGTGAACCACGAGTTCTCCCCGCACACCGTGCCCTACCGGGCCAACATGTGGGCGCTGCGCGCCCTCGGGGTGCGACGCATCTTCGGGCCGTGCGCCGTCGGCAGCCTCGACCCTCAGCTGGGGCCGGGCACGATGGTGGTGCCCGATCAGCTGGTCGACCGCACCTCGGGCCGGGCCGACACCTACTTCGACTCCGGCGGCATCCACGTCGCGTTCGCCGACCCGTACTGCCCGTCGCTGCGCGCCGCGGTGACCGGGCTGCCCGGTGTCGTCGACGGCGGCGCGATGGTGGTGATCCAGGGTCCGCGGTTCTCGACGCGCGCGGAGAGTCAGTGGTTCGCCAACCAGGGTTTCCGGCTGGTCAACATGACAGGCTACCCCGAGTCGGTGCTCGCACGGGAACTGGAAATGTGTTATGCGGCAATTGCTTTGGTCACCGATGTCGATGCGGGCGTCGAGGCCGGTCAGGGTGTCAAAGCGGTGGACGTCTTCGCCGAGTTCGAGCGGAACCTGGTGCCGTTCAAGAAACTGGTGCACGAGGCCCTTGAGACTGCAGCAAGTGCTTCCGGTCTTACCGCCTGCGAGCACTGTCGGCCCCACGACGGCGTGACGCTGCCCATCGAACTTCCATGAGGGTGCTGCTGACCGGTGCGGCCGGGTTCATCGGCACCCGCATCAGGGCGCAGCTGACCAACGCGGGTCACGACGTCGTGGCGGTCGATGCGATGCTGCCCGCCGCGCACGGTGACGGCGCTGCAGTGCCCGACGACGTGCGCCGGGTCGACGTGCGCGACGCCGCCGCGGTCGCCGACGCGCTCACCGGTGTCGACGTCGTCTGTCACCAGGCCGCCGTGGTCGGGGCGGGCGTCAATGCCGCCGACAGCCCGTCCTACGCGTCCCACAACGACTACGGGACGGCGGTGTTGCTGGCGGAGATGTTCGCCGCCGGCTGCCGTCGGCTGGTGCTTGCGTCGTCGATGGTGGTGTACGGGCAGGGCCGCTATGTGTGCCCGGAGCACGGTGACGTCGAGCCGGCGCCGAGGACGAGCGAGGACCTCGACGGCGGCGTCTTCGACCACCGCTGCCCGGTCGGCGGCGAGCAGGTCGACTGGGCGCTGGTCGGCGAGGACGCCCCGTTGCGTCCGCGCAGCCTTTACGCGGCGAGCAAGGTGGCTCAGGAGCATTACGCGCTGGCATGGAGTGAATCCGTCGGAGGCGCCGTCACGGCGCTGCGCTACCACAATGTCTACGGGCCGGGCATGCCGCGCGACACCCCGTATTCCGGCGTCGCCGCGATCTTCCGTTCGTCGCTCGAAAAAGGCGATGCACCAAGGGTGTACGAGGACGGTGGGCAGATGCGGGACTTCGTCCACGTCGACGACGTCGCCGCCGCGAACGCGGCCGCGGTCGAAGCAGGCCCGGACAGGTTCGCGGCGTTCAATGTCTGTTCGGGCAAGCCGGTGTCGATCCTGGACGTCGCCACCGCGCTGTGCGAGACGCGCCGCGGCGTGACGCCTTCGATCACCGGGCAGTACCGCAGCGGCGACGTCCGGCATATCGTCGCCGACCCGGCGAAGGCTGCCGGGGTCCTCGGCTTTCGGGCGATGGTCGACCCTGCCGACGGTCTGCGCGAGTTCGCGACGGCGCCGCTGCGGGGGGTTGCAGCGTCTTCTTGACAGGTGTCCAAGCCATACTGACTGGCATGAGTTCCACGGCGCTGTGTGAGCAGTTCGATATCGACTTCCCGCTCTTCGCGTTCAGCCACTGCCGCGACGTGGTCGCCGCGGTCACCAACGCCGGGGGGTTCGGCGTGCTCGGCGCGACCGCCTACACGCCGGAGCAGCTGGATCACGAGCTGGCGTGGATCGACGACGCCGTGGGCGGCAAGCCGTACGGCGTCGATCTGATCGTGCCCGCCAAGTTCGAGGGCAAGGGCGAGAAGCTCTCCGGCTCCGATCTGGCCGGGCGCATCCCGCAGGCTTATCGCGATCTGGTCGACGATCTGCTGCGCGCGCACGACATCGAGCCGGAGCCGAACCGCCGGCTCGGTGGATCGTCGTTGTCGGGGGACACGGGCCGCGAGCTCCTCGACGTCGCGCTGACGCATCCGGTCAAACTGATCGCCAATGCCCTTGGCGTGCCGCCGGATTACATGATCGAGGCGGGCAAGGATCGCGGTATCCCAGTGGCCGCGCTGGTCGGGGCCAAGGAGCACGCGGTCAAGCAGGTCGCCGCCGGGGTCGACCTGATCGTCGCGCAGGGCACCGAGGCGGGTGGGCACTGCGGCGAGGTCAGCACGCTGGTCGTGGTGCCCGAAGTACTGGAAGCTTTGGCCGCCATCGGTGATTCAACCCCCGTGCTGGCTGCCGGCGGCATCGTCACCGGCAGGCAGATGGCGGGCATGGTCGCGATGGGTGCGGCCGGAGCGTGGACCGGCTCGGTGTGGCTGACTACCGAGGAAGCCGAGACGGCGCCGCATACGGTCGCCAAGATGCTGGCCGCCTCCTCGCGTGACACGGTGCGTTCGGCGGGCCGCACCGGGAAACCGTCGCGTCAGCTGGTCTCCGACTGGACGAATGCGTGGGCGCCGGCCAAGGAGGGCCACCAGCCGCTCGGACTACCGCTGCAGTCGATGCTGTGTGAGCCGGTGATCCGTCGCATCGACGTACTGGCATCGCAGGGCCACCAGGGCGCGCAGGCGCTGGCGACGTATTTCGTCGGGCAGGGCGTGGGTTTGATGAACAAGGTCAAGCCTGCGCGCGAGGTGGTACGGGAGTTCATCGAGGACTACGTCGCCGCCGCCGAGCGCCTCGGCAACTCACTGCCCGGCTGACTCTCCGCAAGCCCTCAGTCGACGGCCAGCGGCAGGCGCACCTCGAAGCGGGCGCCCGTCGGCAGGTTGTGCGCCGACAGCGTGCCGCGGTGCGCCTGCACCAGCCCCGCGGCGATCGCCAACCCCAGCCCCGACCCGCTGGGCAGTGACGAATCTGCCCGCGGCACACGGCTGTTCGATCCCCGATAGGCGACATCGAACACCCGTGGCAGGTCCGCCTCGTCGATGCCGACCCCGGTGTCGTCGACGCGGGCCCACGCGCTGTGCTCGTCGGCGCCCAACGCCAGCTCGACCCTGCCGCCGGACGGGGTGTGGGCGATCGCGTTGGCCACCAGGTTCGACAGCACCCGAACCAGGGCGCGGTCGCTGCCGACCACCCGCACCGGCTGCTCGGGGATGTTCGCCGTGAGGTGCACCCCGGCGCGTTCGGCGGCGATGCGGTGCGCGGCGAGCACGTCGTCGACGACTTCGTCGAGCGCGACCTTGTCGAACGACGGTGTCAGCGCGCCCGCGTTGATCTTCGACATCTCGAACAGATCGTCGACCATCTCGGCGAGCCGAATCGACTCGTTCTCGATGTGCTTGGCGTGCACCCGCACCTCGTCGGCGGGCACAACGCCGTCGGCGATCGCCTCCGACACCGCGCGGATGCCTGCCAGCGGGGTGCGCAGGTCGTGGCTGACGAACGCGACCAGGCGACGGCGCGACTGTTCGGCGGAGCGCTCGGAGTCGCGGATCTCGGCCTCCCAACGCGGGCGCTTTCGCGGTGGTGCTCGAGGGCATGCCCGCCGAGCTCGCGCGCGAGGTCACGCGCGCGCTCGCGATCCCGACGATCGGGATCGGCGCGGGCGTCGACTGCGACGGCCAGGTGCTCGTGATGCACGACATGCTCGGGCTCTCCGACTGGACGCCGAGCTTCGTGAAGAACTATGCCGCGGTGGGCGTCACGGTGGCCCAGGCCGCGCGCCGCTTCGCGGAAGAGGTGCGCGAGCGCAAATTCCCCGATCCGGAGCACTCGTACCGATAGGCAATGGCGATGATCGAACGCATCGACACCGTCCGAGCCCTTCAGGCGCGCGCCGACGCGGAGCGCGCCGCGGGGCGCCGGATCGCGCTCGTGCCGACGATGGGCGCGCTGCACGCGGGCCACGCGTCGCTGTTCAAGATCGCGCGCGAGCGCGCCGACCGCGTCTGGGTCTCGATCTTCGTGAACCCGACCCAGTTCGACGATCCGCGCGATCTCGCCGCCTATCCGCGCACGCTCGAGTCCGACCTCGCGCTGTGCCGCGACGCGGGCGTCGACCTCGTGTTCACGCCCGGCGCCGCGGAGATGTATCCGGAAGGCGCACAGACCGACGTCCTGGTCGGGGCGCTCGCGGCGCCGCTGTGCGGCGCATCGCGCCCGGGCCACTTCCGCGGCGTCGCGACCGTGGTCAGCAAGCTGCTCGTCGCGGCGAAGCCGCACGTCGCGGTGTTCGGCGAGAAGGACTATCAGCAGCTCGCGGTGATCCGGCAGCTCGTGCGCGACCTGTTGCTCGACGTCGAGATCGTCGGCGCGCCCACGCTGCGCGAGCCCGATGGGCTCGCGCTCTCGAGCCGCAACCGCCACCTCGACCCCGACGCGCGCCGCCAGGCGGTCGCGCTCGTGCGCGCGCTCGACGCCGCGGAGTCCGCGATCGGCGCGGGCGAGCGCGATGCGGCGCGAGTCCTCGCGCTCGTGCGCGCCGAGACTCGCGGCGGCGCCGCGCGCGCGGATCGACTACGCCGAGCTGCGCGATCCCACCACGCTCGCGCCCGCGCCGGCGCAGCTCGAAGGTCCCGCGCTGCTCGCGCTGGCCGTGTTCATCCGTCCACCCTCCGGAAGCGAGGGCCGCACCGTTCGCCTGATCGACAACCGCGTACTGCAACCGCAGACGCGAGCTGGAGGAGCCTCCTCATGATGCGAACCATGCTCAAGTCCAAGATCCACCGCGCCACGGTCACCGAGGCGAACGTGGAGTACGAGGGCAGCATCACGATCGACGCCGATCTGATCGAGGCGGCCGACCTCCTGCCCTACGAGCAGGTCGACGTGCTCGACGTGACCAACGGCGCGCGCCTCTCGACCTACGTGATCGAGGGCGAGCGCGGCTCGGGCGAGATCTGCGTGAACGGCGCGGCCGCGCACCTGATCAAGCCGCACGACGTCGTGATCATCTGCAGCTACGTCTCGCTCGACGACGCGGAGTGCCGCGGCTTCGAGGGCATCCGCGTGTTCGTCGACCGCGCACAACAAGGCGCGCGAGATTCTCGGACCGTCGCCAGTGCTGAGCTCGTAGGGCGGGAGGAGCCGAAGGCGGATCCCGCCAGTACCGTTCCGCGCCGTGGCCCGTGACAAGTCGAAGCAGCAGTCCGACGTGATCGCGACCAACCGCCGCGCGCGGTTCGAGTACGAGATCCTCGAGACGTTCGAGGCCGGCATGGCGCTGCTCGGACCCGAGGTGAAGTCGCTGCGCGAGGGGCGCGCGAATCTCGCCGACTCCTACGCGACCGTGCGGCGCGGCCAGGCGCTGCTCGTGCACCTGCACATCTCGCCCTACGAGCAGGCCGGCCGCGACAACCCCGATCCGCGCCGCGACCGGCGGCTGCTGCTGCACAAGAGCGAGATCCGGCGGCTCACGGGCCAGCTCGCCGAACGCGGCTTCACGCTCGTCCCGCTCCGCCTGTACTGGAAGAATGGACGCGCGAAGGTCGAGCTCGGGCTCGCGCGCGGCAAGCGCCTGCACGACAAGCGCGAGTCGATCCGGCGCCGCGAGAGCGACCGTGAGGTGGCGCGCCTGACCCGTGTGCGAAATCGCCGCACAAGTCCCTGATCTGCCTGACAGAGTCGTCTCTCAAGTGGGCGCACTCCCCAACCGATCGGGTGACCGGGGGGGAGTGGCGTGCGCGGGTTCGAGCGGGCGAGGGCGATCCGCCGGCTGACGTCGGCCTGGCGGCTCCGGTTCGTGAGTCTGCCCACGCGGATCGTCGTGGCGGTGTTCTCCGCCGCGCTCGTCACCGGCATCGCGGTCACCGCGATCTCGGTCAGCTACACGCAGCGCTTCCTGCGCGAGAAGATCGACGAGCGCTTCCCGAGCCTCCTCGGCGCGCTCGCGAACGAGCTCGACGAGTGGTACGCGCAGCGCGAGCTCGACATCGCGACGTTTGCGTCGAGCGACACGCTGGCGTCGGGACTGGCGCCGGGCAGGAATCGGCGAGGCGCACCACTACCTCGACTACGTCCGGCGCGGCTTCCCGCAGTACACGCGGCTGTTCGTGCTCGACCGCACCGGTGCGATTCGCGTCTCGGTCGGGCGCGAGTTCGATCTGCCCCCGCCGCTGCTCCACGATCTCGCGCAGCACGCCGAGATCCACGTGAGCGCCGTGATCGGCACTGCGAGCCGGCGCCTCCAGCTGATCTCGGCGCCGATCACGAGCGGCGGAAGACGGATCGGCACGCTCTTCGCCGTGCTCGAGATCGCGTCGCTCGAGGCCGAGCTCGGCGCGCACGATCTCGACGCGCGCACCGGCCTGTACGTGATCGGGCCCGGCTCCACGGTGCTCGCGCACAGCCCCGGGGCGCCGGCTCGGATCACCTTCGAGCGCGCGATCCCCAAGCTCGCTGCGCCGCCGAGCGTCGCGGACTACAAGACGCCCGACGGCGCGCACGTCGTGGGCAGCGCGCTGCGCATCGAGCGCTTCGACTGGACGCTCGCCGTCGAGCAGGACTACGACGTCGCGTTCGCGGCCGCGCTCGGCGCGATGCGCGAGGTGCTCCCGATCAATCTGGCGATCGTGCTCGCGTTCGCGCTGATCGCGCTCGCGATCGCGCGCTCGATCGTGCGGCCGATCCGCGCGCTGTCCGACTCTGCGGGCCGGATCGCGAAGGGCGAGACCGACATCGAGATCGCCGAGCTGCCCGGCCAGGACGAGATCGGCGTGCTCTCGCGCGCGCTGCGCGAGATGGTCGACCGCCTGCGCCGCCACCAGGTCGAGCTGCAGCGCAAGCAGGACCAGATCGAGCGCGCGAACAGCGATCTCACGCGCGCCAACGAGGAGCTGCACCGCTCGAACGAGATCCTCGAGCAGCTCTCGTTCACCGACGGGCTCACGCACCTCCACAATCACCGCTATTTCCAGGACCGCATGCGCCTGGAGACGAAGCGCTCCGATCGCAGCCGCGAGCCGCTCGCGCTGCTCCTGATCGACATCGACCACTTCAAGGCGCTGAACGACCAGCCACGGTCACGCGGCGGGCGACGAGGTGCTGCGCCGCGTGGCGACGATCCTGAACCACACCGCGCGCGAGACCGACCTCGTCGCGCGCTACGGCGGCGAGGAGTTCGCCGTGCTCGCGCCGCGCACCGACGCGAAGGGCGCGCACCTGCTCGCCGAGCGCATGCGCCAGGCGATCGCGGAGGCGCAGTTCCACGGGCTCGACGCCGAGCGCCCGACGGCGGTGTCGGTGACCGTCGTCGGTCGGCGTCTCCACCTATCGCGGCGATCTGAAGCGCTTCTTCAACGAGGCCGACCGCGCGCTGTATCAGGCCAAGCGCGAGGGCCGCGACTGCGTGGTGCTCTACTCCGGGAGCGTAGCGCGACTACTTCAAGAGCTGTCGAGTGCACCCAGCCGACGCGTCCGTCGGGCGTGCGCACGAGCGTCCAGTCGGAGAGCGAGCGCTCGGGGAAGAGCGGCGTCTGCGCCAGCAGCACCTCGACGATGCTCGCCTGCTCGGAGGGCTCGGCGCGCAGGTTCACGCGGTCGCCGCGGATCACGCGCCGGGCGCTCCACTGCGCCACCTGCTCGGTCTCCGCGCGCAGCGACTCGGTGATGCGCTGCGCGCGCGCCGCGAAGAACATCGCGGCGCCGAGGTGGTCGGCGGCGAGCTGGAGATCGGCTTCCTTCGAGCTTCTCGCGCGCCTCGGCGATCCGATCGCGCCGCCACGGCGCGCTCCGGCTCACGCGCTCGAGCGCGATCCGCGCCTCCGCCACCGCGGAGACCGCGTCCGCGCGCGTGTGCAGGCCGCGCAGACCCGACTCGAGCGAGACGATCGACTCCTCGGCCTGCAGCAGATCGGCGCGCAGCCGCTGCGACCTCGCGCTCGAGGTACTCGCGGCGCTCGACCTGCGCGCGCTGGTAGATCGCGGGATCGATCGGCTCGGCGGCTTCGGCGCGGCGGCGGCGGGGCGGCCGGCTCCGCGCGGTGCAGCCACGCCTCGAACGCGGGGCTCTGGCAGCCCAGCGCGAGCGCGAGGCTGGCGATGCACAGGCAAGTCGAACGGTCGCGCGGCGAGCTGCATCGGATGGCGCATCGGCCGGATCCCGGCTCGACTGAACCCCTCGGCGGCCATAGGATTGGGCCTCCGCGCCTAGGCGCACAGGAGGCACGGCGAGATGCACCGCGTGATGGACGGCGTCCGGATTCTCGAGGTCGCGGAATACACCTTCGTGCCCTCCGCCGGGGCGGTGCTCGCCGACTGGGGCGCCGACGTGATCAAGGTCGAGCACCCGACGCGCGGCGACGCGCAGCGCGGACTCCTCACGGTGGGCGGCGCGGACAATCGCGCGCCAGATCAACTTCCTGATGGAGCACGCCAACCGCGGCAAGCGCAGCATCGGCATCGACATCCAGTCGCCCGACGGCCGCGCGCTGCTCTACGAGCTGGCGAAGAGCTCCGACGTGTTCCTCACCAACTTCCTTCCCGGCGGCGCGCCAGAAGCTCGAGATCGACGTCGAGCATCTGCGCAAGGTGAATCCGAAGATCATCTACGCGCGCGGCAGCGCGTTCGGCGCACGCGGACCCGAGGCCGGGAAGGGCGGCTACGACTCGACGGTGTTCTGGGCGCGCGCGGGCAGCGGGATGGGCTGCAAGATCCCCGACGCACAGCGAGCCGCCGCCGCCGCCCGGGCCCGCCTACGGCGACTCGATGGGCGGCATGACGATCGCGGGCGGCATCGCCGCGGCGCTATTCGCGCGCGAGCGCACCGGCGAGCCCTCGGTCGTCGACATCTCGCTGCTCTCAGCACCGGCGCATGGGCGATGGGCTGCGGGCTCACCGGGGCGATGCTCGCGATGAGCGGGAAGTTCAAGCCGCCCACGGGCGGCGCGCTGTACATGAACCCGCTCGTCGGGACCTATCCGGCGAAGGATGGCTTCCTGATGCTGACGATGCTCCAGGGCCACGTGTACTGGGCCGACCTGTGCGCGCACCTCGATCGCCCCGACCTGGTCTCCGATCCGCGCTTCGCCACGCCCGAGGCGTTCAGCGCGCAACGCCGAGGAAGTGAAGGCCGAGCTGCGCGCGGTGTTCGCGCAGAAGACGGTCGCCGAGTGGCGCAACCGGCTCGCGACGATGAAGGGGCAGTGGGCGCCGCACCAGAATCTGCTGATGCTCTCGTCCGATCCGCAGCTGCACGCGAACGGCCTCCTCGTCGACGTGGACGCCGGCGACGGCAGCACGTTCAAGCTCGTCTCGAACCCGGTGCAGTTCGACGAGACGCCGCCGGAGCTGCGCAAGGGACCGGAGGCGGGCCAGCACACCGAGGAGATCCTGCTCGAGCGCGGGATCGCGTGGGAGCGGATCGCCGAGCTCAAGAAGTCGGGCGCGATCAACTAACCCAGCGGCCTCCTACGGGAACACTCCGCGGCGGCGCTTGGCTTCCTTCACGCGGTCGATGCCGCGGATCAGCGCGGCGGTGCGCAGGTTGCTCTTCTGGGTGACCGCGAGCGCGAGCACCTCGCGGAACGCGCGCTGCATCAGGTCGATCAGCCGCGAGTTCACCTCTTCCTCGCTCCAGAAGAACTGCTGGAGGCCCTGCACCCACTCGAAGTAGGAGACTGTCACGCCGCCCGCATTGGCGAGGATGTCGGGCACGACGAAGATGCCGCGCTCGTCGAGGATCGCGTCGGCCTCGAGGTTGGTGGGCCCGTTCGCGCCCTCCGCGAGCACGCGGCACGCGAGCCGCCCCGCGTTCTTCGCGGTGATCTGGTTCTGCACCGCGGCGGGGATCAGCACCTCGCACGGCAGCTCGAGGATCTCCGAGTTGCTGACCTCGTCGGCGCCCGGGAAGCCGGCGAGGAAGCGGTGCTCGCGCACCCACGCGTCGAGCTTGCCGAGGTCGAGCCCGTTCGTGTCGAGCATGCCGCCCTTCGCGTCGGACACCGCGATCACGCGCGCGCCGAGGCTCCGCGCGATCCGCGCCGCCGCCGCGCCGACGTTGCCGTAGCCCTGCACCACGACGCGCGCGCCCTCGAGCGGCAGCGACAGATGCCGGCACGCCTCGACCACGCACGCGAGCACGCCGCGGCCGGTCGCTTCGAGGCGTCCGAGCGAGCCGCCGATCTCGATCGGCTTGCCCGTGACGACGCCCGGGACCGTATGGCCCTTCTGCTGCGAGTAGGTGTCCATGATCCACGACATCACCTGCTCGTCGGTGCCGAGATCGGGCGCCGGGATGTCGCGGTCGGGGCCGATCACCTCGATGATCTCCGAGGTGTAGCGGCGCGTGATCCGCTGCAGCTCCGACTTCGAGAGCGTGCCCGGATCGATGCACACGCCGCCCTTCGCGCCGCCGAACGGCAGGTTCATGATCGCGCACTTCCAGGTCATCCAGATCGCGAGCGCGGTGACCTCGCCGAGGTTCACGTCGAGCGCATAGCGGATGCCGCCCTTGGTCGGCCCCATCGTGAGCAGGTGCTGCACGCGGTAGCCCACCAGCGTGTCGACCGTCTTGTAGTCGTCGCGCCGGAACGGGAACGACACGATCTGCGCGCGCTGCGGGTGGCGCAGCCGCTCCCAGACGTTCTCGTCGAGTCCCATCCGCAGCGCCGCGGCGTCGAGCTGCGCCACCGCGAGGCGATACATCGAAGAATCCCACTCGTAGGTGGGCGTCCCGCCGTTCATGGCTCCCTCATCGGCGCGCCGCCGCTAGCGCAAGAGATCCGGCGCGAGCGCCTCGACCATCTCGCGGATGCCCTGCTTCCAGGGTACCTCCGCGGGGCCGACCAGGGAGCGCATCAGCGAGTCGTCGGTCATCACGCTCTGGAGCGTGCGGTCGGTGCGCTCGAACTTCGGCTCGAGGCCGGTGAGCTCGCCGAGATAGGTGCACCATTCCTCGATGCTCACGTGCTCGCGCCCGCACCAGTTCACGGTCAAAGCGGGCACGCGCGCCGCGGCGACGAGGCCCGGCAGCGTGCGGATGATGTCGCGCTGGTGGAAGAGCGTGTACTGGCTCGGCGCGTCGGTGTGGACCGGAATCGGCACGCCGTTCTTCATCATCAGCAGGTGATAGTAGGGCCAGCCGCCGGTCTCGCCGTAGGGCGTGTTCAGGCGCGCGATCACGGTCGGCACGTCGAACTGGCGCGCCATCGTGCGCACGACCGCCTCGGCGGAGATCTTCGCGATGCTGTAGGTGGGCATCATCACGCGGTGGTTGTCGCCGAGCGGGCTCGTCTCGGTGAACACCGTGTGTCCGTCGGCCTGATAGACGCCGGTCGTCGAGCAGTGGAAGAAGCAGTGCGCGGGCGCGTGTGGGCGAGCAGCAGGCCCGCGGCTTCGGCGTTGGCGCGCAGGTCGCGATCGAAGTCGGGCTTCGGCGCGCGGCTGACCGCGAAATGGAGCACCACGTCGAAGTCGCTCGGCAGCGACGAGAAGTCGCCCGCCTCGAGATCGACCGTCTCGCAGCGCACGCCGCCGGCCTCGAGCTGCTCGCGCAGCGCCGGGTTGGTGAAGCGCGCGAGTCCCCCACACCTCGTTGCGCTTCGCGAGATCGAGCGCGATCGGTCGCGCGACCTGACCGGTGAGACCGGTGACCAGGATCTTCTTGTCTTGCATCGATGTCCTCCTCAGGCGGATGCGCGCAGCGCGACCGGCGGTGCGGCGCGGCGGTCGGCGCAGCGCAGCGCGACGCCGCCGATCCGCGCGATGCGCAGGTCGCCGAGCGGCGAGCCGACGCCGCTGTTCACGGTCAGCGCGATGGAGAGCTGGCGCTTCGGGTCGGCGAACGCGCCCGAGCCGCCGAAGCCGTAGTGGCCGAAGCCGCGCGGCGAGCGCGCGCCGAGCACGAACGCGCGGTGGTAGCCGAGCTTCCAGCGCATCGAGAGCGGGATCACGCGGCCGACGCCGCGGTTCTGCTCGGTGGTCGCGCGCTTCACGGCTTCGGCCGAGAGCAGCCGCACGCCGTCGAGCTCGCCGCCCGCGGCCAGGCACGCGTACAGGCGCGCGAGCGAACGCGCGGTGAACATCCCGTTCGCAGCGAGGATCGAGGCGGAGCGGAACGCCTCGCTGTCGAAGTCGAGCTGCTCCATGCCGCGCGGCAGCAGCGCGGCGAGCGCCTCGGTCGGATTCCAGGCCATGCCGACCGACGCGAGCCGGCGCCGCCAGCGCTCGGCGCGCGCGATCATCCGCTCGGTGTTCGCGCGGCGCCGATCGATCGGGTCGTCGAACCCGCGCGCGAACAGCTGCGCGCAGCGCTGCTGCTGGTCCGCGGGAACGCCGCAGAAGAGCCCGTCGAGCCCGAGCGGCGCGGCGAGCTCGCTCGCGAGCAGCTCGCAGATCGGCTTGCCCGCGACGCGCTGGATCAGCTCGCCGATCAGCCAGCCGTAGGTGAGCGCGTGGTAGCCGTGTGCGGCGCCGGGTGCGTGGCGCGGCTTCGCGGCGGCGAGCCGGCGCACCATCTGATCCCAGTCGAGCATCTCGCTCGCGTCCTCGATGATGTCGGAGATCGCGTACAGGCCCGCCTCGTGGGACAGCAGATGGCGGACCGTGATCGCGTCCTTGCCGGCCTGTGAGAACTCGGGCCAGTAGTCGGCGACGCGCGCGTCGTAGTCGATCTGGCCGCGATCCGCGAAGATGTGCAGCAGCGTCGACGCGACGCCCTTCGTGGTCGAGAACGAGACCGAGAGCGTGTCCTCCTGCCACGGGCTGCCCGCCGCATCGCGCGTGCCGCCCCAGATGTCGACGACCTTCTCGCCGCGGTGGTACACGCACACCGATGCGCCGCCGGGGCCGCGCCGCGGCAGGATCCGCGACAGCGAGACGCCGACGGGCGCGAAATCGGGGTGCATCGAGCCGTGCAGCATGCGTCAGTGCTCCTGGCTGGCGTCCTTTGCGCCGCGCTTCGCGCTCGACGCGCGCTCGGCGGCCTTCACCAGCTCCTCGAGCGACTCGGCGAACAGATCCTTGAAGCTCCACACGTCCGGGACCAGCTCGCGGCACGCGATGATCCCGAAGTCGAGGTGGTCGCGGTAGCTCGTCACGGTGATGTTCATGCCCTGGCCGTCGGCGATCGCGGAGACCGGATAGTAGGTCTGCATCTCGGCGCCACCGCAGTACAGCGGTTCGCGCGGGCCCGGCACGTTCGAGATGATCACGTTGAACGGCGGGTTCATGCGGTCCATCACCTTCGTGCGCGCGGCGATCCGCGCCGCCTGCGCGAGCAGCGCCGGGGTGGCGACCTCGGACCAGTCGGTGAGCAGCGTCGCGGGCGTGGCCTTCTGCATGCGCTTGGCCGACTTCATCGCGGTGTGGATGCGGCGCAGCCGCGCGACCGGATCCGGGATCTCGGTGGCGAGCTCGGCGACCACCTGGGTGACGCGGTTGGTGTAGTCGCGCATCTGGCTCTCCGAGCGCACCGAGACCGGCACCATCGCCTTGAGCGGCTCGTTGGGCAGTGCGTCCTTGTCCTCGAGGTAGCGGCGCAGCGCGCCGCCCGAGACCGCCATCACCACGTCGTTCAGCGTCGTCTCGAACGCGCTCTTCACGTGCTTGAAGTCGGCGAGCGGCAGCGAGAAGAACGCGAACCGCCGGTGCGGGGTGATCGTGCGGTTGAACGGCGTGCGCGGCGCGGGCGTCTGCGGGATCGGATCGGCGTCCACCTGGGGCGCCTGATTCTTGAGCCAGCCGCCGACGACCGGCAGCTCGTCGAGACCGAGCGAGTACGCCACCGCGCCGAGCGCCTCGCTGCTCTGCCACAGACTGCGGCCGGTGCGGAACACCGTGCCCGCGAGTCGCGCCGGCGTCATCAGCACGCCTCCGATGCCGCGCGCGAACATCTGCAGCGAGGGAGGCACGGCCTCGGGCTTGAACGGCGCGAGCTTGCCCGGCGCTGCGGGCACGGCGAACGGGGTCTGATCGAGCAGCACGCGCATCATCTCGGTGCCGGACGCGCCGTCGATCGTGCAGTGGTGGATCTTCGTGTAGAGCGCGACGCGCCCGTTCGCGAGACCCTCGATCACGTACACCTCCCAGAGCGGGCGCGCGCGATCGAGCGGACGCGCGTGGATCCGCGCGACCAGCTCCGAGAGCTGCTGATCGTCGCCGGGCGGTGGCACCGCGATGTGTCGCAGGTGGAAGTCGAGGTCGAAGTTCGGATCGTCGATCCAGTACGGGCGGTCGAGGTCGAACGGCACCTCGACCAGGCGGCGCCGGTACGGGGGCAGCAGCGGCAGGCGGCTCTCGTAGCATCTCCTCGAGCACGTCCCGGAACGAGCGCCCGCCGAGGCCCTCGGCGTCGAAGACGATCAGCGACGCAACGTGCCCGAGCTGGCCGCCGGCTTCCATCAACAGGAAGGCGTTGTCGAGGCCGGAGAGCTGCTGCATCGCGGGGGTCCTCCTGGGCGCCGCCCCCTTCGCGCGCCGGGACCTACGATAGCGGTCCAGGCGAAGAACCTGTTGAAGCCGGGCGCAAGGCTGCGCAGAATCAGGCGACCCGAACGAAGGAGGGCCACCACCATGGCTGCACGCAAGAAGGCGAGCGCGTCGAAGAGGTTCCAGTCCGGGCTTCGCGATCTCGAGCGGCGCCTGCCGCGCAACCTGCAAACCGCGGTGCGCGACATGCGCGCGAATCTGCGCGTGGTCCAGAAGCAGCTCGAGCGCGCGCGCCTCGACCGCGACGCGCGCTGGCGCAAGATCCAGACCCAGATGCGCCGCGACCTGGTGCGCCTGCTCCAGCGCCTCGAGAAGGCGCTCGCGCCGGGCGCAGCCGCGGGCGCGCGCGCGCGCTCGTCGCCGCCGCGTCGCAAGAAGCGTTAGGAGCACGGCCCGGCACGGTGCGCTCGGACGCGATCGATCAGTGGCTCTCGAGCTATCTCGAGATGCCGGTGAAGCTCTCGTTCGAGGGCAGTGTCGGCGACGCACTGCGCGGCACGTTCGAGGGCGTCGCGCTCGAGATCGCGGGCGTCGCTACCGCGTGGCTCCCGCTCGAGCGGATCGAGCTGCACGCGGAGCGCGCCACGCTCACGCCCGGTCTGCCCGCTCGGCTCGCCGTCGCGGGCCCGTTCGTGTCGATCACGGTCGGGCAGCGCGATCTCGATCGCTGGCAGAGCGGATCGCAGCTGCCATTCCGGCTCTCGCTCGGCGAGAAGGGGCTAGGCGTGAGCGCCGGCGTCGCCGGAATGGTGCTCACCGAGTTCGAGGCGCAGCTCGACGTGGCGGGCGGCTGGTTCGTGCTGCGGCCACGCCGCGCGTCGATCCTCGGGATCCCGAACCAGCTCGCGAGCTGGTTCCGCGCCTATCTGCCGCTGCCGCCGATCTCTCCCGAAGCGCGGCTCTCCGGCATCGACCACGCCGCCGGCCGCATCACGCTGCACTTCTCGATCAACGACTTCGAGGAGGAGATCTCGGCCGGCATGCTCGAGCGGCTGCGCAAGCGGCTGTTGCCGTGGATGGGTTAGTCGCGCTGCATACCACTGCGCCCGCGCGTGAGCAGCTCGCGCAAATCGGCGGGCAGGGTCGCTGCGAGCTCGTCGCGCAGGCGCCAGAGCCGGTTGCGCCCGGTCTTCACGACGGCGCCGGGGAGCAGGACCACCCCGAACGCGGCGCCGTCGATCTCGGCGACGCGATGGGGCCGGCCCGCCGACGCGCGCGCGGGTCCGATCGCGCAGGCGTTCTCGAGGTCGGATCCGCAGCGCACGGGCACGCCGGGCAGCCACGCGTCCTCGAATCCGGCCGTGAACGTCGCGCCCGGCACCCGCTGATCCGCGTAGGCGGAGAGGGACACGGACAGGGTGCGATCCGCGGACGCGGGCCCGGACTTGACCCAGTAGAGCGACTCGCGCTGGCGCAAAAAGCCGAGACCGACCACGGGCGTCGCGCCCGCGATCTCCGCGCGCCAGACCGCGTCGACGATCTCCGCGTTCGCGCCGCGCAGCGATCGCGACCAGCTGCCCCGGATCTCGATCGGGTCGGGCGGGACGATCGCGGCCAGTGATCGCGCGATCCGCTCGATCACGGGATGCAGCTCGGGATCACTCACAGCGGACGATCGGCGCGCTGCACGAGTGCTCCGATTTGTCGGTGCGGTGCCAGCAGTAGGCGGAGTCGGAGAGGAGCCGCAGCTCCCAGAGCACCGGCCTCCCGTCGCGCTGGTGCCGCGTCTCGCCCTCGATTCCCAACGTGATCGACTTGGGGCTGGTTTGCAGCACTCGGTAGTAGGCCTCGCTCCGCGACTTCCCATCGAACGACTTGATCGGCGCGCGGTGTCGCACGATCATGAAGTGCCGGTCCGCAGAGAAGGTGAGCGTGTGGGGGTTCCGCGCACAGCTGCGCGTGTGGTCCTGGGTCCAACCCCACGTACCCGAGAGCGCCGTGAAGGCGTCGCGCCGCGGCTGTCCCGCGCATCCGGCGATCGAGACGAGCAGGACGAGCCAGGGCAGTTTCGAAGCGATCATCCACCGCATGATCGGCCGCCATGATCGCTCAGATTTCGAGTAGAGTGCCCGTGTGCTGAGCCCGTACCGCGTGATCGATCTCGCGTGCGATCGCGGGATCCTGTGCGGCCAGATCTTCGCCGACCTCGGCGCGGACGTGATCCAGGTGGAGCCGCGCGGCGGCAGCGCGCTGCGGCGCGCCGGCCCGTACTTCCGCGACGAGCCGGGCCCCGAACGCTCGCTCGCGTTCTGGGCGTACGCGCGCGGCAAGCGCAGCGTCGCGCTCGATCTCGACGACGCGCGCGACCGCGAGGTATTGCGTCGGCTCGTCGCGGGTGCGGACTTCCTGATCGAAGCCGAGCCGCCCGGCCGGCTCGAGGCGCTCGGCTTCGGCGATAGCGAGCTCGACGCGCTCCAGCCCGGACTCGTGCACGTCTCGATCACGCCGTTCGGGCGCGACGGTCCGAAGTCGGACTGGGCAGCGACCGACCTCACGCTGATCGCCGCGTCCGGTCTCGCGCACCTGAACGGCGAGGGCTCCTACCCGCCGGTGCGCTGCTGTGTACCCCAGGCCTATTCGCACGCGGCCGCGGACGCCGCCGTGGGCGCGCTGATCGCGCACTTCGAGCGCCGGCGCAGCGGCCGCGGCCAGCACATCGACATCGCGGCGCAGCAATCGCTCACGCTCGGCACGCAGTTCCGCTGCCTCGATGCGCCGCTCGGCGAAGCGCCGGCGCGCCGGCTCGCGGGCGGCGTGTACGTCGCGGGCCGCTTCCTTCCGCTGCGCTACCCGCTGCGCGACGGCTGGGTCGCGCTCGGACCCGCGTTCCTGCCCTCGACCGGTCACTTCATGAAGCGGCTGCTCTCGTGGGCGCTCGAAGAGGGATTCGGAGAGCCCGCCGCGCTCGACCTCGACTGGGGCCAGTTCGTGCTGCGCGTGATGCGCCGCGAGGTCAGCGTCGAGACGTTCGCGCCGATCGACGACACGCTGCGTGAGTTCTTCGCGACGCGCACCAAGGCCGAGGTGGTCGAGGCCGCGTGCAAGCGCAAGCTGCTGCTCGCGCCGCTCTTCGATCTCGGCGAGTTCGCCGACAGCCCGCAGCTCGCGGCGCGCGGCTTCGCGCGCGAGCTCGCGGTGGACGAGTCGGGCGCGGCGCTGCGTTTCCCGGGCCCGTTCGCGCGCTTCGAGCGCACGCCGATCCGCTATGCGCTGTCGCCGCCGCGGCTCGACGCGCACGGCTCCGCACTGCGCGCGGAGCCGCCGCGTGTCTGCGCACCGGCGGGTCGCGAGACGGAGGTCGGCGCGCCGCTCGCGGGCGTGAAGATCCTCGATCTGTTCTGGATCCTCGCCGGCCCAGGTGCGACGCGCATGCTCGCCGACTACGGCGCCGAGGTGATCCACGTCGAGTCGACCGGCCACCTCGACACGCTGCGCGTGATCCCGCCGTATCGTTATGCGAATCCGCATCGCCGAGGGCGCGGGCGCGTTCCAGTGCGCGAACGCGAACAAGCTCGGCATGACGCTGAATCTCGCCAGCCCGGAGGGCCGCGAGATCGCGCTCGAGCTGGTGCGACGCAGCGACGTCGTGACGGAGTCGTTCGCGCCCGGCGTGATCGAACGCTACGGGCTCGGCTGGGAGACGCTGCGCGAGGTGAAGCCCGACCTCGTGATGATCTCGAGCTGCCTGCTCGGGCAGTCGGGGCCGTGGCGCGACCTCACCGGCTTCGGAAATCTCGCCGCCGCGGTCACGGGCTTCCAGCAGCTCGCGTGCTGGCCCGGCTCACCGCCCGCTGGCCCGTACGCGGCCTACACCGACTTCATCGGCGTGCGCTACAACGCGCTCGCGATCCTCGCCGCGCTCGAATACCGCAATCGCACCGGTCTCGGGCAGTACATCGACATGGCGCAGGGCGAGGCCGCGCTGCACTTCCTCGCGCCCGCGTTCCTCGACTACGCCGCGCACGGACGCGTGCCGGGCCCGGCGGGCAACAGCGACGCCGAGCTCTCCCCGCACGGGATCTTCGCGTGCGCAGGCGAGGACGCGTGGGTTGCGATCGCGGCGCGCGACGAAGCCGATTGGCGCGCGCTGTGTACAGCGATCGGCCGCGAGGACCTCGTGCCGCGCCGCGCGGAGCGCGAGCTCGTCGAGGCCGCGCTCGTCGCCTGGACGCGCGAGCGCACGCCCGCCGAGGCGGAGGCGGCGCTGCAGGCGCGCGGCGTCCCCGCGCACGCGGTGCTCGACATGCCGGGCCTCTACGCATGCCCGCAGCTCCAGCACCGCGGCCACTTCGTCGAGATCGCGCACGAGATCTTCGGCACCACCACGATCGAGAGCTCGCGGCTGCGCTTCTCCCGAGCGAGCGCGCGGGTGCCGGAGAGCTCGCTCGGCTTCGGCCGCGACAACGGCACCGTGCTCGAGTCGATCCTCGGCTATTCGCCCGAGCGGATCGCGGAGCTCGAGGCGAAGGGCGTGCTCGGACGCTAGGTCCACTCGATCAAGCAGCGTCGCCTGCTCGGCGCTCGCGCGGGCGAGCGGCTCGGCGCGCTCGCCGAAGCGGGCCTCGACGCGCTCGCGCCGGATCTTCAGCGTCGGGGTCAAGACCTCGTTCTCGATCGTCCAGGCCTCGCGGCACACGATCAGCGCGCCGACGCGCGCGTGCTTCTCGACCGAGGCGTTGATCGCCTCCGCCTTCGCGCGCAGCGTCCGCTCCACTTCCGCGCGGTCGCAGCGCTGCGCGAACTCGTTCAGCACGCACACCATCACGGTCTTCGAGTAGCCGCGTCCGAGCAGGCACACCTGCGCCGTGTGGGGATTGTCCGCGAAGTCGCTCTCGATCGGCACCGGCGCAACGAACTTGCCCGAGATCGTCTTGAAGTAGTCCTTCACACGGCCCGTGAGGTAGAGGAAGCCGTCGTCGTCGACGCGCGCCTTGTCGCCGGTGTGCAGCCAGCCGTCGCGGTAGAGCTCGGCGGTCTTGTCCGGCATCTCGTAGTAGCCGGGCGAGAGGCCGTCGGCGCGGATCAGCAGCTCGTCCTCGTCGCTCTGCTTGTAATCCACGCCGGCCAGTGGCTTCCCGATCGAGCCCACGCGGAACTCGGTCCGCGTGCCCGCCACCAGACCCATCGCCTCGGTCTGCCCGTAGCCCTCGAGCAGCTGCACGCCGACGCGCCCGAACCACTCGATCAGCGCCGGCGGCGTCGGCGCCGCGGCGGTCAGACAGTAGTCGGAGTCGCCGAGGCCGAGGATCGCGTCGACCCGCGCCCGAACGGCGTCGCCGTCTCCGGCGAGCGCGCGATCGAGCGCCTGCTGCGAGCCGAACTCCGCGAGCACGGCCTGCTGGAGCTGCTCCCAGATCCGCGGCGGGCCGAACACGAAGTTCGGACGCACGTCGCGCAGGTCGCGCAGCAGCGTCGCGAGCGACTCGTTGAACGTCACCGTACCGCGAGAGAGGAGCGAGTACCCCTCGACGAGCTGCCGCTCGCCGATGTGGGAGAGCGGGAGATAGGAGAGGAAGCGCGGGTGCTCGCGCACCGCGAACGCGGCGGCGAAGCGGTGGACCGGGAGGATCATCGACGCGTGCGTCTGCATCACGCCCTTGGGCACGCCGGTCGTGCCCGAGGTGAAGACGAGCGAGAGGACGTCGTCCGCGCCGCAGCGGTGGCGCGGGCGCGAGCCCGCGGCCTCGGCGAGCAGATCGTCCCAGCGCAGGTGGGGCCGCGTCGATCTCGACACCGGGCAGGCAGACGATCTCGGTGCCCTCGGGCAGCGCGCCGCCGACCGCGTCCCAGTTCTGTGCCTCGCCGAGGAAGAGCAGCTTCGTCCCGGAGAACTCGAGCACGTAGCGCGCCGACGGTGCGGGGATCGTCGTGAAGATCGGGACCGCGACGTTTCCGGACGCGATGATCGCGAAGTCGGCGAGGAACCAGTGGGCGCGGTTGCGCGACAGGATCGCCATCTTCACGCCGGTGCCGAAGCGCGCTTCGAGCCACGCCGCGACGGCGTCGATCTCGGCCTTGGCGGTCTGCCAGCTCCACGCGGTGAAGGCGTCGCCCTGGCGGTCGCGCAGCCAGATCGCGTCCGAGGCCTCGCTGGCCCACTGCTCGAGGTAGTCGGGGTAGACCCGGTGCAGCACCGCGCGGCAGTATACGCCTGCTGCTGTGCGCCTTTGCATCGCGGCGGATCGGCCTTACTCTTGCCCCCACAGGGGGCGATCGGTTTCGACGGATGGTCGAAAGCGGGCGCTGCGTGCCGAGGACGTCATCTCCCTCGTTAATCCGGTGGCAAGTTGGTAGCTATAACTGCCGACGCAAACTACGCACTCGCTGCCTAGCTAATCCCTAGCGACAGCGACGCCCGTCCGCGACGCCTTCTAGCGGGTTACGGGCGTCATCAGAAGGCTGGCCCCCGGCCGCTGACAGGCCGCAACCGGGGGCGAGAACCACGTCTGTCTAGGTGGGAGCTTCTCCAGGTTTCCGCGACTGGCCCCACCGAAAATGAGCGGAAGCTACGCACGTAGACGCGCTGGCCGGACATCATGCGGACGCGGGTTCGATTCCCGCCGCCTCCACC
>CAWCMF010000016.1:0-86298 GCA_963796545.1 uncultured Actinomycetota bacterium | reverse complement strand
GGTCACATCGGCACGCATGTGCTTGGCCACCGAGTCCTCGAGCACTGCCGTGATCTCGTCGTAGCGGGCCTGCTCGCTGCCGACCACAAAGGGCACCGCGGAGAACCGCGGCGTGAAGTAGCGCGTCACCTCAGGCTGTTGGCCGGGGCGCACCCGCGCATAACTGCCCGATTCCAGCCTGCGGATGCCCCGGTGCAGCGTCTCGGGCTCGGGCACGTACTGCAGGACCGTGTAGTGCTGGACCGCCCGATCGTCGATGCCGAGGTCGATGGAAAGCTCGTCGGCCACCTCCAGCAGGCACTTCTTTTCGCTGCCCATCACGGTGCCGCCCGGTCCGGTGGCCAGGTAGAGCGGCTTGATGCCGAACGGATCCCGTGCGCAGAACAGTTCCTGAGTGACGGTGTCCCACAGGGCGAACGCGAACATGCCGCGAAGCCGGTTCAGCGCTTCGGTGCCCCAGTGGTGATAAGCGGCCAGGATCGCCTCGCCGTCACCGTCGGTGTGAAAAACCGCGCCGAACTCGGAGCTCAGTGCTTCGCGCAGTTCCAGGTAGTTGTAGATCTCACCGTTGAACACCAGCACGTAGCGGTCGGGGGCCTCCTGCGGTCCCCATCGCAGCGGCTGATGGCTGTGGGCGATGTCGATGATCGACAGCCGGTTGAATCCGAGCACCACCTGCGCCGCGCCGGCGGTGTCGTGCCAGGTCCCCGGCTCGTCAGGGCCGCGGTGGCGCATCAGCGCCGTCGCGCCGGAAACCGCGTCGACGATGGAGGGGGAGACCCCAGAGGAGGGGTCGGTGACCAGCGCCAGCAGTCCGCACACCGCGCCAGTATGCCTAATCGCCGCGGCACGTCCCGATCGGACGCGAACACATTCGCCGGTCGCTTCGCGCCACCTCGGCGGCGTGGTCTACGCTGCGTAGTATTCAGTGCAGCCGTCCGACCGCCCGTCGGTCGACCGACTACTCGATGTCTTCAAGGAGGCGCCAACGTGTCCGCTCGCGGCCTGAAGTTGGTGGCATTGTCCCTGCTCCTGGGCGGGATGACGGTGCTACTCAGCGGATGCAGTTGGTCGGAGGTGCTCGGCCTCGGCTGGCCCACGGGCATCACACCTGAGGCGCATCTCAACCGCGAACTGTGGATCGGTTCGGTGATCGCCGCGTTCGTCGTCGGGGCGCTCGTCTATCTCCTGTTGTTCTGGACGATAACCTTCCACCGTAAGAAGAAGACCGACGTGGAGATGCCGCGCCAGTTCGGCTACAACATGCCGCTGGAACTGACGCTGACGGTCATCCCGTTCGTGATCATCTCGGTGCTCTTCTACTTCACCGTGGTGGTGCAGGAGCGGCTGCTGCACAAGGAAGAGAACCCCGAGGTCGTCATCGACGTCACCGCCTTCCAGTGGAACTGGAAGTTCGGATACCAGAAGGTTGACTACGCCGACGGGACATTCACCTACGACGGCGTCGACCTCGCGCGCAAGGAAGCCCTGGCGTCCCAGCCCGAAGGCCTCGACAGCCACGGCAAGGAACAGATCGGCGCGATCGCGGGGAAGAACCCCGAGGACCGCACCTACCTGAACTTCGACAAGGTCGAGACGCTCGGTTCATCCAGCGAGATCCCGGTGCTAGTCGTGCCGTCGGGCAAGCGGATCGAGTTCCAGATCGCCTCGGCCGACGTGATCCACGGCTTCTGGGTGCCGGAGTTCCTGTTCAAGCGGGACGTGCTGCCCAATCCCAAGGAGAACAACTCCGACAACATCTTCCAGATCAGTGAGATCTACCAGACCGGCGCTTTCGTCGGCCGGTGCACCGAGTTGTGCGGCACGTATCACGCGATGATGAACTTCGAAATGCGGGTCGTTGAGCCCAACGATTTCAAGGCCTACCTCGATCAGCGCGGCGCGGGCAAGACCAATGCCGAGGCGTTGCGGGCGATCAACCAGCCGCCGCTGGCCGTCACCACCAAGCCGTTCGACAGCCGTCGCGGAGAACTGGCACCTCAGGTCCCCCAGGCGACCAGGTAAGGACCGCAGATGCATATCGAAGCCAGGTTGTTCGAGTTCCTGACCGCGTTCTTCGCGCTGTCGACCGTCGTGTACGCCGTCCTGACCCACCTGTTCCAGGACCCGGGAGGCATCGAGTGGGCCGGAACCACGGCACTCGCCCTGACCACGGGTCTGACGCTGATCACCGGAACGTTCTTCCGCTTCGTCGCCCGGCGTCTGGACACCCGGCCTGAGGACTACGAAGACGCCGAGATCGCCGACGGTGCCGGGGACCTCGGGTTCTACAGCCCGCACAGCTGGTGGCCGCTGTTCATCGCGCTGTCGGCGTCAGCCACCGCGGTCGGCATGGCGCTGTGGCTGCCCTGGCTGATCGTCGCAGGCGTCTGCTTCGTCCTGACGACGGTGAGCGGCCTGGTGTTCGAGTACCACTCGGGACCCGAAAAGCACTGACCCCGCCGGGTCCGGTTCAAGGTCACAATCAGGCATGACTTCGCGCGTAACCTGCGCCGAGCCGTCCGTTCGGGTGCCGCCGTTGGGTAGTGTTGCCGAGGCGCCATGAGCCGCCACGGCGACCACCGGCGCCGGAGAAACAGCCGAGAAGGACAGACGTAGATGAGTGGGCCCAACCCTCCCGGGCGGGACTCCGGTCTCCCAGGTGAGGAGCCGGACCGCGCCGCCGATGTCCCCGCCCCGGAAGCCGGCGGTTCTGGACGCAACGCGAGCGACAATCCCGACACCGGCCAGACCGATTTCCACTCTCGCGCGTACTCTGCGCCGGAATCCGAACAGTTCGTCAGTAGCCCTTACGTTCCCTCGGAAGTCGCCGCTCTACGACTACGACAGTTACGACGGCTCCGGTGACGACGCAGACCTCGCGCCGCCGCCTCGCTGGCCATGGGTGGTCGGCGTCGTCGCCATCGTCGCGGCCGTCGCGCTGGTGGTATCCGTGTCGGTTCTGGTGACACGCACCGACACCGACAGCCTCGCGACCCCCGAAACGACAACCCGTTCGGCGCCGCCCGTGCAGGACGAGATCATCACCACCACACCACCGCCCCCGCCGCCCCCGCCTGCCACGACGGAGCCGCCACCGCCCCCGCCGGAGACGGTCACGGTGACCGAGCCACCGCCACCGCCGCCGGCGACCGAGGCGCCGCCCCCGCCACCGGCGACCCCCGAGCCCCCGCCGCCCCCGCCGACGACCACGCCGCCGGCCGGCCCGCGCCAGGTGACGTACTCGGTCACCGGGACGAAGGCGCCCGGTGACATCATCACGGTGACCTACATCGATGCTTCCGGGCGCAGCCGCACCCAGCGCAACGTCTACATTCCGTGGTCGCTGACGGTCACCCCGATCTCCCAGTCCGAAGTCGGCTCGGTGCAGGCGTCCAGCCTGTTCCTGGTCAGCCGGCTGAACTGCTCGATCACAACCAGCGACGGAACAGTGTTGTCTGCCAACACCAGCAACGCCGCTCAGACCAGCTGCTAGGGCCGACACCACACTGATGACACAATTCACCGACACCGCGAATCAGCCGCTTTCCGGCTTCGACGTCTCCGCGCTCGACCGCGTCGACCGCATCCTGCTCGGGGGCTGCGTCGTGGTTTGGCTCGCCGCCCTGGGAGCCGGCGTTGCCGCGATCGTGGCGTTGGTCGATCTCGCCAACGGTCACGAGGCCTCCACTGCGGAGTCAGGCACCCCCTGGTTCCTCTACACCGTCATCGGCGTCTCGGCGGCAGTGATCGTCGCGGCCGTACCGCTGCTCCTGCGCGCCCGCCGCGCCGCCGAGGAGCCACTCACGCCGGTGGAGAGGCGCTTGGCGCAGCAGGCGGCGGACAAGCCACAGACCCCGGCCCGCGCCGTCGACGCACCGACCGAGAAGTTGCGTATCCCGCGCGCTGCCGCCGGCACCAACAGCGGGCGCTTGCCGCGCGTGCTGCAGCCAAGCGGTCCGGCGGCCGTCGAATCGCCTGTTGTCGACCGGCTGTGGTTGCGCAACACGGCGTCGATCGCAGGTGCGATGGGCGTGGCGACGCTGCTGATCTCGGTGGCGACCTACCTGATGGCGGTCGAAAGCGACACTGCCGCCTGGGTGCTCAACGGCCTTGCCGGCGCCGTGACGGTGGGGATGGTCGCCATTCCGTGGTACTTCCTGCGCGAGCTGCGCGCCGAGGTCGAGAGCTGATCGCAAACAATTGATCCGCCCCAGCCTTGACGGCTGAGGCGGATCAACTGGTGTGGAGCATTCACTGCTCAGTGGTGTCCGTTGGACGAACCATTCGAACCATTCGAACCATTCGAGCCGTTGGTGGCGCTGGTGCGCTGCTGGTGTTCGCGCAATGCGGTGAGCGCCCTGTGCTCGGCCGCATGCTCGGCCTCGGTGATTGCGACGTGCTCGGACATCGGATCGCCCTTGAGGAAGCTGCCGGTGCCGGGGGAGCCACTGGATCCCAGCTTGTTCATCCGCTTGGGCAGAGCCGCGCCCTGGTACTCCAGCGGAATCGCGTGACCGTGCTCGTCGACGGGGCCGAGCGGCTGGTGCAACTCGACGTACGCGCCGTGCGGGAGACGCCTGATGATGCCCGTCTCGATGCCGTGCTCCAGCACCGCCCGGTCACTGCGCTGCAGGCCCACCGCCCACCGGTACGCGATGAAGTAGACGATCGCGGGCAGCACGACCATGCCGATGCGGCCGATCCACGTCGTCGCGTTGAGCGAGATTTGGAACTTCAGCGCGATGATGTCGTTCATGCACGCCAAGGTGAGGATGATGTAGAACGCGATCGCCGCCGAGCCGACCGCGGTGCGCGTCGGTGCGTCACGCGGGCGCTGCAGCAGGTTGTGGTGTGCGTTGTCGCCGCTCAGCTTCTTCTCGACGAACGGGTAGACCGTCAGCAGGATGAACACCAGGCCCATCCCCAGCGCCACCCATACCGACTGCGGAATGGTGTGACCGAACGGATAGAACTCCCAGGCCGGCCAGATACGCGCCAGGCCGTCGGTCCACATCATGTAGAAGTCGGGCTGGCTGCCCGCCGAGATCTGGGACGGCTTGTAGGGCCCGAGCACCCAGATCGGGTTGATCTGCAGCAGCCCGCCCATCAGGCCGAGGATGCCGACCGTCACCGCGAAGAACGCGCCGGACTTCACCGCGAAGACGGGCATGACCCGCACACCAACGACGTTGGTCTCGGTACGTCCGGGTCCGGGGAACTGCGTGTGCTTCTGGAACCACACGAGCGCCAGGTGAACACCGATGAGCGCCAACATGATTCCGGGGATCAGCAGGATGTGGATGCGTAGAGGCGCGGGATGATGATGTTGCCGGGGAAGTCACCGCCGAACAACGCCCAGTGAAGCCAGGTTCCGATGACCGGCATGCCCAGCGTGATCGAGGAGAACGCGGCGCGCAGGCCGGTGCCCGAGAGCAGGTCGTCGGGGAGCGAGTAGCCGAAGTAGCCCTCGAACATCGCCAGGATCAGCAGCAGTGAACCGATCACCCAGTTGGCCTCACGAGGGCGCCGGAATGCGCCGGTGAAGAAGATGCGGGCCAGGTGGACCATGATCGACGCCGCGAACAGCAGTGCCGCCCAGTGGTGGACCTGACGGACGAAAAGCCCGCCGCGCACCTCGAAGCTGATTTCCAGTGTCGTCTCGTATGCGCGGGACATCTGCACACCACGGAGCGGCTGGTAGACACCGTCATAGGTGACGTGCGCCATCGACGGGTCGAAGAACAACGTCAACCAGACGCCGGTGAGAATCAGCACGAGGAAGCTGTACATCGCGATCTCACCGAGCAGGAACGACCAGTGCGTCGGGAAGACCTTGTTGAGCTGCCGCCGAACCGCCGCCGACGGGTGATACCGCGAGTCGATCGCGTTGCCCTGCTTGGCGGCGATCTCTCCTGCGTCTAGACGTGGGCTCATGACTTCCGCTCCCAGAATGCCGGTCCGACGGGTTCGATGAAGTCGCCGTTGGCGACCAAGTAGCCATCCTGGTCGATGGTGATCGGCAGCTGCGCGAGCGCGCGGGCGGCCGGACCGAAGATCGGCTTCGCGAAGTGCAACGCGTCGAACTGCGACTGGTGGCACGGGCACAGGATGCGGTAGGTCTGCTGCTCGTACAGCGAGGAAGGGCAGCCCAGGTGTGAGCACACCTTGCTGTAGGCGAACAGTTCGCCGAAGTTGAAGCTCTCCTGGCCGCGGCGCTTGACCACCCGCGTCATGTCGAGCGGCTTGATGCGGATGAGCATCACGGGATTGCGGACGCCGTACGAGATCTCGGTCAGGTGGTGTTCGGACTCGACCGTCGTTCCGTCACCGTCGGATTCACGCCACGGGTACACGGTCTCCATGCCGCCCGCGTCGATGTCTTCGGGACGCATCTTGACGAACGGCGACTCACCCGGCTTGCCGGTAGCCCGGGCCAGGAAGATGGTTTCGCCGTTATGCCGTGGGGTCCAGCCCGACGTCCACAGCACCGCCTTCGGTCCTTCGGCCGTGTCGACGACCGGCTTCCACGGGTTCTTGATGAGCCCGCCGATGAATGCCACGAGCGTGCCGACGCCGAACGCGCCGAACCCGATCCCGAGCGAAAGGCCGATCATCTTGCGCCGCTTGATGGTTGAGCCATCCAGCGCGTCACCGAGATTGGCCGCGACGGTCCTGCGGTGGATCTCTTGGGACTGCCCGTCGTGGCGGTCCTGGATCGAGATCTCCTCCGGGATGAACTTCTTCTGGTACAGCACGGCGCCCACGCCGATCGCGAGGACCGACAAACCGAAGGTCACACCGTAGAGCGGCGTCGCCAGCGAGTACAGGAACTCGCCCTCGGAGCCGAACGGCTGGTACTCCCACGGCCAGAACAGGAAAACCAGCAGCAGCGCCAGGCCCGAAAATCCGCCAAGCAGTAGCCAGTACGAGACGGTGCGTTCCGCGCGCTTCTCGGCTTTGGTGCCGGGCACCGGCCAGCGCGGCTCCTTGAAGACGATCTCGACGCCGTCGAGTTTGCCGCCCAGTTCGAGCAGTTCGTCCTGCGACATCTTCGCGAGTTGGGCGTCGGTCGGCTGGCCCGGTACGCCCAACTGACCGGGGGTGTCGGTGCCTTTCACGTCATCAGGCTTCTCGCTCATGCCCGTGCTCCGATCCACAGTGCGGCGGCGATGACGGCCACCATGCCGATGATCCACGCGGCCATGCCCTCGGACGTCGGGCCGAAGCCACCCAGCCCGAGCCCGCCGGGGGACGGGGTCTCCGCCGATTCGCGCACGTAGGCGACGATGTCGCGCTTCTCGTCGGCAGACAGCTGGCGCTCGGAGAACTTCGGCATGTTCTGCGGGCCCGTCGCCATCGCGGTGTAGATCTGCGCCGGGGTGGCCTCGCCGAGGTCGGGGGCGTACTTACCCGAGGACAGCGCGCCTCCCTTGCCGGTGAAGTTATGGCAGGACGCACAGTTGAGGCGGAAGAGGTCGCCGCCTCGGGCGACGTCGTTGCCGATGAGCGACTGTTCGGCGACGTGCCCGTTCTCGTCGCGGGGGACGACCGGACCGCCACCATTGGCCTGGATGTAGGCACCCAGCGCATCGATCTGCGACTCGTCGAAGTTGGGTTCCTTTTGCGGGATCTGTGCTTCGTTCCGCATGGCGGGCATGCGACCGGTGGAGACCTGGAAGTACACCGCCGCCTCGCCGACGCCGATCAGGCTCGGTCCGCGGTCGGCGACACCCTGCAGGTTCACCCCGTGGCACGACACGCAGGACGTGTCGAAGAGCTGTTGACCAGTGCGCAGCATGGCCGACGCCGACTCATCGGCGACGGCAATCTGCGGTGACGGCGTCAACGTGGCCGCCAGACCACCGGCGACTACCAAACCGGTCAGCAACAGCAGTGCTGCCGACAGGCGTCGGCGCAGCCGCCTCCGGCCGATTGTCGCCGGCCTTCCGGCTCCGGCTGACTTGCTGGTCATCGAACCCCTTCTCATCCGGTTAGGCCCCTGGCTTCAATGGCTTGAGTACAGATCGGGTCATGGCACACATCGGCGAGCCGATCATCGGACACATCGGCGAGCCGATCATCGGACACATCGGCGAGCCGATCATCGGACGAAGTAGATGACGGCGAACAGCGCGATCCACACGATGTCGACGAAGTGCCAGTAATAGGACACGACGATGGCGGCGGTGGCCTGAGCCGGCGTGAACTTGCTCATCTGAGTGCGGACCAGCAGCAGAACGAACGCGATCAGTCCGCCGATGACGTGAAGTCCGTGGAATCCGGTCGCCAGGTAGAAGACGGTGCCATAGGCGCTGCCGGGAATCGTGGTGCCGTGCTCGACGAGGTGGACGTACTCGTAGGCCTGGCCGAGAACGAAGAACGTCCCCATCGCCAGGGTGATCGCGTACCAGCGTCGCAGCCCGAAGACGTCGCCACGCTCGGCCGCGAACACGCCCATCTGGCACGTGAACGACGACGCGATCAGCACCAGCGTCACCGGTACAGCCAGTGTCAGATTCAACTCGGTCGGTTCGGGCGGCCATTCACCGTGCGCCTGCGCGCGCGCGGTGAAATACATCGCGAACAGCCCAGCAAAGAACATCAATTCACTGGAAAGCCAGACGATGGTGCCGACACTGACCATGTTCGGTCGGTTCAGCGAATGTACACGCGACGTGATGGCGGTTCCCGAGGTCCCTACAGCGCTCGTCACAGGAGCAAGTATGACGCTTTGTAGTTGTTGAACTCCACCCGGGTGGAGCAATTCGTCATAATCGCGTTCGTGACTAACCCTCCGCCTCAGCCCGCATCGCCTCGGAACGACTCCGGTGTCACCCCCACCTGGGCGATGATTCTCGGAAGACTGACCGTCGGCCAGAGCCTGTTGCCAGGTCAGACGGCATGGGCGATGGACCAGATCATGACGGGCACCGCCACCCCGGCGCAGATCGCTGCGTTCGGGGTGGCGATGAAGATGAAGCGGCCGACGTCGGCAGAAGTCACCGAACTGTCCGACATCATGCTCAAGCATGCGCGCCGGGTGCCGACGGACGTCATCGGCACCGCCACGGTGGACATCGTCGGCACGGGTGGCGACGGCGCAAACACCGTGAATCTCTCCACGATGGCGTCCATCGTGGTGGCGGCCGCCGGCGTGCCCGTGGTCAAGCACGGCAACCGTGCCGCCTCGTCGTTGTCGGGCGGCGCCGACACCCTCGAGGCGCTGGGGGTGCGGATCGATCTCGGCCCCGATGAAGTCGCGCGCTGTGTGGCCGAGGTCGGAATCGGCTTCGCGTTCGCCCCGCAATTCCACCCCTCCTACCGGCATGCGGGCGTGGTGCGTCGCGAGATCGGGGTACCGACCGTGTTCAATCTGCTTGGCCCGCTGACGAATCCGGCCACTCCGCGGGCCGGTCTGATCGGCTGTGCCTGGGGCGATCTCGCGGAAGTGATGGCTGGGGTGTTCGCTACCCGCGGGTCCAGCGTTCTGGTGGTGCACGGTGACGACGGGCTGGACGAGCTGACGACCACGACGACGAGCACGATCTGGCGGGTGCAGGCAGGCACCGTGGAGCGGCTGACCTTCGATCCCGCTGCGTTCGGGTTTCCCAGGGCCGACATCTCCGAGCTCGTCGGGGGTGACGCGGAGTCGAATGCGGCATCGGCCAGGGCGGTGCTCGCCGGGGTCACGGGTCCGGTCCGGGATGCGGTGGTGCTCAACGCCGCCGGTGCGCTCGTCTCTCATGCGGGGCTATCCAGCGACGCCCAGTGGGTTCCGGCCTGGGAGTCCGGGCTCGCGCGGGCGAAGGAGGCGATCGACTCGGGGGCGGCCGAGCAACTCCTCGCGCGTTGGGCGCGGTTCACCCAGGATCTCTGAACGGCGAAGCTCTGAGTCGCCGAACTGTGCGGTGAGTTGTTCGGAGGCCAGGCGCGCGGAGCGGGCCTGGGCCGCCCATTCCGCCAGGCGCCCGGCGGCGTCCACCGGCGAGCAATAGCCGGTGTCGGCGCGCACGATCCGCACCCCGGGCTGCGCGAGCCAGCGGGCGATCAACGCGGTCTCCTCGACGAGCGCGCCGCCGAGCGGGCCCGCGTCGGGCAGCACCGCCTGTGCTGCCGCGGTCAATGCGTCCACGACGGGCATCGGGGGCACCCCCCGTGGCGCCACACCTCCGGCGGCGAGCCGGCCGTGGCGGATCACCGCGAGATGCCAGCCCCGGTGGCCGTCGGGTTTCGCGGCCACCAGCTCGTCGACGGCGGACAGCGCGCGGAGTCGCTGACCGCGCCACAACACGTCGATCGACGCGGCGGTGTGATCGCGTAACCGAGCGGCCGTCTCGTAGCGGTGGCGCTCGGCCAGGTCGGCGATGTGGGTCAGCGCGGAATCGAGTGGGCGGGTGCAGCGACCGTCGATGAGCGCGAGAGCATCCGCTGCCGCGACGGCGTACTCGTCCGCATCCGCCCCGCGGCGGGCGGGGCAGGGCGAGACCTCCCGCTCCGGACACGCCGGCCCGTGCAGCGCCGAGCGACCCAGCCGGGAGGTGCAGGTCCGCACACCGGTGAAGCGGGCCATCAGCGTGGCGGCCTCGAACGCGTCGGCGCGCGCCCGGAACGGGCCGACGGCACTGGCGGTCTTCGGCGTACGCACCGTGGAGAACCGGGGGAAGGCTTCATCGGTGAGAGCGACCCACCACCAGCGGTGCGGGAATTTGGAACGTCTGTTGTAGGGCGGGGCATGGGCGGCCAGCAGCCGGAGCTCACGGACGCCGGCCTCCAGATCGTGCGCGCACTCGACGTGGTCGACCGCGGTGGCCAGCGCGACCATTTCCTTCATCCGGGTGCGAGGGTCGGCGCCGTTGAAGTACTGCGAGACCCGCCGCCGCAGGTCTACCGCGGTGCCCACATACAGCACCTCGGCCGACGGTCCGCGGAACAGATACACGCCCGGGCGGCGTGGCAGGGCGTGCGCGAGATGACGCTTGCCGCGCTGCGCCGGCGTCACGTCCGGCAGATACGAACGCAGCTCGGCGTAGGTGTGCACGCCCTGGTTGCCGACGCGCTCGATCAGCCCGTGCAGCACATCGACGGTGGCCCTGGCGTCGTCGAGGGCCCGATGTGTCGGGGTGGTGGAGGCCGCGAAGAGCTGCGCCAGCGCAGACAACTTGACGCTGGGTGCTTCGTCGCGGGTGAGTACCCGACGGGCGAGCGTGACCGTGCACAGCGCGGGCGGCTTTGGCCAGGGCAGCTGGTGGCGTTCGGCGGCGGCGCGCAGGAATCCGACGTCGAACCCCGCGTTGTGCGCGACGAGCACCGCACCGCGGGAGAACTCCAGAAACGCAGGCAACACCGCTTCGATGCGCGGCGCGTCGTAGACCATCGCCGACGTGATGCCGGTCAGCGCGACGATCTGCGGTGGGATCGCGCGTCCCGGATCGACCAGCGTGGCGAATTCGCCGAGCACCTCACCGCCACGCACCTTGACCGCGCCGATCTCGGTGATCGCGTCGTGGTGGTCACCGGAGGCGCGACCGCCGGTGGTCTCCAGATCGACGACGACGAAGGTGGTTTCGCGCAGCGTCGGGTCAGCCGTCGGGTCGACATCGGCGAAGCTCAGCTGCCCCATGAGCTGAAGGTAAGTGCCTGCGGTGACAACTCCGGTGAAGCAGCGCCGTGGAGAGCGCAACCGATCCTGCGGAGTTGTCGGTACCCGCGGATAGCGTGCGGACGACTGCGATCGAGAGGACAGGTGCGATGGCACTGAATCAGTGGCGGCCGGGTGAGGCACCCGATACCGGGACCGTGAAGATCGACTGCGACGACTGCGCCGTCCGTGGGCCGGGATGCCAGGACTGCGTTGTCAGCGTGCTGCTCGGCATTCCCGAGACGTTGCATGTCGACGAGCAGCGCGCGCTGGAGGTGCTGGCCGAAGTGGGGCTTGCTCCGAGGCTGCGGCTCGTCCCGATCCACCCGCGACGTGATTCCGGCGTTGCCTGATGACACGCAGCCCTCCGGCGGAAGCGCGTTCTCAGGTTCGACTGTTAAGTTTGCGTCTTCTGTTGGACAAGGCCGTTGCCGTTTCGTAACCTGTCTGAGACCTAAGTGAGTTCGAGGCGGCTTGTTACGGCAGTTGAAGGACGCAAAAATCTTGAGGCTCGACCGCGCGCACAGGAGCACACGCCGTACTCGGCAACCCCTAATCGTTTTAATGGCCGGCTTGGCTGTTATCGGTGCGATGCTGACCGGACACGCCTACGCAGATCCCGCTGCGGACGCGCTGGCAAAGCTGAATGACCTGTCCCGGCAGGCCGAGCAGACCACTGAGGCCATGCACTCGGCACAGTTGGATCTGGACAACAAGCTCGCGGTTCAACAGGCTGCGGAGGCCAAGCACACCAGCGACGTCGAGTCGATGGAGACGGCCAAAGCACAGTTGTCGACGTTCCAGGGCAACGTCGACAAGCTGGCTGCCGCGCAGTACATGGGTGGTCGCCCGTCCGGGTTCGACGCGATTCTGACCGCGTCGTCGCCGCAGGGATTGATCGACCAGCTAGCCGTACAGCGGGTGATGGCCAGCGAGATGCAGGCTCAGATGACGAGCTTCCGCGACGCGGGCCGGCAGGCCCAGGTCGCCGAGCAGGCGTCGGCCGCGTCGGCCACCGAGGCCAAGACCGCGGCCGAACAGGCCGCCGCGGTGCGTGCCGAACTCCAGTCGAAGCAAAGCCAGCTGCGGGTCCAGATCGCGATCGTCAAAGCGCAGTACCAGGCGCTGACCCCCGTCCAGCGTGAAGCACTCGCCGCCGCGCCGCCGCCTCCGCCCCCTGCCGCCGCACCTCTGCCACCGAGGCCGGGCCAGAACCCGGCCATCGTGGCAGCGCCGCCTGCACCTGCCATTCCTGTGGCGCCACCTGTTCCGGGTCTGCCTGGGCTCCCGGGTGCGATCCCGCCGGGCGACATCGCCCCACCCGGATCTCCCGCCGCCACCACGGTCATCCAGGCGGCGCTGAGCCGGATCGGTTCCCCCTACTCCTGGGGCGGTTCCGGCCCGGGCGCGTTCGACTGCTCCGGCTTGGTGATGTGGTCGTTCCAGCAGGCCGGTATCTCACTGCCGCACTCCAGTCAGGCGTTGGCGAACGGCGGGCAATCGGTGTCCAGAGACCAGATGCAGCCCGGTGATCTCGTGACCTATTACTCCGACGCGTCGCATGTCGGCATCTACATCGGCGACGGAATGATGGTGCACGCGTCCACCTACGGCACACCGGTGCGGGTCGCCCCGGTGGACAATGCGCCGATCCACAACGTCCGTCGCTACTGAGGCGTCCGTCGCTATCGCGCGCTCCCGCGCAGCCGACCGGCGCCGGATCGGCGCGGTTCTCGGCGCCGAGTTGATCTGCGCGATCTTTCTGGTCGGTGGCACGCTGGCAGCCCCGTCCGGACCTGCCGTGGCTGCGCCGGTGGCCGTCACCCAGCCCGTACCAGCGGCGCGGACCGTGGCTACGCCGGACGGCCGCACCGCGCAGCTGGTCGATCTCGGCGCTACTGGCGGGCGCGTGCTGCTCGACCGCATTGCCGCCGAACTGCCCGGCGCCACCACCGCGGTCACCGGGTTCTGGGGACCCGAATGGCGCCGCGACACCTCGATCGTCGTCGCTGGGTCACCGGAGCAGTTCGTGGCGTTGGCGGGCGGGGGACCCGACATCGCGGCGACGACCACCGCCGAGCGGATCATGTTCTCCCCGCGCGCTACCGCGATGAACGACATCGATCTGCGAACAGTGCTGCGCCATGAGCTCTTCCACTATGCGGCCAGGGCGCAGACCGCTGCCGACGCGCCGGTCTGGCTCACCGAGGGTGTCGCGACTACGTCGGCAGACCGGCGGCAGGCACTGCACCCCCGAAACCGGCGTCGCTGCCGACCGACGCCGAGTTGGGCACTGCGGGGCCAGGTCGCTCGGCCGCCTACGACCGGGCCTGGGAGTTCGCGTCCTACATCGCAGACACCTACGGCGCCGAGAAGCTGCGGGCGTTCTACCTCGCGTCGTGCGGGCACGGTCACACCGACATCGCGACGGCGGCCCGGACTGCGCTCGGCGTTGAGTTGTCCGAGGTTCTGTCGGGTGGGAACCGATGAAACGGGTCCTGCTCGTCACCAACGACTATCCGCCGCGGCGCGGTGGCATCCAGTCCTACCTGGAAGCTTTGGTCGGTCATCTCGTGGAGGGGGGAGACTCCTTCACGGTCTACGCGCCGAAATGGAAAGGCGCCGAGGACTACGACGCCGTCGCCGCCGACACCGGATATCGGGTCGTCCGGCATCCGGGCACCCTGATGGTGCCCGAGCCCACGGTGGCTCTGCGGATGCGGCGACTGATCGAAGAGCGCGGTATCGAGACTGTGTGGTTCGGCGCCGCCGCGCCGCTGGCGTTGCTGGCGCCGATCGCGAGGGCCTCGGGCGCCAGGCGCGTGATCGCCAGCACGCACGGTCACGAGGTGGGCTGGTCGATGCTTCCGCTGGCGCGAACGGCGTTGCGGCGCATCGGCAATGACACCGACGTCGTCACCTACATCAGTTCGTACACGCGACGGCGGTTCGCGTCGGCGTTCGGACCCGATGCGGCGCTCGAGCACGTGCCGCCAGGGGTGGACACCGACCGCTTCGTGCCCGACGAGGTCGCCCGCGCCGAGCTGCGCGCCCGCTACCGGCTCGGCGGGCGGCCCGTGGTGGTCTGTGTTTCGCGGTTGGTGCCCCGCAAGGGCCAGGACATGCTGATCCGGGCGCTCCCGGCAATTCGCCAGCGGGTCCCTGGTGCCGCGCTCGTCATCGTCGGCGGGGGACCGTATCTGACATCGCTGCGCCGTCTCGCCCACACGTTCGGGGTGGCCGAGCATGTGGTGTTCACCGAAGGCGTCCCCGCTGACGAGTTGCCTGCGCACCACGCCATGGCAGATGTGTTCGCGATGCCGTGCCGCACCAGGGGATCCGGACTGGACGTCGAGGGTCTGGGCATCGTCTACCTGGAGGCGTCCTCGACCGGGGTACCAGTCGTGGCGGGCCGGTCCGGCGGTGCCCCGGAGACCGTCGTCGACGGTGAGACGGGCGTCGTCGTCGAGGGCGGGGACGTGGGAGCGATCGCGGCATCCGTCGGTGACCTGCTGGCCGACCCTGTCCGCGCCGCGGCGATGGGTGCCGCGGGCCGGCAGTGGGTCGTAGACAACTGGCGATGGAGCCTGCAGGCCGAGCGCCTGTCCCGACTGCTCTAGTCGGCTGCCTTGCTGTACAGCGCGTCGATGTCCGCGGCGAACTTCTCGGCCACGACCTTGCGCTTCACCTTCAGCGTGGGAGTCAACTCGCCGGTGTCCTCGGTGAAATCGACCGCAAGGATGCGGAACTTGCGGATCTGTTCGGCCTTGGACACTGCCTGGTTGGCCTCTTTCACCGCGAGTTCGACCTCGGCGCGCAGGTCGGGATCGGTGGACAGGTCGGCGACCGACGCACTCGCGTCCTTGCCGTTGCGTTCCTTCCAGCCAGGAAAGGCCTCCGGGTCGATGGTGATCAGCGCGGCGATGAACGGCTGCTGATCGCCGACGGCCATCGCCTGACTGATCAGGGAGTGGGCGCGCAGCCGGTCCTCGAGCAGCGCGGGCGCGACGTTCTTGCCGCCCGCGGTGACGATGATCTCCTTCTTGCGCCCGACGATCGTCAGGAAGCCGTTGTCGTCGATCGCGCCGAGGTCGCCGGTGTGGAACCAGCCATCGGTGAAAACGGCGCTGGTCTCCGCCTCGTTGCCCCAGTAGCCGTTGAACACCACGCCACCTTTGACCAGCAGCTCGCCGTCCTCACCCAGCCGCATGCTGTTGCCGGGCAACAACTTGCCGACCGAGCCGACCCGCAGGTCGCCCACCCGGTTCACGGTGATGGCCGCGCTGGTCTCGGTCAGGCCGTATCCCTCGTAGATGGACAGGCCGACGCCGCGGTAGAAGTGGCCGAGCCGCGCACCGAGGGGTGCGCCACCGGAGATGGCGGCGTGGCAGTGACCGCCGAGAGCCGCGCGAAGCTTGCCGTAGACCAGCTTGTCGAACACCGCGTGCTTGAGCTTGAGCAGCAGACCGGGACCACCCGTGTCCTGAGCCTTGCTCCATTCGATCGCCGTGTCGGCGGCCAGGGCGAAGATCTTGCCCTTGCCGCCGCTCTCGGCGTTCTGCTCAGCGGTGTTGTAGACCTTCTCGAAGACCCGGGGTACCGACACCACCAGCGTCGGCTGGAAGACCGCAAGGGTCGGTACCAGGTTCTTGATGTCGCTGGTGAAGCCCAGCGTCACGCCGTTGGCGAACGCGCCGATGGTCAGCGCGCGGGCCAGCACGTGCGCCAGTGGGAGGAACACCAGCAGCTTCTCGCCTTTGGCCAGGTGGTCGGGGAAGCAGGCCTTGGCGCCGCGGATCTCATACAGCAGGTTGGAGTGGGTGAGCTGGCAGCCCTTGGGCCGCCCCGTCGTTCCCGACGTGTAGATCAGCGTCGCCGCGTCGGCGGACTTGATGCCTGCCACCCTGTCGTCCACCGCGGTGGCGTCGACGTCGCGGCCCGCCTCGGCCAGCTCGTCGAGAGCGGCGGTGCCTGCACCGTCGATGCAGTAGACCTTGCGCAGCTGGGGCAGCGTGTCCCGGAGCTGCTCGATGCGGCCCGCATGTGTCTCGGTCTCGGCGAAGACGGCGACCGCGCCGGAGTCGTTCAACACGAACTGCACCTGCTCGGCCGAGCTCGTCTCGTAGATCGGCACCGTCACCGCGCCGATCGACAGGATGGCGAAGTCCAGGATCGGCCATTCGTAACGAGTCGCGGACAGCAGCGCGACGCGATCGCCGGGCTGAACCCCCTGCGCGATCAAACCTTTTGCCGCCGAACGGATCTCCTCGGCAACCTGACGGCTGGTCACATCCACCCAGCTACCGCTGACGAGCCGCTGCAGGATGACGTGATCGGGATCGTCACGCTCGTGGGCGTAGACGGAGCTGACGATATTGTCGTGCTCGTCGATGGTGAATGGTGCCGGAACGCTGAACTCGCGCACAGTCGATGCCCTCTCAACTTTAAGGCGGCTCGACAATAGATGAGCCGTGTCCAGCGTAGTCGGCCGGGTAGGGGCGACGCTGCCGCATATGTGAAGCTTGTCAGCCATGTACAGCATCCAGATCGCCGACGAGACCTTCGTCGCGGCCGATCCCCTCGAGGTCGGCCGGGCCGTCGCCGACCGGGAGAGTTGGTCACGATGGTGGCCAGACCTTCGACTGGTGGTGGTCGAGGACCGGGGCGAGGCGGGCCAGCGCTGGACCGTCACCGGCGCGCTGACCGGCACCATGGAGGTCTGGCTGGAGAAGGTGCTCGACGGCGTCGTGCTGCACTTTTTCCTGCATGCCGAACCCTCCGGTGCGGCGGCGCATGAACTGGCGAGAATGAAGCTGCCGAAGATGAACCATAGCCGCCGCGTGGCGGGCAAGGAGATGGCGTTCGAGGTGAAGCGCACGCTCGAGGCCGGTCGTCCGGTCGGAGTGTCCCGGCCGGCCTGAAGTATGGCGGCCATACCTCTCGTAGGAGAGTAGATTTTGGCCAGCGACCAGACCAAAGCGGGAAGAGCGGGGAAGGCCGGGAAAGGTTCCAGTGGCAGACAAGACGGCACAGACCATCTACATCGATGCTGATCCTTCGACGGTGATGGACGTCATCGCCGACATCGGCTCCTACCCCGACTGGGTCGCCGAGTACAAGGAGACCGAGGTCCTCGAAGCCGACGAGGACGGCTATCCGAAGGTGGCGAGGTTACTTCTGGATGCGGCGGTGCTCAGGGACAACATGGTGCTCGCCTACGAGTGGCCCGCCGACCACAACTCGGTGACGTGGTCGCTGGTGTCGAGCACGTTGCTGAAGTCACTCGACGGTGCGTATCGATTGGCGCCCAAAGGATCTGGCACCGACGTCACCTACGAGCTGGCCGTCGACCTGGTCATCCCGATGATCGGTCTGCTCAAGCGCAAAGCCGAGCGCCGGTTGACCGACACCGCGTTGAAGGACCTGAAGAAACGAGTCGAGGCTGACTGAGTGCATAAACGCCGCCGACGCGGGTAGTGCGTCCGGGATGACTCGGATCAGTCTGTTCGTCGGTAAAGGCGGCGTGGGTAAGTCGACGCTGGCGGCCGCCACGGCAGTGCGGTCGTCGCGTGCAGGCATGCGGGTGCTCCTCGTGTCCACCGACCAGGCGCACTCCATCGGTGATGTGCTCGGTGTGAACCTCGTTCCGACGGGGCGTCGCGACCCCACCCGCGTGCTTGCCGACCTCGACACCGCCGCGACCGGCGGGGGATCTCTCGATGCGCTCGCTCTGGACACGCTGGCTCTCCTTGCGCAACGGTGGCGGGAGATCGCGGCCCCACTCGCCGGGCGGTTCTCCGATTCGGATATCGGAGATATTGCGGCAGAGGAGCTTTCGTCGTTACCGGGTGTGCAGGAGGTGCTGGGCCTGCATGAGGTCGGCGAGCTCGCGGACTCGGGTAGATGGGACCTGGTGGTCGTCGACTGCGCGTCCACCGCCGACGCGATGCGGATGCTCACGTTGCCGGCGACGTTTGCCCTCTACCTGGAACGCGCATGGCCGAGGCACCGCAGACTGTCCAGCTCCGACGACCCCCGGACGGCGGTGCTCGTCGATCTGGTCGAGCGGATCGGCGCGGGCACCGATCAGCTCAGCACGTTGCTCACCGATGGCGCGCGTGTCGGCGCGCACCTGGTCATGACGGCAGAGCGGGTGGTTGCCGCCGAGGCGGTCCGCACGTTGGGCACGTTGTCTCTGATGGGCGTGCGGATCGCCGAACTCATCGTGAACCAGATTCTGGTGCAGGATGATTCGTTCGAGTACCGCAACCTCCCCGCCCACCCGGCCTTCGACTGGTATTCGGAGCGGATCTCCGAGCAGCAGGTGGTGCTCGCCGACCTCGACCGCGTCATCGGGGACGTCCAGCTGGTCATGGTGCCCCACCTTCCCGGGTGAACCGATCGGACCCAAGGCGCTGGGTGAACTGCTCGAGTGCGCGCGCAGGCGGGACGGGTCGGCGCCACCCGGTCCGCTGCGACCGGTCGTGGACCGGGAGTCAGGCAGCGGGCTGGATGCGGTGTATCGACTTCGGCTGGATTTACCGCAGGTCGACTCCTCGGCGCTGTCAGTTGGGTAGGGTCGGTGATGACTTGATCATCGGCGTCGGCGGAATGCGGCGCCGTGTTCGCCTGGCGTCGGTGCTACGACGGTGCATCGTCATCGGCGCACAACTCCGCGGCAGCGAGCTGACGGTGCGATTTCGACCGAATCCGGAGGTGTGGCCACGGCTGAGTGGGGCTCACTCCGATCTAGGTCCCGAGCTGAAGCAGCTGGCCAGGTCGATTCTGGACCGACTCGACCCTGCAGTCCGCGTGGCTGCTGCGCGCGCCCAGGCGGGAAGCAACAACCCAGGACGGTGCCAGCAGGTGTGGTGCCCCGTCTGTGCGCGTCGCCGCGCTGATCTCGGGGGAGCAGCATCCGCTGCTGTCAACGTGGTCGCCGAGCACAGCGTCGCGCTGCTGACGCTGGTCAAGGCGATGGTCGACAACATCGACAGCACCGCGGCCCACGCGCCTGCCGGTCCCGACGGCCCGTCGCCGGATCCCGCTCCACCGGCCCCGGACGGACCCGGCGGACGCCGGCGGGCCGCGCCCCCTCCCGGGCGCTATGAGCACATCCCGGTGAGTGTCGACGAGTAGAAGCACCTACGCGCATATGTGGTCGCACGCACACGCCGTGGGTAAAGTTGTCGCAATGCCCGTTGACCGCGCCGCGGTCGGGTGATCCGGAGGGTCCATGTGGTACTGGCTGTTCAAGTTTGTGTTCATGGGACCGTTGCTGACCCTGCTCGGACGCCCGAAAGTCGAAGGGCTGGAGCATGTTCCGCAGTCCGGCGCGGTGATCTTGGCCAGCAACCACCTTGCGGTGGCCGACAGCTTCTACAAGCCGCTGGTGGTGCGCCGCCGGATCACCTTCCTCGCCAAGGCCGAGTACTTCACCGGCACCGGCATCAAGGGACGATTCCAGCGCTGGTTCTACACCGCCGCCGGCCAGGTGCCGATCGACCGCACCGACGCGGACGCCGCGCAGAGCGCGCTGACCACCGCCGAGCGGATTCTGAGTCAGGGCAAGGTGCTCGGGATGTACCCCGAAGGCACCCGCTCGCCGGACGGCCGGTTGTACAAGGGAAGACCGGACTGGCGCGACTGGCGCTGCAGACCGGGGTGCCCGTCATCCCGGTCGCCTTGATCGGCACGGACGTCGTGAACCCGCCGGGCAGCAAGATGTGGCGATTCGGCCGCGTCCAGGTCAAGTTCGGCGCGCCGATGGACTTCAGCCGCTTCGAAGGGCTCGCCGGCAACCGCTTCATCGAGCGCGCGGTCATCGACGAGGTGATGTACGAGCTGATGCGCCTGTCGGGTCAGGAATACGTCGACCTCTACGCGGCCGATGTCAAACAGGGAAAAGGTGATGCGGCCGTGAAGCCGCCGACCCGACTCCCTGAATCCGCCGCCGGCTGAGTCAGGCCTTGACCGCCTTCACGGCGGGCACCGCCGCGTCGAATCCCGACGTTTCCTGGCCTGACGCGCGGACGGTGACCGTGCCGATGACGACGATCACCGCGAGGGCCCACCAGAGATAGGACCCGCCGGCAAGCTGGCGCCACAGCGACTGCGGTGGTCTCGCGGTGCTCAGGCATCAGCGTGATGGGCGGCCACACCATCAGCGCCAGCCCGACCGCCGAGACCGCGCCCAGCGCGACGTGCCGTAGTCGCACCGCGAGTATGGCCGTCACCAGCACGGTGGGCAACGCCCACACCCAGTGATGCGACCAAGACACCGGCGAGACGACGAGACCGAACATCGCCACGCAGAGCAGGGCCAACACGGACTGCTCGGCGCGCAGCGCCCGCCGGGCGGCCCACACCGTGAGGCCGAGGACCGCGATGCACAACGCCGTCCACAGCACGAAGCGCTCGCCTTCCCCCAGACCCAGCCGCGCCAGCGCGCCTGCGATGTTCTGGTTGGTGTTCAGCGTTGCGGTGCCGATGCGGTCGGTGTTGCGGACCGTCTCGGTCCAGTACTCCCACGAGTCCCGCCAGGCGAACGCGAAGCCGGCCAGCGTCGCGACCACTGCCGATACCGCCGTCACCAGCAGTGCGCGACTGTCGCGGCGCAGCAGGAAGTACAGCAGGAACACCGCTGGGGTCAGCTTCAAGGCGATCGCGATGCCCAGCAGCACGCCGCGGGGCCACGGCGTACGGCGCGGCACGCAGTCGGCGATGACCAGCGTCATCAGCACCACGTTGATCTGACCGAAGTCGAAATTCGAGCGAAGGGGCTCCAGGTAGATCACCGCAGGGGCGACGATCGCTGCTGCCAGCCAGCACCGCCTGACCCACGCCGGCTCGCCGGTGACGCCGGTGGTGGGCCACACGTCCAGTCGGGTCAGCAGGATCATCGTGGACACCACGAGCAGGATCAGCGTGGTCACCGTGATGGCGACGCTGGCCGCCTCCAGCGACAACAGTGCGAACGGTGAGAATGCGACCGCGGCGAGCGGCGGATACGTGAACGGCAGCTCCAGCCCGCCCCTGGTCTGGAACATCACCCCTTCGGCGTAGAGCGACTGGCTGTCCAGCCAGGCCCGTCCGCCCATCCGGTAGACGTCGATGTCGATGCGGTACGGAGCGTGGCCGAGTAGGCGCCACGCCGCCCCGACCAGCGCCGCGAGCGTCGCAGTTGGAACAGCCGCCAAGCCAGCGTTGGCCCCCAACCAGCCCCGCCGGGCGACCGCCAGATCCTCATGTCGCGGACCAGACTATCGGGGCCGACCGGCGCGTCGCCGGGTATCCCGGGCTCGACACACGCAGGTCGGCGTAAGTTCTCTGCGTGCACCCGAACCTGGACCTCCATTGGGACTTGTCCCTGGCCGTCCCGCCCTCGCGGCTGCCGCTGATGTGGTGCCTGATCGCCTTCATCCTGACGTTCTTCGTGACCCGCACGATCGTGCGATACATCCGCAGCCACGCGGGCAGCGATGCGCCCCGTAAGTGGTGGCAACCGCGCAACATCTCGGCCGGCGACGGTGTGCACATCCACCACGTGGTGATCGGTGTGATCTTGGTCATGGTCTCCGGGCTGTCGATGGTGACGCTGGCTGTCGACGGAGGTGTACCCGAGTTCACGGCGGCGTCAATCTTTTTCGGCGTCGGTGCCGCGCTGGTTCTCGACGAGTTCGCGCTGATCCTGCACCTGTCCGACGTGTACTGGGCCGAGGACGGCCGGACCTCGGTGGACGCGGTGTTCGTCGCGGTCGCGGTGGCCGGCCTGCTGATTCTCGGGTTCAGCCCGTTGTCCTTCTTCGATATCGACGTCTGGCGCGGCGATCAGTCGGTGGCGGCCCGTGCCGCGTTGTGATCGCGGCGATCCTGACGCTGCTGCTCGCGGTGATCGTGCTACTCAAAGGCAAGGTCTGGACCGGCCTCGTCGGCATGTTCATCACCCCGCTGCTGTTCATCGGCGCGATCAGACTGTCGCGGCCGCACGCCCCGTGGGCGCGTTGGCGATACACCGCACGCCCCCGAAAGATGCACCGCGCGCTGGAGCGGGAGCGCTGGCTGCGCCGGCCCGGTCATCCAGGCCAAGCTGTGGCTGCAGGACGCGATCGCAGGTATGCCGAAATTTCCAGATGACGCCCTGGTCGACGAGCAACTCGACCGCGAGATCCACGCGGCGCCCGCCCCCAGCGATCGCGCGCCCGCCGAACAGAAAGCCTCGTGACTTGCGGTACTTCTATGACACGGAGTTCATCGACAACGGCCGCACCATCGAGCTGATCTCCATTGGCGTCGCTGCCGAGGATGGCCGTGAATACTACGCCATATCAACGGAATTCGATCCAGAGCGAGCGGGTCAGTGGGTGCGCAAGCACGTGCTGCCGAAGCTGCCCTCACCCGCATCGCCGTTATGGCGTTCGCGTAGGCAGATCCGCACCGAGCTGGAGGATTTCTTCGGCATCGACGGCGACGAGGAGATCGAGCTGTGGGCGTGGGTCGGCGCCTACGACCATGTGGTGCTGTGCCAACTCTGGGGGCCGATGACCGATCTGCCGCCCGCGATCCCGCGCTTCACCCGGGAGTTGCGCCAGTTCTGGGAGGAACGCGGCTGCCCCCGCATGCCACCACGTCCCCGCGACGCGCATGATGCGCTCGTCGACGCGAAGCACAACCTGCATCGATATCGCCTGATGACCGACGGGCGAAGTGCCCGCACGCTGGTAAATACCAGCGTTCGGCAGCCCGTTACCATGGACGGGTGAATTGGACCGTCGACGTACCCATCGACCAGCTGCCGGACCTGCCGCCGCTGCCGGAGGATCTGCGCCACCGCCTTGACGCGGCGTTGGCCAAGCCGGCTCTGCAGCAGCCCAGCTGGCCCGCTGATCAGGCGAAGGCCATGCGGACGGTGCTCGAGAGCGTCCCGCCGGTGACCGTTCCTTCCGAGATCGAGCGACTGAAATCCCAGCTCGCCGACGTCGCGCGCGGTGAGGCCTTCCTTCTTCAGGGCGGCGATTGCGCCGAGACGTTCGTCGACAACACCGAACCGCACATCCGTGCCAACATCCGCACGCTGCTGCAGATGGCCGTGGTGCTCACCTACGGCGCAAGCATGCCGGTGGTCAAGGTGGCGCGGATCGCGGGCCAGTACGCCAAACCGCGGTCCGCCGACATCGACGCATTGGGCCTGCGGTCCTACCGCGGCGACATGATCAACGGGTTCGCCCCCGACGCCTCCGTGCGGGAGCATGACGCGTCGCGCCTGGTTCGGGCCTACGCCAACGCCAGCGCCGCGATGAACCTCGTGCGCGCGCTGACGTCGTCGGGCATGGCGTCGCTGCAGAAGGTGCACGACTGGAATCGGGAGTTCGTCCGCACCTCGCCCGCCGGGGCCCGGTACGAGGCACTGGCCGGTGAGATCGACCGTGGGCTTGCGCTTCATGGGTGCCTGCGGCGTCGACGACCGCAACCTGCAGACCGCCGAGATCTACGCCAGCCATGAGGCTCTGGTGCTGGATTACGAGAGGGCGATGCTGCGGCTCGACGCTGAGGCCGAAAGCGGTCCGAAGCTCTACGACCTCTCGGCACACTACGTCTGGATCGGCGAGCGCACCCGCCAGCTCGACGGTGCGCACGTCGCGTTCGCCGAGGTGATCGCGAACCCGATCGGTGTCAAGATCGGCCCCACGACATCGCCCGAACTGGCGGTCGAGTACGTCGAGCGGCTCGATCCGCTCAATGAGGCCGGGCGCCTGACCCTGGTCAGCCGGATGGGCAACCACAAGGTGCGCGACGTGCTGCCGCCGATCATCGAGAAGGTTCAGGCCTCGGGTCATCAGGTGATCTGGCAGTGCGACCCGATGCACGGCAACACCCATGAGTCCTCGACCGGTTACAAGACGCGGCATTTCGATCGCATCGTCGACGAGGTGCAGGGCTTCTTCGAGGTGCATCATTCGCTGGGCACGCATCCCGGCGGAATTCACGTCGAGATCACCGGTGAGAATGTCACCGAGTGTCTCGGTGGCGCGCAAGACATTTCGGATACCGATCTGGCCGGCCGCTACGAGACCGCCTGCGACCCGCGGTTGAACACCCAGCAGTCGCTCGAGCTGGCGTTCCTGGTCGCGGAGATGCTGCGCGACTAGATCAGATTGGAAAGGTTGGCGCCGAGGGTCCACGCCCCGGCGGCCGCCAGCGCGGCCACGTGATCACCGCGACGACCCAGAAGAACAGTACCCGCCTGGCACGCTGGCGCGCCCAGTAGAACTCGGCCAGGTCGATTCCGGCGAATTGACCTGTGCCGGAAGGGTATTCGTCTTCGAATTCGTCGCTGTCGTCGTCGCCCGGGAGTGGTAGCTCGTCGCGGGTGAACACCTTGGTGTGCCGGCTCACCGGTGCGGCGGAGCGTCGGCCTGTCGAGATTGACGGTGGTGCCGTGCGCGCCGTGTGCAGCCGTCGGCGCACTCGGCCGAGTTGTGCAGCGCCGAGTTGCGGGGGGCGGGCACCCGGAAGTGGGGCAGGTCGAGTTCGCCGCGCGATCGGTGTCGAGTTGGTCGGCCATCTCGGCGGCGTCGGCGAACCGCAGTCGCGGGTCACGCGATGTGGCGCACGCCACCAAGTCGTCGAATTGTCTTGGTACGCCCTCGATCACGGTGCTGGGCGGCGCGACATCGCGGTCCATCCGCTGGTATGCCACCGCGAGCGAGGTGTCCCCGGTGAACGGGGTGTCGCCGGTCAGCAGTTCGTACACCAGGATCCCGACGGAGTAGACGTCGCCGCGGGAGTCGGTTTCACCGGTGCGCGACCTGCTCGGGGGACAGGTACGCAGCGGTTCCGAGGATGACGCTCGTCGAGGTGATCTTGGCTTCGGCGACGGCGCGGACCAGCCCGAAGTCGGCGATCTTGACCTCGCCGTCGTCGCTGATCGAGGACGTTCTCGGGCTTGATGTCGCGGTGGACCAGTCCGGCCTGATGCGCCGCGGCCAGCCCGCCGAGCACCGGACGCAGCACCGCCGCTACCGCATGCGGCGGCATCGGGCCGCGCTCGCGGAGCAGCTCCCGTAGCGTGCCGCCCTCGACGAGCTCCATGACGAGAAAGGGAGGTTGCCCCCCGATTCCGGCGCCCTGGTCGTACACCGCCACCAGGCCGGGATCCTTCAGCCGCGCCACCGCGCGCGCCTCCCGCTGAAATCGGGTCATGAAGTGCTCGTCACCGGCGTAGCGGGAGTCCATGACCTTCAGCGCCACCGGTCGGTCGAGCCGCAGGTCCAGGCCCCGGTACACCCCGGACATGCCGCCGGTCGCGATCAGGGTGTCCACCCGGTAGCGACCGTCCAGCACGGCCCCGGTGAGTGGGCTGGACGGCTGGTAGGTCTCCATCGGACTCATGGTACGAGCCGAGTGGCGATCAGCCTGTCGCGCAACCCGCAAGCCGCCGTTGCGGAGGGCACTGGTCCTAGACTCTGTGCGATGAGCAGCATTCCGTCTGCCGACGATGTTCTGGATCCCGACGAAGCCGTCTACGACCTGCCCGCGGTGGCACAACTCATGGGCATATCCGTGACGAAAGTGCATCAGCTGTTGCGTGAACGCCATCTGGTCGCGATACGGCGCGGGGGGACGGTGGTGGTGCCGAAGGCGTTCTTCGATGACACCGGCCATGTGGTCGAAGGCCCTGCCAGGTCTGCTGGTCGTGATGCATGACGGCGGGTACACCGACACCGAGATCTTGCGGTGGCTTTTCACGCCCGATTCGTCGCTGACGATCCGCCGCGACGGCACCACCGAGGCGATGGTCAACGCCCGCCCGGTTGACGCGCTGCACTCGCATCAGGCTCGTGAGGTGGTCCGTCGCGCTCAGGCACTGGGCTACTGACCTCGGTCGCTTGTAGAGCCAGTACCAGGCGCCTCCCGCACACGCGAAGGCCAGCAGTACGTGTGCCCACGAGTACATTCCGTGTGCGCCGTCGGGGCGAAAGATCACCATGATCCACGTCGAGAAGCCGGCGATCAGCGCGATCCACTGCCGCGACTGGGTCAGCGCGGCGATCACCGCCAGTGGCCAGGTGTAATACCAGGGCAGCGCGGCGGGCACGAACAACACCACGACGGCCATCACCAGCGCGATGCCCACCAGCGCGTCCCGGTCGGTGCGGCGGTAGCGCCACCACAGCAACGGCGCCGAGATCGCGATGATCGCGATCCCGATGATGCGGGTGGTCTCCAGCACCGCATAGAAATTCACCGGCACGACAAGCCCGATGATCACGTTGGTCAGATTCGCCACGGCGGTGGGCACGGTGAGCCAGTTGATGATCTTCACCGAGCCCGCGAGCGCGGTCAGCCAGCCCAGCCCGACGCCGGCGGCCAGCGACAGCACCACGAACACCGCGACGAAGACAAGCAGCGAGGCAGCAGTGGCCGCGGCGAAGGCCTTCACCGGCGAGTAGCCGCGGCGGTCACGCATCCGGCGCGCCCACACCCACACCATGAACGGAAGTGCCAGTCCACCGGTGGCTTTCACCGCGGTAGCCACCGCGATCAGGGCGACACCGGAGACATTGCGACCGCCGAAGCACAACGCGATACCGGCCATCATCAGGCCGACCATCAGCATCTCGTTGTGCACCCCACCCATCAGGTGGATGATCACCAGCGGGTTGAGCACGCAGATCCACAGCGCGGCCGCGCCGCTGGCGCCGACGTGGCGGGCCACCCGCGGTGCCGCCCAGATCAGCATTGCCAGGCCGGGAAGCATGCACAGCCGCAGCAGCATCGTGCCTGCGACGACGTCGTTGCCGACCAGCATCGTGACGAACTTCGCCACCAAGATGAATGCCGGACCGTACGGCGCGGTGGTCGTCGTCCAGATGGGGCTGACGTTGTCCAGCAAGGAGTTCGGATTCTCGATGGGGCCGACGACGTAGGGATCGAACCCGTCGCGCAGCAGCGCGCCCTGTGCGAGATACGAATACGTGTCGCGGCTGAACAGCGGAACGCTGAGCAACAGCGGGGCCAGCCAGAACCCGGTCGTGGCGACCATCGTGTACTCGGTGGCGGTGCGGTCGACCACCCGGCGGCCCAGCCACAGCCAGGCCATCAGCATCAGCGCCACGCCGCCCCACAGCAGAAGCGAGGACACCACCAGCCCGTGCCCGAATCGCAACCAGGACAGGTGCATCGACTCCAGCAGCGGGTCGTGCAGATCGGGTGCTGCCCGCGCCGAGACCGCCCGCGGTGATCAGGAGCGCACCGAGCGCGCCGACGAATGCGGGACGCGCCTGTGTGGACCACGCGAATTCCTTCAGGCGGCGCAGATGGGTCGGGGCGGGGGTCGTCATGCTTGCTAGGCGGACCGGTTCGCGGCCAATCTGGCGAGCTCGGCGAGCCCCGCCTTGGCCCTGACGTCGATCGGCGCGGCGTCGAGGATCTCCAGCGCCTGCCGGGTCAGTCGTGTCGATCCTGCTCTCGACGGCCGCCAGCGCACCGACCGACTCGATCACCAGGCAGACCTCCTTGACCTGGGCGTCTGTCAGCTCGGTGCCGATGGAGGTGCGCAGCAGTTTGCGCGCCGATCGGGTCGTGCTTCTCGGCCAACTCGACGGCCTCGGCCAGCAGCACCGTGCGCTTGCCGGATCGCAGGTCGTCGCCGGAGGGCTTGCCGGTGACGGCCGGGTCGCCGAACACCCCGAGTACGTCGTCGCGAAGCTGGAACGCCACCCCGAGGCTGGTGCCCAGCTCGTGGAACGCCGCGAGAATCTCAGGGCAGTCGGCCGCGGCTGCCGCGCCGAGCTGCAGCGGCCGCGAGATGGTGTAGGACGCGGTCTTGTAGATGTTCACGGTCATCGCCGACGCCACGGTTTCCGCGCCGCTGGCTTCGGCGAAGATGTCGAGGTACTGCCCGCCGAGAACCTCGGTGCGGATCGTCGCCCATACCCGCTGCACGCGCCGCTGGGCGTCCACGCCGATGTCGGCGGTCGCGACGATGTCGTCGGCCCATACCAGCGCGAGATCACCGAGCAGGATCGCCGCGGACAGTCCGAACTGCTCGGCCGACCCGCGCCAGTGGTTGCTGCGGTGCCGCTCGGCAAAGATCCGGTGCACGGTGGGCAGCCCGCGCCGGGTGGCCGACGCATCGATGACGTCGTCGTGCACGAGCGCGCAGGCATGTAGCAGCTCGAGCGCGGAGAACAGCCTCAGCACATCGGGCTGGGGCTCGGAGCCGGCGACGGCGCGCCAGCCCCAATAGGCGAACGCCGGCCGGAGGCGTTTTCCGCCGCGCAGCACGAACTCCTTGAGGGCTTCGGTCAACACCGCGTAGTCGGCGCCGATGTAGGCGGCATCGCCGCGGCGACCGCGCATATAGTCGCGCAGCTGTTCGGTGACGGCCGCTGCCAGCTCTACCGCTGACGGTGCCGCTGAATCGACGCTCAGCGGACGCCCCTTTCTTCTCGTCGCACGCCCCCGAGTGCACAGAGTAGAGCCTGCGGCCGGAAGAGAGCAAGTAAGGCGCTACCGGGCCTGTTCCTGCGGTTCGCCGGGGCGCGGGGATCGGTCTCGGCTGGCGTAGGCCAGCCATCCGACGATGCCCGCGACCAGCATCGATCCACCCCCAGCCAGATCGCCGCGCCGGTGAACGACCGCGCGCTGGGATCGGTGTAGCGCGCCTGGGCGTTCATCGTGCTCACGACGCCCAGGTCGCAGCTTCCACTCGACGACCTCGGACGAGATCTGGTCGCCGTTGGTCGATGTCACCTCGCCGGGGAACGCGACGGACAGCGAGACGTCGGCCTCGGAATCGCTGAGCGAGGTGAGGTCGGCGCGGCCTTCCAGGATCACCAGGTCACCGGCGCGCCGCAGCGAGATATCCACGCCGGCCGCGTCCCGGTTCATGCTGCCAGCTGGGGAAGTTCGGCGAAGGTCAGGTCGGAGAACACCGCCTGAGATCCCACGTAGTCGTCGCGGCTGTACTCGGAGACGGCGACCTTCTGCGCGAACGGCAGGTTGTTGAGTAACTGGGGGCCCTTGTCGTTGTCGTCGCGCGCGATGGCCGCCGCGACGATCTGGCCGGACACCCGGTCATCGGGGGACACCGTGATCGACGCCCTGATCCGGACGCAACCGATCAGCGTAGGCGCCACCACCAACAGCAACACCACCAACGCGAGAAGACGCTTGCGGGTGCGGTGTCGGGTCAGCACCCGGTCATCGTGCCAGATGGGCAGCACTCGGGGCGCCACTCACGAAGAAGCGACACTCACAACGGCAGCGAACGCCCCAGGATGGCGAACGGGCGGGGGTCGCCCGCGAAGTGGTAGCCGCGGATGACGTCGGTGAATCCGAGTCGACGGTAGAGCCGCCACGCCCGGTTGGCCTCGCCGTTGATCTCCGGCGTCGACAGCAGAACGTGTTGCTCGGCGCGATTGTCGAGCAGCCGTCGGATCAACGCCTCGCCGAGCCCGCGGCCCTGCGCCCGCGGGTGGATGTGCAACTCGGTTAACTCGAAATAGCTGGTCATCAGATCGGAGATGCGGGCCCGGTCGGCGCCGCTGCGCCGCAACCCCGATACGACCTGCTGCTGCCACCACTGATCGGGGGCCCCGCAGTAGCCGTAGGCGATGCCGAGCATGGGCGCCGCGGTCGGTGGCGTTGCCGGGTCGGTTTCCTCGACGGCTGCGACCGCCTTCCAGCCGCGCCTGCGGACGTGTTCGAGCCACATCGACGCACGCTGGTCCTCTGTTCCCCGCGGGTAGCGCATGGCATCCACATAGACCGCCAGTGCGTCGCCGAGACGCTGCTGCATGTCGCCGGGCGACAGATCGATCAGGCGTGTCGCCAAGTGTGAGCCCCTCCCGGAATTCGGATCGCACGGTCGACTCCATTATCCGACCGGTTTCGGAAAGGCCAGGTGTTGGTTTCCCGTTAGCGGCCCACGTCATAGAATCGGGCGGCGAACAAGGTGGTACGGCTCAGATTCAGCTCGTATCATTACTGTTAAGTGCCCGTACACGCGGGCACACCTGATTTTGAACGACAGCGACGCCCCACGGCAAGAGGGAGGGACGAATGCCACTCTCCGATCATGAGCAGCGCATGCTCGACCAGATCGAGAGCGCGCTCTATGCCGAGGACCCCAAGTTCGCGTCAAGCGTTCGTGGTGGGACTTTGCGCGCACCCTCGACCCGTCGTCGTCTGCAGGGCGCAGCGCTCTTCGTTCTCGGGTTGGCGATGCTCGTTTCCGGTGTGGCGTTCAAGGCGACCATGATCGGGAGCTTCCCGATTCTGTCGGTGATCGGCTTCATCGTGATGTTCGGCGGCGTCGTCTTCGCGATCACCGGACCCAGGGTCGGCAAGGGCGACAAGGTGCCCAACGACATCGCGGCTCAGCGACAGAAGCGCGCCAAGGGTTCCGGTGGCTCGTTCACGAGCCGGATGGAGGATCGCTTCCGTCGTCGCTTCGACGAGTAGTGCATATTTGTGAGGTGGAAGGGGCAGCCCGTAGGGCTGCCCCTCTTTTTGCCCCACATCGCCCCACCGCACCATTGGCGGCCTCCTCGCGCACGTGAACTGGCCTTTTAGCGGTCGGCGCGCCGTCCCCTCGTGCCTCCGACGAGGTCCGACTACCTGCACAATGCCTGGGTAGTGGGGAAGGACGCGAAACTCCCCGAGCTGTTTGGAGCAAAGTGGGGGATTGTGGGGTAAAGTGGCGGACAACGGAGCGACCGGGGTTCCGTTGGAAGCAAGGCTTGAGCCAGGTCTGCGAGGTGGCGAGATGTTCTTCGGCACCTACACGCCACGGCTCGATGACAAGGGGCGACTGACGTTGCCCGCCAAGTTCCGCGACGCGCTGGCAGGAGGGTTGATGGTCACCAAGAGCCAAGATCACAGCCTTGCTGTTCACCCGAGGGCGGAGTTCGAGGAGATGATCGCCGAGGTCTCCGCCAAGGCCAAGCGGGGCAACCCGCAGGCCCGGGCATACCTGCGCAACTTGGCCGCAAGTACCGACGAGCAGTACCCGGACGCACAAGGCCGCATCACGCTCTCCATGGAGCACCGCCGCTACGCGAACCTGACCAAGGAGTGCGTGGTGACGGGTTCGATCGGATTCCTGGAAATCTGGGATGCCCAGGCATGGCAGGACTACCAGGAGCTTCACGAAGAGAACTTCTCCGCGGCCAGCGATGAAGCACTCGGCGACATTCTTTGACCTGGCCACCGGCCCGCAGGCCCGTGCCGTGCGGCCTCTGCCCGAACCGGCCCTGACGTACTTCCCCGACGTCAGGTTCGCGAACTCGGGCAGGGACCTCACTGCAGGGGCCGCCCCAATCTTTCAGGGTGCAGCGATGGTGGATGACGAGCCCCATACCCCGGTCCTCCTCGACCGATGTGTCGAACTGCTCGCACCCGCACTGACCCGCGCGAGCTCGGACGGCGCCGGCGCGACGCTCGTCGACGCAACGCTGGGGGCCGGCGGGCACTCCGAGAGGTTTCTGACCCAGTTCCCCGGTCTGCGGCTGCTCGGCCTGGACCGCGACCCCGACGCGCTGCAGATCGCCGGTCAGCGTCTGGCGCCGTTCGGCGATCGGGTCACGTTGGTGCGCACCCGCTACGACGGCATCGCCGATGCGGTGGCTCGACCGCTGCGGCGGGCGCGGACGCGATCCTGTTCGACCTCGGCGTGTCCTCGATGCAGCTGGACCGTCTTGAGCGCGGCTTCTCCTACGCAGCAGACGCGCCGCTGGACATGCGGATGGACTCCGGACCGACCTGACGGCCGCGCAGGTCCTCAACACCTACGACGCCAAGGCGCTGGCGCGCGTGCTGCGCGAGTACGGCGAGGAGAAGTTCGCAAGCCGCATCGCCGCGCACGTCGTGCGCAGGCGCGCCGATGCCCCGTTCGCGACCACCGGCGAGCTGGTCGAGCTGCTCTACCAGGCGATTCCGGCGCCTGCCCGGCGCACCGGCGGACACCCTGCCAAGCGGACGTTCCAGGCGCTGCGTATCGAGGTCAACGCCGAGCTGGAGTCGTTGCGGACCGCGATACCCGCCGCGCTCCAGGTGCTGCGCCCGCGAGGGCGGATCGTCGTGATGGCCTACCAGTCGCTGGAGGACCGAATCGTCAAGACCGATTTCGCCGCCGCGACCGCATCCCGCACACCGCCCGGCCTTCCTGTCGAATTGCCCGGACACGGACCGGAGTTCGTCGCACTGACACGTGGGGCCGAACGCGCCGATTCCGACGAGGTCGAACGCAATCGCAGAAGCGCACCGGTACGGCTGCGCGCGTTGGAGAAAGTTGGGGGAGAGCAGCGATGAAGGCGAAGAAGCCAACACGCGACAGCGACGGGGCGGCCAAGAAGCCGCGGGCCGCGGCCAAGCGCAGGCCGGTGCGCGAGCCCAAGCGCACGCCCGTCGACGCGCAGCCGCGGGGCCGCAAGTCGACGCGGGACGTGCGTCCGCAGCGCTCGGCCCCTCGCACGACGCCGACAGCCCGTCCTGTCGACGCTCCCGCGCGCCCGAAGAGCACCAGCCAGGCGAAGGCGCGTGCCAAGGCGCGGAAGGCGAAAGCGCCCACGGTCGTCCGGCCACCGCTGCGCGAACGGATTCTGGTCAGAATCGCCTCGATCGACCTTAATCCGCGCCACCTCGTGGCGCGCGTGCCGTTCGTCGTCCTCGTCATCGCCGCTCTGGGAGTCGGCCTCGGCGTCACGCTGTGGCTCTCGACCGATGCTGCCGAGCGTTCCTATCAGCTCGGCAATGCCCGCGAGATCAATCAGGCGCTGATGCAGCAGAAAGAGGGTCTCGAACGCGACGTGCTCGAGGCCCAGGCCGCGCCCGCCCTCGCCGAGGCCGCGCGTGAGCTCGGCATGATTCCGTCCAGGGACACCGCGCACCTGGTGCAGGATGCGTCGGGCAACTGGGTCGTCGTCGGCACCCCCAAGCCGGCCGAAGGCGTTCCGCCACCACCGCTGAATGTGCCGCTGCCCGAGCCTGTCCGCCCGCCGCCACCGGCGCCGCGGGTCGTGGAACCGCGTGAGGTTCCGGTCCGGATCCCCTCGGCCACTACGCCACTGGCCATCCCGGGCGCCCTCCCCGGTGTGGAGATCCCGCACGCGGCCTCGGGTCAACTGCCGACGCCTGGCCCGGGTCCGCAGGTGCCTCCGGTGGCGCCGCTGCCCGCGGCACCGCTGGACGCCGGTCCGTCGCACCTGTCCCCGGGTACGCCGGTCGGGCCGTCCGCTCCGGTGGGCACCGAGCAGTTCCTGCCCGTGGCGCCCGCGCCCGGGGCGCCGGCATGAGAGGCAAGCAGGCGAAGGCGGCCACGGCACCGAACCAGGAACGTTCCGCGCGGTCCCGGCGCACCCGTCAGGCGAGCGCCCAAAGCGGTTTGCGCAGCGCATCGTTCGTGTTCCGGCACCGCTCAGGGAACGCGGTGATCTTCCTGCTTCTGGTCGTGGCCGCGGCCCAGTTGTTCACGCTGCAGGTGCCGCGCGCCGAGGGACTTCGAGCAGAGGCGGCGGGCCAGCTCAAGGTCACCGATATCGCCCCGGCTCTTCGCGGCTCGATCGTCGACCGCAACGGTGACAAGCTGGCTTTCACCATCGAGGCACGGGCGCTGACGTTCCAGCCGGTCAAGGTGCGCAAGCAACTCAGGAAGCCTTCCAGGCGAACAGCGCAGAATCATCTACGGAAGCGCCCGATCCCGACGCACGGCTCCGGGAGATCGCCGCCGAGGTGTCCTCGCGACTCAACAACACGCCTGACAAGGCCACGGTCCTGAAGAAGCTGCGCAGCAACGAGACGTTCGTGTACCTGGCCCGTGCCGTCGACCCGGCGATCTCTGACGCCATCACGGCGAAGTTCCCCGAGGTGGGCTCGGAGCGCCAGGATCTGCGTCAGTACCCCGGCGGCGTGCTTGCCGCCAACATCGTCGGCGGCATCGACTGGGACGGGCACGGCCTTCTGGGCCTTGAGGATTCGATGGACTCGGTGCTGGCGGGCACCGACGGTTCGGTGACCTACGACCGCGGCTCCGACGGCGTCGTCATCCCGGGCAGCTACCGCAACCGCCACGACGCGGTCGACGGATCGACCGTCACGCTGACCCTCGACGACGACATCCAGTTCTATGTGCAGCAGCAGGTGCAGCTTGCCAAGGATGCATCCGGCGCGAAGAACGCGTCCGCGGTGGTGCTCGACGCCAAAACCGGTGAGGTGCTGGCGATGTCGAACGACAACACCTTCAACCCGGCCCAGGACATCAGCCGCCAGGACAGTCGGCAGTTGGGCAACCTCTCGGTCTCCTCACCGTTCGAGCCGGGCTCGGTGAACAAGATGATCACCGCCGCTTCGATCATCGAGTACGGCCTGACGAACCCCGACGAGGTCCTGCAGGTACCCGGGTCGATCGACATGGGCGGGGTCACCGTCCGCGACGCCTGGAACCACGGCGTGATGCCGTACACCACCACCGGCGTGTTCGGGAAGTCGTCCAACGTCGGCACCCTGATGCTCGCACAGCGCCTCGGGCCCGAGCGCTACGCCAAGATGCTGCAGATTTTCGGCCTCGGTCAACGCACAGGCGTCGGTCTGCCGGGTGAAAGTTCCGGCCTGGTGCCGCCGATCGACCAGTGGTCGGGCAGCACCTTCTCCAATCTGCCTATCGGACAAGGTCTTTCGATGACTCTTCTTCAGATGACCGGCATCTACCAGACGATCGCCAACGACGGTGTGCGGGTTCCGCCGCGCATCATCAAGGAGACTGTCGCGCCCGACGGCACCGTGACCGAGGAACCCAGGCCCGACGGCATCCGGGTGGTGTCCGCCGAGACCGCCCGCACGGTGCGCAACATGTTCCGGTCGGTGGTGCAGCGCGATCCGATGGGTGTCCAGCAGGGCACCGGCCCGCAGGCCGCCGTCGAGGGCTATCAGATCGCAGGCAAGACCGGCACCGCCCAGCAGATCAACCCGGGCTGCGGCTGCTATTACGACGACGTCTACTGGATCACCTTCGCGGGCATGGCTCCCGCCGACGAGCCGCGCTATGTCATCGGTGTCATGCTCGACGCCCCGCACCGCGCCGCCGACGGGTCGCCGGGTTCCTCGGCCGCGCCGCTGTTCCACAACATCGCCTCGTGGCTGCTGCAGCGGGAGAACGTCCCGCTGTCGCCTCCTGGCGCGCCGCTGACGCTTCAGGCGAACTGACATCCCGCGTCGGCCGCCGCGAACGCGGATGCCGTTCACCGGGATCGGTACTGTGTCATGGCCATGAATCTGCGCCCCAGCCATCCATTCGGTCTGTCGCTAGGCGCGCTCGCCGAGCTGGTCTCCGCGGCGCAGGCCGCCGCAGGCACGGTGCCCGACGTCCAGGTCACCGGCGTGACATTGCGGGGCCAGAACGCGCAGGCCGGTGACCTGTTCGCCGCGCTTCCCGGCACGCGGGCGCATGGCGGCCGCTACGCCGCCGACGCTGTCGAGCGGGGCGCGGTGGCCGTCCTCACCGACCAGGACGGCGTGGCGGAGATCGTCGCGTACGGCGGCCTGAACGTGCCGATCCTGGTTCATCCGAACCCGAGGGCCGCGCTCGGCGAGGTCGCGGCCGCGGTGTACGGGCGGCCGTCGGACCACCTGCGCGTCATCGGCGTCACCGGCACCTCCGGCAAGACCACAACCACCTACCTGGTGGAAGCCGGCCTACGCGCGGCAGGACGCGTCGCGGGCCTGATCGGCACGGTCGGCGTGCACATCGATGGGCGCCAGCAGCCGGGTGGGCTGACCACCCCGGAGGCGCCCGAACTGCAAGCGCTGCTGGCGGTGATGCTTGAACAGGGCGTCGACACCGTCGTCATGGAAGTGTCCAGCCACGCGCTCACCCTCGGCAGGGTCGACGGTGTGTCCTTCGCGGTCGGCGGGTTCACCAACCTGTCGCGCGACCATCTGGACTTCCACCCGACAATGGCCGACTACTTCGACGCCAAGGCTCGGCTCTTCGATCCCGAGTCGCCGACGCACGCCGCGCAATCGGTGATCTGCATCGACGACGAGTGGGGCCAGGCGATGGCGGGACGCGCGCACCGACCCGTCACGGTGAGCGCGACGGGTGCCGCCGATTGGCGCGTCGAGCAGATCCGGTCCGGCCTCTGCTCCTCGCGCGAGCGCTCGTCGGCCGGGGGCGTTCAGGACTTTCTCGCCGTCGATCCAGCTGGGGTGCACCACGGTTTGGAGATCTGTCTGCCCGGCGGCTACAACGTCTCGAACTGCCTACTCGCGGTGGCACTGTTGGACGCCGTCGGGGTGTCACCCGAGCAGGCCGCGCCCGGTCTGCGAGACGCGACGGTGCCGGGTCGTCTGGAGACCGTCGACCGCGGCCAACCGTTCCTGGCACTCGTCGACTACGCGCACAAACCGGGCGCACTTCGCGCGGTGCTGCAGACCCTGCACGAACAGAGCGCGGGCCGGCTGGCCGTGGTCTTCGGTGCGGGCGGAAATCGCGACCAGGGTAAGCGCGAGCCGATGGGCCGGGTGGCCGCCGAACTGGCCGACCTGGTCGTCGTGACCGACGACAATCCCCGTGACGAAGACCCCGCAGGCATCCGTGCGGCGATCCTGGCCGGCGCGGCGGGCGCCGATGCCGATGTCGTCGAGATCGGGGACCGGCGGGCCGCGATCGATCACGCGGTGGGGTGGGCCCGGCCCGGCGACATCGTGCTGATCGCGGGCAAGGGACACGAGGCCGGGCAGACGAGCCGGGGCGAGACCCGACCGTTCGACGACCGCGACGAGCTGGCGGCTGCGCTCGAAGCGCTCGGCGCACGGAAGTTGCGGCCGTGATCGAGCTGTCGCTTGCCGAGATCGCCGAGATCGTCGGCGGTCGCCTCGCCGACCTCTCCGCAGAGGACGCGGCCAGGATCCGCGTCACGGGCACCGTCGAGTTCGACTCGCGGGCGGTGACGCCCGGCGGCTTGTTCCTCGCGCTGCCCGGGGCGCGCTCGGACGGACACGCCTTCGCGGCGACGGCGGTGGCGGCCGGCGCCGTGGCGGTGCTGGCGGCCCGCCCGGTGGGTGTTCCGGCGATCGTGGTCGATCCGGTGGGGCCAGACCCCGGCTCCGATGGAACCGCCGGTGTGCTCGAGCACGACACCGACGGCTCCGGTGCGGCCGTCCTCGGGGCGCTGGCTCGGCTGGCGGCGGCGGTGGCCGCGGAACTCGTCGCGGGCGGGCTGACGATCGTCGGCATCACCGGCTCGTCGGGCAAGACGTCGACCAAGGACCTGATCGCCGCGGTGCTGGCCCCCCTCGGCGAGGTGATAGCCCCGCCTGGTTCGTTCAACAACGAGCTCGGCCACCCGTGGACGGTGCTGCGGGCCACCGAGTCCACGAACTTCCTGGTGCTCGAGATGTCGGCGCGCCATCCGGGCAACATCGCCGCGCTGGCCCGCATCGCGCCGCCGTCGATTGCGGCGGTGCTCAACGTCGGCACCGCACACCTCGGCGAATTCGGCTCCCGCGAGGCCATCGCTGCCACGAAATCTGAACTGCCACAAGCTGTTCCGGAGTCGGGCGTGGTCATCCTCAATGCCGACGACCCCGTGGTGGCGGCGATGGCCGACACGACGGCCGCCCGGGTGGTGCGGGTCGGCAGAGGGTCGGAGACCGATGGGCTGGATGTCAGAGCCGAGGACGTCACCCTCGATCGGTTGGCCAGGCCCAGCTTCACGCTCCACGCAGGCGCCGACCGGGTCCCCGTCACGCTCGCGGTACACGGCGACCACCAGGTGTCCAATGCGCTGACCGCGGCGGCCGTCGCACTCGAGTGCGGCGCGACCCCGGACCAGGTCGCCACCGCGCTCGCGGCGGCGGGCCCGGTGTCGCGGCACCGCATGCAGGTGAGCACCCGCAGCGACGGAGTGACGGTCATCAATGATGCGTACAACGCCAACCCGGACTCGATGCGCGCCGGGCTGAAGGCGCTGGCCTGGATGGCCCGCGAAGGCCGCAGCTGGGCCGTGCTGGGCGAGATGGCCGAGCTCGGCGACGACGCGATAACCGAGCATGACCGCATCGGAAGATTGGCGGTGCGCTTAGATGTCTCTCGACTCATCGTCGTCGGATCCGGGAGGCCTATGAGCGCCATGCTGCACGGGGCGGTCATGGAAGGGTCCTGGGGCTCTGAGGCCACCCCGGTCGCCGACGCCGACGCCGCGCTGGCGGTGTTGCGCGCTGAGCTGCGCCCCGGCGACGTGGTCCTGGTGAAGGCCTCCAACTCGGCGGGCCTCGGTGCGCTGGCGGATGCGCTCGCAGGCGACGGCCCGGAGGGCGAACGATGAGACAGATCCTGATCGCCGTCGCGATCGCGTTGGCGACGTCGATTCTGCTGACCCCGGTATTGATCAGGCTGTTCACCCGGCAGGGCTTCGGCCACGAGATCCGCGAGGACGGGCCGCCCAGCCACCACAAGAAGCGGGGTACCCCGTCGATGGGCGGCGTGGCCATCGTCGCGGGCATCTGGGCCAGCTACTTCGGCACCCACCTGGTCGGCGTGGTCATCGACGGCAAGGGTCCGTCGGCGTCGGGGCTGCTCGTCCTCGGGCTGGCCACCGCGCTCGGTGCAGTGGGGTTCCTCGACGACCTGATCAAGATCCGGCGCTCACGCAACCTCGGGCTCAACAAGACGGCAAAGACCGTCGGCATCCTCGTCGCTGCCGTGCTCTTCGGTGTGCTGGCCCTGTCGTTCCGCAATGCCGACGGGCTGACGCCCGGCAGCGCCGAACTGTCCTATGTCCGCGAGATCGCCACGGTGACGCTGGCGCCCGCGGTGTTCGTGCTGTTCTGCGTCGTCATCGTCAGTGCATGGTCGAACGCGGTGAATTTCACCGACGGGCTCGACGGCCTGGCGGCAGGTGCGATGGCGATGGTCTGCGCGGCCTACGTGCTCATCACGTTCTGGCAGTTCCGCAACGCGTGCGCCACCAGCCCCGGGGTGGGGTGCTACAACGTTCGCGATCCGCTCGATCTCGCGATCATCGCCGCGGCCACGGCGGGAGCGTGCATCGGCTTTCTCTGGTGGAACGCCGCACCGGCGAAGATCTTCATGGGGGACACCGGCTCGCTGGCCCTCGGCGGCATCATCGCCGGCCTGTCCGTGACCAGCCGCACCGAGATGCTGGCCGTCGTGCTCGGTGCGCTGTTCGTCGCCGAGGTCACCTCGGTGGTGGTCCAGATCATGGCGTTCCGCACCACGGGCCGCCGGGTGTTCCGGATGGCGCCGTTCCACCACCATTTCGAGCTGGTGGGATGGGCCGAGACGACCGTGATCATCCGGTTCTGGTTGCTGACGGCGATCGCGTGCGGTCTCGGGGTTGCGCTCTTCTACAGCGAGTGGCTGACCACAGTCGGTGCCTGACGTGGACGGCCTTTCGGGGGACTCGCGCGTCCTGGTCACCGGCGCTCGCGTCACCGGGCAGGCGATCCTCGCCGCGCTGAGGCCGCTCGGGGTGCGCGCCACGCTGACCGACGACAGCCCGTCGGCGCTGACCGCCGCCGCCGAGCAGGGTGTCGACGTGATCGAGCCTGTCGGCGCCGTCGACCGGATCACCGCTTTCGACCTCGTCGTGACGAGCCCGGGCTTCCCTCCCACCGCACCCGTGCCGGCCGCCGCGGCCGCCGCAGGCATCCCGGTCTGGGGTGACGTCGAGCTGGCCTGGCGGCTGGATCAGTCCGGCCGGTTCGGCGCGCCCCGGCAGTGGTTGGTGGTGACGGGCACGAACGGCAAGACCACGACGACGTCGATGCTGCACGCGATGCTGGAAGCGGCAGGCAGGCGCGCGGTGCTGTGCGGCAACATCGGCGACCCGGTGCTCTCGATGCTGGACCAGCCCGCCGATGTGCTGGCCGTCGAACTCTCCAGCTTCCAGTTACATTGGGCGCCGTCGCTGCGTCCCGACGCCGGGGTGGTGCTCAACGTCGCCGAGGACCATCTGGACTGGCACGGATCGATGGGGGCTTACGCGCAGGACAAGGCGCGGGCGCTGACCGGCCGGGTAGCCGTCGGTGGCCTCGACGACGCCATTGCCGCCGGGCTGCTGGCCGCTGCTCCCGCTCCGGTGAAGGTCGGGTTCCGATCGGGTGAGCCCGCGCCGGGTGAGCTCGGGGTCCGCGACGGCGTGCTGCTCGACAATGCGTTCGCCGACGGTCTCGCGCTCGCCGATGCCGGGACCCTCCCGGTGGCGGGCCCGGTCGGTGTGCTCAACGCGCTGGCGGCGGCCGCGCTGGCGCGCGCGGTCGACGTCCCGGCCGGTGCGATCACCGAGGCCTTGGCGACCTTCCGGGTGGGCAGGCACCGGGCGGAAGTCGTCGCGGTGGTCGACGGCATCACCTATGTCGACGACAGCAAGGCCACCAACCCGCACGCCGCCCAGGCCTCGATCACCGCGTACCCGCGGGTGATCTGGGTGGCCGGTGGTCTTCTCAAGGGCGCCTCTGTCGACGACATGATTGCAGCGACAGCCGACCGCCTCGCGGGCGTCGTGCTGATCGGGCGGGACCGCGCGGTCGTCGGCGACGCGTTATCGCGACACGCACCGGATGTCCCCGTCGTGGAGCTTGTGACGGGGGAGGATTCTGAGGTGCTTGAGAAAGATGGGTCAGTTGTTACTCGTGTGACTCGAGTGGTCCATGTCGGCACGCGGCCAGTCGCCGATGCGGTCATGGCCGCAGTCGTCGAGACGGCGCGTGGCCTCGCCAGACCAGGGGACACGGTGCTGCTTGCCCCGGCGGGCGCCTCGTTCGACCAGTTCACGGGCTACGGCCACCGCGGCGACGCGTTCGCCGCGGCCGTGCGCGCCGTCATCGGGTAGCGGCGGAGCCGAATGAGCAACGTCCTGAGCCGTTTGCGGAACCGGCGCGCCAATCCGGCCGCCGATCACCCGGGCACCGACTCGCAGCCGGGCCCGGTAGCGCTGCACATCCCGCGTACCCGGGTCGGCGCATGGCTGGGACGGCCGATGACGTCGTTCCACCTGATCGTCGCCGTCACCGCCCTGCTGATCACGATGGGCCTGACGATGGTGCTGTCGGCCTCCGGGGTGTACTCCTACGATCAGGCCGGCTCGCCGTGGTCGGTCTTCGCCAAGCAGGTGCTGTGGACGGCCATCGGGCTGTTCGCCTTCTACGTGGCGCTGCGCATGCCGGTCACGGTGATGCGACGGTTCGCGTTCGCCGGGTTCGCGTTCAGCGTCGTCCTGCTGGTTCTGGTGCTGATTCCGGGAATCGGCAAGGTGGCCAACGGTTCCCGCGGCTGGTTCGTCGTCGCCGGTTTCTCCATGCAGCCCTCGGAGCTGGCGAAGATCGCGCTGGCGATCTGGGGCGCGCACCTGCTGGCGGCGCGGCGACTGGAGCATGCGTCGTTGCGCGAGATGCTCGTCCCGCTGGTGCCGGCCGCGGTGATCGCGCTCGGGTTGATCGTCTCGCAGCCCGACCTGGGCCAGACGCTGTCGATGGGCGTGATCCTGCTCGGCCTGCTGTGGTACGCCGGGCTGCCGCTGCGGGTCTTCCTGAGCTCGCTCGGCGCGGTGCTGGTGTCCGGCGCGGTGCTGGCGGTCTCGGAGGGCTACCGGTCCGCGCGTGTGCAGTCGTGGCTGGATCCCGCCGCCGACGCCCAGGGGTCCGGCTACCAGGCCCGTCAGGCGCGCTTCGCGCTGGCCAACGGCGGTGTCTTCGGCGACGGCCTCGGGCAGGGCACCGCCAAATGGAACTACCTTCCCAATGCCCACAACGACTTCATCTTCGCGATCATCGGCGAGGAACTCGGTTTCGTCGGTGCCGTCGGCCTGCTGCTGTTGTTCGGTCTGTTCGCCTACACCGGTATGCGCATCGCGCGCCGGTCCGCCGACCCGTTCCTGCGCCTGCTGACCGCCACCGCCACGCTGTGGATCCTGTCGCAGGTGTTCATCAACGTCGGCTACGTCGTCGGCCTGCTTCCGGTCACCGGTCTGCAGCTGCCGCTGATCTCGGCGGGCGGCACCTCCACCGCCACCACGCTGTTGATGATCGGCATCATGGCCAACGCCGCGCGCCACGAACCGGAGGCGGTGGCCGCGCTGCGTGCCGGCCGTGACGACCGGGTCAACCGGCTGCTGCGTCTCCCGCTGCCCGCGCCCTACGTGCCGACCCGCACCGAGGCTCTGAAGGACCGGCTGCGCAAACGCCCCGGGCGCGCCGCCCCGAAACCCCCCGAGAAGAAGCCACGCACCCGCGCACCCCGCGCCGGTGGCGGGCACCCGGTGCGGTCCGGCAAGGCATCTGGCGGCTACGGTGAAGGCCAGCGGAAACAGGGCCGACGGGCCCGCGCACTGGAAGGTCAGCGTTACGGGTGACGGGGATTTCTGTGGTTCTTGCCGGCGGTGGCACGGCAGGCCACATCGAACCCGCGATGGCCGTCGCCGACGCGCTGACCGCGCTGGAACCGGAGGTTCGCATCACCGCACTGGGCACGTCGCGCGGACTGGAAACCCGCCTCGTGCCGCAGCGCGGCTATCACCTTGAGCTGATCACGCCGGTGCCGCTGCCGCGTAAGCCCTCCGCCGACCTCGTCCGGCTGCCGATGCGGGTGCGACGCGCGGTGAAACAGACGCGGGCAGTGCTGGACGACGTGTCCGCCGACGTCATCATCGGGTTCGGCGGTTACGTCGCGCTGCCCGCCTACCTGGCCGCGCGCAGCGCCCGACCGGGCCGGCGCGTGCCGGTGGTCGTGCACGAAGCCAACGCCAGCGCCGGGTGGGCCAACAAGGTGGGGGCCAGATCGGCCCAACGCGTGCTGTCCGCGGTGCCGGATCCCGGCCTGGGACGCGTCGAGGTGGTGGGAGTGCCTGTGCGGGAGGCGATCACGTCGCTGGACCGGTTGGCACTTCGGGCTGAGGCGCGCGCACATTTCGGATTCGCCGACGATGCCAGGGTGCTGCTGGTGTTCGGCGGGTCGCAAGGTGCCCAGTCGCTCAATCGGGCAGTCGCTGCGGCCGCGGAAAGACTTGCTGCAGAAGGAATTTCAGTTCTGCACGCCCACGGTCCGAAGAACGTCCTCGATCTGCCCGAGCCGCGGCCGGGAGACCCGCCCTATGTGGCTTTGCCGTATCTGGACCGGATGGACCTGGCCTACGCCGCGGCTGATCTCGCCGTCTGCCGGTCGGGGGCGATGACCGTCGCCGAGGTCAGTGCGGTCGGGCTGCCCGCGGTGTATGTGCCGCTGCCGATCGGTAACGGCGAGCAGCGGCTCAACGCGCTGCCGGTGGTGCAGGCCGGCGGCGGGATCGATCGTCGACGACCGTTCGCTCACACCGGAATTCGTGGCGGGAACGATACCCGAGATGCTCAACGACCAGGCCACGCTGACGTCGATGACCACCGCCGCGGCGCTGGCGGGTCACCCCGATGCGGCCAAGCGGGTCGCTGAGGTCGCCCTCGAGGTCGCGCGGCACAACCATGACAGGCGGACGCGGCGGTGAGTGCCGACACCCATCTCACGAACCTGCCCGCCGAACTGGAGCGGGTGCACATGGTGGGCATCGGTGGCGCAGGCATGTCGGGCATCGCGCGCATCCTGCTGGACCGTGGCGGCCAGGTGTCGGGGTCGGATGCCAAGGAATCGCGCGGGGTGATCGCGTTGCGCGCCCGCGGCGCCGACATCCGGATCGGGCACGATCCGTCGGCGCTGGACATGTTGCCCGGCGGACCGACCGCGGTGGTGACCACGCACGCCGCGATCCCGAAGACCAACCCCGAACTCGTCGAGGCGCGCGAACGCGGCATCCCGATCATCCTGCGGCCCGCCGTCCTCGCCAAGTTGATGGCAGGCCACACCACGCTGATGGTCACCGGCACACACGGTAAGACCACGACGACCTCCATGATCATTGTCGCGTTGCAGCACAGCGGATTCGATCCGTCCTTCGCGGTCGGTGGCGATTTCGGTGAGGCGGGCACCAACGCCCACCACGGCAGCGGTTCGGCCTTCGTCGCCGAGGCCGACGAAAGCGACGGATCCCTGCTGGAGTACAGCCCCGACATCGTCGTCGTCACCAACGTCGAAGCCGACCACCTGGACTTCTTCGGCAGTGTCGAGGCCTACACCGCGGTGTTCGACCAGTTCGTCGAGCGCATCAGACCCGGTGGCGCACTGGTGGTCTGTGCCGATGATCCCGGTGCCGCGGCGCTCGCGGACCGCACGGCCGCGCTGGGGATCCGGGTCCTGCGCTACGGCAGCGGACACGACCTCGACGCCACGCTGGTCGAGTGGACCCAGCAGGGCACCGAGGCGGTGGCAGAGATCAAGCTTCGTGCCGAGAGTCGGCCGCGCACAATGCGGCTTTCGGTTCCGGGTAGGCACATGGCGCTCAACGCGCTCGGCGCGTTGCTGGCCGCGGCTGAGGCCGGCGCGACGCTGGACGTGGTGCTCGACGGCCTCGCCGGATTTGACGGCGTTCGCCGCCGCTTCGAATTGGTCGGGACCGCCGAGGGCGTGCGCGTGTTTGATGATTACGCCCACCACCCGACCGAGGTCCGCGCCACCCTCGCCGCGGTGCGCGCCGTCGTCGAACAAAGCGGCGATGGTCGCGCTATCGCCGTGTTCCAGCCCCATTTGTATTCGCGCACAGAAGCTTTCGCCGCAGAGTTCGGCGCGGCGCTCGAGTGCTGCCGACGAGGTCTTCGTGCTCGACGTCTACGCCGCGCGGGAGCAACCTCTTGCCGGTGTCAGCGGTGCCACTCGTCGCCGACAGGGTGTCAGCTCCGGTCACCTACATCGCGGATTTCTCGGCTGTTGCGGCGCGGGTGGCGGCGACCGTCGCGCCCGGGGACGTGGTGGTGACGATGGGCGCGGGCGACGTCACGCTGCTGGGCGCAGAGATCCTGGCCGAGGTGCGGTCCCGAACATGACCGAGCCGACCGACGGCGCCGAGCCACCGGCCGACGAGGACGTCGAAGGACCGCGCAGGCGCGCGCGGCGGGAGCGCGAGGAACGGCGCACCGCGCAGGCCAGGGCCACGTCCATCGAGGAGGCCCGCCGCGAGGCCAAGCGCAAGGTATTGCGGAAGCGTGAGCCGGAGACGAAGACGCTCGGGCGCGGCACGGTTCGCGGCCTCAAGGTCTTGATGTGGACCGCAGTGCTCGCCGTCGTCGTGGTCGGGCTCGGGCTGCTGTTGTACTTCACGCCGATCATGTCGGCGCGCAGCATCGTGGTCACCGGCATCGGGGCGGTGCCCCAGGAAGAAGTGGTCGCTGCTGTCGGTGTGGCAGCGGGGACACCTCTGTTGCAGGTGAACACCGACGCGGTCGCCGAGCGGGTGGCAGGCATCCGACGCATCGCGTCGGCCCGGGTGCAACGCCAGTACCCGTCGACGCTGCGAATCACCGTTGTCGAGCGGGTGCCCGTGGTGGTCAGGGACTACCCCGACGGTGTCCACCTCTTCGACCGCGACGGGGTCGATTTCGCCACTGGTCCGCCGCCTCCGGGGATTCCGTACCTGGACACCGAGAACCCGGGGCCCGCCGATCCGGCGACCGAGGCGGCGCTTCAGGTCATGACGTCGTTGCGGCCCGACGTGGCCAGTCAGGTGGGCCGGGTTTCGGCGCCGTCGGTCGCCGCGATCACGCTCACGTTGATCGACGGGCGCACCGTCGTGTGGGGGACCACCGACCGCACCGAGGAGAAGGCGCTCAAGCTGGCCGCGCTGCTGACCCAGCCCGGCCGGATCTACGACGTCTCCAGTCCGGACCTGCCGACCGTCAAGTAGGGACATGACGACGATCAACGTGCCCGGGTGCAGGCTGCACTATGACGTCTACGGTGCCGGCCAGACGCTGGTGCTCGTTCATGGCACCGGCACCGACTCGACCACTTGGCATCCGGTGATCGACCTTCTCGCCGCGGACCACCGAGTCGTCGTCTACGACCGACGCGGCTACGGCCACTCGGTCCATCGCCCGGTGCGGGACTACCGCATCCACGTGAAAGATCTGAACGTGATTCTGACGGAGATCTGTGACCAGCCGGCCCACGTCGTCGGTTGGAGTTCCGGCGGCAATGTCTCGATGGGGCTTGCCGCCGCCGACACTTCACGAATGCGATCGCTGTGCGTCGTCGAACCCCCGTTTCACAGCGTGCGGCTTGCCGACAGGTCGGTGATCGCGACAACGATGCGGATGAAACGGCGGCAGGTGCGCGGCGACAGGGTCGGCGCGGCCGAAGAGTTCTTCAGGTCTGTCTACGCCCTCCGGTCGGGGGGCAACGCCTACGACGAGGTGGACGAACGAGTCCGCGAGGGGATGCGGTCCAACGGCGAACCGGTGCTGGCTCAGTTCGACCTCCATCCGTTCGGTGTGTCGCTCGACCATGTTTCTGCCCGCGCTGTGGCAGACGCGGCGATCCCGATGCGGTGGGTGCTCGGCGAACAGAGCCCGTTGTGGCTGCATCGGACGCACCAGCGCTTTGCGCGTCATCGACCCGACATGCAGACCCTCGTCATCCCGAAGGTGGGGCACTTGGCACACGATGAAGACCCGCACGCCTTCGCGGCCGCGGTACGGCCGGATCGTGCGTAAGCGCTCCCGCCGAACTCGAAGGATTTTTGTTCGTGTCGTCGGCGCGCCTGCATGGCTCGCGCGGGTGGCGCCCCTACCGTTCTGTTTGCGCGGAACTACTTGACATAACTCTAAGCCTATGGTTGAGGTTGAGGGTTTAGGGACACGGTCGAGGTCGTTCGGCATCAGACAACAACCAGGCAGGAAGGGCGGCCGATGACCCCCCCGCATAACTACCTCGCAGTGATCAAGGTGGTCGGCATTGGCGGCGGCGGCGTCAATGCCGTCAACCGGATGATCGAACAGGGTCTCAAGGGCGTCGAGTTCATTGCGATCAACACCGACGCGCAGGCGTTGTTGATGAGCGATGCCGACGTCAAACTCGACGTCGGGCGTGACTCGACCCGCGGACTCGGCGCCGGTGCCGATCCCGAAGTCGGCCGCAAGGCCGCCGAGGACGCCAAGGACGACATCGAGGAGCTGCTCCGCGGCGCCGACATGGTGTTCGTCACCGCCGGTGAAGGCGGCGGCACCGGCACCGGTGGCGCGCCGGTCGTCGCGTCGATCGCGCGCAAGCTCGGCGCGCTGACCGTCGGCGTCGTGACCCGTCCCTTCTCGTTCGAGGGCAAGCGCCGCAGCAACCAGGCCGCGGACGGCATCGCGTCGCTTCGCGAGAGCTGCGACACGCTGATCGTCATCCCCAACGACCGGCTCCTGCAGATGGGTGACGCCGCGGTATCGCTGATGGACGCGTTCCGCAGCGCCGACGAGGTGCTTCTCAACGGCGTTCAGGGCATCACCGACCTGATCACCACCCCCGGCCTGATCAACGTGGACTTCGCCGACGTCAAGGGCGTCATGAGCTCCGCGGGTACGGCGCTGATGGGCATCGGCTCGGCGCGGGGTGACGGACGTGCGCTCAAGGCGGCTGAGATCGCGATCAACTCGCCGCTGCTGGAAGCATCGATGGAGGGTGCTCTCGGCGTGTTGCTGTCGGTGGCAGGCGGCAGCGACCTGGGTCTTTTCGAGATCAACGAGGCCGCGTCGCTGGTCCAGGAGGCGGCACACCCCGAGGCGAACATCATCTTCGGCACCGTCATCGACGACTCCCTCGGCGACGAGGTCCGCGTCACGGTGATCGCGGCGGGCTTCGATGCGGCCGGACCGGGACGCAAACCGGTCACCGGCGAGTCGACTGCGGCGGCTGCTGCCGCGGCGGCTCAGCCGATCGTGCCGGGTCGGGCGGGCCGGGTGAACTCGTCGATCTTCGAGCCCGCGGATCCGGCGAGCGTGCCTGCCGGGCACACCAATGGCGCGACCGTGCGGATCGGCGGCGGCGACGACGGAGGCATCTCCGACGATGACGTCGACGTCCCACCGTTCATGCGCCACTAGCCGCCGTATGGCAGCACCGTGACGTTCCGGGTCAGGCGCGTGACCACCACACGCGCCGGCGGGGTCTCCAAACCGCCGTTTGCGACCTTCAACCTCGGGGACCACGTCGGCGACGACCCGGCCGCGGTCGCAGCCAACCGGGCGCGGCTGGCGAAGGCCGTGGGGTTGGGTGACCGCATCGTGTGGATGAACCAGGTGCACAGCACCAACGTCGCTGTCGTCGACCGCAGCGGTGAAGCCGTCGACAACACAGACGGTCTGGTGACGACCACGCCTCGACTGGCGCTCGCCGTGGTGACCGCCGACTGCGTGCCGGTGCTGATGGCCGACACGCGGGCAGGGGTGGTCGCCGCGGTCCACGCGGGCCGGGTCGGCGCCGCCAACGGGATCGTCGCGCGTGCGCTGGAGACGATGACCGGTGCCGGCGCCTCGGCGGCCGACATCTCGGTGCTGCTGGGGCCCGCGGTGAGTGGCCCCAACTATGAGGTGCCCGAGGACATGGCCGCCGAGGTCGAGCAGTCGCTGCCGGGCAGCCGGACGACCACACGCTCGCGGCACGCCCGGTCTGGACCTTCGCGCCGGGATCGCGAGACAACTGCGCGCGCTGGGCGTCAAGGCCATCGACATCGATCCACGGTGCACCGTCGATGACCCTCAGCTGTTCAGTCACCGCCGCGATGCTCCGACCGGGCGGCTGGCGTCGCTGATCTGGCTGGAGCCAGGGTCGTGACGTCCGCGCGGGAGACCCAGCTGCGCGACGCGCTGGCGAGGGTGCGTGCACGACTCGAGGGCGCGGCGAACGGCGCCGGGCGCGATGTCAAGGACATCGAACTGCTCCCGGTCACCAAGTTCTTCCCGGCAGGCGACGTGGCGGCACTGCACCGGCTGGGATGCACGGCGTTCGCCGAGTCCCGCGACCAGGAAGCCGCGGCGAAGGTCGAGGACGTCAGCCGGCTCATCGGGGGGACCCAATCCGCTGGCACATGGTCGGGCGCATCCAGCGGAACAAAGCACGCTCGGTGGCCGGGTGGGCCTACGCAGCCCATTCGGTCGACAGCGCGAAAGTGATTGCGGCACTGGACCGGGCGGCTGTCGAGGCGCTCGACGACGGTCGCCGCGCGGAGCAGCTGCGGGTGTATCTGCAGGTCAGTCTCGACGGAGACGAGGAGCGGGGAGGTGTGGACGTGGCGGCACCGGACCGGCTCGACAAGCTGTGCGCCGCCTTGGACGCCGCGCGCGGATTGGCCTTCGTCGGCCTGATGGCCATTCCGCCGCTGGGGTCGGATCCTGGCGAATCGTTCGCACGCCTGCAGACAGGAGCGTGACCGGGTGCAGCAGCGCTACCAGCAACGCCTCGGGTTGTCCGCCGGGATGTCCGGCGACCTCGAAGCGGCGGTCGAACATGGTTCGACATGTGTGCGTGTCGGTACCGCGCTATTGGGATCGCGACCGCTAACGTCACCGGAAGTAGTCACACCAGTCACACCTTCATCACAGACACCAGCTTTGCCGGATTTCCCTGAATCAGCACCGCCAGAAGGGTCCTCACAATGAGCACACTGCACAAAGTCAAGGCCTACTTCGGTATGGCGCCGATGGATGAATATGAGGATGACTATTACGAGGACGACGACCGCGCCCCCGCGCGCGGTTACCGCCGTCCGCGTGAGGATCGTTTCGAGGAGGAAGGTTACCCGCGCGGCTATGACGGCCTCGCGGACGACCGACCCGCGACTACGACGAGCCAGCCGAGCTACCGCGGCGGCTTCGAGACCCGGTTCGACGACGCCCGGTTCCGCACCCCGCGTGAATTCGACCGCACCCCACCGCGATTCGGTGCCATGAGAGGCTCGACCCGCGGCGCGCTGGCGATGGATCCGCGCGGCATGGCCGAACTGTTCGAGGCGGGCAGCCCGCTGGCCAAGATCACCACGCTGCGTCCGAAGGACTACAGCGAAGCGCGCACCATCGGTGAGCGGTTCCGCGACGGCACCCCGGTGATCATGGACCTGGTTTCGATGGACAACGCCGATGCCAAGCGTCTGGTCGACTTCGCGGCAGGTCTGGCCTTCGCGCTCCGGGGATCGTTCGACAAGGTCGCCACGAAGGTGTTCCTGCTGTCACCGGCGGACGTCGACGTCACCGCCGAGCAGCGGCGCCGCATCGCCGAGGCCGGCTTCCACGCCTATCAGTAGTCGCATCGCGTCTCATCCGACCCGGGTAGGCTGGCGGCGTCGCGCGGGAACTGTGGCTCGAGAGCGACCGTTCGCGTGTATCGAATGTCACACATCTGCCTGAGTGAGGTCGGCTTAGTTGGCGCTCTTCTTCGAGATCCTGGGTTTCGCGCTGTTCGTTTTCTGGCTGCTTCTGATTGCCCGGGTCGTGGTCGAGTTCATTCGATCGTTCAGCCGTGACTGGCATCCCCGCGGTGTCACGGTCGTGGTGCTGGAGATCATCATGACGCTCACCGACCCGCCGGTGAAGCTGCTCCGGCGGATCATTCCGCAGCTCACCATCGGTGCCGTCCGGTTCGACCTGTCGATCATGGTGCTGCTGCTGGTGGCGTTCATCGGCATGCAGTTGGCGTTCGGCGCGGCCGTCTGACTTCACCGCCCGAACTGGGCGAATCGTCCCCGGAAGATTTCCGGTGCGGTCCGGAACAGGTCATTTCTACTATTTGGCCTGTCACCTGGATTGTTGAGTTTCGGTATTAATTATCGGCCTCTCCTGCAACCGCCGGGTCTGGTGTGACAGGATGGGCGCCAGTTACGTTCCAGCAAGGCTTTACACTTCGAGATCAGTTGACGGTCCAGACTTCAAGGGGGCAGACAATGCCGCTCACTCCTGCCGACGTGCATAACGTCGCGTTCAGTAAGCCACCGATTGGCAAGCGCGGCTACAACGAGGACGAGGTCGACGCGTTCCTCGACCTCGTCGAGAACGAGCTCTCTCGCCTCATCGAGGAGAACACCGACCTGCGTCAGCGGATCGCTGAGCTGGATCAGGAGCTCGGTTCGCCGCACGCCGGTGGCGCGGCGGCCCAGCCGACTCAGACCATCCCAGTCTACGAGCCGGAGCCCGAGCCTGCACCGGAACCGACGCCCCAGCCGGTGTCCGAGGCGCCGCAGGCAGAGCCTGCCGCCGCGCCGACCGAGGACCAGCATCTGCGGGCCGCGAAGATCCTCGGCCTCGCGCAGGACACCGCCGACCGTCTGACGGGCAGCGCCAAGTCCGAGTCCGAGAAGATGCTCGCCGATGCCCGCGCCCAGGCCGATCAGTTGGTCACCGAGGCGCGCCAAACCGCCGAGACCACTGTGACGGAGGCCCGTCAGCGTGCCGACGCGATGCTCGCCGATGCGCAGAGCCGCTCGGAGACGCAGCTGCGCCAGGCGCAGGAGAAGGCCGATGCTCTTCAGGCCGACGCGGAGCGCAAGCACTCCGAGATCATGGGCACCATCAACCAGCAGCGCACGGTGCTCGAAGGCCGGCTCGAACAGCTCCGCACCTTCGAGCGCGAGTACCGCACCCGTCTGAAGACGTACCTGGAGTCTCAGCTGGAGGAGTTGGGCCAGCGCGGTTCGGCCGCGCCGGTCGACTCGGGCGCCAACAACGACGGCGGCTTCAACCAGTTCAACCGGGGCAACAACTAGTCACGTGCCCCTCCGACTCACACCCAGCGGGGCAACCCCATGCTGATCGTCGCGCTTGTGCTCGCCCTGATAGGCCTCGGGGCATTGGTGTTGGCGGTGGTGACCAGCAATGAGCTCATCGCGTGGGTCTGCATCGCGGCGAGCGCCATCGGCGTGGTGCTACTGATCGTCGACGCGGTGCGGGACCGTTCCAAAGGCGACGCCGACGAATCCCTCGCCGAGACAGCGGATTCCGACGAACTGGAGTCCGAGTACGTCGAGGACTACCCCGACGAGGCCCCGGTCGCCGACCAGTATGACGACGGCTCGGCCGACGACGCCGTGGCCGTCGACGTCGAAACCCAGCACGAGCAGGTGCCCGACGATCGGGCAGGCGACGAAGAGTCTCCGAAGAACTAGAGCGGTGTCGCGAGCAGCGCGCACACTTCGTCGTCGCTGACCTGGTGAAAATCCACGAACGCCTGTCCGACCGCGTGGAAATTCGTCGGCGTTGTCGAGCACACCACGTGGTCGGCCTCCTCGCGCAACTCCCGGCACACCGATTTGGGCCCGACCGGAACCCCGACGATCACCTGTGCCGCGCCGACCTGCCGGACGGCGCGGACCGCGGCAGTCATGCTGGCCCCCGTGGCGATGCCGTCGTCCACCAGGATGACGATGCGACCGGACAATTCGAGTGGCCCCCGTCCGCCCCGGTATGCCAGCTCGCGGCGATGCAGCTCGGCGGTTTCCCTGGTGACGGCCTCGTCAACAGCCTCGTCGCCGATCCCGAGGCTCCTCACCAGTTCGGTGTTGAGCACCACGCCACCTCCCGTGGCCAGCGCTCCCATCGCCAGCTCGGGCCAGTGTGGCACGCCGAGCTTACGCACGAGGCAGACATCCAGCGGGGCATGCAGAACATGGGCGACTTCCCAGCCGATCGGCACTCCGCCCCGCGCAAGGCCGAGCACCTGAAGGTTCTCCGACTCGCGATAGTGGGCGAGATCCCGCGCCAGGACCTGACCAGCCTCGCGGCGGTCCTGAAAGGTCTGCTTCACATGGGTCATGGCACGGTCCGCGTTCGGGAATACCCCTGTCGAGTATCGGGCAATCCAAACAGGGATTCGTGCCGAATAACCAACGAGATACCGTCACCAGACAGGTCGGAGGGCCATGGGCATCGAGTACGAAAGTGTGGTCGACCATCCGCGCAGTGAGGTGTGGGAGTGGTTCACCCGGCCCGGAGCCATGCCGCGACTGGTGCCGCCATGGCAGCCGATGACCGTGGTAGCCGAGGCGGACTCGTTGGCCGACGGCGTCGCGGTACTCGGCCTTCCCGGTGGACTGCGCTGGGTGGCGCGCCATGACCCGTCCGTCTTCGTCCGGGGCAGCCGGTTCGCCGACGAGTTGTCCTCACACGGGCCTGCGTCGTGGCCGCCGCGGGTGATCGGTGGATGGCGACACACGCACTCCTTCAGCGACGCCGGGCAGGGGACACGGGTGCACGACCTGGTGGACGCGGTGGTGCCCGCAGTGGGGCTGCGGCCGACGTTCGTCTACCGCCACCGCCAGCTGGCCGACGACTTGGCCGCGCACCGTAGCGCCGCCGAAGCGGGCATGCAGCCACAGACCATTGCGCTCACCGGCACATCTGGGCTGGTCGGCTCCGCGCTGAGCGCATTCCTGACCACGGGCGGTCACCGGGTGATCAAGCTCGTTCGCGGCGTAGCGCAGGGTGAGAACGAGCGGAAATGGGATCCGCTGGCTCCGGCCCCCGACCTGCTCGCAGGAGTCGACGCCGTCGTTCACCTGGCTGGAGCGTCGATCGCGGGGCGTTTCACCGATGGACACCGCGCGGCCATCCGGGACAGCCGCATCGAGCCGACGCGACTCCTGGCATCAGCCGCGGCATCGGCCGAGGACGGCCCACGGACGTTCGTGAGCGCGTCGGCCGTCGGCTTCTACGGGTTCGATCGGGGCGACACCCAGCTGACCGAGGACAGCACGCACGGCGACGGCTTTCTCGCCGACGTCGTCACCGACTGGGAGGCCGCGACGACGCCGGCAGGGGATGCGGGGCTGCGCGTGGTCAAGGTGCGGACCGGGATTGTGCAGGCGGCTGCGGGGGGCACGCTGCGCCTGCTGCGCCCGCTGTTCGCGGCAGGCCTTGGTGGCCGGTTGGGCAGTGGGAAACAGTGGCTGTCCTGGGTCGGTCTGGACGACCTCATCGACGTGTATCACCGGGCGCTCTACGACGAACGGCTCAGCGGGCCGGTCAACGCCGTCGGGCCCGAGCCGGTCCGGAACTCGGAGTACACCCGCGAGCTGGCGCGGGTGCTGCACCGCCCGGCGCGGCTGCCCGTGCCGTCGCTCGGTCCGCGGGTCTTACTGGGGGAGCAGGGGGCCCGTGAGCTTGCCGAGGCCAGTCAGCGGGTCGTGCCGTCGAAGCTGCTGACGTTGGGCCACCAGTTCCGGCATCCCGACGTGGCCGACGCGCTGGCGCATCAGCTGGGGCGGGAGTGACCTGCCACGTGAGTCAGGAAGCCGCGCACCAGACTTCTGATCCGTGAGGCAGTTTCGTCACCGAGTTCTGTTGTGCGGGTGAGCAACTCCTCGTGAGTCAGGCCTGCGTTCACTACGTCGTCGGTTCGGTCGGCGGCCAGCCAGATCTTCAGCAGGTCGGCATCCACTTCGGGATGGAACTGCAGAGCCAGGGTGCGGCCGAGGACGAACGCCTGGGATGCGTACGGTGTTCTGGCGATCTCGGTCGCGCCGGGTGGCAGTGTCCAGCGGTCGAAATGCCACTGAAACCACGGACCGTCGGGTACCACGTCAGGTCGATCGGTTGCCACGTCGCACCAGCCGATCTCGGGTCTCGGGGCCCGAGCCACCGTGCCACCGAAGGCCTGGGCGAGCAGCTGGCCACCGAAACACACGCCCAGCAAGGCGATTCCGGCGTCGGCGGCGTCACGCATCAGCTGCATCTCGGTCGTGACCCAGGTGTCCAGAAGCGCCTTGTCGTACACCGGCCACGTCGCGCCCAACGGGACGATCACGTCGTAGCCGGCGGGGTCGGGGAAGCTCACATCGCCTGCCGGGTGACCAGCGCGCTCGGCGGGGACGACTTCGAACGTGTCGATGTCGAAACCGTGCTCGGCGAATGCCTCGCCGAGCAGCGCTTCGGTCGCCAGGTGCTCGTTGAGCAGGAACAGAACCTTGGATGCCACGTCCGCCATTATCTCGGTGGCGGCATGGGAGGCGCATCGTCGGGGGCCATCTCGGCACCGATCTTGCGAAACAGCATCTCGGCTTCGTTGTCGTAGTCGCCTGTGTCGTCGAACGCCTCGGGGGCGAAGGTCGTCGCGCCACCGCGATCGCGATCTTCTGCGACGGCAGGTAGGCCTCGACGGCCGCAGAGCCGGCGAACATCGGGTTCTGCAGCAGCCAGTTGCCGGAGATGACGATGCCCAACCCGTAGGTGTAGCCCTCGTTCATCGGCATGCAGGTGGCGCACCCGGACTGCGCGCGCGACGTGCCGCGCAGGTCGGTCGACACCATCTGTTCGTAGGACTCGGGTCTGAGCAGCCTGCCGGTGCCGATACCAACCGCGGTCGCCTCAGGTCGTAGATGTTCGTGGTCTGGATGGCGCCGTGGGTGATCGTCCAGGACGGATGCCAGAACGTCGACCCCTCGTAGAACGTTGTCGCGGAAGGGATTCCGAGTGCCTCGCGGCGCTCTGAGGTGAACGCGTGAAGAACCGGCGACGGGATCTCGGGGGTCAGCGACGCCACGGTATTGGTCAGGCCCAAAGGGCCGAGGACCTTGTCGGACAACATGTCCGACTGTTGTCGCCGGTGGCCTTCTCAATGCCAATCCCAACAGCACGTAGTTGGTGTGTGCGTAGTTACAATTCGAACCCGGCTCGTACAGAAGGGGTTTGGAGGTGGCGAACGTGGTTGTCCGCGTACGCCAAACCCGGACAGGTGATCGCCGCGTGCTATGAGGACCCGCCGTTCTTCAGCGCGGAGACCGACCCGGTCGTCGGTCCGGCCATCACCGCAGGCATCGGGCCGCTGTTCGGGCTCTGGTCAAAGTATCTCGGCGATCAGTGGAGCATCGGTGATTGGGACGGCCTTATCGCCGCGGTACCGCATGAACTCGCGGACTGGCAGGCGCACGTGGCACTGGCTGTCGGCACCGCCGGGCCGCCGCAGAACCTTCGCGAGTACGACCCCGAGTGGGGAAAGGCGTTCATCACCGGGTCGTTTACGGCGAGCTGCCCCCACCACGTGATGCTGAGCCAGGTCAAGGTTCCCGTTCTGTTCACCCATCACTTCCGGATGACCGACGACGGATCGGGCGGGCTGATCGGTGCCTGCGCGGACCCGCAGGCCGAACGTGTCGTCCAGCTGGTCCGCGGTGCGGGGCAGCGGATCACCTACCGGTCGTTCCCGACGATGGCCCACTCGATGCACGGTCAGGCTCAGTGTGTGGAAACCTCGTGTGTTGATGACACTTTCGGCCTCGCCGAGGCGGTAGCGACAGCCGCGAGGCTCAGACCGGCGATCGCGAAGCACACCACGGTGTACCAGAGGCTGCCGATCGGATCACCGTTTGCGGTGACGCCGTCGCCTGCACCCAGATAGGCGGGCAGCGCGGTGGCCCACAGCACCGCCATCACCACCAGGTACGCCGCCGCGTAACCGAGGATGAATCGGGCGGAACCGCCTGGTGCCGCCGTTGATTCGCTGCGCCGACGCCGCCACTGGGCGAACAACACCGGCACGGCGACCACCGCGATGACGACCAACTCGAGGGCGTAGACGACTCCGCCCACCATCGTGCTCCCCGAGATGCCCGCCGCGGCGGTGGCGGGCAGCGGCAGCACCGCGGTGCCGATCGAGGCCAGCACCCCGATGACGATGGTGCGCAGCACGATCTGAGACGCCGGAGAAGGTCCGGCCCTGGTCGACGTGCCGCCCGACGAAGAACTGCACACACAGCGCCAGCGACATCGGCCACAGTGCGGCGAACACGACGACGCTGGGCAGCGGTACCGAATCGAAGAACGGCTGGTTCATCGGATGGTCCAAAGTCCATTCCCACCATCGCAACTGCGGGCCGAGGTGGTCGAAGATCTCGTAGAACGCGTGGTGGACGAACCCGACGCAGACCGCGCCGATCAGCGTCCCGTACCGACGGAAGACGCCGAGGCCGCGCACGATCTCGAACGCGACCGTCGCCATCATCGGGTAGATCGCCACGATGTAGAGAGGCAACCGGCCCCAGAGGAAGTCGACGGTGAAGACGTTGTGGGCGAACATCGTGTCGACGTACTCGGCGATACCGAACGCGTTCGGGAAGTACAGCGGCGGCTCGATGATGAGCAGGTAGGCGATGGCGCCGAACCACAGCACGAGGTTCGTCGGATCGTTGTGACGGCGCAGCCGCACGATCGCGTACACGAGTGCCAGCACGGCGCCGACGATCACCGTGAGCTCCAGGACCGGAAGCGTCCAGTTCTCCAGTGCGAACGGATTGCGGAACTCGACGAGGCCTCCCGCGGTCTCACACGAAAACCCAAGCCGCGAAGCGAGATCGGCGAACGTCGGGGCACAGAGATCAGACATGTGTGGCCTCATCTATCGTTGGTTCTCTCGGTGTACCACTGTGTCACGTCGTAGCCGGCGTCGTAGCGATCGAACCACTCCTGCGCCAGCGCGGGCAGCTTTCATGGGTCGGATCGTGGCCCGGGATCTGACTGCGCACGACCCCGGACAGCGCGACGAGCTGTCCCCGCAGCGGCAGGTGGCTGAACGCATTGGCGAACGGCCCGTCGAAGGGCGCGTCGACGAACGGAAGGCGTTGCAGCAGAGCTTTCTTGCGCCGGTGGATACGGAACGTCGACATGGCATCGACCTTGCGCTCCGACAGCGGCACGTGCTTGTTGAAATCCTCCGAGGCCATCCGGATGATGCCCATGACGTGCTTGAAGATCGACGGCGCCACCCGCATCCGATACCACGGGTCGTCGACGACCGCGTCGTAGATGGTCAGTGCGGAACTGCGGTGCTCGACCTCTTCGACGAAGTGCCACAGGAACAGCGACGCGACCCGGTCGTCGCCCGGGGCGAACAATGTGTCGTCGTGGTCGAGCATCAGCTTGAACACCGGGGTGAACGTCGCCTCGAGATCGGCCGTGTAGGCGAGGCGGTACTTCAGCGGCGTGTTGGCGTCATCTCGTCGAACGCGCCGACGACCTTGTCGAGGGTCTCCTTCAGCGCCGGGTAGGCCTTGATCAGCCCCTTGGCGTGCTGGCGGTGCGCCATCGAGTGCTGACCCTCCTGGCGCACGAACGCGTCGGCCTCCTCGGCGATCGCCGGATCTGTGATGCGCGGCATCGCCTCCGGGATCATGCTGCCGATCATCTTCTCGAACGCGATCGCCAGGAACGAGACGGCGTTGGCCATCGACGAGAACGCGGGGTTGGCCTCGTTCCACAGGAACGGAACATGGTGGTTGGCGAACGCGAACCGCAGCTTGCGGACTATCAGATCGGACATGGTCGAACCTCAGACATTCATCAGTAATCATACAATAGATCATCAGAGTTGTATGATTACATGCATTGACGACTCCCAGTCAACGCCGCGTCGCTACGGTCGGGCCACGATGGCACGCAAACGCCGCGGCTGGGGCGGTGATCCACCGGCTACCGACGAGGAAGCCTCTCAGCGGATCGTCGCCGCTGCGGTCGATCTCATCGCCCAGAACGGGCTCGGCGATCACCATCGCCGAGGTCGCCGACATCGCTCGGTGTGATCAGGCAGACGGTCTACCGGTACTTCCCGACCGCCGACGAGCTGATGCGTGCCGCCGCGATCGCCTCGGTCGACGGCTTTCTCGACCGGCTCGACCGCGCACGTGCATGGGATTCACTGATCCCGGCGGAGGCGATGACCGAAGGCGTCCTGTACACCCTCGACGCCGTCGGCGCACACCGCATCTGGGCATTCTGCTGTCGGCGATCCAGCTCGAGCTGCCCACCCGGCGACCGGTCACCTCGGATCTGGCGCAGGACTTCGGGATGCGGATGATCACCCGGTTCGACGTCGACTGGGCAACGTTACGGATACGACGAGCCTGCGCTGCGCGACCTTGTCGAGTTCACGCTGCGGACCATGCTGTCGTTCTTCGTCGCTCCCAACGACCGGCCCGACGCCGACGAATTACGGCGCTTCCTCAAGCGGTGGCTTGGCAGCGCGATCTTGGCGAGACTAGGGCCGTTGATCTCACACGGTAGCGAGATCCATCTCGGCCGGACTCGCGCCTCCGATGGCCTGGGAGATGAAGCTCTTGGTGGTCAGGGCCGCCGAACTGCTGAAGCAGTCCGCCGCCGTCGTTGCGGCCGAGATCGAGCGGCTCGAATCCGAAGTCGGAGATCAGCTCCGCGACTGCGTGTTCGCCTCCGGGTGATTGCCGGACACGAACAGCACGCGGCGGCCGCCGTGCCCGTCGCCGGGCTCGCGCGCCAGCACCTTCGCCCAGGTGTGGCCGAAGGCCTTGACCACCTGGCGCCGGTGGCCCATTCCTCGACGAGGTCGGACGACGCCCGCCCGCCGAGGTCGGCGGGGGAGAAGTCGCGGTAGTCGATGGCGTTGGTGGCGTCGACGATGATGCGGTCCCGCCAGTCCGGCACCGGCCCACCAGTCCCTGCACCGCCTCGAACGGGACGGCGAGGATGACGACGTCGGCCGCCAGTGCATCGGACACCTCGGACGGATGACGACGCGCCGATCGTGTCGGCGACGCCGCGGACCGCCTCGATGCCGCGCGACGCGGCCAGCCCGACATCGGTGCCGGCGCGGGAAATGGCCCGCGACGGCCGTGCCGATGTTTCCCGCTCCGATGATCGCGTACCGCATGACGTGCTCCTGCCTCAGCCGGCTGGAGTTGATATGTCACCGAACTGTGCCGGCCGGCCGGGTATTCCGTCAGAGCGTGATGCGGATGGTCCCGTCCACCGCCTCGACGGGATAGCTGCGCACCGACAGGTCGCCGCCGGCGGCCTCGCGTCCCGTGCAGATGTCGAAGGTGTGACCGTGCAGCGGGCACACCACGACCGCGTCGTCGGCGAGCCCGTCGGCCAGCGGTCCGCCCCGGTGCGGGCACACCGCGTCGATGGCCCGCAGCGAGCCGTCGCGCAGCCGGAACACCGCGATCTGCTCGCCGTCGACCGCGAACGTGCGGCCCTCGCCGACCGGGATCTCGTCGATCGAGCCGATCGTCGACGTCGCGTCATCGCACCGGCACCTGGGGGAGCGGCAGCAGCGGCAGCGACGGCCGGAACTGCCCCTCCGTCACCGGTTCCCGGCCGTCCCGCCACGGGTCGCGGTAGGCGTCCACCGACTTCTGCATCCTCGCGTCCAGTCCGCGCCGCGACGCCCTCGGCTGTCGTCGACCACCACCGCGCGGATGTGCTCGATGCCCACCCGCGGCACGAACTTGTAGGTGCGCTCCAGCCAGTTGGCGTTCTCCCGGTAGTACTGCAGGAAGCGGCCGGTCAGCGTGATCACGGTCTCCGGGTCGTCGACGGTGGCGAGCAGGTCGCCCTTGCGGATGTGCGCGCCCGCCGCCCCGCCGACGTAGATCTCCCACCGCCCGCCGTCGACCGCGACGACGCCGAGGTCCTTGCACAGCGCCTCGGCGCAGTTGCGCGGACAGCCGGTGACGGCCAGCTTCATCTTCGCCGGGCTCGCCAGGCCCTGGTAGCGCTCCTCGATCGCGATGCCCAGCGCCGTCGAGTCGCCGAGCCCGTAGCGGCAGAAGTCGCTGCCCACACAGGTTTTCACGGTCCGGAAGCTCTTGCCGTACGCGTAGCCCGACGGCATGTCGAGATCCGCCCACACCGCGGGCAGATCCTCCTTGCGCACGCCGAGCAGGTCGATGCGCTGGCCGCCGGTCAGCTTGATCATCGGGATCGCGTACTTCTCGGCGACGTCGGCGATCTTGCGCAGCTGCGCCACGTTCGTCACGCCGCCCTTCATCTGCGGCACCACCGAGAACGTGCCGTCGCGCTGGATGTTGGCGTGCACGCGGTCGTTGATGAACCGGGCGTCGCGCTCGTCGACGTACTCGTCGGCCCACATCGTCTCCAGCAGCGACGCCAGCGCCATTTTCGAGCCGGCGTCCTCCTTGCCGTCGGGTGCCAGCGCGGCGAACACCGAGGACACCGAATGCAATTCGAGTTCGCGGATGTGGCGCATCAGCGTCGGCTTGTCGTACGGGCACCCCGGGCACGTACCACGACGCCGACGGGTCCTCGGTGACCGCGCCGCCGGCCGCCCACTCGACGACCTGGCCGACGAGTTCCTTGCACGAGCCGCAGCCCTTGCCCGCCTTCGTCTTCGCCATCACGCCGCGTCACCGACGTCTCGCCGCTCGTGGACGCAGGCCACCAGCGCGCCCTTGCTGACACCCCGTTGCAGTTGCAGACCTGGGCGTCGTCGGCCAGCTCGGCGACGCCGACCGCGACGTCCGGGGTGCCGATGTCGAACATCAGCGACACCCGCTCGTCGGGCAGCGGCAGCCCGCTGTCGAACGCCTGGGTCAGGAACGACACCTTGCTGACATCGCCGAGCAGCGTGGCGCCCACCAGCTTCCCGTCGCGGATGACGATCGTCTTGTAGACGCCGTGCCTGGGTTCGGAGTACTGCACGAACTCGTCGTCGGGCTGCTCGGGCGCCTTGAGCGCCCATCGACGCCACGTCCACGCCGGCCACCTTGAGCTTCGTCGCGGTGCGCGACCCGTGATAGGCCGCCGCCGTGTTCGTGCCGGTCAGGTGGTCGGCCAGCACCCTGGCCTGCTCCCACAGCGGTGCCACCAGCCCGTAGACCTGGCCGCGGTGCTGGGCGCACTCGCCGACGACGTAGACGTCGTCGTCGTCGACCGAGCGCATGTGATCGTCGACGACGATCGCGCGTTCGACGGTCAGCCCGGCCCGCTGCGCCAGGCCGACGTTGGGCCGGATGCCGGCCGCGATCACCAGCATGTCGCAGTCGATGCGCGTCCCGTCGGAGAACACGATGCCGGACAGCCTGCCGTCGTCGTCGATGACGCACCTCGGTGGTGCGCTTCTCGGTGTGCACCGTGATGCCGAGGTCTTCCACCGACCTCCGCAGGATCGCGCCGGCCGTGTCGTCGAGTTGGGCGTTCATCAGCGTCGGGCCGGCGTGCACGACGTCGACGGCCAGACCGCGGTTCTGCAGCCCGCGAGCCGCTTCGAGACCGAGCAGCCCGCCGCCGATCACCACGGCCTTGGTGCGGTGCGCGGCCTCGGCGATCATGCCCATGCAGTCGTCGAGGGTGCGGAACCCGAACACCCCGTCGGCCAGCGTCTTGTCGTCGGCCCACAGGCCCGCCATCGGCGGGAAGAACGACCGGCTGCCGGTGGCCAGGATCAGCTTGTCGTAGTGCAGCACGGTGCCGTCGTCGGCGTGCACCAGGCGCGCGTAGCGGTCGATGCGCACCACCCGCACGCCGGCCCGCAGGTCGATGCCGTTGTCGGCGTACCAGTCCAGCGCGTTGAGGTAGATCTCGCCGTCGTCGTCGATCGTCCGGCTGCCCGCCAAGCACATTCGACAGCAGGATGCGGTTGTAGTTGCCGTACGGTTCGTCGCCGAAGACGGTGATCGTCGAACAGCTCGCCGCCACCGCGGGCGAGGATCTCCTCGATGGCGCGCACGCCCGCCATGCCGTTGCCGACGACCACCAGACGCTGGGCCATCAGACCTCCACCAGGCCGAGGTCGACGATCGACGGTGCCCGTGCATCCCGCCGGTGCGGCGACGTACAGTTCGAGCACGGTGTCGGCGAGCAGATCCTCGACCACCCGCAGCGCCACGTGGGTGGCGCCCTTGGCGGCGATCGGGAAGTACCGCATCGGCGTGCCGTCGCGGAACAGCACCACGGTGATCATCTCGTTCGCTGGAGTTGCCGCCGCGGAAGTACACCGGCTGGGTGATGGCGCCGGCCGGCACCACGTAGCGCAGGGAGTCGTCGATCGGCACCGGCTTGTCGTAGCCGTTGCCCTCGAACTCGAAGGCGCCCTGCAGGAAACGGGGAGTGCTGCCGTCGCTCATGCTCTCGAAGCTAGGGCGCGATTGTTTCGCGTTCGTTTCGTCCGCAAGACGGCCGTGGATCCCCTTGTCCCGCACACGCCTCGCCGTGAGTTGACCTGCAGTGTGAGGGTGAGTTTTCACTCGCGCGACATCGGCGCGCAACGGCCGCGGAATGGCCCGGCAGTAAACTTGGAGCCATGGCAACTAACGCGAGTCCGACCGCGACCCGTAAGCGCGATATCGAGCACTGGGACGCCGAGGACGTCGAGGCCTGGGAGTCGGGCGGCAAGAACGTCGCGAAACGCAACCTGATCTGGTCCATCTTCGCCGAGCACGTCGGCTTCTCGATCTGGTCGATCTGGTCGGTGATGGTGCTGTTCATGCCGCAGGACGTCTACGGCATCGACGCCGCGGGCAAGTTCTACCTGGTGGCGATGCCGACGCTGGTCGGCGCGTTCATGCGCATCCCGTACACCATCGCCCCTGCCAAGTTCGGCGGCCGCAACTGGACGATCGTCAGCGCACTGCTGCTGCTGATCCCGACGGTGCTGACGCTGTACGTACATGAAGAACCCCGGCACGTCCTACACCACGTTCATGGTGGTCGCGGCGTTCGCCGGCTTCGGCGGCGGCAACTTCGCGTCGTCGATGACCAACATCAACGCGTTCTACCCGCAGCGGCTCAAGGGCTGGGCGCTGGGCCTCAACGCCGGCGGCGGCAACATCGGCGTGCCCGTCATCCAGCTGGTCGGCCTGCTCGTCATCGCCACGCGTCGGCAACACCGCGCCCGAGATCGTCTGCGCCATCTACCTCGTCGCTGATCGCCTGCGCCGCGGTCGGCGCCGCGCTGTTCATGGACAACCTGCGGCAACCAGACAGTCGAACCTCGGCGCGCTCGCCGAAGCGTTGCGCTATCAAGCACTCCTGGGTGATGAGCTTCCTCTACATCGGCACGTTCGGGTCGTTCATCGGTTTCTCGTTCGCCTTCGGGCAGGTGCTGCAGATCAACTACCTCGCCGGCGGCGACACCGCCGCGCAGGCCTCGCTGCACGCCGCGCAGATCTCGTTCCTCGGTCCGCTGCTCGGCTCGATCTCGCGGCCGTTCGGCGGCAAGCTCGCCGACCGGATCGGCGGCGGGCAGATCACGCTGTACACGTTCGTCGCGATGATGTTCGCCGCGGGCATCCTGGTGACCACCGGCATGATCGACGACGGAATGTCCGGTGCGCCCACCGGCGGCCAGATGATCGGCTACGTCGCCGGTTTCATCCTGCTGTTCATCCTGTCCGGGCATCGGCAACGGCTCGACCTACAAGATGATCCCGTCGATCTTCGAGGCCAAGGCGCAGGGCACGTGACGAGCTGGAGCCGCGACGGAGAAGGCGGCCTGGTCGCGCGCGATGTCGGGCGCGCTGATCGGGTTCGCCGGCGCGGTCGGCGCGCTCGGCGGCGTGTTCATCAACGTCGTGCTGCGCGCGTCCTACGTCGGCGACGCGAAGTCGGCCACCAACGCGTTCTGGGTCTTCCTCGCCTTCTACGTGGTCTGCGCGATCGTCACGTGGGTGGTCTTCCTGCGGATTGCACGAGCACCGGGCGCATTCCGGGGAGCACATCGGTCGCGCTGCCGCTCCGGTGCCAACGGGCTAGTCGTGGTCCGAACGGCGTGTTCGTACTGCGGCGTCGGCTGCGGGATCGCGGTACAGACCCGCACCGACCCCGTTACGGGTGCCCCGGTCATCGCCAGGGTGTCCGGAGACAAGCTGCACCCCACCAACTTCGGGCGGCTGTGCACCAAGGGCGCCACCCACGCGGAGATGATGGCGCGCCGACGACGGCCGGCTGACGTCGGCGCTGCTGCGGCCGTCGCGCGACGACGACCCGGTGGCCGCCGACGTCGACGACGCGGTCGGCCGAAGCGGGCAGGCGGCTGCGCGCCATCGTCGACGAACACGGACCGGACGCGGTGGCCCTCTACGTCTCCGGCCAGATGTCCATCGAATCGCAGTATCTGGCAACCAAACTCGCGAAGGGCTTCCTCCGCACGAAGCACATCGAGTCCAATTCACGGCTGTGCATGGCAAGCGCCGGAACGGGCTACAAGCAGTCGCTGGGCTCCGACGGCCCGCCCGGCTCCTACACCGACTTCGACGTGCACCAACCTGTTCTTCGTGATCGGCTCCAACATGGCCGACTGCCACCCGATTCTCTTTCTCGAATGGCCGATCGGCTCAAGGCGGGCGCCAAGCTGATCGTCGTCGACCCCCGCCGCACCACTACGGCGGAGAAGGCCGACCTATTCCTGCAGATTCGGCCTGGCACCGACCTCGCCCTGCTCAACGGCATCCTGCACCTGCTCGTCGAAGACGGTGCCATCGACCAGGAGTTCATCGCCGAGCACACCGAGGGCTGGGAGGCGATGCCGCGACTTCCTGGCCGGATACCCACCGGACCGGGTCTCCGAGATCACCGGACTGGCCGAAGCCGACATCCGGTAGCCGCGGCGACCATGATCGCCGAAGCGGGCGACTGGATGACCTGCTGGACAGTGGGCCTCAACCAGAGCACCCACGGCACCTGGAGCGCCAACGCGATCTGCAACCTGCACCTGGCCACCGGAGCCATCTGCCGCCCCGGCAGCGGTCCGCTGTCGCTGACCGGTCAGCCCAACGCCATGGGCGGACGCGAAATGGGTTACATGGGACCCGGGTCTGCCGGGTCAGCGAGCGGTGCTGTCCGCAGACGACCGAACCTTCGTCGAGCAACAGTGGGAGCTGGAACCGGGCACCATCCGGTCCGACGTTCGGGCCAGGCACAGTCGACATGTTCCGGCAACTGGCCGCAGCGAGATCAAGGCCGTGTGGATCATCTGCACGAACCCTGTTGTCAGCATGCCCAATCGGGACACCACCATCGTCGGATTACAGGCCGCGGAGCTGGTGATCACCCAGGACGCCTACGCGCGACACCGCGACCAACCGGTACGCCGACATCATGTTGCCTGCCACGCTGTGGGCCGAGGCCGACGCCGTCATGGTCAATTCCGACCGCAACCTGACCCTGCTGCAGCAGTCCATTCCCGCCGCCGGGGACGCCAGGCCCGACTGGGAGCTGATCTGTGGAGTAGCGCGGCATCTCGGATTCGGCGACCAGTTCGACTACAAGTCGAGCGAACGAGATCTTCGACGAGATCCGCCGGTTCCACAATCCCCGCACGGGATACGACCTACGCGGCATCACCTATGAGCGACTCCGCGAAACCCCGGTGCAGTGGCCGTGCCCGCCCGAGGACAGCCCCGTCGGCTCCAGCGACCGCAACCCGATCCGCTACATCAATGACGGTGTCTCCCAAGAGCTCTTCGTCGATGCCGACGGCCGCCGACCCCGGTTGGCATTCGCCACCCCGTCCCGGCGCGCGGTGTTCCACCCCCGCCCGCACATGGATGCCGCCGAACTGCCCGACGACGAGTTCCCGATGGTGCTCAACACCGGCCGGTTGCAGCACCAGTGGCACACCATGACCAAGACCGGCAAGGTCGCCAAGCTCAACAAGCTCAACCCAGGCCCGTTCGTCGAGATCCATCCCGAAGACGCAGCCACGCTGGGGATCTCCGATGGGCGCCAGGTGGAACTGGTGTCGCGCCGCGGCCGCGCGGTGCTCCCCGCGGTCGTCACCGACCGGGTACGGCCCGGCAACACCTGGGTGCCGTTCCACTGGAACGACGAGCACGGCGAGCACCTGACCGTCAACGCGCTCACCAACGATGCCGTCGACCCGGATTCGCTGCAGCCGGAGTTCAAGGTGTGCGCGGTGCGGCTGACGCCGGTGCCCGTCGAGTCCGTCGTACCGGTACCGGCGGGCGCACCCGAACTGACCGACGAGGAAAAGTATTATCTCGCAGGGTTCTTGGCCGGTATCGCGGACGGGTTGCCCGGGGTCCCGGTGCTGCCTGCCGCCGCGCCGGTCGGTGCGAGCGCCCGGCTCTGGGTCGACGGACTGCTCGCCGGGCGCTACTCCAGGCTCGACACCGTCACGCCCGACCCCGGTGTCGCGGCGGGTCCGTTGGTGCTGTGGGCGTCGCAGACCGGTAACGCCGAAGAGTTCGCAGGAAAGCTGGGTGAACGGCTGAGCGGTGCCCGCCTGCGCGCCATGGACGACGTCGACCTCGCCGACCTGTCCGAAGCAGGTGAGGTCGTGATCGTCACCAGCACGTTCGGCGACGGCGGACCGCCGGACAACGGCGCCGACTTCTGGGAACGCCTGGAATCGCCCGAGGCGCCCTCGCTGGAAGGCCTGCGGTACACGGTGCTCGGCATCGGCGACCGGTCCTACGACAATTTCTGCGGCCACGCGAAATCTCTGGACACCCGGTTCGCCGACCTCGGCGCCACCAGGATGCTCGATCGTGCCGAGCACGAGGCCTACGACGACCAACCGCTGGCCCAGTGGGCGGATTCGGTCATCGGTCTCATGGCCCCCGAGGCCGGCGCCGGCGTCGGGGCCGAGACCGCTCCGAGCCCGCCTCGCGACTGTTCACGCGCGCGAATCCCGTTGCGGCCCCGCTGTGCCGCAACACCGGCTGACGCCGGAGGGATCGAGCAAGGAGGTGCGGCAGTTCGGCTTCGACATCAGCGAGCACGACGTGGCGTATTCGGTCGGTGACTCGCTGGGCGTCTGCGTGGTCAACTCGCAGCCGGTTGTCGAAAGCTGGCTGTCCGCAACGGGTTTCAATGGGGACGAGGCCGTCGTCGTCGACGGGGCGCAGGTCTCCCTGCGAGAGGCGCTGACACGGCACTACGACGTCGGCAAGGTGACGTCGAACCTGGTGAAGTTCGTCGCGGAGCATTGCCCGGAGGCGGGCACCGCCAAGAAGCTGCGCAACGACCGGGGCGCACTCGATAAGTGGCTGGTGAACCGCAACGGGCTCGACCTGGTCGCCGAGTTCGCGGTTCGCGCCGAACCCGAGCTGTGGCAGGAGGTTCTGGTGCGGCTCACTCCGCGCCAGTACTCGATTTCCTCGAGCCCGCTGGTCAACCCGCACGAGGTTCAGCTGACCGTGTCGGTCGTGCGCTACCGGGGCGCTGACGGCGGTCCCCGGGGCGGCGTGGCGTCGACCTACCTCGCCGACCTGCCCGACTGCACACCGGTGCCGGTGTTCCTGCAGCGTTCCCCGCACTTCCGGCCGCCCCAGGAATCCCACACGCCGATGATCATGGTCGGACCGGGTACCGGCATCGCGCCGTTCCGCGGCTTCCTGCAGGAGCGGCGCGCTCTCGGCCACACCGGACCGAACTGGCTGTTCTTCGGTGATCAGCACCGCGCGCAGAACTTCTACTACCAGGAAGACCTGCAGGACATGGTTGACGACGGCCACCTCAACCGGCTGGACCTCGCGTTCTCCCGCGACCAGCCCCAGCGGGTGTACGTGCAGCACAAGATGCTCGACTACGGCGCCGATGTCTGGCGCTGGCTCGACGACGGCGGCCACTTCTACGTCTGCGGCGACGCAGGGCGGATGGCCAAAGACGTCGACGACGCCCTCACCGCGATCATTCGCACGCACGGTGGGATGAGTTCGGACGCCGCACGCGACTACAAGCGCGAGATGGTGGCCGAGAAGCGCTACGTCCGCGACGTCTACTGATCTCACGGCGCACGAAATCCCGCGCGGCTGCCACCCTCGGCCATGCAGACTTTCCGCGCACCTTGTCCGTGAAGTTCACCGTCGACAGGTCGGTGTCCCGCCACGACGTCGCGCGCCCGCAAGAACTTGTGCCCGTATCCGTTGACTGCGTCGTGCATGCATCCCTTACTGTCAGCATCCCTGTGATGCCGTTGTCGCAGGGACCGTCAATGTGATGACGCGCCACAGACCGGCACCGCGTCGTAGCGTGGGCAGGCGATCCCATACCGGCGGGGGTAACTGATGACGAACGGTCGCTGGAATCAACTCGCTGGCGTCGCCGGGATCGGATACGTGCTGGTCGCGGCCCAGCGCAGGAGTCCTCCCGGGTAGTCGCCCGTCGCCCGGGGACGACTCCACGGCAATTCGGGATTTCTTCGTCGACAAGCAGGCCATGCTGGTGGCACAGGGGTGGATGTTTGTGCTGGGCGGCGTCCTGCTGATGGGTTTGCGCTCGCGCTGCGTGGCGTGCTCCGTGCCGCGCCGGCCGGCCGGCATCTCCCCCCACGGCGAAGAAAATAGCTACGCGGGCAAATCCACCCGCAACGCCAGGTGCGCATCGAGTATCTGGCGCAGCGCGGCGTCCATCGGATGCGCGGATGCGAGATCGCGGCCGAACCGGCTGTCCACCACGACTACCGCGCCCTCCCGCAGTCCGGCGGTGTCGACTTGATCGACGAACGGATCGAACAATGCGGGCGGCGTGGCCAGGTAATACAGCGCCCGGCGCGACTCGTTGAACCCCGCGGCATACATCAGTCCGTGTTGGGTGATCACGAAGAGTTCCGAGGTGATCCTGGCGTTCGGAGTCTCGGCGTTGCCCCACGCCATTGCGGCGCGCTGGGTCTGTGCCAATCGATCCGGGACGTCATCGGTCAGCCTGAACAACCTTTCGACGGGTGCTCCACCCATTCGCGGATATGCGTCGATGGCGGGTCTGAAGTACCGCCGGAAGATCTCGCCGAAAAAGTCGTACAGTTGCTCGCTCATAGCGGCTCCCAGGTGTTAGACGCGCACCTCAATTTTGCGCCCGAATCGTCAGCTGAGCACGACTTTGGCCTCGAGCGGCCCAAATCGCGGGGTTCCGTCTCGTACGCGACCCGGTACTTCCTCATGCCTGGAGCGTCTTACACTGCGTGGCCACCCGCCGGATCCCAGTCCACCACGCGCAGGAGCTGGCTATCGGCGGGAAGTTGCCTTTTACTTCCTCCTCAAGCGCCTCCGCAGTCGTTCCCGCTCAAATGGCGTGATGTCCTCCGTTACCAGCGCCTCCGTAAGCTCCATACTGCGCATTCTGCTCCGCTCTTGACACTCCGGTTTCACAGCGTGCCGCGACGCCAGTTGATAGCCACCTGGTCGAAGGTTCGGATATGGGGCTTGACAGCTCCCATCCAAGTCCCCAGCTCGCGCCCGTCGACCAGCTTGGGTGGCGGGCCACCGACGGCAGTACACGCCACGACGCCCAATTGGTAGCGGAACAGCCCGACCGGCTGGCCTCGTTCACGCCGTTTCTCATCCTCACTGGGCAACGCACTCTCCTCATCGCAGCGATGCCACCCAAACCCGTTGCCGGGCAGTCATCCCCGCGACGATGAACCATCCACGCCCCTGACGTCAGGGGCAGTCGCCGCACCGACCGCGGCGATCACATCCCCGCACCGCGATCCGGTTGCCTTCGGTATCGACACGTCCACCCCCGCGGCGAGCGCGATCACCCGGTGCCCGGCCCCGGCCGCCTTGGCCACCAACGCCGCCCAGATCAGATCCGCCAGTAGGCCCTGCGCAACAACAAGCTGACCGGCAACAACACATGCGTCACCGCACACGAGCGGCACCGAGACCGTCGAGGCCGCACCCGCTCAGCCACCCCGACAACACCGCGAGAACGAGCGAAACCCCACCGGGCCAGCACCCCGTCCGGGCACGACGGGCACGACACCTCACCAGCCGATAGCCGGGACTCGACGCACACAGGATCGACCTCTACCGTGACCATCAGTGCCTTCCGCACTACGCACGGTGCCCCCGAAGGTCTCGGCCAAGATCAGCGGGGCGCCGTGCACCCATCAGTTCCTCGACACACTGACGGTGCAGACCACCAAGATCAAACCCAAGCCGACAACAGCCACCACATCGGCAAGACCAACGACGGCACAACACCTCGTGGTCGTCATCCCGAGAGACGGTCAACACCGCCGAGACACACCTCTAAAACGAGCGACGAATACGCAGGAATCGACCAGCGGCATGTCCTTCCCAGGAGTGGCGGGCGCGCGGACGATGGAACGGAAGCAAAGGGAAGGATTGGGCGATGAAGGCCAAAGTAGGCGACTGGTTGGTTATCAAGGGCACGACAGTGGAGCGATCGGATCAGCGCGGGAAGATCACCGAGGTGCGTTCGGCGGACGGCTCGCCGCCATACACGGTGCGATGGCTCACCACCGGACATGTGGCAACTGTGTTTCCCGGCGCGGACGCGGTCGTCGTCACGTCCGCGGAACAGGAAGCGGCGGACAAGCGGGCGCGGTCCCGACCTGGAAAGGCCCATTAACGGGGCACAGCGCGGTGCGCTTGCGTCAGGGGCCCGCCCTTCGCCACGTGACGGAGCCGGTCTCATCGACGCGGTCGTCACCCCAGGACACGTTCACCACGCCCGCAGAGTGCTTGCAACCGAAGTAGGTGTAAAGCATCAGCTGAAACGCTGTCAGCGATCAGCTGAAGTAAAAACGTCAGGCCGCAGCCGAGGTAATACAGCGTTGAAATGGGGGGCGGGGCTCGAACCCGCGACCAACGGACGTCATCGTCGACGATCACGATCTTGAGGCACGGACCGCCGCACGCACGAGGCGCTGATCCATGACGATTTGGCTCAGGCTGTTCGTCTTCGCACACTCGCGCGGCGTGGTCCCAGTCTCGTCTGCAGCAGGGAATCGACGGTGCCGTATGCGCTGCGTGGGCTGCTGTTCTGCGCCGCATGTGGACGACGGATGCAGGGTGCCGCCCGCGTCGGGAAGCGAATGACCCGCATCCTCTACCGCTGTGAGCTAGGTAAGTCGCGTTCTGTACCTGCAGATCTCAGCGATCACCCGCGCACCGTCTAGCTCCGTGACCCGGCAACAGAATCTGGCTATGCCGCCTGACAGCCGCCCTGTATCGCCAGCTCAGCGAGGCGAATAGGAAGGTCGCTGCTTTGGTTAACGCAGTGGAGTCTGGCGTGGCCGTTGAGGACTTGACCGCTGCATTGCGTCGCCGCACGGCGGAGCGCGACGAGCTGAAGCCCCGCCTTAAAAGATCCGAAAGACCCCGCGTCATGTCTGTCGCGCAGATCAGCGAATTGGTCGAGGAGTTGGGCGGGCTGTCAGCGGTGCTTGGTGAGGCAACCGGGGCGGAACGCCCACAGGTGTATGCAAGCCTAGGTTGCGTCTTGACTACGACCCCTACTTGCGACGGGTCAAGGCGACGGCCGACCTAAGTCGTGTCGCCGGATGTGTCCGAGGGGGGACTTGAACCCCCACGCCCGTTAATAGGGCACTAGCACCTCAAGCTAGCGCGTCTGCCATTCCGCCACTCGGACCAGTTCGAAGGCAGCTTAGGTTATCGGATGAGCCGCCCGGGGCCCAAACCAAGGGCAAGGCGCACCAGCGGTGGTGGTCAACAGTGGTAGGAAAGGGAACTGTGAACCGTCTCGAAGGCGCTCAGACGCCCAGCGACGAGGTCGTCGACCTCGTCAGCACGCTGATCCGGTTCGACACCTCCAACACCGGCGAGCCCGCCACCACGAAAGGTGAGGCCGAATGTGCCGGCTGGGTCGCCGCCCAAGCTCCAGGAGGTGGGGTTCACGTGCGAATACATCGAGGCCGGTGCGCCGGGCCGGGCCAACGTGTTCGCCCGGTTGGAGGGTGCCGATCGCTCGCGCGGCGCACTGATGCTGCACGGACATCTCGACGTCGTGCCCGCCGAGGCCTCCGACTGGAGCGTGCACCCGTTCTCCGGCGCTGTCGAGGACGGCTACGTGTGGGGCCGCGGTGCCGTCGACATGAAAGACATGGTCGGGATGATCCTGGCCGTCGCCCGGCACTTCAAACGCGCGGGCATCGTGCCGCCGCGCGACCTGGTGTTCGCGTTCGTCTCCGACGAGGAAGCCGGCGGCAATTACGGGTGCAAGTGGCTCGTCGACAACCGTCCTGACCTGTTCGAAGGGGTCACCGAGGCAGTCGGCGAGGTCGGCGGATTCTCGCTGACCGTGCCGCGCCGCGACGGCGGCGACCGGCGCCTCTACCTCATCGAGACCGCCGAGAAGGCCATGCTGTGGATGCGGTTGACGGCACGCGCCCGCGCCGGGCACGGGTCGATGGTGCACGACGACAACGCCGTCACCGCGGTGGCCGAAGCCGTCGCCCGACTGGGCAGACACCGCTTTCCGATCGTGCTGACCGAATCGGTCGAACAGTTCCTCACCGCGGTGGGCGAGGAGACCGGGTACGCGTTCGACCCCGCCTCGCCGGACATCGAAGGCACCGTCGCCAAGCTCGGCGGGATCGCGCGGATCGTGGGCGCCACGCTGCGCGACACCGCCAACCCGACGATGCTCAAGGCCGGGTACAAGGCCAACGTCATTCCGGCGACGGCCGAGGCCGTCGTGGACTGCCGGGTGCTGCCCGGTCGGCTCGCCGAGTTCGAGCGCGAGGTCGACGAGTTGATCGGGCCCGACGTCAAGCGAGAATGGATCACCAATCTGCCCTCGTATGAAACCCCGTTCGACGGTGAACTGCTGGCGGCGATGAACAATGCGATCCTGGCCGCCGACCCGCAGGCGCGCATCGTGCCCTACATGCTGTCCGGCGGTACTGATGCAAAACATTTCGCCCGCTTGGGGATTCGCTGCTTCGGCTTCGCGCCGCTGCGGCTGCCCCCAGAGCTGGATTTCGCCGCGTTGTTCCATGGCGTCGACGAGCGGGTACCCGTGGATGCATTGACGTTCGGCGCAGAGGTCCTCGAGAACTTCCTGCTGCATTCGTGATCGACCAACCGAAAGAAAAAGGAGTGGCCACCGATGGCGTTCGACTACAACCCGTACGAGTTCCTGCCTGAGCTTCCGACGTTCACCGTGACCTCGGAGACGTTCACCGACGGGCAGCCGTGGGGCAACGATCAGGTCAGCGGCATCATGGGAGCGGGCGGGTCGGACGTCTCGCCACAGCTGAGCTGGTCCGGGTTCCCGGAGACCACCCGCAGTTTCGCTGTCACCGTCTACGACCCCGACGCACCGACGGCGTCCGGATTCTGGCACTGGGCGGTGTTCAACCTACCCGCGACGGTCACCGACCTGCCCGCCGGCGTCGGCGACGGCAGTGCGAGCGGATTCCCCGGTGACGCAGTCACTTTGGCCAACGACGCCGGCCTGAAGCGGTTCATCGGAGCGGCCCCGCCCGCCGGGCACGGCGTGCACCGCTACATCGTCGCCGTTCACGCTGTCGACGTCGAGAAGCTCGACGTCCCCGCTGAAGCCACCCCGGCCTACCTGGGGTTCAACCTGTTCGGGCACGCGATCGCCCGTGCGCTGATCACCGGGACGTACGAACAGAACTAACGCGCCGCCGAGCCGACCGCGTCGGTGAGGCTGCGGAATCCATTCTCGTGCAGGCGGCGGGCGATGCCGTCGTGGATCGTCTTGGCCCACAGCCCGCCGCCGTATACGAATCCGGTATAGCCCTGCAGCAGTGAGGCGCCCGCGACGATGCGGTCCCACGCATCGTCGGCGGTCTCGATTCCGCCGACGCTGATCAACACCAGTCGGTCGCCGACCCGCGCGTACAGCAGGCGTAACACCTCGGCGGCGCGGCGCGCGACCGGGGCGCCGGAGATGCCGCCGGGGCCCAGCGCGTCCACTCCCGGTGTGGCCAACCCGTCGCGCGATATCGTCGTGTTGGTGGCGACGATCCCGGCCAATCCCAGTTCGATTGCCAGATCGGCGATTTCGAGGATGTCGCCGTCGGCGAGGTCGGGTGCGATCTTGACCAGGACCGGTGTAGACGTCTCGGCCAGCACCGCCGCGAGGATGGGCCGCAGCGACTCGACCGACTGCAGATCGCGCAGGCCGGGGGTGTTCGGGGAGCTCACGTTCACCACCAGGTACGGCGGCCAGCGGTCCGAGAAGACGGGCACTTTCGGCGTAGTCCTCGGGCGCCAGTTCGGGCGGTGTCACCTTGGTCTTGCCGATGTTCACGCCGATCGGCACGTCGGAGGTGTTGCGGGTCAGCTGGACCGCCAGCGCGCCGGACCCGTGGTTGTTGAAACCCATCCGGTTGAGCAGGGCCCGGTCGGCGGGGAGCCGGAACATCCTCGGCGAGGGGTTGCCGGGTTGCGCCTGCGCGGTCACGGTGCCCAATTCGGCATAACCGAAGCCGAGGGCGCCCCACGTATGGACGCCGACGCCGTCCTTGTCGAAGCCCGCCGCCAGCCCGAGCGGTCCGGGGAACCGCACTCCGAAGACGGTGCTGGCCAACACGGGATCCTGCGGGGCCAGCCGGCGGGCCAGCCGCCTGCGCAGCGGTGCGGGCGTGGTCGCGGTCCGCAGCCCCGCAAATACCACCGTGTGGATGCGTTCGGGCGGGACCAGGAAGAGCGCCTTGCGCAGCGCTGCGTACATCACAACCCCGGCTGATCCGGGCCGGGTGGGGCGTCGGAGCGTTTCCTGCGCCGCAGAAGGACCCGCCGCGAGCCATCGGTGTAGAGCCGGACCCGGGTCAGCTCCCAGCCGCGGTACTCGGCCTCGATGGACAACCGGATCGACGCGTTCACGCGGGTGACTTCGGGAGGAAGACGCAACGGGATCCACTCGTATTCGCCGGAATCTTCCGCTACCGCCTTGCTCCATGCGGCGGGCATCCGGCCTCGCGAGCCCGCGCTCATCGTGGTCTGCTCTTCGCGCAAGCGCTCACTGGCGGCCCGCCCCCTTGATCACCTGGACGCCCGCTCCCGAACCGGACACCACATACAGGGTGCCCGACGCGTCGTCGAAGGCCAGCGAGTTCGGTTGTCGCACGGTTCGATATCGCACCTTCTCGACGGGGATCCCGGTCGACAGATCGTAACCAACGACGGTGTTCGTCGCCGTTTGTGCCACCCAGGCCAACCCGTTGCCAGGTCCGGAGCCGGTCAGCCCGTAGGGCGAATCCGGCACCGGGTAGCGCTGGCGCAGGATGAGTGGGCTCACGCCGTACACCAGCAACTCACCGCCACGGGTGTCGGCCACCAGGACCCGTCCCGCCGTGTCCGCGGACATGGTGGTGGCGCCCTCACCTGCGCGCAGCGCGTGTTCCGAGGTGGTGCCCTCGTCGTTCAGACTCGTCACCGATGTCTGCCCGCGGTCCAGCACGACTGCGGTATTACCCTGTGTGACAACGGCATCCACGCGCGCGAAGATCTTGAGCTGCGCGCCGACGGCGGTGTCGGAGGCCAGCGTGTAGACGGCCCCGTCGGCGCTCCCCAGAACCAGCCGCCCGTCGGTGCGCCGCGCTATCGCGGTGAAGTCCACGCCGCCCTGTCCGTCGACGTCCACCTTCGTCACGTCGCCGGTCGTGACGTCGAACCGGAAGTAGCCGCCGCGCGTCGAGAGGAACGCCCGACCGTCGCCGTCGACGGCCAGCGCAGTCGCCGTGCCGTCCAACTCGACCGCGCCTGGTGCCTTCGTCGGGGAGATGACGGTGACCAGTGAGCGGTCGCCCGGCCCGGGGGAGAGCACGACCAGTGCCCTCGTCGCCGCATCGAACGCGGCGGCCTGCGTGCGTCCCGCTAACGGCTGGATCAGTCCCGGCGGGGAATCGGTCACCGGGGGAGAGTCGGCGGCGTGGGCGGCGGGGATGGTCGGCGGGGGAGCATCCACCGGATTCGACGAACACCCTGCAACCAGAGCCAGCGTCAACACAGCAGTCCCCACCCAACACACCTGAACCGGCGAGTTTATGTGGCGAAACAATGGGTAAATCTCGATCCAGCTAGGTCGGGTATCGATCGGAGGCCAGTCTATGCATCGTCGTATCGACCCACCGGCAGTGTCGGGAGCACCAGAGGGTCCGGGCGGCGGTATGGTACATACCATGACCCTCGCGACGGACAGCGAAGTCACTGGCCAGGAATTCTCCGTTGAGGACGTCACCACCGGGGTGCATGCAAGTGGTTTCGGTCAGCTCGGTGACGGACGTAGCTTCTCGTTTCACGTGGTGCGCCAGACGCTCGTCGTGGAGATCTACCGTCCCCGATTGCATGGCCCTGTCCCGCAGGCTGAGGACATCGTTGCCACAGCCACCCGCAAGTTCACCGACATCGACATAACCGACGAGCGCAGCGTGATCGCCACCGTGCGTGATGCGATCGCCGAAGCGCAGCCGGTAACCCGCAACGGCAGGTAACGGCCGAAACAGCCGCCCGGCCACCTCACGGTACGGTCGTCGTCGTGACGGGGGTGCCTGAAATGTCGTGGCTGCAGGTTGTCATCCTGTCGGTCCTTCAGGGGTTCACCGAGTTTCTGCCGGTGTCTTCATCGGGCCATCTGGCCATCGCTTCGAGGGTGTTCTTCACCGACGACGCGGGTGCGTCGTTCACCGCGGTGAGTCAACTCGGTACCGAGGCCGCCGTGCTGGTCTACTTCGCGCGCGACATCGTGCGGATCGCCAAGGCGTGGTTCTCGGGACTGTTTCGCGCGGGGGAGCGCAACGCCGACTACTGGCTGGGCTGGTGGGTGATCATCGGCACCATCCCGATCAGCGTGCTCGGCCTGCTGTTCAAGGACGAAATCCGCACGGGCGCACGCAATCTCTGGCTGATCGCGACGGCGATGATCGTGTTCTCCTTCGTCATCGCGGGCGCCGAGTATGTCGGAAGGCAGACCCGGCGGGTCGAACAACTCACATGGAAGGACAGCGTCATCGTCGGTTTCGCGCAGTGTCTGGCGCTGGTGCCGGGGGTGTCGCGCTCGGGTGCGACGATCAGCGCGGGCCTGTTCCTCGGCTTGGAGCGTGAGCTGGCTGCCCGGTTCGGTTTCCTGCTCGCCATCCCGGCGGTGTTCGCGTCGGGCCTTTTCTCGTTGCCCGACGCCTTCCATCCGGTCGGGGAGGGAATGAGCGCCACCGGCGTGCAACTGCTCGTCTCGACCGTGATCGCATTCGTGGTCGGGTATGCCGCCGTCGCCTGGTTCCTGCGTTTCCTGGTCCGGCACAGCATGTACTGGTTCGTCGGCTACCGCATCATCCTGGGCACCGTGGTGCTCATCCTGCTTTCGACCGGGGTGGTGGCGGCTACATGACGGTTCTGCTGCTGCGGCACGGCCGTTCCACGTCGAACACCGCGCACACCCTCGCGGGCCGGTCCGAGGGCGTCGACCTCGACGATCGCGGTCGCGAGCAGGCCTCGGCTCTGGTGGAGCGACTCGGCGCGTTGCCCATCCGTGCGATCGTGCGGTCCCCGTTGCTGCGGTGTGAGCGCACGGTCGAACCGCTGGCCGCGGCGCTCGGACTGCAACCGGTCGTCGACGAGCGGATCATCGAGGTCGATTACGGGTCCTGGACCGGCCGCACGATCGGCGAACTGGTCAAGGAACCGCTGTGGTCGGTGGTCCAGCAGCAGCCCAGTGCCGCGGTGTTCCCCGATGGCGAAGGACTGGCCGCGGTCCAAGCACGCGCGGTGGCGGCGGTCCGAGAACACGATCGGCGGCTGGCCGAGGAGCACGGCGCCGACGTGGTGTGGGTTGCGTGCACGCACGGTGACGTCATCAAGTCGGTGCTGGCCGATGCCCTCGGTACGCATCTGGACAGCTTTCAGCGCATCAACGCCGACCCGGCGTCGGTGAGTGTCATCCGCTACACCCCGCTGCGACCCATGGTGATCCACGTCAACCACACCGGCGTCGCGTTGAACTCCGCACTGTCCGCTCCTCCCGCCCCAGCTGCCACCGAGAAGCCGCAGGATGGTGACGTCCCCAGCGGTGACGCAGTGGTCGGCGGTTCCACCGAGTGACGCTCTGCTGAGCGTTGCCGGTATTTTGGAGATTGCCATGTCCCGCGAAATCCACGTCTTCCGCACACCCGACCGTTTCGTGGCCGGGACCGTCGGTCAGCCGGGGAATCGGACCTTCTACCTGCAAGCTGTTCATGAGAAGCGGGTGATCTCGGTCATCCTGGAGAAGCAGCAGGTGGCGGTGCTCGCCGAGCGGATCGCCGCACTGCTGCTCGAGATCAATCGCCGCTTCGGTACCCCGATCCCGCCGGAGACCGCCGACGTCGACGACCTGAGCCCGCTGATCACCCCGGTGGACGCCGAGTTCCGGGTCGGCACCATGGGGCTGGGCTGGGATTCCGAGGCGCAGACCGTGGTGGTCGAGCTTCTCGCGGTGTCGGAGACCGAGTTCGACGCCTCCGTGGTGCTCGATGACTCCGAGGACGGCCCCGACGCGGTCCGGGTGTTCCTGACACCGGAGTCGGCGCGGCAGTTCGCGAGCCGGTCCAACCGGGTCATCTCGGCCGGGCGGCCCCCCTGCCCGCTGTGCGACGAGCCGCTGGACCCCGAAGGTCACATCTGCGTCCGAACCAACGGCTACCGGCGCGGAGCGCTGGCCGGGTCCGACGATGACGACACCTGACGCCGGATCCGACGATGACGTGTTGCAACGCGGCGAGTTGACCGTCCTCGGACGGATCCGGTCGGCGAGCAATGCAACGTTCCTGTGTGAGTCGACGCTGGACGATCGCACCCAGCACTGTGTGTACAAGCCGGTGCGAGGTGAGGCGCCGCTGTGGGATTTTCCCGACGGCACCCTGGCCGGACGCGAGGTGGCCTCGTATCTGGTTTCGGCGGCACTTGGCTGGAATATAGTGCCGTACACCATGATTCGCGATGGTCCAGCCGGCCCGGGGATGCTGCAACGCTGGGTCGACCAGCCCGGTGACGTAGACCCGGACGCCGCGCAGGACGCGGGCCCCGATCTGATCGACCTGCTGCCTGCCGGAAAAATCCCGCCGGGGTTCCTGCCCGTGCTGCAGGCCTACGACTACGCGGGCGACGAGGTCACGCTGGTGCACGCCGACGACGACCGGCTGCGCCGGATCGCGGTGTTCGACGTGCTGATCAACAACGCCGACCGCAAGGGCGGTCACGTGCTGTCCGGGGTGGACGGTGGCGTCTACGGTGTCGATCACGGCGTCACCCTGCACGTCGAGGACAAGTTGCGCACCGTGCTGTGGGGGTGGGCGGGTAAGCCGGTCGACGACGACACCCTCACCGACGTCGCGAGATTGGGCGACGCACTGAAAGCAGACCTGGGTGCCGACCTGTGCTGCCACATCACGCCACGCGAGGTCGCCGCGCTTCGCGCCAGAGTCGTTGCGTTACTGCGTAATCCGGTGATGCCGACCGCTGACCGGCGACGGCCGATCCCGTGGCCCGCCTTCTGACATGTTCTACTACGTCAGTGACCCTCACCGACGCAGCGCTGGCCGCCACAGTGGCCGCCGAGGCAGGTGAGCTGCTGCTCGCGATGCGCGAGCAGATCGGGTTCTACGACCCTTACGACCTTGGCGATGCCGGTGACAGCCGGGCCAACACGCTGATCCTGGACCGACTGCACCGCGAGCGGCCACACGATGCGGTGTTGTCCGAGGAGGCCGTTGACGACGTGTCCCGGGTCGAGGCCGACCGGGTGTGGATCGTCGACCCCGTGGACGGCACGTACGAATACTCCATGCCTGGGCGCGCCGACTGGGCGGTGCACATCGCACTGTGGCAGCGCACGTCCGGTTCCTCCGGCCAGGACGGCCCCACCATCACCGACGCTGCCGTCGCCCTGCCCGCCCGGGGCGAGGTCTACCGCACCGACACTGTGACCGCACCCCCGCCCCGCGCCGATGGCCCGATCCGCATCACCGCCAGCTCGAACCGTCCGCCCGCCGTGCTGTGGCGCATCCGCGAGCAGCTCGACATCCAGCTCGTGCGGATCGGCTCGGCAGGCGCCAAGGCGATGGCGGTGGTGCGCGGCGACGTCGATGCGTACCTACACGCCGGCGGTCAGTGGGAGTGGGATTCCGCGGCGCCGGCAGGCGTGCTGTGGGCCGCGGGCATGCATGCGACCCGCCTGGACGGATCCCCGCTGATCTACAACCGCCGCGACCCTTACCTGCCGGATCTGCTGATGTGCCGACCCGAGTTGGCCGGTGTCCTGCAAGAGGCGATCTGGTCGGCGTACCGGTGAATCGCGGCAATGGCGGGATGATGGAGCGGACGATGACGATGGCGGGGACATGCCTGGGAATGAATCAGCCGTCGGATTTGTCGCACACGTCGATGTCTAAAGTCGAGGCTATGCAATCGTGGTCGGCGCCGAATATTCCGGTGCTGCCTGGGCGTGGACCGCAACTGCGGCTCTACGACACTGCCGATAGGCAGGTGCGGCCCGTGGCTCCCGGGCCCACCGCAACGATGTACGTCTGTGGCATCACCCCCTATGACGCCACCCACCTCGGCCACGCCGCCACGTACCTGACGTTCGACCTGGTGCACCGGCTGTGGCTGGACGGCGGCCACGACGTGCATTACGTGCAGAACATCACCGACGTCGACGATCCACTGTTCGAACGCGCGCAGCGTGACGGAATCGGCTGGCGCGAGCTCGCCGACCGCGAGACCGATCTGTTCCGTGAGGACATGTCGGCGTTGCGGGTGCTGCCGCCCCGCGACTACGTGGCCGCCACGGAAGCCGTGGCCGAGGTCATCGAGTTGGTGGAGAAATTGCTCGCCTCCGGCGCCGCCTATGTCGTCGACGACCCGCAGTACCCCGACGTGTACTTCCACGCCGATGCCACGGTGCAGTTCGGCTACGAATCGGGCTACGACCGCGACACCATGCTGGCATTGTTCGGCGAACGTGGCGGCGACCCGGACAGGCAGGGCAAGAGCGACCCGCTCGATGCGCTGCTGTGGCTCGCCGCGCGCCCCGACGAGCCGAGCTGGCCGTCGCCGTTCGGGCCCGGCAGGCCCGGCTGGCACGTCGAGTGTGCCGCGATCGCGCTCACCCGCATCGGCACCGGTCTGGACATCCAGGGCGGCGGCAGCGACCTGATCTTCCCGCACCACGAATTCTCCGCCGCTCACGCCGAATCCGTCTCCGGGGAACGGCGATTCGCCCGACACTATGTGCACTCGGGGATGATCGGCTGGGACGGCCACAAGATGTCGAAGAGCCGAGGCAACCTGGTGCTGGTCTCGCAGCTTCGTCGCGACGGCGTCGACCCTGGGGCCATCCGGCTGGGACTGTTCGCCGGCCACTACCGCGAGGATCGGTTCTGGAGCCCGGCTGTGATCGACGAGGCGTACGCTCGCCTGGACCGCTGGCGTAGTGCGACCGCCCTGGCTGCCGCACCCGACGCGACCGACGTCGTCGCCCGGGTGCGTCGCTACCTTGCCGACGACCTCGATACGCCGAAAGCGCTGGCCGCCCTTGATGGTTGGGCTACCGATGCGCTGTCCTACGGCGGTCACGACACCTCAGCGGCCCGGACGGTCGCCACCGCTGTCGACGCGCTGCTTGGCGTTCCGCTGTAATCCACCGCCCGTGGAGTAAGTTTCGGCTGTGACCTCAGCGGGATCCATTGCCGGGAAGACCGTGTTCATCACCGGCGGCGCCCGCGGTGTCGGTGCCGAGGTGGCCCGGCGCCTGCACGCCAGGGGAGCCAGGCTGGTCCTCACCGATCTCGATGAGCCGCCACTCGCCGAACTTCGCGACGCGCTCGGCGGGGATCGCGTGCACACGATCGTGGCGGACGTGCGCGATCTCGCGGCGATGGAGGCTTCTGCGGCGAGCGCGCTGGACCGATTCGGTGGCATCGACGTGGTGATGGCCAACGCAGGCATCGCCTCCTACGGTTCGGTGCTGACGGTCGATCCCCAGGCGTTCCGCACGCTGATGGAGGTCAACGTCCTCGGTGTGTTCCACACCGTCCGCGCCACGCTGCCCTCGGTGCTCGACCGTCGCGGCTACGTGCTGATCGTGTCGTCGCTGGCCGCGTACGCCGCCGCGCCCGGTCTGGCCGCGTACAACGCCGCGAAGGCGGCCAACGAACAGTTCGCCAACGCGCTGCGCCTCGAGGTCGCCCACCGCGGGGTGGACGTCGGGTCCGCGCACATGTCGTGGATCGACACGCCGATGGTCCGGGAGTCCAAGGCCGATCTGTCGACCTTCGGAGAAATGGTCAGCAAGCTGCCATTCCCGCTCAGCCGCACGACCTCGGTCGAAGCGTGCGGAGACGCGTTCGTCGCAGGGATCGAGAAACGTAAGCGGCAGGTCAACTGTCCCGGCTGGGTGGGAGCTCTGCGCTGGCTCAAACCCGTGCTGTCCACACCGCTCGGCGAGCGGCCGGTCCTCAAATTCGTCCCCGACCTGCTTCCACGGATGGACGCCGAAGTCGCCGCGCTCGGTCGGTCGATGGGCACTCGCACCAAAGAACTGGAGGAGCGGTGATCAATCGCCTGACCATCCTGCTGGCGGCGCTCGTGCTGCTGGCCGGCTGTGCCACCGACACACCAAACGAGGAGGACGCGTCGTCGACGTCGTCGGCGCCTCCGACCGCGGCGGCCGTCAGCCCCGAGGAGGCCCGGGCCATCGCCAAGGAGGCGTATGTCTACGGCTTCCCGATGGTCGACAACTATCGCGTCCAGTACAGCTACTTCGTCGACAAACAGGACCCCGAATACAAGGGCGGCTGGAACGAGATCCACAACACCGCCCGGGTGTACACCCCTGACGACACCACGGTCCAGACCCCCAATTCGGACACGCCTTACTCGACTGTCGGCGCCGACCTGCGTATCGAGCCGCTGGTGCTGACCGTGCCGCCGATTCGAGCAGGACCGGTACTACTCCCTGCAGTTCGTCGACGCCTACACCTACAACTTCGCGTATGTCGGCAGCCGCACCACCGGCAACGGGGGCGGAAAGTACCTGCTGGCCGGGCCGAACTGGCAAGGCGAGAAGCCCGAAGGGATCGACGAGGTCATCCGGTCGGACACCGATCTGGCGTTCGTGCTGTACCGCACGCAGCTGCTCGGCCCGTCGGACATCGAAGAGGTCAAGAAGATCCAGGCGGGCTATCAGGTCGCGCCGCTGTCGGTGTTCCTCAACCAGCCGTCGCCCGCACCGGCACCCACCATCGACTTCGTGCCGCCGCTGACCCCGGAACAGCAGCTCAAGTCACCGCAGTTCTTCGAGATCTTGAGCTTCATCATGAAGTTCGCCCCGACGCTGCCCGAGGAGGAGCAACTCCGGGAGCGATTCGCCTCGATCGGCATCGGCCCCGACGGGAACTTCGACGCCGACGCCCTGAGCCCGGAGATGCGTACCGCGGTCGAGGGCGGCATGGCCGACGGCAACGCCGAGCTCGACGCGTTGAAGAAGAACGAGATCGACACCGGAAAGGTGACGTCAGCTCAGCTGTTCGGCACCCGGCAGGAACTCAAGAACAACTACCTGTACCGGATGGCGGGCGCTGCGCTCGGCATCTACGGCAACACCGCCGCCGAAGCGATCTATCCGAGCTTCGCCAACGACTCCGCCGGCGCGCCGCTGACCGGCGCGAACAAGTACGTTTTCCGCATCCCGTCCGGCCAGTTACCGCCGGTCAATGCGTTCTGGTCACTGACCGTCTACGAGCTGCCGACCAGTCAGCTGGTCGCGAACCCGATCAACCGCTATCTGATCAACTCGCCGATGTTGCCCAGCCTCGTCGCCGACCCGGATGGCGGATACACGTTCTACATCCAGAACGAGTCGCCGGGCATCGAAAGGGAGGCCAACTGGCTCCCCGCGCCGGAGGGGCCGTTCACGCTGGTGTTGCGGCTGTACTGGCCCAAGCCCGACGCGCTCAACGGCACGTGGAAGCCGCCCCAACCCGAGAAGGTCTAGCTCCTTTTCGCGAGCGTGCCCTAGATTCGCGGGCGTGCCCTCGATCGCGAGCGTGCGAGTCTGTGGTCAACACGCCGTCCTCGGTGCCAATTCCACGCACGCTCGTCCCCAGACGCGCAGACGAACGTGCATGAAATAGGGAAATTCCGCGGCGTGTCCGCCGCAGACTCGCACGCTCGCGCCAGGTGGTCAGCTGCGGAAGCCGGGACCCCGGCGGCGCAGGTAGCGCTCGAACTCGGCGGCCAGTGCGTCGCCGTCGATCTTGGCGACCGCTTCGTTCATGTCGACCTCGGCGTCGCCACGTTCTTCGAGTGTCTGGACGTATTCGGCGATCTCTTCGTCCTCCGCGGTCATCTCGGTGACGGCCAGCTCCCACTCCTCGGCCTGGGCGGGCAGATCTGCCAGCGGTACCTCGATGTCGAGGACGTCTTCGACGCGGCGCAGCAGCGCGACCGTCGCCTTCGGGTTCGGCGGCTGGGACACGTAATGGGGGACGGCAGCCCAGAACGTCACGGCGGGGATACCGGCCTGCACACAGGCGTCCTGGAACACCCCGGCGATGCCGGTCGGCCCTTCGTAGCGGGTCTCTTCGAGGCCGAATGTCTTCGCCGAATCAGGGGAGTAGGCGGCACCGGACACCGGTACCGGGCGGGTGTGGGGGGTGTCGGCCAACAATGCGCCGAGAATGACGACGGTCTGCACGTTGAGCTTGTCCGCGATGGCCAGCAACTCCGCGCAGAACGTCCGCCACCGCATGTTGGGTTCCACGCCGTGCATCAGCACGATGTCGCGGTCGCTGCCCGGTGGGCGGCAATGTGAGATCCGCATCGACGGCCAGACCAGCTCCCTGGTCACGCCGTCGATCTGGCGGATCACCGGCCTGTTGACCTGATAGTCGTAATACGCCTCGTCGTCGATCTCGACCAGCGTGTCCGCCTCCCAGATGGCATCCAGGTGCTCGAGCGCATCGCTGGCCGCGTCACCGGCGTCATTCCAGCCCTCGAACGCCGCGACGATGATCGTGTCGCGCAGGTCGGGCAGGTCGGATCGCTTCGGACCGCTGAAATCCGAGGGGGTCACCAGGCCAGCGTAAGCCCTGCGTGGGCCGGATGACGGTCATCGACTCGCGCCTGAGTTCGTGACACCGACCTGCTCGGCGCCTTGCCGGCGAGCCTCGTGGTCGGCGCCGACGCGGCCGAGACGAAATACGTTCGGCTGCAATCTGGTTGACCTCGGTAACTACGACATCCGACAAGATCCGCGAACTGTCGCCCACGATCGCCAAGGAGGGTGGGTCGCGGCGATGAGTT
>CAWCMF010000015.1:0-67191 GCA_963796545.1 uncultured Actinomycetota bacterium | reverse complement strand
ACAGTAGTGGACGCCGCCGCCGAAGGTCAGCGTCGCGGACGGGCTGTCGCGGGTGATGTCCAGTCGGTCCGGGTCGTCGTAGACGTCCGGGTCGCGGTTGGCGGACGCGGTGTTCGCGACGACCATGGTGCCTGTCGGGACGCGGACGCCGCATAATTCGACGTCCTCGAGCGCTGTGCGCAGGCTGCCGAAGACGATCGGGGTGTGCCGGATGAGCTCTTCGACGGCCCTGGGCGCGAGTTCGGGATGCTCGGCCAGCATTGCCCACTGCGTCGGGTGGTCGCAGAGCACCTCGACCGCGGCGGCGAGCTGATTGCGCGTGGTGTCGGTGCCGGCGTTGAGCAGAATTGCGACGAGATTGACGAGTTCGTCGTGGGTGAGCCGGTCACCCTCGTCCTCGCCCCTGATCAGTTCGGAGACCAGGTCGTCGGTCAGTGAGTGCCGGCGGACCGCGATCAGATTCTCGACGTAGACCTCCAGCTGTTCCCAGGCTCGCAGGATCGCGGGTGATTCCTCGGCAACATCCATCCCGAAAGCCTTGCTGATGTCCTCGGCCCATCCGGAGAACAGGTGCGCGTCCTCTCGCGGAACCCCAAGCAGCGCACAGATTATCGGGACCGGATACGGACTGGCGATGTCTGCGACGACGTCACAGCTCTCCGCCGCGACCCGCCGGTCGACGAGTTCCGTGATGACCTCGACGCACGCCGAGCGCATCCTTTCCGCGGCGCGAGGCGTGAAGGCCTTGGCGACCAGGCGCCGAAGGCGATGGTGCCTCGGCCCGTCGATGCTGATGAGCAGTCGACACACGCGCTCCCAGACCGGGCCGGAATCGATGCCCTGGACGATCAGTCCGATCCCCTGCGGGACCGCGAAACGCGCGTCGCGCAACACAGAGCGCACTTCGTGATGAGTGAGTACTTCCGGGCCATACGGGCCCAACGCGATCGGGGCCTGCCTGCGGGCTGCGGCGATGACCCGGTGAGCGGCACCCGGGTGCGACGCGTCGTGATAGGCGATGGTCGGCAGTGCGGCGTCGAAGACGCTCGGAATCTCGGTGTCGACGGTCATGGTGACGCTCCTCGTCTCGGCTGAGATCGACTATCCAGCGAAGTCGTTCGCGGTCCATCGGCCGAAATGCCTACTTCGGCGGTGTGCAAACGCGTACATACGCAGGGCGCCGGGTGAACTATTGGCCATATGGCTGATGTTCTGCGACGCCCGTCGCAGGACGCTGGCTGTCATGAGCGAGACTGACTGGAGCGAGCCGGGTGTGAGCGAGCTGCCGACCGGAACGGTGACGTTGCTTCTGGCCGACGTCGAGGGTTCGACGCGGCTGTGGGAGATGCAGCCCCACGAGATGACGGCCGCGGTGGCGCGCTTGGATCAGCAGGTGTCGGAGGCGATCACCGTCCATGGTGGAATCCGACCGGTCGAGCAGGGCGAGGGTGACAGCTTCGTGATCGCGTTCGCCCGGGCGTCCGATGCGGTGGCCTGCGCCGTGCAACTGCAGACTGCGCCACTTGCGCCGATCCGGTTGCGTATCGGGCTGCACACCGGCGAGGTGCAACTGCGCGACGAAGGTAACTACATCGGCCCCACGATCAACCGAACGGCACGGCTCCGCGACCTGGCCCACGGCGGGCAGACCGTCCTGTCAGGCGCCACCGAGCCCCTTGTCGTCGATCAGCTTCCACCGGGGGTCTCACTCAAAGAGCTTGGCACCCACGCGCTTCGGGACCTGCCACGGCCAGAACGGGTGGTGCAACTGTGCCACCCGGATCTGCACAATGACTTTCCGCCACTTCGCACGGCCAATACTGTTGCTGCGCACAATCTTCCGGCCGAGTTCACGAACTTCATCGGGCGCCGGGCGGAAACAACGAGCCTGCGCGAGGCACTGAGATCCAATCGCCTCGTCACCCTGACCGGGGCAGGCGGAGCGGGCAAGACCCGCCTGGCCGTGCACGTCGCCGCGGAGCTGGCGGGTGAGTTCGCCGACGGGATCTGCTATGTGGATCTGGCACCGATCACTCACCCCGACGTCGTGCCGGTGACGGCCGCCCGTGCGCTGGGTCTGCCCGACCAACCCGGCCGCACCACGATGGACACGCTCATGCGGTTCATCCGCGACCGCCGACTCCTGTTGGTGCTCGACAATTGTGAGCACCTGATCGATGCCAGCGCCGCGCTGGTCGTCGGTCTGCTCGGCGCGGCGCCGGGACTCACCGTGCTCGCCACGAGTCGCGAACCCCTCGGGGTCAGTGGCGAAGCCACGTGGCAGGTGCCCTCCCTGTCCCTGAATGACGACGCCATCGCCATGTTCGCCGATCGCGCCCGCCTGGCCCGAACCGACTTCACCATCACCGAGGACAACGCCGCTACCGTCACGGAGATCTGCCGACGTCTGGACGGCATGCCGCTGGCGATCGAATTGGCCGCCGCGCGGGTACGTGCGATGTCGCTGGCCGAGATCGTCGACAGCCTTCACGACCGGTTCCGGTTGTTGACCGGCGGTTCCCGTACGGCGGTGAGACGCCAGCAGACGCTGCGCGCCTCGGTGGACTGGTCGCACGCGCTGCTCACCGACACCGAGCGGACCCTGTTCCGCCGGTTGGCGGTGTTCCTCGGCGGCTTCGACCTCGAAGCCGCGAGCGCTATTGCCGGTGTTGGCGACATCGAGCCTTACCAGATCCTCGATCAACTCACGCTGCTCGTCGACAAGTCGCTGGTCGTCGCCGAGATCACCGGAGGCCGAACGCGATATCGCCTTCTCGAGACGATCCGCCAGTACGCGTTGGAGAAACTGGGCGAGTCCGGCGAGGCGGATCGCATCCGCTCGCGGCACCGCGATCACTACTCGGCGATGGCTGCACTGCTTGACGCACCCGCCCGCACCGACTACCAACAGCGCGTCGTGCAGGCCGAGATAGAGATGGACAATCTGCGAGGCGCCCTCGGGTGGAGCCTGGAGAACTGCCACAGCGAGCACGCGTTGTCACTCGCGTCGTCGCTGCATCCGGTCTGGTATGCCCGAGGGCGCGTACGGGAAGGACGGGCCTGGTTCGACACCATCCTCGCCGCCGATCCAGAACTCGCGGATGTCGCGCCGGCGGTCCATGCCCGCGCACTCGCCGACAAGTCCGTACTCGACAACTGGGTGGACATGTCGAACTGCCTCGACGAGGCCCGACGTGCACTGGAGATTGCCCGCGAGCTCGACGATCCCGTCCTGCTGACCCGGACATTGGGCGCGTGCGGCTACGTGGAGGGGCAAAGCTACAACGCCGAGATGGCGCACTCCTACTTTACCGAGGCGATCGGTCTTGCGCGGTCATTGGACGACCGGTGGCGACTGAGCCAGATCCTGGCCTGGCAGTCCAACGCGGCCGTCATGGCGGGTGATCCGGTCACGGCCGCTGCAGCGGCCGAGGAGGGCCGCTGCGTGGCAGAGGCGATCGGTGACCGTGCCAACCTGCTGCAGTGCCGAAGCTCGCTCGGGTGGGCACAGCTCATGCGGGGTGAGGTAGCCGAAGCGGCTGCGCGTTTCGGCGCTGCGCTGGTCGAGTCCAACGCGGCCGATGACGCGATGATGAAGGTCTCCGATCTCATGGGCTTGGGCATCGCGCTGGCCTACCAGGGTGATGTGGACGGGTCTCGGAGCGCGGGAAAAGCGGGAATCGAAGTCGCCGCCGAGCTGGATGAGTACTTCCTCGGCATGGGTTACGGCACCTTGGTCCACGCGGCCGTGGCCGACGGTGACGTCGCCGCCGCGCGCGAAGCGTGCGAGCTTTCCTGCCGGTACTTCAGTCCACAACCGGAGATGATGGCCATCCAGCGCGCGTTCGGTGCCCTGGCCGAACTGTCCGGCGGCGATCTGCGAGCAGCTCGGCGTTGGGCAGACGACGCCGTCGGTGTGACCAAGGGATGGCACCAGGTGGCGATGTCACTGATCCGTGCCCGGGTGGCCATCGCGCAAGGCGAGCGGGACGGGGCGGAAAGCGGCGCCCATCACGCGCTCACGTGTGCCGTAGGCAACGGTGCTTTCCTACCGTTGCCGGAGATCCTCGAGGTCCTCGCCGACCTCGCCATGGGTGTCGACGACCAGCGAGCGGTACGGCTGTTCGGTGCAGCCGAGACGATTCGGCAATGCACCGGCGCGATCCGTTTCAAGATCCACGACACGACCTACACCGCCTCGATCGCAGCGCTACGAGAGGCATTGAGCGACAAGGATTTCGACGATGCATGGGCCGAGGGAAGCTCACTCTCGAGGGACGAGGCGATCGCCTACGCACAGCGCGGACGGGGCGAACGAAAGCGGCCGGGCAGTGGCTGGGCATCGCTGACCCCCGCTGAACTCGATGTCGTGGGGCTGGCATGCGAGGGGCTGGGCAACAAGGAGATTGCGACGCGGCTGTTCATCTCACCGCGGACGGTGCAGGCGCACCTGTCCCACGTCTACTCCAAACTCGGTATCACGTCGCGCGTGCAGCTCACCCAGGAGGCGGCAAGACACAGCTCCTAGACGACTAGTGCGCGCCGCACGTCGGCCCCGGTCGCCAACACCATCAGCACCAGCGTGCGCAGTGCATCGTCGGTGAGGCCGGCAGCCGGGAAGTTGTAGCGCAGCAACACGTCGCCGGTCTTCTTCGGGGTTCCCTTACCCGCGCCGATCTTCTCGACCAGCGACACGGTACCCAGCAGTGTGTCGTGCGCGTGCTTGGCGACCTTGGCGCGAATCTTGCTGTCCAGCGGCAGATCCCACGCAAGCACCTGCGTCAGCGACACCAGGTCGAGGTCCTCGGCGATGGTGACCACCCGCAGCGAGGCGAACGTCTCGTCGTGCTGCACCGTCAGCGCGCCGTCGTCCTCGCGGGTGACGGGGAGGATGGCCTCGAGTACCGCGGGCAGCCGCACAGACAGTTCCATCAAGCTCTGCCGCTCAGGCACATCATTCGGCTCTGCCGAAGCGACGGTTGCGGTGCACATACTCCTCGCACGCGGCCCACAGGTCGCGGCGGTCATAGTCCGGCCAGAGCTTGTCCTGGAACACGTATTCGGCGTAGGCCGCCTGCCACAACAGGAAGTTGCTCGCCCGCTGCTCCCCTGAGGTTCGGATGAACAGGTCGACATCGGGGATGTCGGAACGGTGCAGGTGCTTGGCGAATGCGGCCTCGGTGATGCGGTTGGGTTTGATCTTGCCGTCGACCGCCTGCTGTGCGAGTTCGCGGGCCGCCTCGACGATCTCGGTGCGACCGCCGTAGTTCACGCAGTAATTGATGGTGATGACGTCGTTGCCGACGGTCATCTGCTCGGCGATGTCGAACTCTTTGATGACGCTGCTCCACATCCGCGGCCGCGAACCGACCCAGCGCATCCGCACGCCCATGTCGTTGAGGTTCTCCCGCCGCCGACGCACCACCTCGCGGTTGAAGCCCATCAGGAACCGGACTTCCTCGGCACTGCGCTTCCAGTTCTCGGTCGAGAATGCGTACACCGTCAGGTGTTTGACGCCGATCTCGATGGCGCCGCAGGTGATGTCGATCAGCACCGCCTCGCCCATCTTGTGGCCCTCGGTGCGGCCGAGCCCGCGCTGGGTGGCCCACCGTCCGTTGCCGTCCATCACCACGGCGACGTGGTTGGGCACCTGGCCGGCCGGGATCTGCGGGGCGGCCTCTTTGGAGGTGTGCTGCGGGGGGCGGGCGAACCTGCCGTTGGTGCCCGCGGGGATCGCGGGGAAGACGACAGGCCAGCTCGACTTGTCCGGGAATGTCGGATAGTCCTCAGGCGCCGGCGGCAGCTGCGGGTAGCTGTTCTTCCCCGTCCGGTTGATTGCCATGCGCCACATCCTGCCTGATGCCGTCAAAAGCCATGCGGTCCGCCCGATAACCCGCCTGTCTGCTCTTCGCGCGAGCGCTCATCGCCGCTCCACGAGCGGCAGCGTCCGCAGTTGCCGTTCCAGGTGCCACTGCAGATGTGCGGCCACCAACCCGCTGGCCTGGCTGCGGTGCGACGACGTGGAGACCTGCGCGTGCTCCCAATCGCCTTCGTAGAGCGCGGTCATCAGGTCCAACACCCCCTGCGGCGGGGTGACCGACCCCGACGGCCTGCAGTGCACGCATACGCTGCCGCCCGCAGCGACATGAAACGCCCGGTGCGGTCCCGGCGCGGCGCACCGGGCGCATTCGGTCAGCGCCGGGGCCCATCCTCCGACTCCCATCGCACGCAGCAGGTAGGCGTCGAGCACGAGTTCGCGCGGGCGGGCGCCGTCGGCCACCGCGCGCAGCGCAGCCACGGTGAGCTTGTGCAACGCAGGTACCGGTGCGCGCTCTTCCCCCGCGATCCGCTCCGCGGTCTCCAGCATCGCGCAGGCGCAGGTGTACCGCCCGTAGTCGCTGACGATGTCGGAGGCGAACGCATCGATGGCCTGTACCTGGGTGACGATGTCGAGATTGCGGCCTGGATGCAGCTGAACATCGATGTGCGCGAACGGTTCCAGCCGTGCACCGAACTTGCTGCGGGTGCGCCGCACACCTTTGGCCACCGCCCGCACCAGCCCGTGATCGCGAGTGAGGAGACTCACAATCCGGTCGGCTTCGCCGAGCTTGTGCTGACGCAGCACCACCGCTCGGTCTCGGTACAGACGCATCGGGCCAGTCTCCCACTGCCGGGGGACGATTTTCGGTGCGCAGCGCCGATACTCTCGTAGTTGATGGCCGACTCCCTCTCCCGCGGTGCCTCGCGACCCTGGTTTCCCACGGTGGGCAACCAGTTGTTCCAGCTCGCGAGCGGCAGTGCCACGTCCGTCGACCTGGTCCGCCGTTCGCTGGCGGCCATCGAGGCGAGCCAGCCCAACCTCAACGCGTTTCGGGTGGTGCTGACCGAGCAGGCACTCGCCGATGCGGTCGAGGCCGACCGTAAGCGGGCGGCCCGCAGTCAGACGAACACCGACACGTCGGACCTACCGCTGCTCGGCATCCCGATCGCCGTCAAGGACGATGTCGACGTCGCCGGTGTGCCCACCAGGTTCGGTGCGGCCGGTGAAGCGCGCATCGCCGACGCCGACGCCGAGGTGGTGCGCAGGTTGCGCGCCGCGGGGGCGGTGATCGTCGGCAAGACCAACACGTGCGAGCTCGGGCAGTGGCCGTTCACCAGCGGGCCGGCGTTCGGGCACACCCGCAACCCGTGGTCGCGGGAACACACTCCCGGTGGATCGTCCGGCGGTAGCGCTGCTGCCGTCGCGGCAGGGCTCGTCGCCGCCGCGATCGGCTCCGACGGCGCGGGCAGCGTCCGCATCCCCGCGGCATGGACGCACCTGGTCGGGATCAAGCCGCAGCGGGGGCGCATCTCGACGTGGCCGCTGCCGGAGGCCTTCAACGGCATCACCGTCAATGGCGTGCTCGCCCGCACCGTGTCCGACGCGGCGCTGGTGCTCGACGCGGCATCGGGCAATGCTCCCGGAGATCTGCACACGCCCCCGGCGGTCGAGGTGTCGGAGTATGTGTCTCGCGCACCGGGGCCGCTGCGCATCGCGTTGTCGACGAGATTTCCGTTCACCGGGTTCCGGGCCCACATGCACCCCGAGATCCGCTCTGCCCTCGAGGGCGTCGCCGACCAGCTCACCCAGCTCGGCCACACGATCGTCAGAGCTGATCCGGACTACGACCTGCGCATGTCGTGGAACTTCCTGTCACGCTCGACCTCAGGCATCCCGGAATGGATGGACCGGTTGGGCCCAGGCGTCACCTGGGACAAGCGCACGCAGTCCAACGCCAGGATGGGCTGGCTGCTGTCGCAGAACACACTGCGTAAGGCGCGCGCGCACGAGGCGATCACGCAGCAGCGGATCGGCTGGATCTTCAATCTGGCCGACGTCGTCCTGGCGCCGACGACCGCCCTGCCACCGCCGAGAATCCACGCGTTCGACGAGCTCGGCGGGATGGCGACCGACCGGATGATGATCCGCGCCTGCCCGGCGACGTGGCCGTGGAACCTGCTGGGGTGGCCGTCGATCAACGTGCCTGCCGGCTTCACGTCAGACGGTCTGCCGATCGGCGTCCAGCTGATGGGCCCGGCCAACAGCGAACCCCTGCTGGTGTCGTTGGCCGCCGCGCTGGAAGCCATCAACGGCTGGGCGACACACCAGCCTGACAATTGGTGGGCACCGCAACCACCGACGAATCTGACCGCTCCGGACTCGGTGACCGGCCAGGTCGCGTAATCTCCCGGCTGTGATCGTCAGCAAGGTCGTGGGCGCGCTTCCTGCCGTGATGCTCGTGGGCGCGGCGGTCGCGGGCATTCCTGCGGCACATGCCGACAATCGGCGGCTCAACGAGAGCGTCGCGGTCAACGTCTACACGATCCAGCAGCACAACGACTGCGCGACCGACCTCAAGATCAATCCGCAGTTGCAGCTGGCCGCGCAGTGGCACACCAACGACGTGCTCCGCAACCGTGCACTCAACGGTGACATCGGCTCCGACGGATCGACGGCTCAGGTGCGTGCGAACAACGCCGGGTTCGTCGGCACGGTCGGCGAGACCGTGGCGATCAACCCGGCGCTGGCCATCAGCGGCATCGAGATCATCAACCAGTGGTACTACCGGCCGGACTACATGGCGATCATGTCGAATTGCGCCAACACCCAGATCGGTGTCTGGTCGGAGAACAGCCTGGACCGGTCCGTCGTGGTCGCGGTCTACGGCCAGCCGGGCTGACGAGCGACCTGCAGCCGACCTCACCCAAACCCTGCATCCGGCGTCGCCGGCGCTTCTAGGCTCATGGCGTGCGCCTGTCGTGGCCGTTGATCGGTCGGTCGGAGGAGCTGCGGCAGGTCGAAGCCGCACTCTCGACCCCGGGCGTTTCCGGCATCGTCGTCTACGGCGCGGCGGGAGTCGGTAAGAGCCGGATCGCGCGCGAGGCGATGGCCGCGGCTGAGTCGCTCGGGTGGAGGACCCGCTCGGCGGTGGGCACCTCGTCGGCGCGCGCAATTCCGCTGGGCGCCTTCACCGCATGGGCGCCCCCCGGTGTGACCGAACCCGTTCAGTTGCTGCGCGGCGTCATCGAGTCGCTGACCGTGACATCGCCGGGCGAGTCGGTGGTCATCGGAGTCGATGACGTGCATCTGCTCGATGATCTCTCGACATTCGTTGTCCACCAGATCATTCAGCAGCGCGCGGCGAAGGTCATACTCACGGTCCTGGACGAACCCATGCCCGCCGCCGTACAGGAGATCTGGAAGGACGGAGAACTCGACCGGCTTCACCTGCAACCACTGCCCCTCGCCGAAACCAGCAGGTTGCTGTCGGAGACGTTGGGTGGCCCCGTGGATCTCGAGGCGGCCGAACAACTCTGGGAGCTGACACTCGGCAACGCCTTGTACCTCTGCAACATCGTCGAACAGGAGATTGCCGACGGGCGCGTTGAAAAGCAGGGCGGCACGTGGCGCTGGGTGAGTGATCCGATCATGCCGCCGGGCCTGGTGGAGCTGATCGAATCCCGCATCGGGGCACTGCCTGCCCGCGTTGGCGATGTGGTCGACGCGCTGGCAGTCGGGGAACCGATCGAACTGGCAGTCCTGCGGAGGATCGTTGATCCGGACGCGATCGAAGCGGCCGAGGCCCGTGGCCTCATCGCGCTTCACCCCACCGCCACGGGCATCGATGTGCGGGTTTCGCACCCGATCTACGGCGAGGTCCGCCGCAAGCGCGCGCCTGCGACCAAATTGCGACGCCTGCGCGGCCTGGTTGCCGCCGAGCTCTCCGCCGCCGACGGCCGCGACGAGATCCACGTACTCGTACGCAGAGCCAGCTTGAGTCTCGACTCCGACCTGGCCCCGGACACCGGTCTGCTGACCAAAGGGGCGCACGGCGCTGTGTGGCTGGGGGACCTCAACCTGGCCAACCGCCTCGCAGTGGCAGCGATCCGGTTAGGGGCGCACCCGGAGCCTGATTTCATTCGCGCGCATGCACTTTCATGGCTGGGGCGCGGCGCGCAGGCCGAGGCCGCGCTCGCCGCTATCGACGTCGCTCAGTTGAGCGACGGCGAGCGTGCGCGGTTGGCGTTCCTGCGGGCCAGCAACATGCTGTGGGCGCTGGGCGACCCCGCGGGCGCGAAGCTGCTGATCGACGACGCGGCGCGCACCATCCCGGCGCAGGATCGCAGCTACATCGACGCATTCCTCACGGTGTACTGGTTTGCGATGGACCAGCCCGAGTCCGCCTCCGCGGCGGCGGAGGTACTCGCGTTGGAACGGTTGCCCCCGGTCGTCGGCGCTGAAGTGGCCTGGGTGCTTACGACCGTCGATGCGGACGCAGGCCGCACCGCGACGGCGGTGAACGACGCGGAGACGGGGTACCTCGCCGCCACCCGATCGTTCGACGCCCCACATATGCGGTTCAACATCGCCGATTCACACGTCAGCGCCCTGGTGCTGGCCGGCCGGATCGGTGAAGCCGTTGACGTCGCCACGCGGGTACACCAGCAGGCAGCCACCCTCCCCGGGGCGGCTCAATTACTCGGTCCCGCGGTGGCGGGACGGGCTGCGCTAGGTGCCGGCGAGCTGCATTCCGCGTGTGTCCTGCTGGAGCAGGCGGTGTTGGGGCTGTGCGCCAACCACTCTCTGGGTTGGGGCTTCCGATATCTCATCCCGCGAGTAACCGCTCTCGCCATGCGCGGCCACACCAAGGAGGCAGCCGCTGCTCTTGCCACCCTCAACGGCTTACAGCGCCCCTTTCGGGCGCTCGACGAGGAGCAGAGCATTGCCCGCGCCTGGGTGGCTGCCAGCCACGGGGTTGTCAGCGAGGCGATCGCCGAGTTGTGTTCTGCCGCCGATAGCGCAAGGGCAGTAGGACGATTCGCGGCGGAAGTGCTCTGCCTTCAGACCGCCACCCAATTCGGAGATCGCACGAGCGCACACAGGTTGTCCGAACTCGAATCGATCGTCGAAGGCCCGCGCGTCGGGCTGGCTTCACGGTTTGCCGCTGCTCTGCGAGACGATGATGCGGCTCAGTTAGCTTGGCTCTCAGAGGAATTCGAGCGTATGGGTGATCTCGTCGCTGCCCTGGACGCAGCCGCCCATGCTGCCCAGACGCATCGTCACCAAGGGATGAGGGGATCCGCGCTGGGATGTGCGTCGCGGGCAGCCGCCCTGGCCGAGCGGTGTGGCGCCGATACTCCTGCGCTCCGCCGGGCCGGCGAGCGCTTGCCATTCACCGATCGCGAACACGAGATCGTCATGCTGATCGGTGAGGGGTTGTCCAACCGTGGCGTCGCCGAGCGATTGACTCTCTCCGTACGCACCGTCGAAAGCCACATCTACCGGGCCATGTCGAAGACGGGAACGACCACCCGCGAGGAACTCGCCGCGCTGCTGTCACACACCACCGGGAAGAGGACCGGGTGAGCCTCAGAAGCCCAGCCGGCCGAGCTGTTTGGGGTCACGCTGCCAGTTCTTGGCGATCTTGACACGCAGGTCGAGATAGACCTTGGTGCCGAGGAGCTTCTCGATCTGGGTGCGGGCGGCGGTGCCGACCTCGCGCAGCCGGGCGCCACCCTTGCCGATCACGATGCCCTTCTGGCTATCGCGTTCGACGTACAGGATGGCGTGCACGTCGATGAGGTCGTCGCGGCCCTCCCTCGGATTGATCTCGTCGATGACCACCGCGAGCGAGTGCGGAAGCTCGTCGCGCACCCCTTCCAGCGCCGCTTCCCGGATCAGCTCGGCCATCAAGACTTCTTCGGGCTCGTCGGTCAGCTCACCGTCGGGATAGAACGCCGGGCCCGGCGGCAGTTGCGCCACCAGAACGTTGGTCAGCACGTCGAGCTGTGTGCCGGAGGTGGCCGACACCGGCACGATCTCGGTCGCGGGTCCGACGAGCTCGCTCACGGAGAGCAGCTGCTCGCCGACGCGGTCTTTGGACACCTTGTCGATCTTGGTGACGATCGCGATCAGCGTCGTTCTCGGCGCGACAGCCCGGATCTGCTCGAAGATCCACTTGTCTCCCGGTCCGATCTTCTCGTCGGCCGGGATACACAGCCCGATGACGTCCACCTCGGAATAGGTGTTCTTGACGAGCTCGTTGAGGCGCTCGCCGAGCAACGTGCGGGGGCGGTGCAGCCCTGGTGTGTCGACGAGCACGATCTGAAAGTCGTCGCGATGCACGATGCCGCGAATCGTGTGCCTGGTGGTCTGCGGCCGATTCGATGTGATCGCGACCTTCTCACCGACCAGCGCGTTGGTCAGCGTCGACTTTCCTGTGTTCGGCCTGCCGACGAAACAGACGAAACCCGAACGGAATTCACTCACCGAAGTCACAGCGGGGTACCCGACCGATCCGTCACGATGATCACGGCGGCGCCGGACAGTTCGCGCACCGCCGCGACCCCTGCGTCGTCTGCCGACCCACCGACGAGCACCGCGGCCTCAAGTCCGGCCGCTCCGCTGGACACCGCGGCCGCGACGGCGGCCTGCAGCGCGGTCAGCGCGAGCGCGTCCAGGGTGACGGGTGCACCCGCATAGGTGCGGCCGTCGAGGTCACGCACCGCGGCGCCGCTGCCCGCCTCGGCCCGGCCCATCGCTCCGCGGGCCAGCACCACCAGCTTGGCGTCCTCGACATCCAAGGCCTGCTGCTCGCTCATTCGTGTCCTTCCCCGTTCGTGTCCTGCGGTTCGGCGGGGCTGACCAGCACCGTGCCGATCCTGACCCGGCCTCGCGGATCCGGCCCGCCTTCTGCGCGCAGCCGCAGACCCGTCCCACGTCACCTCGGCACCGGGCAGCGGCACGCGGCCAAGCTCGAAGGCGACCAGCCCGCCGACGGTGTCGACGTCGAAGTCTTCACCGAACTCGATGTCGTAGAGCTCACCGAGGTCTTCGATCGGGAGCCGCGCCGACACCCGGTACTGCCCGTCGCCGAGCTCCTCGACCGGGGCCACCTCGTCGGTGTCGTACTCGTCGGCGATCTCGCCGACGATCTCCTCAAGCACGTCCTCGATCGTGACCAGACCCGCGATCGCGCCGTATTCGTCGACCAGGAGCACCATGTGGACCCGGTCGCGTTGCATCTCACGCAGCAGTTCGTCGAGCGGCTTGGAGTCGGGGACGAACGTGGCCTTGCGCATCACCTCGGCGACCGACGTGTCGCGGCCGCCGTTATTCGAGTAGTACGTCTTCTGGACGAGGTCCTTGAGATACACCACGCCGATGACGTCGTCGACGTTCTCACCGATCACCGGAATCCTGGAGTGCCCGCTGCGCACCGCCAACGAGGTGGCTTGACCAGCGGTCTTCTCGCTCTCGATCCACACCATCTCGGTGCGCGGGACCATGACCTCGCGGGCAGGGGTGTCCCCGAGCTCGAACACCGACTGGATCATCCGGCGCTCGTCGTCTGCGACGACGCCGCTCTGCTGGGCCAGGTCGACGACCTCACGCAGCTCGATCTCGGAGGCGAACGGACCGTTGCGGAAGCCGCGGCCTGGCGTCAGCGCGTTTCCGATCAACACCAGCAACCGGCTGACGGGCAGCAGAAGGACCGAAATCGCTTGCAGCGGAAGCGCGGTCACCAATGCGATGGTGTAGGCGTTCTGCCTGCCCAGGGTGCGAGGGCCGACGCCGACGGCGACGAAGCTGACGACCGCCATGATCGCCGCCGCGGCGACCAGACCCCACGTGACGCCGAGGCCACCGTCCAGGAACGCGGCCAGCAGCACGGTCGCGCTGACCTCGCAGCTGATGCGCAGCAACACGATGAGGTTGATGTAGCGGGGCCGCTCGTGCATGACGCGGGAAAGGCGCACCGCGCCCGGTCGCTCGTCGCGGACCAGTTCCTCGACGCGGGCCATCGAGACCGTGCTCAGCGCCGCGTCCATGGCGGCGAACACGCCGCCGAGGAAGACCAGCACGATGGCGCTGATGAGTTGACCGGCAGGGTTCACGATTCGTCGAAATATCGGGATTTGTCGAGCAGCCTGCGGTCCTTGTCGGTCTGGCGGTCCTGATGGTAGGCCTCGACCTGTTCGGCCACCCACTCTTCGAGCAGCCGGCGCTGCAGCGCGAACATCTCTTTTTCCTCATCGGGTTCGGCGTGGTCGTAACCCAGCAGATGCAGCACGCCGTGCACCGTGAGCAACGCGAGTTCCTGGCCCAGCGTGTGCCCGACATCACCGGCCTGCTTCGCAGCGAACTCCGGGCAGAGCACGATGTCGCCGAGCATCGACGGGCCGGGCTCGGGCGAATCCGGCCGTCCGCCGGGTTCCAGCTCGTCCATCGGGAAGCTCATGACGTCCGTCGGACCCGGCAGGTCCATCCAGCGCATGTGCAGATCGGCCATCGCTGCGGTGTCGAGTAGCACCATCGACAGTTCGGCGGCGGGATGGACGTCCATCTTGCGGATGACGAAGCGGGCGACGCTGACCAGTTCCTCTTCGGAAACGTCGATGCCCGATTCGTTGGACACCTCAATACTCATCGATTCTCAGTCCTGTTACCGCCGTGGGCGCACGGCGCCGGACGAGCGCCGCTGTGCCCGGTTCATCAATTGGTCGCCGGACTTCACGTCTGCCCTTTCGTAGGCGTCGACGATCTCGGCCACCAGGCGATGCCGTACCACGTCGGCACTGGTGAGCTCAGCGAAGTGGATGTCGTCGATCCCGTCGAGGATGCCCATCGCGGCGCGCAGCCCGGACGAGGCATTTCCGTGCAGGTCGACTTGCGTGATATCGCCTGTCACAACGATTTTCGAGTCGAAGCCGAGCCGAGTCAGGAACATCTTCATCTGCTCGGCGGTGGTGTTCTGCGCCTCGTCGAGGATGATGAACGCATTCGACAACGTCCGGCCACGCATGAATGCCAGCGGCGCCACCTCGATCACGCCGGCGGTCATCAGCTTCGGGATCAGCTCCGGATCCATCATGTCGTGCAGCGCGTCGTAGAGCGGCCGCAAGTAGGGGTCGATCTTCTCGTAGAGTGTGCCCGGCAGAAAGCCAAGGCTCTCACCGGCTTCCACCGCGGGACGGGTCAGGATGATCCGGCTTACTTCTTTTTTCTGAAGGGCGTTGACGGCCTTGGCCATCGCGAGATACGTCTTGCCGGTGCCTGCCGGGCCGATGCCGAACACGATGGTGTGCGCGTCGATCGCGTCGACGTAGCGCTTCTGGTTCAGTGTCTTCGGTCGGATCGTCTTGCCGCGCCGGGACAGGATGTCCAATGTCAGCACCTCGGCCGGGGACTCCTCGACGGTGCGTCCTGTATGCCCGTCAGCATCGCCACGCTGTGGCGCACCGCCTCCGGCGTCAGCGGCTGGCCGCTGCCCACGATCTCGATCAGCGCGGCGATGGCCCGTTCGGCGAGGGCGACGTCGGCGGGCTCCCCGGACAACGTGAGCGCGTTGCCGCGCGCGTGGATGTCGGCAGCGAGGAGATGTTCGAGGGCGCGCAGGTTCTCGTCGGAGGATCCGAACAGGCTCATGACGAGTGCGGGCGGCACGTCGATCCTGCTGCGGCTACTGCGGACAGAAGACTGCGATGCGTCCGAGCGTGCGTTCTCGCGGGGCGACACGTGTGGTTTTCTGCCTGCCTTCTGGGTTGCGTCCGGTGTTGCCGACTGAAACCCCAGTTTAGCCCGGCGCACCGTTACGTCACACCCGATATCCGCCCCGCTCAGCCCCGTGGACACGGTGGCCGCGTGCGCACCACCAGCGGCCACCAGAACCAGCGGCCCAGCAGCGTCGCGATCGACGGCATCATGAACGCCCGCACGATGAAGGTGTCGAACAGCAGCCCCAGGCCGATCGTGGTTCCGACCTGGGCCATGATGCGCAGGTCGCTGACCACCATCGATCCCATGGTCAACGCGAACACCACACCCGCGACCGTCACCACGCTGCCGGTGCCGCCCATCGCGCGGATGATCCCGGTCTTCAGCCCGGCCGGGATCTCCTCCTTGAACCGCGACACCAGGAGCAGGTTGTAGTCCGATCCGACCGCGATCAGCGCGATGATCGACAGTGCAAGGACCATCCAGTGCAGTTCGATGCCGACGACGTGCTGCCAGATCAGGATCGAGATCCCGAACGACGCGCCCAGCGACAACGTCACTGTGCCGACGATGACCAACGCGGCCACCAGGCTGCGAGTCAGTACCAGCATGATCATCAACACGAGGCACATCGCGGAGATGACCGCGATCAACAAGTCGTATCGGGAACCGTCGGACATGTCTTTGAACGTCGCCGCGGTACCGCCCAGCTGGATCTTCGCGTTCTCCAGCGGGGTGCCCTTGAGCGCCTCGATCGCGGCGATCTTGATCGGTTCAACCCGTCGCAGCGCCTCTTCGGTGGTCGGGTTACCGCGGTGGGCGACGAGCATCCGGACGGTCTTGCCGTCCGGTGAGAAGAAGGCCTCCATCGCCCGCTTGAAGTCCTCGTTCTCGAACACCTCGGGCGGTAGATAGAAGGAATCGTCGTTCTTGGACTCGTCGAACGCCTTGCCCAGCTCTGTCGAGTCGCGGGTCAGCTCGTCCATCTGGCCGTAGAAGCCGTTCATCGTGGAGTACGTCGTCAGCATCATCTGCTGCATGTTCTCCATCGTGGCGATCATCGGCGGGAAGGTCTCGAGCATCTCCGGCATGAGCGCCTTCATCTCGTCCATGTTCCCGACCGCGACGTCGAAGGTGTCGGTCATCGTGCTGATGCCGTCCATCGAGTCGAACAGCGAGCGGAACGACCAACACAGCGGGATGTTGTAGCAGTGCGGTTCCCAGTAGAAGTAATTGCGGACCGGCCGGAAGAAGTCGTCGAAATCGGCGACGGTGCGCCGCAATTGGTGGACGGTGTCCCGCATGTCCTGCATGTCGTCGATCATGGCGGTGGTGACATTGCTGAACTTGGACATCAGCGCCTGCATCCGCTTCATCGTCGCGATCGTCGTGCCGATCTCGTCGGCCTGCGTGCGCATGTCCGCGATGCGGTCCTTCATCAGCTTCATGTTCTGCTGCTGACCGACGCCCTGCATGCTGATCAGGAACGGGATGGAGGTGTGCGCGATCGGGGCGCCGTCCGGCCGGCTCGGCGCCTGGACGCGAGCGACACCCTCGACGCCGAAGACCCTCTTGGCGAGGCGGTCGAGGACCAGGAAGTCCGACGGGTTCCGCAGGTCACGGTCGGCCTCGACGAGCAGCACCTCGGGGCTCATCCGCGATAGCGAGAAGTGTTGGGTCGCCGCCTGCAACCCCGCGTTCGCGGGGATGGACGCCGGGATATAGCGGGTGTCGTCGTAGCTGGTCTGGTAGCCCGGCAGCGCGGCGAGACCGATCAGCGCGAGCGCCAGAGATGCCACCAGGATGGGTCCGGGCCAGCGCACGACTGTCGCGCCGATGCGCCGCCACGTCCGGATCCGCATGGCGCGCTTGGGTTCCAGCAGGCCGAACCGGCTGCCGACCGTGACGATCGCGGGGCCCAGCGTGAGCGCGACCGCGACGCCGGACACGATGCCGACCGCACACGGGACACCCATGCTCTGGAAGTAGGGCATCCGGGTGAACACAGGCAGTACATCGCGCCGGCGATCGTCAGGCCCGAGCCCAGCACGACGTGCGCCGTGCCGTGGAACATCTCGTAGTAGGCCTGCTCGTGGTCGGCGCCGGAGGCCCGGGCCTCCTGGTAGCGGCCGACCAGGAAGATCGCGTAGTCGGTACCCGCGGCGACGGCCAGTGACACCAGCAGGTTCACCGCGAACGTGGAAAGGCCGATGATCTGGAAGTGGCCAAGCGCCGCGACGACCTGACGGGCCACCAGCATCTGGACGCCGACCATGAGCAACAGCAGGACCACGGTGGTGACCGAGCGGTAGAAGAACAGCAGCAGCACGACGATGACGACGAACGTGACCATCAGGATCAGCGCCATGCTGCTCTCGCCCGCGATGGTCACGTCGGCGGTCAGCGCGGCCGGGCCGGTCAGGTGCACGCGCACACCCGGCGGGGGCGACGAGCCGTTGACGATCTCGCGGACGGATTCGACCGACGCGTTGGACTCGGTCTCGCCCATGTTCCCGGCGAGGTACAGCGTGACGTAGGCCGCCCGGCCGTCCGAGCTCTGCGCGGCGGCTTGGGTCAGCGGGTCGCCCCACGTGTCCTGGATGTTGCGGACGTGGTCGGGGTCGGCCTTCAGCCTTTCCAGGAGCTGGTCGTAGTAGGCGTGCGCGTCGTCGCCGAGGGGTTCGTCGCCGTTTGGGTGATCGGGGTCGCTTTCCAACACGATCAGCGCGATCGAGTCGGATTCGGATTCCCCGAACAGCCGACCCATGTCGGCCATGGCTTGCATCGACGGCGCGTCGCTCGGGCTCATCGACACCGCGTTCTCCGCGGCCACGACGTCGAGCTGAGGCACCAGTAGGTTCAGCGCGACCACGACGAGGACCCAGCCCAGAATGATCGGAATCGCCAGGCGGCGGATCCACTGCGCAACGAAGGTCGGTTCGCGCAGATCCTTCTGCGGCAGGCGGCTGGACAGTCTCATGCCGACTTCGTGAAGCAGTAGATGTAGGCGCTCACCTCAGAGACGGTGCGCTCATCCTTGACCGCGCCGTCCGCCGTGATCCGGCATCCGATGTAATCGCCATTACCTTGCGCCACAACGTTTCCCACCATCGCCGGGGAGGTTGTCTCGACCTCGATCGACCACGGCAGGGTCGCCCCGACGACCTGGTTCGGGTCACCTTCGGCGTCGATGTAGTTGATGTCGGCGGACGCACCCGGCTCCCCGAAGACCTCGTAGCGCACCCGTTTCGGGTCGGCCCTGTTGCCGTCGTCGGACGCGTTTCCCGCGTAGGTCGGCAGCTGGTGCGAGCCGAAGATGTTGCGGATCCGCCACACTGCGAAGCCTCCGACGACCAAAACGATCACCAAGACGATCGGTATCCAGGCTCGGGTCAAACGGGTGAGAATCGGAAGTCCTTCGCCATGGGGATCAGCGCGCTACAAGAGGGAAGGCTAACCTATCTAATTCTCGGTGGGGCTGCTACCCCCGGGGGTGTCCTCAGAGCCACCGCGGGGTCAGCGCACCGAGCGCGCCGAGGGCCACTGCCGCGGCGGTCGACGTGCGAAGCACGGTGGGGCCGAGCCGCACCGGGATGGCGCCGGCCTCGGTCAGTACGGCGATCTCGTCCTCGGAGATGCCGCCTTCGGGACCGACGACCAGCGTCAGCGCATCGGCCTGTTCGAGAACCACATCCGACAGCGGTCGGGTCGCCGATTCGTGCAGTACCAGCACGGTGCCTGCAGGCGCCGACCGCGTCGACTCGACGAGTTCGCGGGTGGAGACGACGCCGTCGACGGCAGGGATGTACGGACGCCGAGACTGGCGGGCCGCCGCCCGGGCGACCGCGCGCCACCGGCGCAGACCCTTGTCCACTTTGGCCGGACCGTCCCAGCGGGCCACACACCGCGACGCCTGCCACGCTATGAACGCATCCGCGCCGACCTCGGTGGCCAGCTCGATGGCGAGCTCCGATCGCTCGGACTTCGGCAACGCCTGTACGACGGTGACGATCGGTCTTGGCGGCTCGACGAGGCGGCGGTCCTGCAGGCGGGCGGTCAGTCGGCCCTTCGCGACGTCCTCGACGACGCAGCGGGCGACCATCCCGGCACCGTCTGCCAGGTCGAGCTCCTCACCGGGCCGGATGCGGCGCACGGTCGCGGCGTGGAAGCCTTCCTCGCCGTCGACGACCGCGAGTTCACCAGTTTCGGGAAGCGTGTCGACGTAAAACAGCGTCCGCACGGGTTAGCGACCGGTGAAGGTCTCGCGCAGCCGGGAGAACAGACCACCGCCGTGCCCCGCGGCGCCGCCTTGGGCCGAACGCACCTCGGCGGCGTCGTTGGTGCGTTCCTTGAACGAACGCAGCAGCTCGATGCCCTCATGGTCGAGTCGGGAGGGGACGACGACGTCGACGTGGGCGTGCAGGTCGCCGCGAACGCCGGAGCGCAGGTGGGGCATGCCGTGGCCGCGAAGCGTGGTGACCGAACCTGGCTGTGTGCCTGCTCCGATCGTGATCTCGACGGCTCCGTCGAGGATGCCGTCGAACGACACCGTGGTGCCGAGCGCGGCGTCGACCATCGGCACCGAGATCGTGCAGTGCAGGTCGTCGCCTTCACGGACGAACACGGGGTGGGGCTTCTCGTGCACCTCGACGTAGAGGTCGCCTGCGGGGCCGCCCCCGGGTCCGACCTCGCCCTGAGCTGCCAGCCGCACCCGCATGCCGTCGCCGACGCCTGCGGGAATCTTGACGCTGATCTCGCGTCGGGCCCGCACCCGTCCGTCGCCGGAGCACCGGTTACACGGATTCGGGATGACCTCGCCGACTCCGCCGCAGACCGGGCACGGCCGTGACGTCATCACCTGGCCGAGCAATGAGCGCTGCACCGTCTGGATCTCGCCGCGACCGCCGCAGGTGTCACACGAGGCCGGAGTGGAATCGCCATGCGTGCCCTTGCCGTGGCACAGGTCGCACAGCACGGCGGTGTCGACGGTGATCTGCTTGGTCACGCCCGTCGCGCACTCGGCCAGATCGAGACGCATCCGTAGCAGCGAGTCGGAACCGGGCCGGACGCGCCCGACCGGGCCGCGAGACGCGGCGCCGCCGCCGCCGAAGAACGCCTCGAACACGTCGCCGAGACCGCCGAAGCCGGAGAATCCGCCGCCACCGGCCCCTGCGGATTCCAGCGGATCGCCGCCCAGGTCGACGATGCGGCGCTTCTCCGGATCGCTGAGCACCTCGTAGGCGACGCTGATCTCCTGGAATCGCGCCTGCGCGCCCTCGTCGGGATTGACGTCTGGGTGCAGCTCACGGGCAAGCTTGCGGTAGGCACGCTTGACCTCCGCATCACTCGCGCCTTTGCTCACTCCGAGCAGCCCGTAATAGTCGCGTGCCACGCTCAACCTTTCCCGCCCGACCGATCCGCCCAAACCCTTCTGGGATGAGTGCGGTCAGCGGTTACCTAGAACCTCGCCAATATAAAGAGCAACCGCGGCGACATTGGTGATAGTTCCCGGATAGTCCATCCGTGTGGGACCCAACACTCCCATGCCGCCGAACACCTTGCCCGAACTGCCGTACGCAGTGCTGATCACCGACGTGCCGGCCATCTGTTCGGCCTCGGTTTCGTGACCGATTCGCACGGTCACCTTGCCTGCCTCCTGCTGCTTGGCCAGCAGCCGCAGGACCACGACCTGCTCCTCGAGAGCTTCGAGCACCGAGCGTAGCGAGCCACCGAAGTCGGCGGTGTTACGGGTCAGATTCGCCGTCCCGCCCAGCAGCAACCGTTCCTCGGTGTGTTCGACCAGCGACTCCACCAATACCGTCGCCGACCTGCCGACCGCGTCGGCCAGGCCGCCCTGTCCGTTGAGGTGCTGGGCCAGATCCGAGACCGCCACCGAGGCGGTCGTCAGCGGTTTGCCTTCCAACGCCTGTCCGAGCAGCTCGCGCAACTGAGCCAGCTGAGCCTCGTCGATACCGTCGCCCAGCTCGACGATGCGCTGGTCGACGCGGCCCGAGTCGGTGATGACGACCAGCAGCAACCGGGCGGGCGTCAGCGCGACCACCTCGAGCCGCCGCACGGACGACGTGGACAGCATCGGGTACTGCACGATTGCGACCTGGCGCGTCAGCTGCGCCAGCAGCCGCACCGCCCTTCGCAGGACGTCGTCGAGATCGACACCGGACTCCAGGAACGACAGGATCGCGCGCCGCTCCGCGCTCGACATCGGCTTGACGTCGTCGAGCCGGTCGACGAACTCGCGGTAGCCCTTCTCGGTGGGGACCCGGCCGGAGCTGGTATGCGGCTGAGCGATGTAGCCCTCTGCCTCCAAGACAGCCATGTCATTGCGCACGGTCGCGCTGGACACCCCGAGGTTGTGCCGCTCCACCAGGGACTTGGAACCGATGGGCTCCTTGGTGGCGACGAAGTCGGCAACGATGGCGCGCAGCACCTCGAAACGACGGTCGTCAGCGCTGCTCATTGTTCACCCACCTGAAGAAGAAAGTACTCGTCGTGGTCATTTTACGGTGATCACCGTAAAACCCATCGACCGAGCGGTCCGGCGCGGTCGGCTTGGGCAGGTTAACCTGACGAATCAGAGCAAAATATTGCGGGGGCAACGGGCAGCAAAGGCGCGTCGATGATCTTCAAAGGGGTTCGCGAGGGCAGGCCATACCCTGACCACGGACTGTCCCATCGGCAGTGGGCCCAGATCCCGCCCAGGCAGATCCGCCTCGACGAGCTGGTGATGACGACTACCGTGCTCGCGCTCGACCGGCTGCTCTCTGAAGATTCGACGTTCTACGGCGACCTGTTCCCGCACGCAGTCAAATGGCACGGCAGCGTCTACCTCGAGGACGGCCTGCACCGGGCCGTGCGCGCCGCCCTGCGGAACCGCACCGTGCTGCACGCGCGGGTGTTCGACATGGACACACCGCTCCCCGCCTAGCCGGCTGTCCATTCTGTCCATCGGCGCGAGGCCCCGGCGAGCGCGCGTGTCTGCGGCCAACACGCCGCGCAAGGCCCCAACTTCACGCACGCTCGCGCCAAATGGGTCAGGACATCGCGTCGCGCAGGCTGCGCGGCCGCAGGTCCGTCCATGTCTCCTCGACATACGCCAGGCAGTCCGCGCGGGCGCTCTCCCCGAACACCACGCGCCAGCCGGCAGGCACGTCGACGAATGGCGGCCACAGGCTGTGCTGCTCTTCGTCATTGACAAGCACGTAGAACGTGCCGTCGTCGTCATCAAACGGGTTCGTGCTCATCGGATCTCCTCGTCGAACGCTTGTGTGCCGTGCCGGCCCGAGGGTACTGAGCGCCCAGCACGCGATCGGACAGCAGCCCGAGGCAGCTCAGATTCGGGAAGCCGGGCCCCTGCATCAGGCCGGACAGGCCGGGCAGGAACAACTTTGGGCTGACGCCTGTGACGGACAGGTCGTGCCCCATCGACTCCTGGAGGGTGTCGCCGCTCAACGGACCGCGAAGCGCCAGCTCGATCAGGTCGCGTGCGTCCTGACTGAACAATGGCTCGAACCACATCGAATCCGCACCCGAACCGTCGATCACGAGGTCGAAACCGTGCACCGTCTCCAGCGCCTCGCCGCCGCGATTCGAGCTGAGCGTCAACCGGATCCGCTGCTCCCGGGCGACCGCGTGGGCCACGCGGCCACGCAGGTGGCGAATCCGGTCGTCGGCGAGCAGTGCGTCCTGCACCCGGGCGGAGAACACGCCCCGGTCGGTGCGTCCCAGCGCATCCCGCCGTTCGGCGATGGTCAGGCTGGACCAGTCCGTCGGATCAGAGAACAGGGTGTTCTCGAAGAAGCTCTCACCCCTCGTGAACAACGTCACCGACGGGGAGATCACGGTGATGGTCGAAACCCGGTGCCGGAAGAGCTCATTGAGCATCGACGCGGCGGTCTCCCCGCCCCCGATGACGGCGACGCGCTCGGCGACGATCAGGTCTCGGCGCGCTGCCCGCTCCCAGAACTGGGCGATCGACAACACCCGGGGATCGTGGGGCAGGATGGACCGCTGCGCCTGACCTGGACCGGTGATCATCACCCCGTCGGCGTGCACGACCTGCTCTGGGGTGACCAGCGACCAGCGCTGGCCGTCGACCGAAATCCGTTGCACCTCACCGTTGATCACGGTCATGCCCACGTTGTCGGACACCCAGCGCAGGTAACGGCTCCACCCCCAATGAGTGGGCGCTGGACGCCCGCGGTCGATCCATTCCGCGAACTGCGCACTCGCGATCAGATAGGACTGCCAACTGTGCCGCGTCATCCGCTCGTCCAACTCGGCGTTGCGGCGCGGCACCAGCGATGAACGGTACGGGAAGCCGACGTCCTTCTCCGGGCTGGTTCCCAGCCGGTGCTGACCGTCGGTCCAGCCGCCGACCGCCTGCCAGTTGGCGCCGACGACGTTGCGTTCGATCGCCACCACCTCGGGCACGTCGACGCCCATGCCGCGCAGCTCGGCGGCCTTGGCGGCGACCGCGATCGCCTTGGGGCCCGCGCCGATGACGGCCAGGGTCGGACTCGGACGTGAGGTCACAGCGCTTCTCCGAGGACGGTGACGGCGTCGGCCCAGAGTTCGGTGAGCCGCTCCACGTCGCCGGGACTGGACAGCAGGTGGCTCCACCGCCAGCTGGTGCGCAGGTGCGGACCGTCGGCAGCGCCGGCCACGACCGAGATGACGTCGAACGTGTACCGCAACGGCAACGCGGGCTCGGGCGCGGTGGGCATGTGCTGGTTGAGGGCGCCGTCGGTGATCAACGACCACTCGCCTGCGGCGCGGTCGCCGCTGAGGTCGTGCCTGCCGATGTAGTTGAACTCGACCTGAGGATGGGGCAGACCGGTCAGAGCCTGATCGGCACGCGTGTAACGCAGCAACCCGTAGTCCAATCCCCGATTCGGTACGCCCGCAAGCTCTTCGGTGACCGCGCGCAGCAGAGTGCGGGCCGCGGCGGGGTTGCTTCTGACGGTGCCGATGTCGGCGGCCGCCTCACCGGCGCCGAGTCGCACCGGATACACGGAGGTGAACCAGCCGACGGTTGCCGACGTGTCGGCTCCGTCCATGACCCCGTCCTCGCGCCCGTGCCCTTCGAGTGCCACCAGCGCACCGTGGTGTGCGGGTTGCCGCCGCTCGATCCGCCATGACGCGAGGGTCAGCGTCAGCGCGGTGAGCAGGAAATCACGCATCTCGATGCCCGCACCGTCGAGACGGCGGAGGATCTCGCGGGTGGTCGCCGTGTCGGTGACGACGTCGGTGAGCCGCAGCGACCCCCAGGTGTCTCGCGACGGATCGGCAAGCCTGCTGCCCAGCAACGGATCCGGCGCAGTGAGCCGTCGCACCCAGTAGTCACGTTGAGCGGCGACATCGTCGGACCGACTGCGTTCGTGCAGCGAGCGCGTCCACTCCCGATACGTGGTGTACTCGGCGGTCAGCGCGGGAGTGTGCCCGGCCTCGATCTCACCGGCAAGCTGCGCCAGTGCACCGAGGAGGACGTACCACGACACCACGTCGGTAGCCAGGTGATGCACGCAGAGCAGCAGGATCGGCGGGCCCTGCGCGAACGCGACAGCCTGCATCATCGATCCGGCCGTGGGATCGATGCGGTCAAGGGCGGCAACGACTTCAGCGGACAGCGCATCCTGGGCCGTCTCGTCGACGGTGGCCAGGACGTCGCGCGCGCGCACGGCCCCGGGTGGTCGGGTGGCGAGCCGGTAGTCGCCGTCGCGTTCATCGAGCACGGCGCGGAGCATGTCGTGGCGGTCTAGCAGCGCCTGCAAAACCTGTTCCACCCGTTGTCCGGTGATGCCCTCAGGCAGCCTCACGAGCACATTCTGGGTGAACCGACGGAAGTTCCCGTGCTCGTACATCCAGGTCATGATGGGAGCGGGCGCGACCTCGCCGTAGCGGTCCTCGGTGAGCGGTGCGGGCGCGTGAGCCTCTTCGCCCGAGTCGATCGCGGCGGCGAGCTCACGAATGTTGTTGCACTCCAGCATCAGACGGGCGCGCATCTCCAGTCCCCGCCTGCGGGCGGCCTGCACCAGGGTCAGCGCGACGATGCTGTCCAGACCCATCTCGAGGAAGTCGGTCGTCACGCCGACGTCGTCCCCGTCGAGCACCTCGGCGAGAAGCTCGACCAGCACCGTCTCGGTGTGTGTTTCCGGTTGAGCGGCGGGGGCGTCGTCGGCGTCGGCACGCCCGGCCAGCACCGCCTCGTCGATCTTCCCGTGCGACGTCAACGGCAGCACGTCGAGGACGACGATCCGCTGCGGAATCATGTAGCGCGGCAATCGCTTGGCCAGCAGGCTCCGCAGTTCGGCGACAGCAGGCGGATGCGCACCCGCTGCGACGTAGGCGGTCAGCCGCGCGTTGCGCCCGTGTCTGCCGACGGCAACGTGTGCGTCGGCCACCTCCGGATGGCTGCACAGGACGGCCGCGATCTCGCCGGGTTCGACGCGGAAACCGCGGATCTTGACTTGATCGTCGGCACGGCCGAGGAACTGCAGCCCGCCATCGGCGCCGCGCCTGACCACATCGCCGGTGCGGTACATCCTGGCGCCCGTGCCGAACGGGTCTGCGACGAACCGGCTCGCGGTCTCGGCGGCCCGACCGAGGTAGCCGCGCGTCAGCTGCCCGCCCGACAGGTACAGCTCCCCCGCGATTCCGTCGGGCACTGGGCGCAGCCAGGCGTCGAGCACATGGGCGTTCGTCGTCTGCGTGGGACGTCCGATCGAGGGCCGCCGATAGCCGTCGATGGCGGCGACCACAGCCTCGACGGTCGTCTCCGTCGGCCCGTAGCAGTTGAACGCCGACATGCCGGTGCGGGCGCATTCGTCGCCGATCAGCCGCCACGTCGATGCGCTGACGGCCTCACCGCCGAGCGCGAGCACCGCAAGCGGAACCGTCGTCATCAGCCCGGTGTCGTACAGCTGGGCGAACATCGACGGCGTGGTGTCGAGCATGTCGATGCCGAACCGGCCGATGGTGTGCACCAAAGCTTCTGCGTCACGCTGTGATTCGTCACCGACAAGGTGCACGCAGTGGCCGTCGAGCAGAGCGGCCAGCGGCTGCCACGCGGCGTCGAACGTGAACGACCAGGCGTGGCCGACGCGCAACGGGTGACCGACCCGCCCCGCGGCAGGCCTGAGCACGTGTGCGGCGTGGTCCTCGGCGTAGGCGAGCACGGCGCCGTGGGTGCCGACGACCCCCTTGGGACGTCCCGTCGTGCCGGAAGTGAACACGATGTAGGCGGCCTGGGCCGCGCCGACCTGCGCGGGTCGATAGCTTGCAGGCGGTTCCTCGGTCACCGCCTCGACGAACGCGTCGTCGATGACCACGTGTGTGTCCGATTGCTCGAGGATGTCGGCGACCCGGTCACGGGGCATCGTCGGGTCGAGCGGCACGATCACCCCGCCCGCTTTGAGCACACCCAGCATCGCGATGACGTAGGCGGGCCCGCGTGACAGGATCACGGCCACCGGGGTCTCCGGCCCGACCCCCGCGATCGTCAGCGCGGCGGCCATCCGGTCGGCGGCTTCGTCGAGTTCACGGTAGGTCATCGCGCCCTCGTCGCCGCCCGTGTTCCAGGTCAGCGCCACCGATCCCAACCTGCCGCCCGCGACCTCGGTGAACCTGTCGTGGATACCGAAGGCCGACGGCACATCTCCGGTGTCGGCAACGTGTGACGGTGTTTCGGCGGGCAGCAGGATGCCGACCTCGCGCAGCGGCTTGTTCCAGCACTCGACCAGCCGCTGCGCGATGTGCAGCAGCCGCCTGCCCAGTCCCTCGGGGGAAAGCTGACCCAGCGCGCCGTCGATCACCTCGACGAAGACGGTGAGTTCGTCGCCGGCCAGATGTGCGGCGATCGTGACCGGGAAATGGGACAGGCTCTCCAGCGCCGCCGGAACGAATGTGGCTCCCTCGACGGCGAATTCGGTGCGGCCCACGATGCCGCCCGGCGGGAAGTTCTCGTACACCAACAAGGTGTCGAACATCTCGCCGATGCCGCCCAGCACGCGGAACTCGGCGTGGCTGAGGTAGCTGTGATCGCGCAGTGCAGCGGCCTCACGTTGCAGCGCAAGCACTGTCTGCCCGTCGGCACGGCAGGGTCGAGCCGCACCCGCAGCGGCACGGTGTTGATGAACAGGCCGACCATCCGCTCGACACCGGCCAGTTCACCGGGCCGACCCGAGACCGTCACCCCGAACGTCACGTCGGTCCGGTCGGTGATCACCGAAAGCAGAGTCGCCCAGGCCATCTGGACCAACGTGTTCATCGTGACGCCGCGGCTTCTGGCAGCCTCGGACAGCTGCGCGGTGGCGTCGGCGTCGAGCTTGACCTCGGTCAGCTGGGGCCGGCCCGACGCGGCCGCCGTTGAGGTGAGTGCCGGCGTCAGAAGCGTGGGCTCGTCCACCCCGGCAAGGTGCGCTCGCCACAGGGCACGGCTGGTGTCCTGGTCACGACCGGCGAGCCAGCCGATGTAGTCGCGATAGGGCCTGGGCGCCTCGGGCAGCGCCTCGGTGTCTCCGTCGGCCCGGTACAGCGTCAGGAGCTCGCCCATGAACAGGGGCAAGGACCATCCGTCGATCAGGATGTGATGGGCGGTGACGACGAACCGCCAGCGGTGCGGTGCCTCGATGAGCAGGAACCGGATGACGGGTCCGTGTTCGAGATCGAACGGCCTTGTCCGTTCGGCAGTTTCGATGGTGGCGATCTCGTCGTCGGATCCGGCACTGACATGCTGCCAGGGCAGCTCGACGCGGCTCGGGATGACCTGGACGGCGCGGCTGAGATTGGCCTGCAGGAAGCTGGCGCGCAGGTTGGCGTGGCGGATCAGCAATCGGGCCGCGCAGTCCCGGAGCAACTCGACGTCGAGGGTGCCGGTCGCGTCCACCGCCATCGCGATGACGTATGGGTCTGCGGCACCGTCGCTTCCGTCGTTGTCCGCGGTCAGCGCAGCCATCGAGAAGAGCCCCTGCTGCAGCGGGCTCAGCGCCATCACGTCCTCGATGGACGCGGGCTCGACTCCCGATCGGGTCTGCGTCATCCCCTGGTACTCCAGGATTCGGTCAGCGCGGCCAGTTCGTCCTCGGACAGCCCTGATGCCGACATCGGGGCGTGGTGGATGTCCTCCTGCCCGTCGCTCGCCGCACCGCCTGCCTCCACAGCCGTTGCCAGCGCCGCGAGTTCGGGATGTTCGAAGACCAGGCGCGGGGTGAGATCCAGGCCCGCGTCCCTGGCCCTGGCGGCGAGCTGGACGGCCAGCACACTGTCGCCGCCGAGCCCGAAGAAGTCGTCGTGCCGTCCGACGTCCTCGGCCTCGAGCAGGTCGCCGAGCAGAGCGGCCAACGCACGTTCGGTATCGGTCTGCGGCGCCTCCCATTCCACTTCCGGGTCGGCCGACGGCGCAGAGATCACGTGGTCGCCTGCGGTGATCTCCAAGCGGCCGTCGTCGCCCCACCTGGCCCGGTCGCCGGTGCGGTAGAGCCCCGAATCGGCGAACGGTCCCCCACCGAGGTAGAGGTCCCCGAAGACACCGACGGCGACCGGGACACGCTCGCTGTCGAGCACGTGCACCTGGGCGCCCCTGCTCCACTCCCCCAGGATCCGGCGCTTCTCGTCGGCTGCCTGGATCTCGACGTCGCGCAGCGCGCGGTCGGGAGTGTCCGCGAACGCGGTCACCACCCGCTCCAGCCAGCCGGCGAGACGCTCGATGGTGCGGCGGGCATACAGATCGGGCCGGTAGATCAGGAACCCGGTGTAGCCGGCCGATCCTCGTCGGATCCGTCGCCGGCCAGGAAGTTCAGCGACAGGTCCGCCTGCGCGATGTCGAATGTCGGCTCCACAGCGGTGAACTCGGTATCGGCGTCGATCATCTGCCGTTGCGGGCAGCTGTTCACGGACGTGCACGACCACCTGGAACAGCGGATTGCGGGCCAGGGTGCGCGGCGGGTTGACCGCCTCGACGACCTGCTCGAACGGGAGGTCCTGATTCGAGTACGCCGAGAGCGCCATGTCGCGCGTCCTGCCTAGCACTTCGCGCAGCGTCGGGTTGCCGCTCAGGTCGTTGCGCAGCACCACGAAGTTGACGAAGAAGCCGACCAGCTGCTCGAGCTCGGCCTCGCTGCGGCCGGCCACCGGTGTGCCCAGCGGGATGTCGGTTCCGCCGCCGGCCTTGTGCAACACCACGGCCACGGCGGCCTGCAGCAGCATGAACTCGGTGATGCCGAGTTCGCGGCACAGCGCGGCGAGCTTGTCTCTGGTCGGCCCGTCGATCCTGAATTCGACGGCGTCGCCCTTTCCGCTCGGCAGCCGCGGACGGGCGAAGTCCGGCGGCAGGCCCGCTTCGTCGGGGACGCCGTCGAGCTGACGGGTCCAGTACTCCCGCTGCGGGCCTGCGATGCCTGCGTCGTCGCTGAGCAGGCTCGCCTGCCAGGCACCGAAGTCGGTGTACTGCAACGGAAGTGGTGCCCAGCCGGGACGCTCCCCGTCGCGCCTGGCCCGGTAAGCGGTGACCAGGTCGCCGAACAGCACCCCTCCCGACCAGTGGTCGCCCGCAATGTGGTGGATCACCACCGAGAGAACGTGTTCGGTGTCCACGCTCAGTACGGCGGCCCGGATCGGCCACTCCTCCTCGAGGTCGAACGCATACTTGCGCTCACGGTCCAGCTCGGCCTGCAGCCACGCCTCGCTGTCACCGCGGGCGCGCCGCACCGCGACGTCGGCGGGCGGGTTGACGATCTGGTAGGGCGTGCCGTCGATCTCCCGGTAGGTGGTGCGCAGGACGGCGTGCCTTTCGACGACGTCCCGGATGGCGGCGACGAACGCGTCGACGTCACAGGGGCCGGACAGGCGGGCGGCGAACGGAATGTTGTTGATCGGGCTACGACCCTCGATGCGGTACCCGAACCACGACCGCAGTTGCGACGACGACAGCGGGGCCGGGCCGTCCTGCGGCGTCGCGACCAGTCGGGGCCGCGACGAGCCTCCGCCTGCCGCGAGCGTGTCGAGGTGCACAGCCAGTCTTGCCACCGTGACGTTCTCGAAGATGTCGCGCACGCCGACGTCGACGCCGAACCCTGAGCGCAGCTCCGCGACCAGCTTGGTGGCCAGCAGCGAGTGCCCGCCGAGGTCGAAGAACGAATCGTCGGCGCCCACCCGCTGGTGGCCCAGCAGGTCGGCGAACACCGTCGCCAATCGCTGCTCGGTGTCGGTGGCCGGCTCGCGGAATTCCGTGGCAGCCAGGATCTCCGGTTCGGGCAGTGCGGCCCGATCGATCTTGCCGTGGGTGGTGATCGGGATCTCGTCGATGACGACGTAGGCCGCCGGTGTCATGTACTCGGGCAGTGCCGCGGCGACCCTGGCCCGGATCCTCTCGACGTCGACGGTCGTCCCGTCGGCCGGGGTGAGATAGCCGACGAGACTCTTGCCGAGATTGGGCAGATCGCTGACGACCACCACAGCCTGACCGACGCTGGGGTCGACGGTGATGGCGGCGGCGACGTCACCGAGTTCGATGCGGAAGCCGCGGATCTTGACCTGCTCGTCGGCGCGTCCGACGAACTCCACGTCACCGTCGGCGTTGCGGCGGGCAAGGTCACCGGAGCGGTACATCCGGGCGCCGGGTGTGAACGGGTCCGCCACGAACCGTTCCGCGGTCAGGGCGGGCCTGCGATGGTAGCCGTACGCGACATGCGTTCCGCCGATGTAGATCTCGCCGATCGAGCCGACCGGGACGGGCTGCATGGCGTCGTCGAGGATGTGGATCTGCGTGTTGATCTTCGGCTTGCCGATCGGCACGATCCGGGTGCCCTGCCTGCCCTCGACCTTGAATCGGGTGGCGTTGATGACGGTCTCGGTGGGCCCGTAGAAGTTGTGCAGCAGCGCATCGAAGGTGGCGTGGAACTTGTCGGCCACCTCACCGGGCAGCGCTTCACCGCCGATGGGCACCCGCTGCAGTGTCCGCCATTGGTTGACGCCGGGCAGGGACAGGAACAGCCCAAGCAGTGATGGCACGAAATGCATTGCGGTGATGCCCTCGTCGCGCAGCAGATCGGTGAGATAGCCGATGTCGCGCAGGCCGTCCGGGCGGTGGATCACCAACCGGGCGCCGCACGCCAGGGTGCCGAACACCTCGGCGATCGACACGTCGAAGCTCGGCGAGGCGACCTGCAGCAGGCGGTCGTCCGCCTCGACCTGGTACTCCCCCTTGAACCATACGAAGTACTCGGCGACGGGCCGGTGCGGTACCGGCACCCCTTTGGGCAGGCCGGTGGAACCGGACGTGTAAATCAGGTAGGCCGTGTTGTCGTGCCGCACCGGCCGCACCCGGTCCGCGTCGGTCGGATTGTCCGTCCGGTAGCCGTCGAGATCTGTGAGAGGTTCGCGCACAGCGATTTTCGCATCACAGTCATCCAGGATGAAGTCGAGCCGGTCCTGCGGGTAGGTCGGGTCGATCGGCACATACACCGCGCCGGCCTTGAGCACACCCAGCGCGATGACGACCAGTTCGGGTGACTTGTCGAGAAGCACGGCCACCCGGTCCTCGGCGCCGACGCCCTTGCCGATCAGCCAATGCGCCACCCTGTTGGCGGATTCGTTGACCTCGGAGTAGCTGTAGTGGCGGCCCTCGTACACCACCGCGGTCCCGGCGGGCGTGCGTGCGACCTGCGCCTCGACGAGGTCGGTGATGGTGGCAGGCGGGGTGTCGAATTCCAGGCCGTAGGAGGCGTCGCGAAGCCACGCCGTGTCCTCGGCACTCATCAGCTGCAGTCCGCTCAGCACGCTGTCGGGGTCGGCCAGCGCCGCTGTCGAGCAACACGGCGTAGTGATCGATGAGCTGCTTGGCCAGACCGGGTTCGATGATCTCCACCAGGTATTCGAGCTCGACGAGGATCTCGGACGCGTCGAACTCGACCATGATGCCCAGCGGCAGGTGTGTCAGATGTGAGCGCAGATCGGCGCGCTCACACGTGACGCCGGGCGGGGTGAAGCCGAATCTGTCGGGTCCGCGGAAACCGAAGCTGACCCGCGTCATCCGTTCCGCACCGTGGCGGCGGTCCGGGTTGAGCTCGCGGACCATCCGGTCCAGACCCACCCGCTGGTGGGCGAACGCACCGATCGCGGTGTCGCGGGTCTGGGCCAGCAGATCGCGGAACGTCATCCCCGACCGCGGTTGCAGGCGCATCGCGACGGTGTTGCCGAAGTAGCCGATGACATCCTCGGTGTCGCCGGTGCGGTTGAGCACCGGTGTCGCCACCAGGAAGTCGTCGGCATGGCTGTAGCGATGCACGAGCACCCCGAAGACGGCCAGTAGCACCGCATACGGTGTCGACCCCGACTCCTCGGCCATGGCGGTGACGCGTTCGGCCACGTCGGCACCCAGGCGCAGCGTGGTGCGTTGCGAACGCCAACTGGTCGGGACGGCCGACCCGGACGGGCCGGGCAGCTCAAGTGGTTCCGGCGGATTCACCATCACGCCGCGCCAGTACGCCACGTCGTCCTCGTCGGACACCTGGGCGGTCGCGGCGGGTCGTGACGCCGGCCTCAACGGCTCCCCGACGTAGGCCCGGGTGAGGTCGGTGAAGAACACCTCCCACGATGCGTCGTCCCATGCGATGTGGTGTGCGACCAGCAGCATCACAAGTTCGGTTGTCCCCGTGCGGATCACAGTTATCCGCAATGGTGACTCGGCGCCCAGGTCGAAGGGCTTGTCGAACTCACGCTGGGCGATCACCTGCAGCCGCAACTGGCGGGCGCGGTCCGACAGCTCCGATAGATCGTGCTCGGCCCAGCCCGGCGTCAGAGCGGGATGCACGGTCGGAACGGGAAGCCCGAGTTCGCCGTCGGCGTCGGTGCGGTAGGTGGTGCACAGCACGGTGTGGCGCTGCGCGACCGTGTCGACGGCCTCGTGCAGCCGCGCGACGTCGACGTCCCCGGTGATCCGGTAGGACAGGCACACGTTGAGCAGCGCACCGCTGGGATCGGCCGCATGCACGAACCACAGCCGCAGCTGGCCCTCGGTCAGCGCTTCGCTGTCGCTCGCGCTGTCCCCGGCGGCGGCGGTCAGCCCACGCTCGTGCAGCCTGCGGCGCAGCAGTTCCAGCCGCCGCTCGTCCAGCTGGGCTCCGGTGTCGATGTCAGTCACGCGAGGAATCCACTTTCTATGTGACGTGCGGGGTTTCGAGATCGGCGATCAGGTCGGCGCCGGTGATCCCCCCGAGCAGTGTGGCCAGCGCTACCGTGCGCCCGGTCAACCGCTTGAGCCGGTTCCTCAAGTCGAGTGCGAGCAGGGAGTCGACGCCGAGATCGAACAGTGACGAGTCCAGGTCCAGTGCTGCCGCGTCGACGTCGAGGACGACGGCCAACTGGCTGCGGACCGCATCCGCGGCGCCTGCGTCCATCGTCGGCACGCTTGACTCGTCGGTTTCCCCGGTCTCCGCGGCGCCGAAGAACGTTCGTAGCCGGGCAGGATCGGCGGCGAGTATCACGGGGTCCTGACGGTAGTCGTACATGCTCGCCTCGACGGCCGGCTCGGGCTTCATCTGACGCAGTCCCATGCGTTCGGCGCGGCTGATCTCCGCGGCGTCGATGATGCGACTGCCCTCCCAGAGTCCGAATCGCACAGCGACGCAACGGCGTCCGGCGTGGCGGAGACGGTCGGCCATCACGTCGAGCATCCGGTTGGCCGCCGCGTAGGCGGCCACCTCCTTGCCACCCCAGACTCCGGTCACCGAGGAGCACAACAGGATTCGCGCATCGTCACGAAGCGGCCAGGCCGCTGCCAGATGCTCGAGTCCGGCGAGCTTAGCGGTGGCATTGTCGAGCAGTGTGGACGCGGTGGTGCCAGACCGGTCGACCAGCGCGGCGGATCCGGCGGCATGGATGACCAATGTCGCCTCACCCGCGGAGTGCTCCGCTGCGGTGGCCGCGAGTTGCCTGCGATCGGTGATGTCGCATCGCGGCGCGATGATCTCGACAGTGCGACCGCCGCTGATCTCGTCGAGCGTCGACGGTTCCATGCCTTGCCGACTGAGCAGCACGATGCGCTTGGCACCCCGGTCGGCCAGGTGCCGTGCGAAGGCCACACCGACGGCACCCGATCCCCCGGTGATCACCACGTTGTCCAGCAGGCCGGAATCCAGCGGCCACGGAGGTACCGAGGACGTATCGTCGGCCACCGCGCGGCGGTACGCCCGTGCACCGTTCTCCCGCAACGCGATCTCCCCCGTCTGACCGAGGATCGCGTTCACGACCGGGGCGGACCCACCGTCCATCGGCTGCGACGACGGCAGGTCCAGGTGGTGGAAACGCTGATCGGCGTGCTCGAAAGCGATACAGCGGTGCATCGCGGCCAGTCCCGCCTGCCCGGGGTCGGCGAGCGGATCGCCGGGCAGGACGCGCTCGGCCCCGGTGGTGAGGAGCCAGACGTCGCGGCATCGCGGTCCGATCGCATCGACGTAGTCCAGCAGACCCGCGTCGATTCCGTTGGCCAGGTCGACGGCGACTGCCGCCGCGTCGCCCGCAACGAACGTCGGGGAGAGGACGACCAGGACCTCGGCGTCGGATGGCTCGCCGGTCCGGGCCTCACCATGCAGGGCGATTGCTTCACGCAGCGAATCCGCCAGCGCGTCTGCCGCACCGGACCCCGCGAGCACGGCGACCGTGCGCGGTAGGCCGGCGGGTCGTATGTGTGGCGTCACGCGCTGCCACGACTCGACGGCCACGGTCAGACCGGCGATCGGCGGCAGTGGTTCGGCAGTCGCCCACAGGTGCGTGGATCGCATTGGTGCACTGGGGAATCCCCGCAGCGGGGCGGGGCGGGAAACGAGCAGATCGGCCCACCGGTAGCCGGGATCGGCGACGGCGGTCGCGACGATGTTGGCGGCGAGCCGATCGACGAGCGGCTCGTCACGCCGTCCTGAGCCGACGATGACGGCCTGCTCGCCACTGGCGCGTTCGGACTCGTCCACGCCGTCGGTGATGGCGAAGAGCAGTGCGGGATGGGCGGACATCTCGACGAATGCCCCGGCTCCGCCTGCGATCGCACTGCGCACAGCCTGGTCGAACCGGATGACGTTGCGCAGGTTGGTGTACCAGTACCGGCCGAAGTCGGTGCGTGCAGACACGACGCCGCCGGTGGCAGAACCGATGAACTGCACGGCGGATTCGCCGAAACTCGATCGTGGCAGCCGGCGGAGCAACTCGTCGTGCAGCGGCTCCAGCGCGCTGGTGTGCGCGGGAAAGTCGATCGCCAGCTCTCGGACGAACTGGCCGCGTTGCTCGACGGCAGCGACGAGCGCGGTGATTGCCGCCTGTTCGCCGGCCACCACGACAGACGACGCGGCGTTGATCGCCGAGATCTCCAGCCACCCCGATGTGGCAGCGATCAGCTCGCCGGCGCGCTGGGCGTCGACGCCGAGCACCGCGAGACGGTAGCCGCCCGCGATGCTCTCGACCGCGTAGGCCCTGGCCGCCAGCACGGCCACCGCATCGCCGACGGTGATCGTGTCGGCCACGTAGGCGGCGGCGATCTCGCCGAGGCTGTGGCCGATCGTCAGGTCCGGCAGCACACCGCAGGACCGCCACACGGTGGCCAGCGCGGCGGCGTGGATGAACTGCGCCCCCTGAAGTTCGATCTGCGACGCGGCGTCCGGGTCGCAGGCGGTGGTCAGGAAGGGCAGCGGCGACGGCAATCCGGCCGCCTGGAATGCCGTGTCGAGCCGGTCGGCTTCGGCCCGGTAGACGGGTAGCAGCCGGTAGGCGTCGGCGCCCATGGAAGGCCATTGACTGCCCTGGCCGGGAAACACGAATGCGGTGCGTGTGGCCACCCGACGCCCCGAGGCGGCGACCAGGGGGTGATCCGCGCCATCGATGACGGCTCGTAGGCCTGCGGTGAGCTCGTCGCGGTCGGCTGCCCTGACGACCAGGCGGTGGCGCCGCACCCGCCGGGTGGCCAGCACCTGGCCTGCGACCTGCGCGACATCGCACGGGACGCGCGCGACGTAGTCGAGCACTGCACGGGCGTCGGCGGCGAGCAGCGTCTCATCGTGCGCGCTCAGCAGTACCGCATCCCGGCCGTCGGGCAGCGAGATGGGCGTCATCGGCCGACCCCACCCTTTCGCGCAGCAGCCTCGGGCACCGCCACGACGACATGGGTGTTCGTTCCGCTCATCCCGAATGCGGACACCGCCCCCAGCCGAATTCCGTCTACTGCGGCCCACGGCGTCATCTTGGTGGCCAGCCGTAGCCCCGATGATTCCCAGTCGATTTCATTGCTCCGGTCGTCGACGTGCAGCGTCGCGGGCACGGTGCCGTGCTCGGCGGACAGCAGCAGCTTCGCCAGACCGAGGGCACCCGCGGCCGCCGCCGCGTGACCGACGTTGGACTTCACCGAACCGAGGACCGGACCCCGCCCCGGGGTGCCGCTGCCGTACGTCGCGGCAAGCGATTTCAGCTCGATGCGATCGCCTAGCCGGGTCCCGGTTCCGTGTCCCTCGACCATGCCCACGTCGTCCACGTCGACCCGGGCTTCCGTAATCGCCCGGCGGAACAGCCTCGTCTGCGCCTCGCCACTGGGCGCGGTCAGCCCGACCGAGCGGCCATCGGAGTTGACGCAGCTGGCGCGCACCTCGGCGATGATGTGTCGCCGGTCCCGCAGGGCCGCAGACTTGCGTTGCAGGACGAACATTCCCGCGCCCTCCGCCCATACGGTGCCGCTGGCGTGAGCACTGTATGCCCGGCAGTGGCCGTCGTCGGAAAGCGCGTGCTGTTTGGAGAACTCCACGAAGTATCCCGGCGTGCCCATCACGCAGACACCGCCGGCCAGCGCCAGGTCACAATCTCCGGACCGCAAGGCACCGACGGCGAGATGGAGCGCGGACAGCGCCGAAGAACAGGAGGTGTCGACGGTCATCGCCGGACCGGTCAGCCCCAAGAGGTAGGCGATGCGGCCGGATATCACGCCGATCGAGGCGCCGGTGATGAGATGCCCACTGTGGTGCGAGAACTCGGACATCGCGGGCCCGTAGCCCATGTCCGCGGCCCCGACGTAGACCCCGACGTCGTGCCCGGCGAGCTCGTCGGGGTTGATGACGGCGTTCTCCAGCGCCCGCCAGGCGACCCGAAGGGCCACCCGCTGCTGGGGGTCCATGGCGGTCGCCTCTCGCGGTGAGATGCCGAAGAACTCGGGGTCGAATTCGCCTGCGCTGGAGAGAAATCCACCTAGGTTATGGATGCGCTTGAAACCGTCGCGCCGGGAACCCTCGAACAGGGTGCGCAGGGGCCATCCCCTGTCGTCCGGGAACGGAGCCAGTGCTTCACGTTCCTCGGACAGCAGGGCCCAATACTCGTCGGAGTTCGTGACGCCGCCCGGTGCCTCGACCGCCATTCCGACGATGACGACAGGGTCCTCGGGGCGAGCGGAGCGCAGCGGAGCGACAGGGGAATCATCCTCGGGGCGAGCGGAGCGCAGCGGAGCGACGGGGGAATCATCCTCGGGGCGCGTCATGTGCAGCTCACCAGCTCGGCGACGTCGGCGATCTGCTGATCGACATAGAAGTGGCCACCGTCGAACAGCGTGAAGGTGAACGCGGATTCGGTGTGGATTTCCCACTGGCGCAGCGATTCTGCGGCAACCCGATGATCGCTGCGGCCACCGACGGCGTGGATCTCGGCACCGATCCGGACGTTCCGGTCACAGGAGTAACGGTTGAACGCCTGGTAGTCCGCCCGGACCGCGGGGAGTAGCAGCCCAAGGAAATCGTCGTCGTCGAGAAGGCGTGCATCGGTACCGCCGAGGTCGACGATGTCGGCCCGCAGTTCCTCGTCGGTCGTGGGCGTCGGACGCGAACCCGCAACCGTCGAGGGGGCCTGGCTCGCCGAGGCCCACAGTTCGCGGACTCCCACGCCGCGTTTCTCGGCCAATCGGGCGAACTCGAACCCAACGAGCGCGCCCATACAGTGACCGAACAGCCGGAGCGGGCCGAGGCGGGGCCAGTCCGCGGCCCCGAGCATCTCTGCGGCCAGATCGGCGATGGTGTCCGGCGCGGGATCAGCCAGCCGGTCGCCGCGCCTGGGGTACTGCACGATATAGGTGTCGACGCCGCACGCCGACAACGCCACGGCGAACTTGCGGTACGCCGCGGCGGCGCCGCCGGCGTGCGGGAACACCAGCGTTGCGGTTCCTTCCTTGCCCGGGAACCTCTTGATCCATGGTTTGTGTCGGAGCTGACTCTGTTCGTCGATCATCGCCGGGTCGCCGGGTCTGACTCGAGTGCCGCGACCACGTCGACGGTGTCCATGGCCGAAACCTCCAGATACAGCTCGGCCACCTCGGCCAGCCTGCTGCTGTGGGCTTCGGCGGCGGTGAGGCGGGCCGCCAGCGAGGCGACGGTGCGGGTCGCGAAGATGTCGGCGACCGCTACCGTCGGGGTGTCGAGCCACGTCCGCACTCGGGCGACCACCTGCGTGGCCAGGACGGAATCGCCGCCGATCGCGAAGAAGTCGTCGTCGGCGCCCACGCCGGTGCGGCCGAGGGTCGTCCCGATGATCGAGCTCAGCGCGGACTCCAGCGGGGTTGCCGGAGCGCGGTATCCGATTCCGGTGAGGATGTCGGCTTCGGCGAGCCGTCGCGCCACCGCCGCTCTGTCGATCTTGCCGCCGACGGTGTAGGGCACCTGTTCGACGGTCACGATGATCTGCGGAATCATGTGCGGCGCAACGATGTCGGCCATCGCCGCGGCGAGCTTGTGCGGTTTCAGCCCAGTAGCGCCCGACTCGGCGCTCACGAGGGCGGCAAGGACCTCGCGGTCGCCCGCGACGGACACGCCCGCCGCGACCGCGGACTCGACTCCGGGCAGTCCGCGCAGTGCGGACTCCACGTCCCCGAGTTCGACGCGGTAGCCCCTCACCTTGATCCGATGGTCGGCGCGCCCGACGAACTCGATGACACCGCCGGGCCGGTAGCGGACCAGATCGCCGGTGCGATACCAGGTGCTGCCGTCGTGTTCGACGAATCGTTGCGCGGTCAGGTCCGGCCTGGCGCAATATCCGCGGGCCACGCCGCGGCCGGCGACCCAGAGTTCGCCGGGCACCCAGTCGGGGCAGTCCTGCCCGTCGGCGCCGACCACGCGGCACGCGTTGTTCGGCAGCGGCACGCCGAGCGGCACCGACGTCCAGTCCGCCGGGATGTCATCCACCTCGCAGATGGTGTTGTGGGTGGCGGTCTCGGTGGCGCCGCCGAGACCGGCGAACCGCATGTGCGGAGCCCGCTTCCGCAGTGTCCGCACCAGTTCGGGGCGCACCCAGTCGCCGCCGGTGGGCACCACCCGCACCGACGACAGGTCACCGTCGACCTCCGCGAGCATCTCCAGCCAGCCGGGCATGAAGTGCAGCACCGTCACGCCGTGCTGCTCGATGAGGCGCGCCCACGTGTCAGGGTCGCGGCGATGTTCTTCGTCGACGACGACGAGCGAACCGCCGGCCCGCAGCATGCCGAAGACGTCAAGGACGGACAGGTCGCATTCCAGCGTCGACAGCGCGAGGCAGCGATCAGTCGGGCCGATCCCGAAGTGCCCGTTGATGAATTCCACGGTGTTCATGGCGGCGTCGTGCGCCGTCTCCACGCCCTTGGGTTCCCCGGTGGATCCCGAGGTGAACAGTATGTAGGCCGTCTCGGCGGGATCGACTGCGCGCGGCGTGAATTCGCAGGCACGTCGACCCACCCGGATCGCTTCCGTCACCGTCAGTGCAGGCATCGTGGTCGGAGGCTCGACGCCGCACACCAGTGCCATGCGCACACCGGCGTCGGCGAGCATGCGGGCGGCGCGCTCTTCCGGCTGGTCCACTCCGACGGGCACATACACCGCGCCGAGGGCCGAGATCGCGAGCAGCGCAATGACCTGCTCGAAGTTCTTGGGGCCCAGCACCGCAACGGTGTCTGCCCGCCGGACACCGGCGACGTCGAGAGCAGCGGCCACCGCGAGCACCTGCTCCCGTAGGTCGCCATAGGTGAGATCGCCTGCACTACAGAAGACCGCGGGCGCGTCGGGATGCGCCTGCGCGTGGCGGAAGAATCCGTCGTGCAGCGCATCCCCACTCGGCGCGTCGGTCACGTTGTTCACGGCATCACGGGCAGCCTGCTGCTCAGATGTCACCGCGGCGAGATCAGTTGCTTCCCATGCATTTTCGTCGGTAGCGAGGCGCTCGAGTTCGGCAAGGTGATAGGCGAACATGGCATCGGCAACGCCAGGGCGGAACGCGTCCTCGCGGGTGTCCCAGTTGATCATGAGACCTTCGGCGACGGGCGTGGCCTGGGCGTCGAGCAGGACCTGGGGTCCTTGCGAGATCGTCCACACCGGCCTGCCGAAATGCTGGGTGACTTCGCCTGCGAACAGGTCTCCGAGGCCCAGCGCGCTGGTGTAGACGATCGGCGCGAGAACCGGTGTGCCGTGGTGACGGGTGAGGTCGCGCAGCACCGAGAGCCCGGAGTAGCTGGAGTGCCGCGCGGTGGTGTGCAGGGTCTCCTGCAGGACGCCGGCACGGGCGATCGGGGTGTCGGCCCCGGTCAGGTCGACGTCGAGCATCAGCGATGAGGTGAAGTCCCCCACCAGCTTGTCGACGTCGGGATGGAACTGCTCGCGCCCGAACATGGGCAGGTTCAACAGGAATCGGCGGTTGGTCGACCACCGCGCCAGCGTCCCGGCGTAGGACGCCGCGACCGCCATGGCCGGGGTGATGCCCCGCCGGTGGGCGGCCGCGAAGAGCGCGTCGCGCGTCGCGACGTCGAGGATGCGCCAACGGCGGGTGCCACGGCGGGGATCGGCCTGCTCGGACAGCGGAACCAACGGCAGCGCAGGCCCTTCCGGCAGTTCGGGCACCCGCTCGGCCCACCACTGCCGATCCTCGTCGGTACCGGTCACCCTCGACGGGACCGCGGTCAGTGCGTCGCGGTACTGCCGGTAGGTGTAGTCGAGGTCGGGAAGGGTGCCTCCGCCGTAGAACACCGCGAGATCGGACATGAAGTTGCGGTAGCTCACCGCATCGGCAGCCTGCATGTCCAGGTCGACGTGAAGGCGGGTCCGACCGTCGGGCAACAGTGACAGCGAGATCTCCAGAACCTCGCCGTGCATGATCTGGTGTGACTTCGCGTCGCGGATCTCGTCGAGCCGCTGTTCGACGGCGGCCACGTCGCGGTCGCGAAGATCGTAGACGGTGACCGGGAGTCCACGATCGCCGATGCGCTGGGTGCCGTCCGGCAGGATCTCCACCCGCAACATCGGGTGCCGTGCTGCGAGCTTGGCCGCGGCCGCGCCGAGCCGCTCGGGATCCACTCCCACACCGTCGAGTTCGATGTAGAGGTGGGCGGCGACGCCGCCGAGCTGCTGGTCGTCGTTGCGGCCCACCCAGAGCGCGTGCTGGATCGGCGCAAGCGGGAAGTTCTCGTCGTCATCGCAGCCGACGACTCGGCCGGCGGCGCGCGCGGTCTCGGCGGCCACCGGTGCGGCGCAGCCGGTGACCAGAGCGGTCCACGCGGCCACGGTCGGGTTTGCGGCCAGCGCGGCGAAACCCACGTCGATGCCTTGCCTGCGCCAGCGGCCCGACAGCGACATCATCCGGATCGAGTCCAGACCCGACGCGATCAGATCGGCCTCGGGATCGACGTCGGCCGGGCTGACGCCGAGAAGCTCAGCAACCTCGTCGCGGACGGACTGCGCAGTCGTCGACGCCAAACCCACAAATCCTCCTCGACGCCAGAATTAAGTGCAGGCTGCCCTAACTTTGTGGAGGCTACCCTATATTCGGGTCACCGAAAACTCCTACCCAGAGCGGCGATTTGACTGATGAGCACGGGATTCCTGCCCGACCCGGGCAATGACCGGCAGCGCGATGACAGCCACGGCCCAGACCACCGGGATCTGACGCGCGGGTTCGTGCCGTTTCCGGCCGATCGCGCCGACCTGTACCGACGAGCGGGCTATTGGACGGGCCGTCCCCTCGACTCGATTCTCACCGACGCCGCGGCGACGTGGCCCGCGAAGCAGGCAATCGTCGACGCGACCCAGACGTACACGTTTGCCGAACTCGACGCGTTGGCCGATCGGGTGGCCGCCGGGCTCGCCCAGCTGGGCATCGCCGCCGGCGACCGGGTGCTGCTGCAGCTGCCGAACTCGTGCCAGTTCGCCGTCGCGTTGTTCGGATTGCTGCGCGCTCGGGGCGGTCCCGGTGATGTGCCTGCCCGGGCACCGGACCGCCGAACTCGGCCACTTCGCCGAGGTCAGTGGCGCGGTGGCACTCATCGTCCCCGACCAGGTGGCCGGCTTCGACTATCGCGAGATGGCCGCCCAGCTCACCGCCGAGCATGCATCCCTTCGTCACGTGATCGTCCACGGAGACGGCGGGCCGTTCGTCCCCTGGTCGTCGATCGTCGAGTTCGACGGCCCGCCGGCCGAGCGCGCACCCGTCGACCCCGGTCTGCCCGCGCTGCTGCTGGTGTCCGGCGGCACCACCGGGCTGCCGAAGCTGATCGCCCGCACCCACGACGACTACGTCTACAACGCGACCGCGTGCGCGCAGGCCTGCCACATGACCGGCGAGGACGCCTACCTGGTCGCGCTGCCTGCCGGCCACAACTTTCCGCTTGGCGTGCCCCGGGCTGATCGGCTCGATGACCGTCGGCGCCACCACCGTGTTCACCGCGGACCCCAGCCCGGAGAACGCGTTCGCGCTGATCGACCGGTACCGGATCACCGTCACCGGTCTGGTGAACGCGCTGGCGAAGGTGTGGGCGCAGGCCTGCGAATGGGAGCCGGTGCTGCCGACCTCGTTGCGTTTCGTTCAGGTCGGCGGATCCCGGATGAGCCCGGAAGAAGCCAGGTTCATCCTGGAGCGGCTCACCCCGGGAATGTCGCAGATCTTCGGGATGGCCGAGGGAATGCTGAACTTCACCCGGCCGGGCGACCCCGAGGACATCGTGGTGCACACGCAGGGTCGGCCGATGTCACCGCACGACGAGATGCGGGTGGTCGACGACAACGGCGACGAGGTACCGCCCGGCGAGGAGGGTGAACTGCTGGTCCGCGGTCCGTACACGCTCAACGGGTACTACCGCGCCGATGACGCCAACGCGCGGTCGTTCTCGCCGGACGGGTTCTACCGCACCGGGGACCGGGTGCGGATCTTCGCCGACGGGCCCAGGGCCGGGTATGTCGAGGTCACCGGCCGCATCAAGGACGTCATCCACCGCGGCGGCGAAACCGTGTCGGCGACCGATCTCGAGGATCACCTGCATACCCATCCTGCGATCTACGCGGCGGCCGCCGTCGCTCTGCCCGATAAGTATCTGGGCGAACAGATCTGCGCTGCAGTGGTTTTCCGCGGAAAGCCGATAACGCTGCCGAGCTGAACGCGTTCCTGGACGCGCGCGGCGCGTCCGCGCATGCGCGGCCGGACGTGCTGGCCCCGCTGCCGTCGCTGCCGACCACCGCAGTGGGCAAGGTCGACAAGAAGCAGCTCGTCGCGAGGCTCACCCGGTGATTCGGGTGTAGTCCGTCACGCCTCGTTGTCCAACTACACCGAAATCCCCTGGGGGTCAGCAGTTCGACGATCCGCGTCAGCCACCGCGGCCGCCGTCGGGTGCTCCCACAGCAGTGTCGGTGGCAGCGCACAGGCCGGTCCGCTTCTCCAGCGCGCGCCGTAACGCGACGGTCATGATCGAGTCGACGCCGGCCTCGATCAGTGGCACCCGCGGATCGACGTCGGACTCGGACAGGCCGAGTTCGCGCGGCCACCGCCTCGACGACCTGCCGGGCGACCCACTCGTCGAGATCGGCGTCACCCGGCCCCGCCGGCGCGTCGCCGACGGCCCTGCTCCCCCTTCGGCGCGACGTCGGCCAGCATCGGTACCGCTGACCGCATCCGGAAGCACGGGCAGCACAACGACATTCGGCTCGTCACCCCGCATCGCCGAGTCCAGGGCCCGCATCGCGTCGTCGGCACCGACCGTGCCCATACCGAGTGCCGCAAGCTGCGCGGCGACGAACCCCGACGTCGAGCCCATGCCGAGGCCCCGCCACGCCGTCCACGCGACGCTGACCGTTCGGTCGCCGAGACTGCGCCGGTGCCGTGCGGTGGCGTCGAGGAACGCGTTGGCGCACGCGTAGGCGCCCTGACCCGGGAAGCCCGCCAGGTAGCCGCACGACGAGAACAGCACCATCCAGTCCAGCTGCTCGGGCGGGAACAACTCGTGCAGTGTCTGCGTGCCCGCGACCTTCGGACGCATCGCTGTCCGGATGTCGGCAGGTGACGTATTGAGCAGCAGCGCACCGGCTTCCACGCCCGCCGCGTGCACGACGCCGCGCACTGGCGGCAGTTCCCGCAGCACCGCCCACAGCTGATCGCCCGCTCCGCTCGCGCCGATGTCGATCGCCGCGACGTGGACGGTCACCCCGCGCTCCTCCAGCGCCGAGACCGCGCGTACCGATTCGCGATGGCTCTCGGCGCCCCACTGCTCGCGCGTGCGGCATGCCCGACCGGGACAGCAGCACCAGGCGGCGTGCGCCGAGGTCGGCGAGGCGCTGCGCGATCCGCAGGCCGAGCACGCCCGTGCCACCGGTGATCAGATAGGTGCCGCCCGGCGTGCACGTCATCGGCGCGCCGCCGGCGGGCCGCGCGTGTGTCAGCCGTGCGGTCAGGGCCGTGCCGTCGCGAACCACCACGACGCCGTGGCCGTGCAGTGAAGCCAGCACGCCGACGGGCAGCGCGTCGTCGGCCGAGATCGAGGACGCCTCCCCACAACTGCGGGTGCTCGGCCGCGGCGACCCGGGCCATCCCCCACAGCGGGGCGTGGACGAGATTGGCCCCTCGTGCACCCGTCGCGTCAGCACCCACAGCCGCGCCTGAGAACCTTTGTGGTGCAGGTGCTTCAGTGTGTGCAGCACCAGCTCGGCGGCCGCCTCCGGCGAGTCGTCGGTCCGCGGCAGAAGAAGCACCACCGACCCGCGCGCCGCCACGTCGGGCACCTGGTCTGGATGCGGTCATACGTGCGGCAAGACACCCCTGCTGCAGCTGAGATCCGCTCCAGCAGCGAGTCGTTTCGTCGTCACTGCCACCGACCAGTGCCACGTCGGTCGGGCGGTCCTCGTCGCGGAACGGCGTGGCGTGCCACGCCACGTGGTGCAGCATCCGCGACGTGTCGCTGCCCGCTGGGTTCTCCAGCTCCTCGAACGTCATCGCCGTGATGCGAGGCAAGCACCGCACCGGACTCGTCGGCGATCGACACGTCGGTGGAGGTGCCCTCCCGCCGACGCACGTGCAGCAGCGCCACCGCCGGTGGTGCACCGCATACGTGCACGCGGTCGATCCGGGCGGGCATGCGCAGCCGCGGTGGCCCGTCGAACACCGTGGAGGCCGCCGAGGTTGCCGCATCCAGCAGTCCCGCCCACGTCGCCGGTCGCCGACCCGTCCGCCTCCGCGGACACCCGCACCAGCAATTCGCCGTCACCGCGGTGCATTTCGAGAACCTGCCAGCCGAACCCCATCGCCGCTACCCCGACACCCGCCGAGCGTGTCGACGACGTGGCAGGCGGCAGCGTCTCCGAGCAGCGCGCCCACGTGTCCGCGTCGACACCGCAGCCCATCAGCTCGTTGAGTTCCCCGTCGAAATCCTGGTCGCGCGCGACGACCGCGCTGCTGTGGGTGAGCCACCCACCGCCGGCTCACCGTCCTCGCTGTACTTCGGCGTCGATGAGCCGCGACGATATCCGCAGCGAACGGTCCTGCAGCACCACCTGGATGTCGCGGGCCCGGCCTGGCGGCACCGGGGTGCGCAACCGCACATCGGTCAGACCCGCGCCCGCAGCCGTCAGGAACGTATTGAGAAGCACTGCGGCAGGGACGATCTCGGTGTGCTGCACCGGGTGATCACCCGGATAGGGGCGGTTGTCCATGTCGAGCCGTGTCTGCCAGACCCGGGCGGGCACCTCTCCGGTCACGTCCACCGCACCGCCGAGCAGCGTGTTCGACGCGGGGTCGTGCAGCGCGCGGGTGCCCGGCGGCGGTGTCGGGGTGCGCCAGAACCGGCGATGGTGCCATTGGGTTCCCGGCAGGTCGGTGGCCCAGCGGGTCGTCGCGGTGAACGCCGTGGTCGACCGGCGCGCCGTGGCAGTGGAGCCCGGCGACCGCGGCCCCGACCGCGCGCTGCTCCGGTTTGTCGCGTCGCAGCACCGGGATCACCGCGTGATCGCCGATGCCGAGTGCCGAGCAGCGTCTCGGCGATCGAGTGGGATACCACCGGATGTGCGGACACCTCGAGGAACAGCCGGTGGCCGTCTTCGGCGGCGGCCCGGACGGCCTCGTCGAAGCGCACCCGGCCGCGCAGGTTGGACACCCAGTAATTCGCGTCCCGCGGCGCGTTCGAACGCGGGTCGTCCAACGCGGTGGTGTACAGCGGTACCTCTGCCCGGCCCGGCTCCGGCAATTCCGCCGACCAGCCGCGCGAGCTCACCGGTGAGTGCGTCCATCGCCGGGCTGTGGAATGCCACGTCGGTGTTGACCCTGCGCACCGTCATGCCGTCTGCCGTCCACGCCGCGACGATCTCGTCGACCGCGGCCACCGTGCCGGACACCACGGTGGACTCCGGTGACGCACTGATCGCAGCGACCACGTCGGTGCGGCCGGCCAGCGGCGGCTCGGCCTCGCCGAACGGCAGCCCGACCAGCGCCATCGCGCCGTCGCCCGCGACCGACCGGAAACCACGCGCCCGGTAGCACGCCACCGCGGCGCCGTGCGTCAGGTCGAACACGCCTGCGACGACGCACGCCGCGACCTCGCCGACGGAGTGGCCGATCACCGCCGCGGGCGTCACTCCGCGTTCGCGCAGCACGGCGGCGAGGCCGACCTGCATCGCGAAGGTCAGTGCCTGCACCTGGTCGGTGCCGCCGAGCCGCTCGGCGATCAGGGCGTCGCGCGCGGAAAACCCGAGCTCCCTGCCGAATACGAGGTCGACCTCGTCGATGGTGGCGGCGAACGCGGGCTCGGTCGCCAGCAGCTCGCGGCCCATGCCTGCCCAGTGCGACCCGTGTCCGGAGAACACCCAGACCGCACCGTTCGCGGCGCCGGGGACCACAGTTCCGGTCACGACCCGCGGATCGCGTACCTGGCGCTGCCAACGCGTCGAGCGCGATCGATCACCGGTCCATCGGTGAGTACCGCGCCCCTGACCGGTTCGTGCGAGCGCCGCATCCACATCGTCGCCGCCACCTCGTCGACGGAGAACTCCGCCGCGCGCAGAGAGTCGGCCAGTGCCGCCGCCTGGGCGGCCAGCCGGGACTCCGAGCGCGCCGACAGCGGAATGAAAGATGCTCGCGCACGAAGCATTGTCGAGTTCCCCGGCGACCGGCGCCTCCTCGAGCAGAACATGGGCGATGGTGCCGCCGTAGCCGTAGCTGCACACCGCCGCGCGTCGCGGGTCGGCGCCGCGTGGCCACGGCTCCGCCTCGGTGGGCACACGCAATCCACTGCCGTCCCAGTCGACGGCGGTGGTCAGCGTGCGCACACCCGCCGTCGGCGGTAGCACTTCGCGGTGCAGCGCCAACGTCGCCTTGATGAGGCCGACGACGCCGGCTCCGCCTTCAAGATGCCCGGTGTTGGGTTTCACCGATCCGACGGCACACGGGTCGTCGGCGCGGCCCGCCCCGTACACGGCCGAGAGCGCCCCGATCTCCACCGGATCGCCTGACGGGGTCCCGGTTCCGTGCGCCTCGATGTAACCGACGCTGGCGGGCGCGACGCCTGCGACGCGGCAGGCACGCCGGAACAGATCCTGTTGGGCCGCACCGTTGGGCGACATGATGCCGACGGTCCTGCCGTCCTGGGCGACCGCGCCTCCGCGGACCACGGCGAGCACGCGGTCACCGTCGCGCACCGCGTCGGCCAGCCTCTTGAGCACGACCACACCTGCGCCCTCACCGCGTCCGTAGCCGTCGGCGGCATCGTCGAACGTCTTGCAGCGTCCGTCGGGAGCCGTTGCGCCGGCAATGTCGAGCACCCGGGTCAGCCCAGGACCGATCAGCGCACTGACCCCGCCCGCGAGCGCCAGTGACGTCTCTTCGTCACGCAGCAGCTGACAGGCCTGATGCACAGCGACCAGCGACGCCGCGCAGGCGGCATCGAGCGCGACGCTCGGCCCCCGCAGGTCGAGCAGGTGCGACACCCGGTTGGCCACCCCGCACAACGACGTGCCGATCCCGGACCACGCTTCGATGCCTGCGAGGTCTTCCATGATGAGCTTGCCGTAGTCGTCGGAGTTCACGCCCATCAGCACGGCGGTGTCGCTTCCGGCCAGCGATCGCGGCGAGATTCCCGCGTGTTCCAGTGCCTCCCAAGACACTTCGAGCGCCATCCGCTGCTGGGGGTCCATCAGCTCGGCTTCCCGAGGAGACACTCCGAAGAACTCGGCGTCGAACCCCGGCAGGTCGTCGACGAACGTGCCCCACCGCGTCGTATCCCGCAACACCGCGGCGTTGCGCGGATCGCGGTGCACATAGGGCTCCCACCGCTCCGCCGGAACCTCGGTGACCGCGCTCCCGCCTGCGAGCAGGAACGACCAGAAGTCCGCTGGTGTGGTGATGTCCCCCGCGAGTCGGCAGCCGATCCCGACGATGGCGATCGGAGCGGCGCGCTGGGTAGGGTTCAGCGCCACGTCGACGCAGGCATATGGATAGCCTTTCCTAAGCCGACGTTCCACATGCAAACATCCTGGCACAACGACCGTGCCCGCAGTGAGTTACCTGGCAGTCGCTGTGAGTCGCTGCGAGCGTTTGTTCACATCCCGGGCGGTGGCTGCGCTCCCGGGTCCTCGGGATCGACCTCGACCGCGTAGGACGTGATCGTCGAGATCTGCTCGCCGTCGAACTCGTAGATGGCACAACTGGCGACGGCCGTCACGCCGTCGGGTCGCACGTAGCGCACCAGCGTGTCGATGGCGACAGTGTCCCGATCGCCGACCGTCACGCACCGGTCGAACTGCACCGAGGCGCCCTTGAGGCTCTCCTCGGTGTCTCGGCATGTACGCCGCACGGCGTCTGCACCCTCCAGGACCATGCCGCCGACGATGGTCCACTTCACGCCCTTCGCGAGATGGCCGAGTGCGTCGTCGAAACGATGCTCGGAGAACGCGCGACCGACGGCGACGGGGTCGAATGCCATGGAGCGACCGTAGCGCCCCCGGACCTCGACACGGTAAGAGTGAAGGATGCAGATATCCGGAGTTGGTTTGTGGAGTTCGCAATTGCGTTATGGCAATCCGGCCGAGGCGGCCGAAGCCGCCGCCGAACTGGACGGGCTGGGCTTCACAGCTCTATGGATTCCCGACGTCGGAGGGCCGGTGCTCGATTCCGTCGACAGCCTGCTGGCGGCCACCGAGAAGACCGTGATCGCGACCGGCATCCTCAACCTCTGGATGCACGAACCCGCCGACGTCGCCGCGCGTTATGCAACGCTGACCGATACCCACGGTGAACGTTTTCTGCTCGGCATCGGGTGCAGCCACGCCCCGCTGATCGACTCCAAGGAGCCCGGCCGCTACCGCAAGCCGCTGGCGGCCACCAAGGCGTTCCTCGACGGACTCGACGCGTCGGCGCAGCCGGTGCCGCAGGCCAACAGGGTGCTCGCCGCCCTCGGGCCGAAGATGCTGCAACTGTCGGCGACGCGGGCGGCCGGCGCGCATCCGTACCTGGTCACCCCGGACCACACCAGCGGCGCCCGCGAGGTTCTCGGCGACGGCCCACTGCTGCTCCCCGAGCAGACCGTCGTGCTCACTGACGACCGGGACGAGGCCCGTACCATCGGAACCGATTGGCTGCGTTCCTATCTCGCGTTGCCCAACTACGCCAACAACCTGCTGCGGTCGGGATTCACCGAGGACGATGTCAGCTCGGTCAGCGATCGGCTGTTCGACGCGATCATCGCCTGGGGCGACGAAGACGCGATCAAACGCCGCGTCGACGAACATCACGCGGCAGGCGCCGACCACGTCTGCGTCCAGGTGATCACCGCCGATCCGCAGGAGTTCCCGCGCGAGCAGTGGCGCCGCCTGGCAGCAGCGCTGCTGTGAACTGAACCAGTCAGCTCAGCAGATCCCGCACCACCGCGTCGGCGAGCAGCCTGCCGCGGTCGGTGAGCACCAGCATCTCGCCGTCAGCAGCCAACAGTCCGTCCGCCACGGCCCGGCGGGCCCGCTCATGCTCTGGAGCGGCCAGCACCGCGACCGGCAGCCCGGTGCGCAGCCGCGTCCGCAGCATCACGTCCTCGATGTGCGTCGTTGCGGCGTCGAGACGCTCGAAGTCGGCGACCGGCAGCCCGCCGGCTTCCAGCGCCGATGCATATGCGTTGGGGTGCTTGACATTCCACCAACGGGTGGTGCCGACGTAGCCGTGCGCTCCCGGACCGGCTCCCCACCACTCGCCGCCGTTCCAATAGCCGATGTTGTGTCGGCACTCCCCTCCGGGGCGGGCCCAGTTCGACACCTCGTACCACTCGAACCCACCGCCGGAAAGACGACGGTCGAGCAGTTCGTAGCGACGCGCGAGCACGTCGTCATCGGGGGCGGGGAGCTCGCCGCGCCGCACCCGCCTGGCGAGCGCGGTGCCGTCCTCGACGATCAGCGCGTAGGCCGAGACGTGGTCGACGCCGGCCTCAACAGCCGAGCTCGCCGACCTTACGAGGTCGTCGTCGCTTTCCCCCGGCGTGCCGTAGATGAGGTCGAGGTTGACGTGGTCGAAGCCCTCGGCGCGGGCTTCGCGCGCGGCGTCGAGCGCCCGCCCCGGGGAGTGCACGCGGTCCAGCGTGGCGAGCACGTGCGCCGCGGTGGACTGCATGCCCAACGAGATCCGGGTGTAGCCGGCGGAGCGCAGACCCGCGAAGAAGGCCGCAGAGGTGGATTCCGGGTTGGATTCGGTGGTGACCTCGGCGCCGGGAGCCAGCGTGAAGTGGTCGCGGAGCGCATCGAGGACAGAGGTCAGCCCCGCGACGCCGAGCAGCGACGGGGTGCCGCCGCCGACGAACACGGTCTCGACCGGTGGCGGCGTGCCGAGGCGTTCCGCCGCCAGCTGCAGCTCGAGCCGCAGCGCGGCGAGCCAGCCGTCGGGATTGGCTCCCCCCAGCTCGGCCGGGGTGTAGGTGTTGAAGTCGCAGTATCCGCAGCGCGTCGCGCAGAACGGCACATGGATGTAGATACCAAAAGGACGACCAGGCGTGGCCGCGATTCCCGGCAGCTGACGTCGCTGCGCCGGGGCCGTCTGGGTCGTCACCCAGCCAGTCTTTCAGACGATACGGCGATGAGCGCTTGCGCGAAGACGAGATACTTTGGCTCACCCTGAGCGCAAATCTCGCCCGGTTAGGGCAGGTGTGGGTCTCCGTGGCACAATCGGGGGCGTGACTGCAGCCCACAGCTTCGCCCGCCGGGTATCGCTGGTGTCGCGTCTGCATGTCGATCTCAAGCGCGTCTGTACCTGTTGCTGTCTGCCCTGACCCGGATCTTGTAGGACCCAGCCCCGTAAGCATTCAGCTGGCCGCCGGATCTGCGCCGCCGGAACAGCCCCTCCGGTGAGCACGCGCGATCCGACCGTCGGCTCCGACCAGGAGCACACCGTATGACCACCTCAGAAAAGCCAGCCAAGCCCGTGAAGCGTCCGAAGGGTGAAGGCCAATGGGCACTCGGCTACCGCGAACCGCTCAACCCCAACGAACAGTCCAAGAAGGACGACAACCCGCTCAACGTGCGTGAGCGCATCGAGAACGTCTACGCGAAGAACGGCTTCGAGAGCATCGACAAGGGCGACCTTCGCGGACGTTTCCGCTGGTGGGGCCTCTACACCCAGCGCAAGCCCGGGTATGACGGGTCGTGGACCGGTGACGAGAACACCGACATGCTCGAAGACGAGTACTTCATGCTGCGGGTCCGCAGCGATGGCGGCGCGCTCACCGTCGCGTCGCTGCGCACACTCGGCGGCATCTCCACCGAGTTCGCCCGCGACACCGCCGACATCTCCGATCGGCAGAACGTCCAGTACCACTGGATCGACGTCAAGAACATGCCGGAGATCTGGCGGCGGCTCGACGAGGTGGGTCTGCAGACCACCGAGGCGTGCGGCGACTGCCCGCGCGTCGTTCTCGGGTCGCCGCTCGCCGGCGAGTCGCTCGACGAGGTCATCGACGGCACCCCGGCCATCAACGAGATCGTCAAGCGCTATATCGGCAAGCCCGAGTACTCCAACCTGCCGCGCAAGTTCAAGACCGCCATCTCCGGCCTTCAGGACGTCGTGCACGAGGTCAACGACGTGGCGTTCATCGGCGTCAACCACCCCGAACACGGCCCTGGCTTCGACCTGTGGGTCGGCGGCGGCTTGTCCACCAACCCGATGCTGGGCCAGCGGGTCGGTGCCTGGGTGCCTCTCGACGAGGTTCCCGACGTCTGGGAAGGCGTGGTCAGCGTGTTCCGCGACTACGGCTACCGCCGCCTGCGGGCCAAGGCACGCCTGAAGTTCCTGATCAAGGACTGGGGAATTCAGAAGTTCCGCGAGGTCCTGGAAACCGAGTACCTGAAGCGCCCGCTGATCGACGGTCCGGCGCCCGATCCGGTGACCCGCCCGATCGATCACGTCGGCGTGCAGAAGTTGAAGAACGGTCTCAATGCCGTGGGTGTGGCGCCGATCGCGGGCCGGGTGTCCGGCACCATCCTGACCAAGGTCGCCGACCTCGCCGAGGCCGCGGGCAGCAACCGCGTCCGCTTCACCCCGTACCAGAAGCTCATCGTGCTCGACGTGCCCGACGAGAAGCTCGACGAGCTGCGGGCCGGTCTGGACGCACTGGGGCTGCCGTCATCTCCGTCACACTGGCGCCGCAACCTGATGGCCTGCACGGGCATCGAGTTCTGCAAGCTGAGCTTCGCCGAGACCCGCAGCCGGTCCCAGGTTCTTGTCCCGGAACTGGAGAAGCGCCTCGACGACATCAACGCCCAGCTCGATGTGCCGGTGACGATCAACATCAACGGCTGCCCGAACTCGTGCGCCCGCATCCAGATCGCCGACATCGGCTTCAAAGGCCAGATGATCGACGACGGGAACGGCCCCGAGGAGGGCTTCCAGGTCCACCTGGGCGGAAGCCTGGGTCTGGACAGCGGCTTCGGACGCAAGTTGCGCCAGCACAAGGTGCTCTCCGGCGAGCTCGGTGACTACATCGAGCGGGTGGTTCGCAATTTCGTGAAACAACGAGAGCAGGGTGAGCGTTTCGCTACATGGGCTTTACGAGCCGACGACGCGGACTTGAGGTGATATGAGTGACCGAATTGATCACGGAGACCGACCTGCAGCAACTGGCCGAGCGGGGCGCCGCCGAACTGGGCGAGCGTGGCACCGCGGCGGACCTGCTGCGTTGGACCGATGAGAACTTCGGTGACAACTACATCGTGGCATCGAACATGCAGGACGCGGTGCTCGTCGACCTCGCCGCCAAGGTGCGGCCCGGCGTGGACGTGCTGTTCCTCGACACCGGCTATCACTTCGTGGAGACCATCGGTACCCGCGACGCCGTCGAGGCGGTCTACGACATCAACGTCGTGAACGTGCGGCCCGAGAACAGCGTGGCCGAACAGGACTCGCTGTACGGCAAGGATCTGTTCGCCAGGGATGCGGGCGCGTGCTGCGGGATGCGCAAGGTCGAGCCGCTCGGCAAGGCACTGAAGAACTATTCGGCGTGGGTGACCGGGATTCGTCGAGTCGAGGCGCCGACACGCGCCAACGCGCCGTTGATCAGCTGGGACAAGGCCTTCGGCCTGGTGAAGATCAACCCGCTGGCGGCGTGGAGCGACGAGGACATGCAGGACTACATCACCGCCAACGGCGTGCTGGTGAACCCCCTCGTGGACGAGGGCTACCCGTCGATCGGATGCGCTCCCTGCACCAACAAGCCGATCGCGGGCGCCGATCCGCGCAGCGGCCGCTGGGCCGGTCAGTCCAAGACGGAATGCGGGCTGCACGCCTCGTGACCCTTGTCCTGACCGCGCACGGCAGCGCCGACCCGAGGTCGGCCGCGACGGCGCGGTCGATCGTCGAGTGTGTGCGCCGGCTGCGGCCAGGTCTTGACGCTCGAATTGCGTTCTGCGAACAGAACTCTCCAAACCTGCGCGATGTACTCTCGACGCTGCGCGACCGCACCTCCGTCGTCGTCCCGCTGCTGTTGGCTGACGCCTATCACGCCCGGATCGACATCCCGCAGATGATCGCCGAGTCCGGTGCCGACGTCCGGCAGGCCGATGTGCTCGGCGAAGACGACCGGCTGGTCTACGTATTGCGGCAGAGACTGGAGCACGCGGGAGTGTCGCGGCTGGACTCCGAGGTCGGGGTTCTGGTGACCGCGGTCGGCTCGTCGCGACATCAGGCCAATGCGCGTACTGCGGCAGCGGCGCGCGAACTGACGTTGACCACGCGCTGGAGCGCGACGACAGCGTTCGCGACAGGACCACGCCCCACACTGGCCGACGCCGCCGACGAGCTCCGCGACCGAGGCGCCACCCGCCTCGTCCTCGCGCCCTGGTTCCTCGCGCACGGCAGGATCACCGACCGTGTCGCCGCATTCGCACGCGCACAAGGTATTCCGATGTCGGCCCCGCTCGGTGCGCACCGCCAGGTTGCCGAGACGGTGCTGGACCGTTTCGAGTCCGCGCTCGCACTTCCCGTCGCGGCCTGAGTCAGGACACGACGGCCGGCTCGGTTGTCGTGGTGAACAGGGAGCGGAAGGTTACCGGCTCATCGGGAAGGGGCGTGAAGTACCCCGCGCTGGTCAATGCCGGGATGAGACGTTGTGTGATGGCGTCGATCCCGTCCGGGTAGTGCGTCGGGTGGATGTTGAATCCGTCTGTGTAGCCGGCATCGAGCCTGTCGATCAGTTCGGCCGCCACGTCGTCGACGGTACCAACCACCGTCCAGTGCCCGGCGGAGTTGGTGATGTAGTCCACGAGCTGTGCGACGGTGTAATGCTCGTCCACCGCAAGGCTTTTGAAGATTTCGTAGCGGCCCTGCCGACGCAGGATGTCATCCGGCGGCGGAATGATCTCCGGGTCGATGTGGTCCGTCGGGGACAACGCGCTCAGGTCGATACCGCCGAGCATGTTCCCGACGGCTCGGCGTCCGGTCTCGAAGTTGCTCGTTTCGCGAAGGCGCGTCGCGAGTTCCTGTGCCTGCTTGCGCGTGTCCGCGATGATCGGCACGACGCCGGCGAGAACAGTGGGCCGCGACCCATCCGTGCGGACTTCGCGAGCCCGGTTCCGCAGATCAGAGGAGTAGTCCGCCGCGAGGTTCTTGCTGGGCTGAACCGTGTAGACGAAGTCGGCAACCTCGGCAGCGAACTGCCGTCCGATGTCCGACGATCCGGACTGTCCGATCCCGGGGACACCCTGCGGCGACCGTGGGACGTTCAGCGGGCCCTCCACTGAGAAGTGATCGCCCCGGTGATTGATCGGGTTCACCGCACCCGCACGGAAGTACTCCCCCGACTCGCGGTCTTCGATCACCGCGTCCTCGTCCCAACTCGTCCAGAGCTTGCGGAGCACGTCGGTGAACTCCCGGGCACGGGCGTACCGGCCATCGGGCCGGGGCAACGTGCCGCCGAAATTCTCCTCCCCCGCGAACGAGGTCACCAGATTCACCCCGAAGCGACCGCCGCTGAGGTTGTCCAGGGAGTTGATCTGGCGTGCGATGGTGTACGGCTCGTTGAAGGTCGTCGACACCGTGGGAACGAAGTGGATACGTGTCGTCCGAGCTGCCAACGCGGACAGCAGCGTCAGCGGCTCGAACGCCTTCGGCACGTACCTGAGCTGACTGCGAGTGAGGCTGTCCGCCAAGAAGATTCCGTGGACACCCGCCCGTTCGGCCTCCTGCGCGACGCGCAGGTAATGATCGAACGACTCCAGATAGCGCCCCGGGGGCGCCTGCTTCCACGCGTTCTGCTGGCCGGTACCCAGCATGATCGTGATGCGTGCGTTTCTTGTGCTCATGGCGCTCCCGCACCTCCCTTCGCGAAGTCAACGCCCTTCACGCTGATCTGCCCCGGCAACGACGGAAGGTCGGACAGCTTCGTGGTCTGCAGGTAGGAGTAGTTGTAGGTGGCGTAATAGATTTTCGAGTGCTGGTTGAGCGACGCATTGGCCAGCGCTTCGACCGCGGCCTGATAGTTCGGCGAGTCGAGCGGCGTGGACTCTGCCTCGGCGAGCAGCTTGTCGAAGTCGGCCGGCTCAATGCCGCTGATGTTCACGTTGCCCGCCGAGTCGTACTGCTGGCCGAACGTCTCCAGCGGGTCGATGAAGTTGTGCGTCCCACCCAGATACAGCGCATACTCCTGCGAGTGGGTGGCGGACAACTTCGAGGATTCGGCGTCCTGGAGGATCTTGATATCCGTCTCGATGCCGATCGCATTCAGTTGCGACTGAAGAACTTCCGCCTTCGACTGGTACAGCGCCGTCGACGGGATGGTGAACGTGATGTCACCGGGCTCGTAGCCCGCCGCCTCCAGAACCTGCTTGGCCTTGTCCGGGTTGTACTCGGGGTGGTCGAACGCCTCGACGTGGCCGATCTCGCCCTTCTGGTACGGCTGGTAGGCAGGCTTGCCGACCCCGGCGTTGGCCTTCGCCACGAACTCCTCGCGGTTGATCGCGAGGTTGACCGCCTTGACCACCTCATGGTCATTGAACGGCGCCCGACCGATGTTGAGGTCGATGTAATAGTTGTTGTCGTTGCCGGGGGGCGAGTCGCGGATGCCTTCGACGCCGACCGCGGCGGCGCGGGTCGTCGGGTCGTTCGCCAGCGTGATGGTGTACTGACCCGAGGTCACCGCTGCGACCGACTGTGGGCCTGCGGTCGGTGCCGGATAGAACTCGACTCTGTCGACGAGAATGTTCTCGGCGTCCCAGTAGTCGGGGTTCTTCTCCAAGTACACGTGGTCGCCTTCGACGAACTCCGTCACCGTGAACGGTCCGGCGCCCACCGGGTGCTGCTTGAGCTCCGCGGGGTCGACCGCCGGGCTCGGCACCTGCCCGGCCTTCGGGCCGAGGCGCAGCAGGATGGAGTAGTTGGGACGCTTGAGGTTGAGCGTCACCTTCGACTCCGAGTCGACGGTGGCGCTCTCGACCGATTCGAAGTCGACCTTGCGAGCTGACGCCTCGTCGTTGAGTGCGCGTTCGAAGAAGGCCTTGACGGCCTCGGCGTTCACCAGGGTGCCGTCGGTGAACTTCTGACCTTCGCGGAGGTTGAGCGTCAGCTTCTTGCCATCGGGGCTGAAGTCCCAGCTCTCCGCAAGGCCAGGCGCAGGCTCGCCATTCTTGTCGATCTCGACCAGCGGCTCGTATACCAGACTCAAGTAATACTGGGGGTAATGCTGCGCTTGGAGCACCGGATCCCAGTCCGGCGGGATCACGACCGCCCATTTGATCGTGTTACCGCCCGAGGCATTGCTGGAGTCAGTCGAACCTCCGCTGCAGGCCGTCAGTCCCATCGCAACGACGACGGCGACCACGGCGGCGCGTGATGCGCGCCGGAGGAACTTCGGACTCATGCGGGACTCTTTCTCCGAGGCAGGGTGGACATCAAAAGGATTGCCCAGCAGTATCTTCGAGTAGTTCGGCGAGGATTCCGAGCCGATCCGGCTACGGGCTTCGTTAAGGAGACCTACTCAGTTGTGTGCGCCGCCCGCCGCAAGATCGACGCGGCGCCGTAGCTCAGCCCGCTCCTGCTTGGTGATCCCGTGATGGAAAAGGCTTCCCGCCGAACCCACCAGCAGCTTCGCGTAGTCGTGTTGTGGCGCCCGAATGAGATCCCACGTATTCGTTTCCTCGACAACTCGGCCTTGCCAGAGCACATAGGTGCGCTCCGTGATCGCGGTGACTGAACCGATGTCGTGGGTGATGAGAAGTAAGGCGATGCCCTCCTTGTTGAGATCGGAGAGCAACTCGATGGTCGATGCCTTGTTCGCCGCGTCGAGCGCGCTGAGCGGCTCGTCGAGGATGAGGAGCTTCGGCTGCTGGATGAGCGCTCGGATCAGCACCACTCGCTGGCGCTGTCCGCCGGACAACTGCGCGGGGCGACGGTCGAAGAGTGAGTGGCTCAGGTCGAAGCGGTCGAACAGTTCACGAGCCTTCTCGACGGCGGCCTCCTTGGTGGTTCGAGACTGGACGAGAAGGGGCTCGATAGCGGAGTCACCGACGGACATACCGGGGTCGAGACTTTGCAGTGTGTCCTGGAAGACGTAGTTGATCTGCCCGCTGCGCCGGAACCGGGTCCGCGCGCCGCGCTTCTGCTTGGCAAGATCGGTGCCCTCGAAGAGGACCTCACCAGACTGGGGCGCGACGACGCCCAAGACTGTGCGGGCGAGCGTGGTCTTCCCGGAGCCGGACTCCCCGATGATCGCCACTGATTCGCCTGCGGCCACGGTGACGCTGACTTCCTTGAGCACGTGGTTGAAGACGATTTTCCGGCCATGGCGGCCCCGGTAACCGACATTCACGTTGCGGACTTCGAGCATCGGTTGACTCCTCATCCCACCTGGGCCGACAGCTCGGCCGGGTCCTGGTCGATCCCGTACTTGGTGTAGGAGTCGATGAGCAGGCGCAGATAGTCGGACTGTGGCGAGTTCAATAGCCGCTGTGTCGGCCCGGCTTCGACGGCGTCGCCGTTCTTGAGCACGATGAGGTCGTCAGCCAGTCGGGCGACGACCGAAAGGTTGTGTGACACCACAATGACCGAGAGGTTGTTGCTCTCCTTGAGATCGGCGATGAGATCCAGCACTTCCGCTTCGACGGTCACGTCCAGGGCTGTGGTGGCCTCGTCGGCGACGAAGATCTCCGGCTTACGCGCCAAAGCCAGTGCGATGACCACCCTTTGCATGATTCCGCCGCTGAGTTCGTGGCGGTAGCGGGTGAGGACCTGCTCGGGTTCACGGATGTTGACCGCCTGCAGCGCTTGCAGTGCGCGGGGTGCCCGCTCCGCGCGGGGGACTTTGAGTGCGACGCGGTAGAACTCCTCGAAGTGGCGAAGCACGGTGTACGACGGGTTCAGGTAGCTGCCCGGATCCTGGAACACGGCACCGAGTCGACTGCTCCACAACGGACCGCCACTGCTTGGTGGTCAACGTGCTGGAGTCCTCACCGAATAGCTCGATCGTCCCGGAGGTCCGCCGAACCGTCGACGGGAGAGCACCGAGGATTGCCTTCACCAACAGCGTCTTCCCGCTGCCCGACTCCCCCACAATGCCAAGCACTTTGCCCTTGTCGAGGCGAAGGCTGACGCTGTTGAGGATCGGTTGCGCCGCCGCCAGCGACAGGTTCCGCACGCTGACAGATGGCGCCGGCGTCACCTCACCGGTCGTCGGACGGTCCTGCTCGAGACTGACTGCTGCTTGTGTCAACTCTTCACCTCATCTAGATCCACAGGCTGGGTGTACGGCGACGTTTCGTTCTCGGCGTCACGCAGAAGGTCGGCCAACGCGTGCACGGACCAGACGGACATGACGATCACCAGCCCGGGGATCACCGGACCGATCGGGTTCTGGCTGATGTAAGGAAGGGTCGCAGCGAGCACCCCGCCCCATGTGGCCGCCGGCGGCTGCACGCCGATGCCGAGGAACGCCAGGGACGAGATCACGATCAGCCCTGAGGCGACCGTGTTCGCGAACGTGACGGCCAGCGCGGGGAGCAGCCTTGGCACGATGTGGCGGAAGATCACCCACGGCCACGACGCGCCGAGCAGTCGCGATGCAAGGACGTAGTCCGATGAGATGGTTTGCAGCGCAATTGATCTAGCGACTCGATAGAAGACCGGCGACACGAGCACGCCGACGACGACGAGGGCGCCCAGCAGGCCATTGCCTATCAGCGCGGTGACGGCAACGGCGACCACGAGGAACGGAAGGGAGATGATGGCGTCAACGGCACGCAGGCTGACCCACTCGAAGGCTCGCCCGAAGTACACCGACAGGATGCCTGGGACAGTACCGATGACGAAGGCGACGACGCTGACGAGGAGCGCTCCCAAGAGACTCAGCCCCGCACCGTCCAACATTCGGCTGAAGACGTCGCGGCCGCGGTAGTCAGTGCCGAACCAGTGTTGCGGCGAGGGACCGGCAAGCAGTTCATCGGTGGAGTGGATCGGGTCCTGGGGTGCGAGGACGTGGCCGAAGAGACCGATGATGAGCAGCGCGAGGATGACCAGCAGCGCCACTTTGCCCGACCCGCGGCTCCAGACGTATCGCAGCATCAGCGCCTCACGCCCCCCTCTGGCTTGCCGGGGTGAGGAAGTTCAAGATCGCATTGACCAGGAAGTTGAAGAGCACGACGCTGGCGATCGAGATGACCAGCACGCCCTGGACCGCTGGGACGTCACCAGAAAGCGCCGACTCGGCGGCATACTTGCCCATCCCAGCGATCCCGAAGATGGATTCCGTGATCACCGCCCCGCCGATCAGGCTCGGCAACTTGAGACCGACGAGGGTAAGGGCAGGACCGACGCTGTTGCGAATGGAGTAACCCCACAGGAGCCGCGTCCCGGAATAACCGTTGAGCTGTGCGCCCAACAGGTAGTTCTCACCGCGCGTGCCGAGGATCGACGTGCGCAACTGCCTGGCGACATCGGCCATCAGGTCGAGGCTCAGGGCAATCGCCGGTAGCAGCGCATGGGATAGCCATGGCCAAAACCCGTCTTCGAGCTGAACGTATCCGGCCGACGGGAGCCACGGCAGCCAGACGCAGAAGACAAGAATCAAAGCGATACCCATGATGAAGGCAGGCAGCACGGTCATGATCGTCGTGAAGAACGTGATCGAACGGTCCACCCACGTCTGGTGGAACTTGACCGCCAGAAGTCCCAGCACGGTGCCGACGACGACACCGATCACGAGCGCGAGCGCGGCGATGCTGAGGCTGATCGTCGCGCGAAGGATGATGTTGTCCCCCAGCGGAGTCAGTGACACCCAGCTACGGCCGAAGTCGCCGCGGACGGTTCCCGACAACCAGTCCCAGTACTGGACGATGAAGGGTTCGTCCAACCCCAGTTGGCTTTTCAGCGTCGCAGCAAGTTTCGCGTCGGGGTTGTCGCCCATCCGCACGTAGACCGGGTCGATCCCCGAAATCACGCCCAGCAGGAAGGTGATGAAGGTCGCGAGGAGGAAGACCGGGATCAGGATGGCTGCCCACCGCATCACGGCCAGCGTCGCGCGCCACGCTCCGACTCGTAGCCGCAATGATGTGGGAAGGCTTGGGCTGTCGAGGGTGAGACTTGCCATGCTCTCAGTCGGCCGGACGATTGCCACCCAACCATCGTCTATCCAATCGGCACGCTGGAAAATGCGGATTGGCTACCAACATCGCTTAGCCGAAGTTGCCTGATGCCGCCTGAGTCAGGCGACGACCACGGGTTCGTCCGTCGGCAGCGAAGGCACCCGCGTTGCGCGCACGTAGACCGTGTCACCGGCTTTGAGGCCGAGAGCCTCGGCGTCGCCGCGGGTGATCTGCGCGGTGAACGGTGTCTTGGTCGCGGTGTTGAGCAACTCGACCCGCACCTCGAAGCCCAGCATCACGACGCGCTCGATCACCGCGCGCGTCACGCCGGTGGCCTGGATCGAATCGTCGTCACTGGTCGCAATCGCCATATCGGGGTTGCGGCCGACCCGAATATCGTGCGGGCGCACCAGGACTCCGTTGAGGGGTGACACCGCACCGAGGAACGACATCACGAACGCGTTGGCTGGAGAGTCGTAAACCTCACTGGGAGAACCGACTTGCTCGATGCGCCCCTTGTTCAGGACGGCGATCCGGTCAGAGATGTCGAGGGCCTCGGACTGGTCATGGGTGACCAGCACCGTCGTGACGTGGACTTCGTCGTGCAGGCGGCGCAGCCACGCCCGCAGATCCTCGCGAACCTTGGCGTCGAGAGCCCCGAACGGTTCGTCGAGCAGCAGCACCTCAGGGTCGACCGCCAACGCACGGGCGAGCGCCATCCGCTGGCGCTGTCCGCCGGAGAGTTGGTTGGGGTACCGGCCCTGAAAACCTGCGAGCCCGACTACTTCCAGCAGGTTGTCGACCTTGTCCTTGATCTCGGATTTGGGCTTCTTCCGGATCTTGAGGCCGTAGGCGACGTTGTCGCGCACCGTGAGGTGCTTGAACGCCGCGTAATGCTGGAAGACGAACCCGATGTCGCGGCGCTGAGGCGGGAGGTTCGTGACGTCGCGGCCGTTGATCACGACGGTCCCGGTATCGGGGTTGTCCAGGCCTGCGATCGCTCGCAGCAGCGTCGACTTGCCGGACCCGCTGGGGCCGAGCAGTGAGGTCAGCGAGCCTTTCGGCACGGTGAAGTCGACATTGTCCAGCGCCGCGAAATCACCGAAGTGCTTGTTCGCGCCGCGGACGGCGATCGCGTCTGTCATGCGTCCCTCATGTCCCCTCGTCGAACCCGGTCAGCTCAATGCCTGAACACCGTAGAACCCCGCTGTGGTGATCGCCAGAACACCCAGCGTAAAGCGAAGCGCCTTCTCGGGCAGTCGTGGCTGCAGCGCGGCACCCAGATAACCGATGATCAGCCCACGGCCGGCGAGGTTCGGGCTGAGCAGCGAACCCCCACCGATGCCGTAGATGCCGGGGACCGTCCCGGCCAGCACCACCGTGGTCAACGGGCTCCGCAACGAGGCCCGGCGCGAATACCGCGCCAGCGCAACGGGAGTGGCGACAACGTCATGCCTGCCACGAAGCTGACCACCAGCAATTCGAGCCACGTCACCGATCAACAACAGCGTCAACGTCAGCTTGCGTGCACCGGCTTCGAGCCGCCATCACCGACAGACACTCTCGCCCGATCCGCGATCGGGGGTACCCGGGTGGCCCGCACATACACCGTGTCGCCGGCCACGAGCCCGAGTGCTTCGGAGTCACCGCGGGTGATCTGCGCGGTGAACGGCGCTCCCGTCGAGGCGTCGGTGAGCTCCACGCGGACTTCGAAGCCCAACTTCACCACGCGGTCGATGGTGGCCTCGACCACCGCGGTACCGACGCCGGAACCGTCGGCGGCGACCGGCAGGTCGGGGTTGCGCCCGACGCGAATGTCGTGGGGGCGCACCAGTACCCCGTCGAGGGCGGACACCGCCCCCAGGAAGCCCAATACGAACTGAGTGGTCGGCTGGTCGTAGACCTCGACGGGCGACCCGACCTGTTCGATGCGACCGTTGTTCAGCACCGCGATCCGGTCGGACACGTCGAGCGCTTCGGCCTGGTCGTGCGTCACGAGCACCGTCGTCACCTGGACCTCGTGGTGCAGTCTGCGCAGCCACAGCCGCAGATCCTCACGCACTTTCGCGTCGAGCGCTCCGAACGGTTCGTCGAGCAGCAGCACCTCGGGATCGATGGCGAGCGCTCGGGCCAGGGCCATACGCTGACGCTGGCCGCCCGACAGCTGTGCCGGATAGCGGTCCCGGAAACCGCCAAGCCCGACGATGTCGAGCAGATCGTCGACCTTGGTCTTGATGTCGTTCTTCGGCTTCTTACGGATCTTCAGGCCGAACGCCACGTTGTCGCGCACGGTCAGGTGCTTGAACGCGGCGTAGTGCTGGAACACGAAACCGATGCCGCGGCGCTGGGGCGGCTGGTTGGTGACGTCGCGTCCGTTGATCAGAACGGTCCCCGAGTCCGGTTGGTCCAGCCCCGCGATGGCGCGCAACAGTGTCGACTTACCCGAGCCACTGGGCCCCAGCAGCGAGGTCAGCGATCCCTTCGGGACCACGAAGTCCACGTTGTCCAGCGCCGCGAAGTCACCGTAATGCTTGTTCGCACCCTTGACCTCGATGGCGTAATCATTTGTGCCAGTCATGAATCGGGCTTCTCTCTACTCAATCTTCGGTTCTGGTGCGCTTGCGCTGGGCGTCGAACACGATCTGCGCGATCAGCACCGTGACGGCCACGGCCATCAGCACCGTCGACACGGTGTAGGCGCCGTAGTCGTCGCCGCGGGTGTAGCGGTCATGCACCAGCAGCGTGAGCGTCTGCGACTGACCCGGCAGATTCGACGACACCACCAGCACGGCACCGAACTCGCCGAGCGTGCGGGCGACGGTGAGCACCACACCATAAGTCAGGCCCCACCTGATGGACGGCAACGTGATACGCCAGAACGTCTGCCACGCATTGGCACCCAGCGTCGCCGACGCTTCCTCCTGATCCGTGCCGATCTCGTGCAGTACCGGCTCGACTTCCCGGATGACGAACGGCAGCGTCACGAAGATGCTGGCCAGCACGATACCCGGAAAACCGAAGATGATCTTGGCCCCGAGATCGTTCTGGACGAATCCGAAGAGGCCTGCCGTGCCCCACAACGCGATCAACGCCACACCGACCACGACCGGCGACACCGCGAAGGGCAGGTCGATCGCCGCCTGTAGCGCGTTCTTGCCACGGAACTTCCTGCGCGCCAACACAAGTGCGGTGGAGATGCCGAACACAACGTTGAGCGGTACCACGATCGCGACGACGAGCAGTGACAACTGCAGCGCGGACTGGGCGGCCGGGGTGGTGATGGAATCCCAGAACGCGCCGAGGCCCGGCGCGAACGTCCGCCACAGGATCGCGCCCAACGGGACGATGAGCAGCGCGACGATGTAGAACAACGCCACGAAGCGCAGGATCAGGCGCGTGGGCATGCTCAGCGTCATCGCGCCGCCGCCTCACGCTTGGCCGCCTTGGCGCCGAAGTACCGCAGAATGAACAGCACCACGAACGAGATCACCAGCAGCACGATCGAAATCGCTGCGGCACCGGCCGGATCGTCGTTCTCGATCAGCGTCCTGATCCACTGCGACGACACCTCGGTCTCACCGGGTATGGCGCCACCGATCAGCACGATCGAGCCGAATTCGCCGATCGCTCTGGAGAACGCCAGACCGGCGCCCGACAGCAATGACGGTGCCAACGCAGGCAGGATGACCTGGGTAAAGATCGTCAGATTGTTGGCGCCAAGTGAAGCAGCCGCTTCCTCGACGTCCTTGTCCAACTCCAGAAGAACGGGCTGGACCGCGCGGACGACGAAGGGCAGCGTGACGAACGCCAGCGCGAGCCCGACACCCCACGCGGTGTGCTGGATGTGGATGCCCACCGGGCTGGCCGGCCCGTAGAGGGCCAGCAGCACCAGGCTGGCCACGATCGTGGGCAGCGCGAACGGCAGGTCGATGATCGCGTCGATGATGCGTTTGAGCGGGAAGTCGTCGCGCACCAGAACCCACGCGATGAGCAGACCGAACGCCACGTTCACCAGCGTGACGATGACCGAGATGGTCAGCGTGACCTGGAAGGACGCGATGGCCGACGGCGAGGTGATTGCCGAAACGAAGGCGTCCCAGCCACCCTTGGCCGAGATCCAGATGATCGCGGCCAGCGGCAGCAGAACGATGATGGACAGCCACACCACCGCGACACCCACCTGCAGCGTGGCGCCGCCGGGCCTGCGGAATCCCGGCCGTCCGCCCGGAGCCGAGGTGAGCTCCGGGCGGACGGCTTCAGGATTCGGATCGATGACCGAGGTCATCCAGTGGCCTGCTTGTAGATCTTGGTGATGGTGCCGTTCTCCTTGTCGAACAGCTCGGTGTCGACTGCCTTCCAACCACCCAGGTCATCGATCGTCCACAGCTTCTCGGGAGCGGGGTACTTGTCGGCGTACTCGGCGGCCACCGCGGGATCGACCGGCCGGAAACCGGCTTCGGCCCACACCTTCTGGCCCTCCGGGGTGAACTGGAAGTCGACGAAGGCCTGGGCCTGGTCGATGTGCTGGCTGGTGTTGACCACCGCGGTCGGATTCTCGATCTTGAAGGTCTGTGGGGGGTTGACATGCTCGAGCTCGAAGTTGAGTGCCTCGTTCTCGTAGGCCAGCAGGACATCGCCGCTGCCCTGCCGGAACACGTCGGTGGCCTCCCGGCCCGAGCCCGGACGCAGCTTCACATGCTCGGTGACGAGCTTGTTCACGAAGTCGATACCGGCCTGCGGGTTCTGGCCGCCGTTGCTCGCATGGGCGTACGGCGCGAGCAGGTTCCACTTCGCCGCACCGGAGCTCAGCGGGCTCGGCGTGATGACCTCGATGCCGGGCTGCAGCAGGTCGTCCCAGGTGCGGATGTTCTTCGGGTTGCCGGGGCGCACCGCGAACGTGACGATCGAGCCGAAGGCGATGCCCTTGTTGGGGCCTGCGTTCCAGTCCTCGTCGACCTTGCCCGCCTTGACGAGGCGGGTGATGTCGGGCTCCACGGAGAAGTTGACGACGTCCGCCGGCTTGCCGGACTCGACGCTGCGGGACTGGTCACCGGAGGCACCGTAGGAAGCGGTCACCTCGATGCCCTTGCCCTCTTCGGTCGCGGCGAAGGCGGGTGCCGCCTTCGACCAGCCCGGTTCCGGCACCGCGAACGCGACCAGGGTCAGAGTGGTCTCCGCGCTACCGCTGCCACCACCCTCGCCCGCCACGTCGCTGGCACCGCCGCCGCAGGCGGCCAGCACGGTCGCCGATACGGCGAGCGCGGCCGCTGCGCGCCAGCCCTTGGTGGACTTCAGGATCTTCTGCATTGATGGCCTTTCCCGGTT
>CAWCMF010000014.1:0-15771 GCA_963796545.1 uncultured Actinomycetota bacterium | reverse complement strand
CTCGCCTCGTTCGAAGGGCACGGTCTTCGGCACCTCGGCGCCCTCCGGAAGGACGAGTTCGCCGTCGGTGTTGATGTAGCCGGACCATCTGCTCGGCAGCGGCAGACTCGGGTCGGGGCAAGGGAATGTCCGTTCCGTCGCCACAGACGCCGCCGTTGAAATACGAGCGCTTCAGATGGTCCTCGGGCCAGGGGTCGGAGTGCATGGCGAACCACTGCACGGGAATGTTGTAGAGGACGAAGAAGCATGCGCTCACCGCGGCGAAGATCGCCAGGAACCGGACGAACTGCTGCCGGACGAACCCGCCCCGGACCCGGTCCAGTCCGCGCTCGGCGATCGTGCGGCCGCGATCGTCGGTGAAGAAGCGCAGACAGCACAGGGCTGTCTGGACGCCGCCCCACATGACCCCTTCGTACACCGGCCATTGGTAATACGTGCCGGCATTGAAGGACACCGCCCGAATCGCGCCGGGATAGGTGTAGAGCCCGGTCGGCAGCAGGACCAGGGCCTCCATCACGAAGTCGAAGACAAAGGCGATCGCGAAGGTCGCCAGGATCAAACGCAAGTTGGTGATGTTGGGCCAGCGTGACTTGATCTTGCGCATCACCGCGCATCCGATGATCGTGATCAGCAGGACTCCGTACGCGTATCCCACCGAGTTTGTCAGCAGCGGTTCGGGCACCATGCGGCCTGGTTCGTCGGGTGAAAACCATCCGGGAATGTGCGGTGTCCACGCGCCGCGGTTGAACAGCCAGGTGTTGTAGGTGCACCACGTGTTGAAGTAATTCAGTAACGGATCCTGGAAGAACATCAGGCCCATCGACAGCACCAGCATGCCGTCGAGCGTGATTCGCCGCTCGCGGCGCCATGGCCTGATGAAGAAGTAGTAGACGGCGAAGGGCAGGGCGACCCAGAGAACGACCGCGTTCGCGATGAGCGGGATCTTCATGTGCAACGGCAGTGGGGTTGGCCCGGCCGGCACCTGCTCGAAGTACGGCCCGGTGACCCATTTGGTCCACACGTAGATCTGCAGAAGCAGGAGCGCACCGCCGAATGCCGCCCAGATCTGGACGGGCTTGCCCTTGGGCTGCACCTGGGCACCGAGTTCGGCCGCTCCGCCGAGTGACTCGGTTATTGCAGGCTTCTTGTTCGACAGATCGCTCACGACGCCTCCTGAACTCCCGCGTGGGCACGCGGCTCCTCGGTAAGATACCAGCGGGTATCTGAATGTCCAGATGGGTTTCTGAGAATCTGTGGCACACTTTTTTTATGGTCGAGCGCTGGACACGGGAACGACGTCTCGAGCACACGCGCTCGCTGCTGCTCGACGCGGCGGAGGATGTGTTCGCGCAAAAGGGCTTCGCGCCAGCCACTCTCGACGACATCGCCCATGCGGCGGGCTATACGAAGGGCGCCATTTACAAGCACTTCGCCACGAAGGAGGATCTCTTCCTGGCGGTTAACGACCGCTACTGGCGCCGCTATTTCGACAGTTTCGCCGACGTGATGTCGTCGGCGAAGCAGGTCGGGTCGCGCGAACTCGACGAGATCGCAGCAGCGGTGGCGCCAACTCAGCCGCGACCGAGGCGCCGAGTACGCCGCATTGGGCCACGAGTTCACCCTCTACCTTGTCCGCAATCCCGACGCCCGCGAGCGGGTGGCCGAGAAGCGGTCAGAGGTCGTCGAGGCGCTCGCGAAGTTCATCGTCGAGGGCATCGACAGGCTGGGTGGCGCCTTGTTGATCCCGCCGTTGACGTTCGCCCAGGTCTCGTCGCCACCAGTGACTCGGTCGTGCTGGGCAGCGAACTCGACGATGTCGACCTGTACCGGCCGATCGTCGAGATGTACGTCTCGGCGATCAAATTGCCTTGACGCTCAGCTGCTCTCGGGCAGCGCGCGGACCGCCTGCGCTCCTGCACGCCGGGTCAGGTAGTCGATCTGCAAGTGGATCGCATAGAGCACCAGCGGCGGCAGCACGATGAACGGGACGTCTCCGCGATGAATTTGAAACCAAGGCCGTACGCGCCTTGGCCGATGTTGTCGAAGCCGGCGCCCACCTCGGCCAGGAAGTACACCGCGGTGCTGCTCATCAGCACCGCGCACCCGGCGAATGCGCCCCAGAGGCAACGGATCCGCGATTCCGTGGGCAGGTCGACCTTGATCAACCTCGTCCACGTGAGGAACACGAAGACACCGGTGATCACTCCGACCACTTCCAGCGCGAAGATCCACGGGTTGCCGCTGACGTAGCGGGTGTCGGCCAGTGCGTACTGCCACCACAGCCATTTCCAGCCGGGATCGGTCGTCGGCGTCCACCAGCCGAGCGGGTGGCCGATGAGGAACATCAACTCGTAGCCGATCTGACTGCACGCCGTGTACGGCAGGTAGAACAGCGTCAGCTCCGCCGCCTTATCGAGCCGGGTTCGACTTTCGCCCGGCGCGTCCCACAGGATGACGAGCGGGACCAGTATCACCGGTACGCCGAAGAGCAGGTTGGCGATCACGTCTGAGGTGAGATTCGGTGCGATCAAACCGAATTGGACGCCGATCGTCATGCCGAGGAACACGACTCCGGTCAGCAGTCCGACGCCGAGGTAGATGCGGCCCCGGTGCGGTGCGACCGGGCGCGCGAAGTTCGGTTCGCGAGTTTCCAGTGTGGTCACGACCTCGACTCCCTCCGCACCCGGACACGGGTCAATATCAACTACTTGCGATTGTCGCGGGAAGCATATACCGTCGGGCTAGTCGTCTCCGCGAAATGACGAAAAGGTAGCTGCGCCTGAACGTTTGCCTGAGACACTTGCCGGGCGCTCGCGGGTGGGCGGCGCTGCGGCAGCGATGACAGTCGACAGGAGACGACGATGCCTCGATTTCCCAAGCCGCCGGAAGGCAGCTGGACTGAGCATTACCCGCAGCTGGGAACCGGCCCGGTGTCCTACGAGGACTCGGTGGACCCGGAGTTCTACGAAGTCGAGCGCAAGGCCGTGTTCCGTCGTGCGTGGCTGAACGTCGGTCGCGTCGAACAGATTCCACGCAAGGGCAGCTACTTCACCAAGGAACTCAAGGTCGTCAACACCTCCATCATCGTGGTGCGCACCACCAACGGTGAGGTCAAGGCGTATCCACAACATCTGCCGGCACCGCGGCAACAAGCTGGTGTGGAACGACATGCCGCTGGAGGAGACCAGCGGCGTGTGCCGCCAGTTCACGTGCAAGTACCACGCCTGGCGCTACGACCTCGACGGCAACCTCACCTTCGTCCAGCAGGAGGGGGAGTTCTTCGACCTCGACAAGAGCCGCTACGGCCTGGTGCCCGTCCACTGCGAGGTGTGGGAAGGCTTCATCTTCGTCAACTTCGCCGAGGAGCCCGAGCAGTCGCCTGCGCGACTTCCTGGGACCGATGATCACCGATCTCGAGGGCTATCCGTTCGACAAGATGACCTCGCGGTTCTACTACCGGTCCGAGGTGAAGGCCAACTGGAAGCTCTACATGGACGCGTTCCAGGAGTTCTACCACGCGCCTGTGCTGCACGCGAACCAGTCGCCGACCGCATACTCGAAGGCGGCCGCTGAAGCCGGGCTTCGAGGCGCCGCACTACCGCATCGAAGGCCCGCACCGGTTGGTGAGCACCTCGGGTATCCGGGCCTGGGAGATGGCCGACGAGATGCGCAAGCCGATCGAGGACATCTGCCAGAGCGGGCTCTTCGGGCCGTGGGACAAACCGGATCTCGGCGAGATGCCGGCGGGCTTGAACCCGGCGAAATGCGATCCGTGGGGGCTCGACTCGTTCCAGCTGTTCCCGAACTTCGTGATCCTGTTCTGGGGGCAGGGCTGGTATCTGACCTACCACTATTGGCCGACGTCGTTCAACACGCACATCTTCGAGGGCACGGTGTATTTCCCGCAGCCGAGAACGCCTCGGGAGCGCATCGCGCAGGAACTCGCCGCGGTGTCCTTCAAGGAGTACGGGCTGCAGGACGCCAACACGCTGGAGGCGACGCAGACGATGGTCGAGTCGCGGGTGCTCGACAACTTCCTGCTCTGCGACCAGGAGGTGCTCATCCGGCATCTTCACACCGAGACCGCGGCCTGGGTGGCGGACTACCGACGCAAGACCGCGGGGGTGTGAGATGACGACCGCCGAGTCGACGGCGAAACTGCCGCCCGAGTTCGCCGACCTCGAGGAGTTCTCGGACTGGTGTCTTCCGACCGAGGCCGAACGGTACGCCAAGCGGCTGGCCAGTTCGATGCAGGAGCTTCAGGCGTTCTACGACGCGATCACCGCGCGTGCCGAGGAGGCCATCGCCTACTGCGACAAGTTCTCGCTGGACGACATGCCCGAGGATGTGCTCAACCTGATGCACCTTCTCTACTCGATGATCCAGGCGTCGTTTCCGGTCGAGTGCTGGAAGCAACCGAAGGTGCCCGACACGGGCGCCACCACGCTGGACTGCGTGTCAGAACCGGTGCCGTGACCGGTCCGGTCACCGTCCTGCGCGCCGCGCGCTGGGCCGACGTGGAGGCCGGCGAGGTGCGCTCACCGGCCGTGGTGGTGATCGACGGCAACCGGATCTCCGCGGTCAATCCCGTTGAGGTGCCGCAGAATCCGGACGACGACATCGATCTGGGCGACGTCACGCTGCTGCCCGGTCTGATGGACATGGAACTCAACCTGCTGATCGGCGGACCCGGCGGTCCTGAAGGTCTGCCGAGCCCTATGCACGGTGTGCAGGACGACCCCGCGTACCGCACCCTGCGCGGCGCGGTCAATGCCCGCACCACCCTCGAGGCCGGCTTCACCACCGTGCGCAATCTCGGGTTGATGGTCAAGACGGGCGGCTACCTCCTCGACGTCGCGCTGCAGCGCGCGATCGAGCAGGGTTGGCACACCGGGTCCGCGGATCTATCCCGCGGGGCACGCGGTCACGCCCTACGGCGGGCACCTCGATCCGACGGTGTTTCAGCGCCTGGCCCCTGGCATCATGCCGCTGTCAGTCGCCGAAGGCATCGCCAACGGCGTCGACGAGGTCCGGGCGTGCGTGCGCTATCAGGTCCGGCACGGCGCCAAGTTGATCAAGGTGTCCGCTTCGGGCGGTGTGATGTCGCACAGCACCGCGCCCGGCGCGCAGCAGTACTCCGACGACGAGTTCGCCGCGATCGCTGACGAGGCGCACCGCGCGGGGGTTCGGGTGGCCGCGCATGCGGTGGGGGACAGCGCTATTCGCGCGTGCATCCGGGCCGGGATCGACTGCATCGAACACGGGTTCCTCGCCACCGACGACACGATCAAGATGATGGCCGACACCGGCACGTTCCTGGTGTCGACCACCTACCTGACCGAGGCGATGGCGATCGACCGCATCGCTCCGGAGTTGCGCAAGAAGGCCGAAGTGGTGTTCCCGCAGGCTCAGGCCATGCTGCCGAAGGCCATCGATGCCGGGGTCCGGATCGCGTGCGGCACGGACGCGCCCGCGATCCCGCACGGGCAGAACGCAAAGGAGCTGTGCGCTCTGGTGTCGCGTGGCATGACGCCGATGCAGGCGCTGCGGGCGGCGACCATCACCAGCGCCGAGCTGATCGAGGCCGACGACGAACTCGGGCGCATCGCGCCGGGCTACCTCGCCGACATCGTCGCGGTGCCGGATGACCCGTCGCGCGACATCGCGGTCACACTGGACGTGCGGTTCGTGATGAAAGACGGCGTCGTCTACAAGCGCTAGCGCCCAGACCGAGAGGAGCGAGCGTGGAACAAACCGACAACATCCTGTGGCTGCTCAAGCAGGCGTGGTACTTCTCCTTGACGACGGTCAACGACGCAGTGAGCGAGCACGGAGTCAGCACCGCGCAGATCGGTGTGCTGCGCCAGTTGTCGGCCGAACCCGGGCTGTCCGGGGCGGACCTGGCGAGGCGGATGCTGATCAGTCCGCAAGGGGTGCAGCTCGCGCTGACCGCACTGGAACGGCGCGGACTTGTGGAGCGCAAGCAGGATCCCCAACACGGCCGAATTCTGCAGGCGTTCCTCACCGACCAGGGCCGCAAGGTGGCTGAAGCCGTCGTCAGCGACGCGATCGCCGCGCACGACAAGGTCTTCGGCGTGTTGACCAAGGCCGAGCAGAAGACCCTGCGAGAGCTGCTGGCGCGCGTTGTCGAGCAGGGCACCGGTCACGAGTTGTACGAAGATCACATCGATCCGTAGGGAGTAGTATTAAGTACTTGAGATGAATGACAAGTACTTGATATAGTGACTGTCGATGGCCGAGAACAACGGAGCCGACGGCTTCGCGCCGCTGCGCGTCAAGCGCGTCGTACGCGAGACGTCCGACGCCGTCTCCCTTGTGCTGGACGTGCCCGAGCGCTGCTCCGCTCAGTACCGCTATCAGGCCGGTCAATTCCTGACGCTGCGCGTGACCGTGGACGGTCAGGACCTCCGCCGCTGCTATTCGATGTCGTCGGCACCGCTCGAAGACGACCTGCAGATCACCATCAAGCGCGACCCGGGCGGCGTGGTGTCGAACTGGCTCAACGACACGGTCTCCGAGGGCGTCGAGATCCACGCCGCGCCGCCGGAGGGACGGTTCTGTCTGCGCGACACCACCGACGAGATCGTGGCGTTCGCCGGCGGCAGCGGCATCACGCCGATCATGTCGCTGGTCCGTACGGCGTTGGCGAATTCGTCGCGGCGGCATTCGGGTGTTCTACGCCAACCGCAGTCGCGATTCGGTGATCTTCGCCGACGCGCTGACCCGGCTGGCCGACGAGCACGCCGACCGCCTGGTGGTCGTGCACCACATCGACGACGACAGCGGCGTGGTGACGCCCTCGGCGGTCGAGTCCTTCGTCGCCGACACCGGTGCGGCGGACTACTACATCTGCGGTCCAGGCCCGTTCATGGACACCGTCGAGGCCACGGTCCTCGAGTCCGGCGTCCCGCGCGAACGTGTTCACCTCGAACGCTTTTCGGTCGAGCCGGCTCCTGCCGATGCCGCCGACAGTTCCGGGCAGACCGAAGAAGTCGTGATCGAACTCGATCGCACGACCACCACCGCCGGTTACCGGGCGGGCAACACGTTGCTGCAGACGGCGCGCATCGCCGGCCTGCGGGCGCCGTCGTCATGCGAGACCGGTTCGTGCGGAACGTGTATGGCGCGCGTCGTCTCCGGTAGCGCCAGAATGCTCAACAACGACGCACTCGATGACGACGAAGTGGCCGAGGGTTGGGTGCTGACATGCCAGTCTCTGCCTACCAGCCGATCAGTCCACGTGGTCTACGAGTAGAGACGAGAGAGCAATGGGACGGTCTCGCGTGAGCCGCGTCGCGGTGGTGACCGGAGGCGCCTCCGGAATGGGCGAAGCGACCTGTCACGAGCTGGGCAGGCGTGGACACAAGGTGGCCGTGCTCGACCTCAACGGCGAAGCGGCCCAACGGGTTGCCGAGGATCTGCGCGCCGAAGGAGTGACGGCTCTCGGGGTGGCGGCCGACGTCAGCGACCGCGCCGCCGTCGAGGAAGCGTTCGCAAAGGTGCGCACCGAACTCGGGCCGGTGCAGATCTTGGTCACCAGCGCCGGCGCCGTGGACTTCGCGCCGTTCACCGACATCACCCCGCAGGCCTGGCAGCGGCTGATCGACGTCAATCTCACCGGCACGTTCCACTGCTGTCAGATGGCCGTGCCCGACATGCTCGAAGCGGGCTGGGGCCGCATCGTGATGATCTCGTCGTCCAGTGCCCAGCGCGGTTCGCCGGGGATGGCGCACTATGCCGCGTCCAAAGGCGCACTGCTCTCACTGACCAGATCGCTTGCCCGCGAGTATGGTCCGGCCGGCATCACGGTCAACAACGTGCCACCGTCGGGAATCGAGACGCCGATGCAGCACCAGGCTCAAGCCGACGGGCCACTTGCGGTTCCAATGAGCAGATGGCCGCGAGCATCCCGGTCGGCCATCTCGGCACCGGCGACGATATCGCCGCCGCGGTCGGCTTCCTGTGTTCCGAGGAAGCCGGTTTCATCACCGGGCAGACACTCGGCGTCAACGGCGGGTCGGTGATGTGATGACGACGTTCGGCACGAGTTGCGCAACCAGCACAGGGAGGTTCGCATGCAGAAGTGGCCTAAACCGGCGGAGGGCAGCTGGACGCAACACTATCCGGAGCTCGGGACCGGACCGGTCTCGTTCCGCGACTCGACCTCGCCGCGAGTTCTACGAGCTCGAACGTGAGGCCGTCTTCAAGCGGGCCTGGCTCAACGTCGCCCGCGTCGAGGAATTGCCGCGCGTCGGTAGCTACCTCACCAAGGAGATCGACGCGGCCAGAACGTCGGTGATCGTGGTCAAGGGCAAGGACCAGCAGATCCGCGCGTTCTACAACATCTGCCGCCACCGCGGAAACAAGCTGGTGTGGAACGACTTTCCCAACGAGGAGGTCAAAGGCGCCTGCCGTCAGTTCACTTGCAAGTACCACGGGTGGCGTTACGACCTCAAGGGCGAACTGACGTACGTACAGCAGGAGGGGGAGTTCTTCGGCCTCGACACTGCGCAGTACGGGTTGAAGCCGGTGCAGTGCGATATCTGGAACGGCTTCATCTTCATCAACTTCGATCCCGAACCGCGGTGGACCCTGCGCGAGTTCCTCGGTCCGATGATCACCGCGCTCGACGACTATCCGTTCGAATTGATGACCGAGCGTTACGATTTCGTCGCGCACAACAACAGCAACTGGAAGATCTTCGCCGACGCCTTCCAGGAGTATTACCACGTGCCGTCGCTGCACTCCCAGCAGGTGCCCACCGCGGTGCGGCAGCCCAATGCCACCTTCGAGTGCGGGCACTTCCAGATCGACGGCCCGCACCGGTTGGTGTCCACGGCAGGCACCCGTAGATGGCTGCTCGATCCGGAGTACATGTATCCGGTCGAGCGGGCGACGCGCAGCGGTCTTGTCGGACCGTGGCGTACGCCGGAGACGCACCAGTCGGCCGGTCTCAACCCGGGCGGGATCGAGCCGTGGGGGATCACCAACTTCCAGATCTTCCCGAACCTGGAGATCCTGATCTACCACGGCTGGTATCTGCTCTACCGGTACTGGCCGACATCGCACAACACCCATAAGTTCGAGGCGTACAACGCATTTCATCCTGCGCGCTCCGTGCGCGAGCGCATCGAACACGAGGTTGCCTCGGTGGTGCTCAAGGAATTCGCACTGCAGGACGCGGGCATGCTGGGTGGCACGCAGGCGGCACTGGAGTACGACATCGTCGACGATTACCCGCTCAGCGATCAGGAGATCCTGGTCCGCCATCTGCACAAGGTGGCCGTCGACTGGGTCGAGGAGTACAAGGCCGAGCGCAGCCCGGTGGGGGTGTGACCATGCCCGACAAGCGACTGCCCAGTGCCTTCGCAGAACTCGAGCCGTTCGCCGACAAGTGGTGTCTGGCAACCGAACCGGAACGGTGGGAAGCTCGGCTGTCCACACCGATGCCGGAGACTCAGGAAGTTCTACGACGCGTTCACCGCCTCGATTCGAGGAGGCGATCGACTACTGCGACAAGTTCCGCCTCGACGACCTGCCCGACGATGCGCTGAACCTGTTGCATCTCATCTACTCGATGATCATGGTGTCGATGGCCATCGAGGTCTTCGGCACGCAGAAGCCCGCCGATTCCGCGGACGCCGTCATCGATCGGTAGGAGCGCCGGTGCCATGAGACAGGACACCATCGATGCGTGCTGACGATCAACAAACTCACCGACTCGGTCGGCGCAGAGGTACTCGGCGTCGACTCCGACCGACTGGCCAGCGACGACCTGCTCGGCGCCGCGGTGCTGGAGGCGCTCGAAGACAACGGCGTTCTGGTGTTTCCCGGTTCTGGGCCTGAACCCCGAAGCGCAGGTGGCGTTCTGCCGCAGGCTCGGCGAGATCGACCATTCCTCCGACGGTCATCATCCGGTCGCTGGGATCTACCCGATCACGCTGGACAAGTCGAAGAACGCGTCGGCGGACTACCTGCGTGCCACCTTCGACTGGCATATCGACGGCTGCACGCCTACCAACGGCGAATGTCCGCAGAAGGCGACCGTACTGTCGGCCAAGCAGGTGGCCGATCGCGGAGGTGAGACGGAGTTCGCGAACTCCTATGCGGCCTACGAAGCGTTCAGCGAGGACGAGAAGAATCGCTTCGGTGCGCTGCGGGTGATGCACTCGCTGGAGGCGTCGCAGCGTCGGGTCCACCCCGATCCGTCGCCGGAGCTGGTGGCCAGGTGGCGGTCCCGCCCCACCCACGAACATCCGCTGGTGTGGACGCACCGCAGCGGCCGCAAGTCGCTGGTGCTCGGCGCATCGGCGGACTACGTCGTCGGAATGGACCTCGACGAGGGCAGGGCGCTGCTCGCAGATCTGCTTGACCGCGCCACTCGCGGGATCTGGTGTACAGCCACCGCTGGTCCGTCGGCGACACGGTGATCTGGGACAACAACGGCGTCCTGCACCGGGCGGCGCCGTATGACCCCGATTCACCGCGAGAAATGCTGCGCACCACGGTGCTCGGCGACGAGCCGATCCAGTAGACGAGCGGTGCTGGGCATGCACGGCCCCCTCGTTGACGGCGGCGGGCCACTATGGAAATCTAATACCCATAGATGAGAATCACGTTCTCGTCAGTCGAGATCGTCGGAACGGAGTGCACATGGCGGAGGACCTCACCTCGGTCGACTTCTTCCGGGACAGTCGTCTGACGGACGACCCGTACCGGTTCTACGAGGCACTTCGCAATAAGTGCCCGGTCAGCCGCGAGGACCACTACGGCGTCACGATGGTGACCGGCTGGCAGGAGGCCGTCGACGTCTACAACGACTCGGAGACGTTCTCGTCGTGCATCTCGGTGACCGGGCCTTTCCCCGGATTCCCGGTTCCGCTCGAAGGTGACGACGTCACCGAGCTGATCGTCAAGCACCGCGACGAGATCCCGTTCAGCGACCAGCTGCCGACGCTGGACCCGCCGACGCACACCAACCACCGCGCCTTGCTGATGCGGCTGATCACGCCCAAGCGCCTCAAGGAGAACGAGGACGCGATGTGGCAGCTCGCCGACGACATCCTCGACGAGTTCCTGCGCCCGGGGAGGGCGAGTTCATCAACGGTTTCGCCGGTCCCGTTCACGCTGCGGGTCATCGCCGACCTGCTCGGTGTGCCCGAAGAGGACCGCGCCGATCTCCTCGACCGGCTCGCGCGCGGCACCCACGGCAGCGCGGTGGGCAACGCCGACAAGACGATGAACAAGACCCCGCTGGAGTACCTCTACGAGGTCTTCGCGACGTACGTCGAGGAGCGGCGGGCGCGAGCCGCGCGACGACGTGCTGACCGGTTTGGCGACGGCGACGTTCCCCGACGGGACGATGCCCGAGGTCGGCGACGTCGTGCGGGTGGCCACCAATGTCTTCTCGGCCGGCCAGGAGACGACGGTGCGGCTGCTGCCACCGCGCTGAAGGTGATGGGGACCAGCCCGACATCCAGCGCAGACTGCGCGACGACCGCAGCCTGCTCCGAACTTCATCGAGGAGTGCCTTCGCATCGAGAGCCCGGTCAAGGGCGACTTCCGGCTGTCACGGTGCCGACCACCGTCGGCGACGAGGCGTTGGCGCCGGCTGCACGGTGATGGTGATCAACGGCGCCGCCAACCGCGACCCGCGCCGCTTCGAAGACCCGGACACGTTCGACCCGGACCGCAAGAACGCGCGCCAGCACCTCGCGTTCGGCCGCGGCATCCACAGCTGCCCCGGCGCACCGCTGGCCCGCGCCGAAACCCGCGTCGGCCTCGAGCGGCTGCTCGACCGCACCACCGACATCCGGATCAGCGAGGCGCACCACGGTCCGGCCGGTGACCGTCGCTACCAGTACATCCCGACCTACATCCTGCGTGGCCTCACCGAACTGCATCTGGAGTTCGACCTCAACGGAGGGCGACGATGAAGGTCACCGTCGACGAGGAACGCTGTGCCGGCCATGGCATGTGCCTGACCCTGTGCCCCGAGGTCTTCGAGATGACCGACGACGGTTGGGCGGTCGCCGATCCCGAAGAGGTCCCCGCCGGGCTGAAGGTGCGGCCAAAGACGCCATCGCCAACTGCCCCGAACAAGCCATCGGCGAAATCGACGATAATCAAGGAGATTCGAGTGCCCAAGGGTTACGTCGTCATCACCGAGGACGTCAAGGATCCCGGCCGGGATGGCCGAATATGCCAAGCTGGCAGGCAAGGCGATGGCGGGCTGCGACGCTGCTGTCGTTCGACCAGAAGCCCGAGGTGCTCGAGGGCGAGTGGCACGGCACCCAGACTGTTCTGCTGGAGTTCGACTCGGTCGAGGCCGCCCGCGAGTGGTACAACTCCGACGCCTACCAGGAAGCGGTGAAGCTCCGGCAAGCCGCCGCCAACTGCAACGGCGCCATCCTGTCACGGCCTGGGCTAGATTTTCAGCGCGAGCAGACGAGACATGCCTTTTCCGCGGACTTCCCGGGCAGTTTTGTGGTGATCGTCCAGCCGGTGAGGTCCCGCGATCGAGGTGTGTGGCGATCCGAGCCACTAGGTCACTGTGGACTCGGCGGCGACAGTCGACGACCATGGCGATGCTGGTCCGACGCTTCCGCGGCCGGCGGCCTTCAGTGCGGATCGTGCCTGAACGATCTGGCGTCGCCGTGCCAGGCCAGTGTCTAGTCAGCGATCGCCATCGCATCTGGCCGAGCGAATCCACACGCCAGAGGTTGCCGCCCCGATCGACGTCTCGTCCTGCGATTCGGGCATCGGAAGTCCGCCATCGATGAAGACCAGCCGTTCTTCACTTTCCAGAGGCGCCTCTGACCTGCCGTCGCGTCTCGATCAGCTCCGAACCTTGACGTCCCACGTCGACCCTCTTCATCAATCGCGGCGCGCAGGTCCGTCCGCGTGCATGCAGTGGTTGAACAGCGCGGCGTCCAGGACGGCAAGGCACTGTGCCGTTCCGCAGATCGGAAGCTCGCGCGTCCACGCCGGGGCGTCGCCATCCGTCCTGAATATGTCGTCGAGCGGCGCCCCGTTCGCTGGTGAACCATCAACTGACGCAGGCCGCATGCGCATCCGCTGGAGCCAGGATGTGGACGCGGCTATCACTCTCACGTGCGAAGCCGTGGAGCTCTGCGGCAGTGTGCATGCATGCGACGATTGACTTACCGGATCCAGTCGAGTGCCACAGCGGTCATCCTGCTTGGCGGATGTTCGCATACGCCCCTGCCGGACCCGGATGGCTTTTCCAGCCTTGATCGCCTGGCGAGAGTGCGTACGACATCGGGCGAGCAACCGCTCCGTTGTCGCCAAGCCACCGATGAACGGCGAACACCTCGTCCTGGTCACGATTGATCATTGATCGCGATAGTCGGCACGGAAGGCTCAAGCGTCAGCGCCTGTCGATAACACGCGACGGCGGGACTGTCCATCTTTCGATGATCGAAGGCAGTTTTGTTCTGCTCGGCTTATCAGTCGGGCACCAAGCGGGCCCGTCGGCTTCGTCGTCGTCGCGTGCACGAGTAGTTCGGCCAGTTCGCGCGGCCTGCTCAGGAACGGCGAGTGTGACGTGTCGATCGTCAGCTGCTCGACGCCGAGTCGCTGCGTGTCACCGTATCGGCCAGCCAGCGCGGCATCGACCGGTCCTGCAGGCATCGGATGAAGCTGCGCGGCAAATCGGCCGCCCAGAACTTCGGCACCGATACCGGCGTGACGGTGGTGTCGCCGAACCGTTCTGGGCCGAGCCGCTCGAATGCCCAGCGGGCTGTGGCTTCGTCGCAATCGTGGTAGAAGTACTTCCACGCGCCGTCGAAGTCGGCGAACGTCATCGCGCCGTTCTCGTCGAACTTCAAGTAGCCCAACATCTCTCCGACGTCTGCGTCGAATTCTCGCCCAGGTCGTCGCCTTCGTCGCGCATCGCCATCGCTTCGGGATACGTACGACCCTTCGCGTGGCAGCGCGGCGGCGAGATAGACGATGTGGCTGATGTGTTCAGGAACCGCGTCAGCGGCCAGCGTGGCGTCGAACCCGCCGCCGGAATGCCCGACGAGGACATCGCCCTGGTTGATCGCCGACGACGATCGCGTCCCGTCGGTTGGCCAGGGTCGACTCCTCGTCGACCCGGGCGCCGTGGCCGGGAAGGTCGACGGCGACGCCGCTCGTGGCCGAGGTGCTCGCAGCTCGGCGATCGTATGGTCCCAGCACCATGCGGCGTGAAAACCGCCGTGCACGAAGACGAATCGCATGACTCTATCTCAGCACGCGCACAGGCACGTGCGACCAGCCGGCGACGTTCTGCGCCGCCACCCGCTTGCAGCTCGTCCCAGATCACCTCGTAGCGCGGCATGAAGTCGAGCAATCGCTCGAGCGCGATCGCGCTCTCCATCCGGGCCAGCGCTGCGCCGAGACAGCTGTGCACTCCATAACCGAAGCCGAGATTCTGCGCCTCTGTGCGGTCGCGGTCGATGTCGAAGGTGTCGGCGTCGGTGAACGCCTCGGGGTCGCGGTTCGCCGAACCGCCGAGCAGGAACACGGGCTTGCCCTCTGGGATCGTGACACCGTGCAGGTCGCACTTCGACTGCATCGAGCGGCGCACGTTGTACTGCTTCGGGCGCCTCGTAGCGCAGCAGCTCCTCCACCGCGGCGGGGATCTTGCCACGGTCGTCGAGCAGCTTCTGCCACTGGTCGGGATAGCGCGCGAACGTCACCGCCGCATTGCCCACCAGCTTGGTGACGGTCTCGGCACCCGCACCGCCCAAAAGCGTTGCGAAACCGGCGATCTCGAAGTCGTCGAGGGACTGCTTCTCACCGTCTTCCCGCTCGATCTCAGCAGCGATCAACCTGCTGAACATGTCGTCACTGGGTTTCGGCCCGACGCTGCTGAATGATTGTGTAGTAGAGGCCCATGGATTCCGCGACGGCCTGCATGCCCTCCTCGGACATGTCGATCTGGCCCGGCTCGCGATGCAGCGTGACGTCCACCCACTCGCGGATCTGTTGACGGTACTCCTCCGGCACACCGAGCATCTGGGTGACCACCTCCACCGGGAAGAGCGCGGAGAAGTCTCTTACGACATCGAACCGGTCGGCCTCGCTCGCGTGATATAGCGGTCGATGTTCTCGGTCACCATCGGCCGCAACGCTTCGATGGCCCGCGGTGTGAATACCTTGTTGACAAGGCTGCGCATCTTCTGTGTTCGGGCGGATCCATCATGATGATCATCTTCGCAGTCATCGGTTCGTCGGACCGCACCGTCGACAGGTCCAATCCGTAGGCCGACGAGTAGCTCTGGAAGTCCTTGTACGCCGCTGCCACATCCTCGTGCCGAGACAGCGCGTAGAAGTCGTGCTCCTCGTTGTAGTACACCGGCGCTTCCGCGCGCATGCGCCGGTAAATCTCCCATGGCCCGTTGAAGAACTCCTCGGAGAACGGGTCGAAGACGAGCTGGGACGTGGTCATCTCGCTCGACCGGGTGTGCCGGACGTCACTCTTCGCGGATGTCGCCTGCGGGACACTGGCGCACCGCTTCCCGGATCTGGTGTTCGTTCTCCGGGGTCACTTCCTCCTGCAACACGTGGAGATAGTCCTCGTCGTCGAGGTCGAACACCTCAGGGATGATCCCCATGCAGACCCCGTTGCTCTCGCACAGCCCGAAGTCGACCTCGACCTTGCTCACCGCAACACCTTGACGGGCACATGGTGATAGCCGGCGACATTCTGCATCGTGGTGCGTTGCAAGCCGTCGAAGTCGA
>CAWCMF010000013.1:0-19878 GCA_963796545.1 uncultured Actinomycetota bacterium | reverse complement strand
CCGGGCTGATCGGGGACCGGCTGCCGATGGACAAGGTACTCGCTGGTGTGCAGGAGATCGTGCACGAGCTTGCCGGGGGCCTCAACGGTGGCGAAGAGGCCGCGCGGCGATCATGACCACCGATACGGTGCCCAAACAGGCCGCGCTGCATCACGACGACAACTGGACGGTCGGCGGAATGGCCAAGGGCGCGGGCATGCTGGCGCGTCGCTGGCGACGATGCTCTGTGTCATCACCACCGACGCGGTCGCCGGTCCGGAGGCGCTGCGGACTGCACTGAAGAATGCTGCCGACGCGCACCTTCGACCGCCTCGACGTGGACGGAGCTGCTCCACCAACGACACCGTGCTGCTGCTGTCGTCGGGAGCCAGCGAGATCACGCCCAGCCAGCAGGATCTCGACGACGCCGTTTTGCGAGTGTGCGACGACCTGTGCGCGCAGTTGCAGGCCGACGCCGAAGGCGTCACCAAGCGCATCACCGTCACCGTCACCGGCGCCGTCGGCGAGGAGGACGCGCTGACCGCGGCACGGGTGATCGCGCGCGACAGCCTGGTCAAGACCGCGCTTTTCGGCTCCGACGCGAACTGGGGACGGGTGCTCGCCGCCGCCGGGATGGCCCCGGTGAAGCTCGACGCCGATCGGATCACGGTGTCCTTCAATGGTTCTCCGGTGTGTATCGACAGTGTCGGCGCGCCGGGTGCCCGCGAGGTCGACCTGTCGGGTGAGGACATCGCCGTCGTCGTCGATCTCGGCGTCGGATCGGGATCGGCATCGATCCGCACCACGGACCTGTCGCACGCCTACGTCGAAGAGAACTCGGCGTACAGCTCATGACGCTGAGGACATCCGACAAGGCGCGGGTGCTCGCGGACGCATTGCCGTGGCTGACCGCGCTGAACGGCACGATCGTCGTGGTCAAGTACGGCGGCAACGCCATGACCGACGACCGGCTCAAGGCGGCGTTCGCCGCCGACATGGTCTTCCTGCGCAACTGTGGCATCCATCCCGTCGTCGTGCACGGCGGCGGACCGCAGATCTCCGCAATGCTCAAGAAGCTGGGTATCGCAGGCGATTTCAGGGGTGGATTCCGCGTCACCACGCCCGAGGTGCTCGACGTCGCACGGATGGTGCTGTTCGGCCAGGTGGGCCGCGAGCTGGTGAACCTGATCAACGCCCACGGTCCCTACGCCGTCGGCATCACCGGCGAGGATGCGCATCTGTTCACCGCGGTTCGCCGCACGGTCATGGTCGAGGGCGTCGCCACCGACATCGGTCTGGTCGGCGACGTGGCGAAGGTCAACACCGACGCCGTGCTCGATCTGATTGCCGCAGGCCGCATCCCCGTCGTGTCGACGATCGCCCCTGACACCGCCGGCCTGGTCTACAACATCAACGCCGACACCGCCGCAGCGGCACTGGCCGAGGCGCTCGGTGCCGAGAAGCTGCTCATGCTCACCGATGTCGAGGGCCTCTACACCCGCTGGCCCGACCGCGATTCGCTGGTCAGCCAGATCAACTCGGCCGCACTGACGGAGCTGCTTCCCACGCTGGAGGAGGGCATGGTGCCCAAGATCGAGGCATGCCTGCGCGCGATCAACGGAGGTGTCCCCAGCGCCCACGTCATCGACGGCCGGGTGGAGCACTGCGTGCTGGTCGAACTGTTCACCAACGAAGGCGCAGGCACGAAGGTGGTAAGCGCATGACCGACACTCCACTGTTGGACCGCTGGTCCGCGGTGATGATGAACAATTACGGCACCCCGCCGCTGGCGTTGGCCAGCGGCGAGGGAGCCGTCGTCACCGACGTCAACGGTAAGACCTATGTCGACCTGCTCGGCGGCATCGCTGTCAACGTCCTCGGCCATCGCCACCCGGCCGTCATCGACGCGGTGACACGGCAGATGAACACCCTCGGGCACACCTCCAACCTGTACGCCACCGAACCCGGCGTCGCGCTGGCCGAAGCGCTCGTCGGACTCCTCGGGACCCCGGCGAAGGCGTTCTTCTGCAACTCCGGCGCCGAGGCCAACGAGGTCGCGTTCAAGATCACGCGGTTGACCGGCCGGACGAAACTCGTTGCCGCACAGAACGCGTTCCACGGCCGCACGATGGGCGCGCTCGCGCTCACCGGCCAGCCGTCCAAGCAGGCCCCGTTCGCCCCGTTGCCCGGCGACGTCACCCACGTGCCCTACGGCGACATCGAGGCATTGCGCGCCGCGGTAGACGGCGACACCGCTGCGGTGTTCCTGGAGCCGATCATGGGGGAGGGCGGCGTGGTCGTCCCGCCTGCCGGCTATCTGGTTGCGGCGCGGGAGATCACCACACAGCACGGCGCACTGTTGGTCCTCGACGAAGTGCAGACCGGCGTGGGGCGCACCGGCGCCTTTTTCGCCCACCAGCACGACGGCATCACCCCCGACATCGTCACGCTCGCCAAGGGACTCGGCGGCGGCCTGCCGATCGGCGCGTGCCTGGCGATCGGTGACACCGCGGATCTGCTCACCCCCGGGCTGCACGGCAGCACGTTCGGCGGCAACCCGGTGTGCGCGGCCGCGGCGCTGGCCGTCCTCAAGGTGCTTGCCGACGAGCATCTGGTCGAGCGGGCCGACGTGCTCGGCAAGGCCATCAGCCACGGAGTCGAGGCATTGGGTCACCCACTCGTCGACCATGTCAGGGGCCGCGGGTTGCTGCGGGGCATCGTACTCACCGACGAGGTGGCCAAGCATGTCGAAATCGCTGCGCGCGACGCGGGATTCCTCGTCAACGCCGCCGCGCCCGACGTCGTGCGGTTGGCGCCGCCATTGGTGATCACCGAGGCTCAGGTCGAGGCGTTCCTGTCGGCGCTGCCCGCGGTACTCGATCAGGCGGCGCAGGATTTCTCCTCGCGCGAGCGCTCGTCGGCGCAGTCATGACCCGGCACTTCCTGCGCGACGACGACCTCTCGGCCGAGGAGCAGGCCGAAGTCCTGCAGCTCGCCGCCGAACTGAAGACGTCCCCCTTCAGCAGCCGTCCGCTCGAAGGCCCGCGCGGTGTCGCGGTCATCTTCGAGAAGAACTCCACCCGCACCCGCTTCTCGTTCGAGATGGGCATCGCGCAACTCGGCGGGCATGCCGTCGTGGTCGATGGCCGCAGCACCCAGTTGGGGCGCGAAGAGACCCTGGAAGACACCGGCAAGGTGCTGTCGCGCTACGTCGACGCGATCGTGTGGCGGACGTTCGCTCAGGAACGGCTGACTGCGATGGCCTCGGGTTCCACCGTGCCGATCGTCAACGCACTGTCCGACGAGTTCCACCCGTGTCAGGTGCTGGCCGACCTGCAGACGCTGGCCGAACGCAAGGGTGCTCTGAAAGGGTTGCGGCTCAGCTACTTCGGTGACGGCGCCAACAACATGGCGCACTCGCTGATGCTGGGCGGCGTCACCGCGGGGATCGACGTCACGATCGCCGCGCCGCGCGGGTTCGAACCCCACCCGATGTTCGTCGCCGCGGCCGAGACCCGGGCCCATCGGACCGGTGCGACGGTGACGCTGACCGACGATCCGCTCGGCGCGGCCGACGGAGCCGATGTCCTCGTCACAGATACCTGGACGTCGATGGGGCAGGAGAACGACGGCCTGGACCGCGTCCGTCCCTTCCGGCCGTTTCAGTTGAATGCCGCGCTGATGAAACGCGCAGACCCGGAAGCGGTGGTCCTGCACTGCCTTCCGGCGCATCGCGGACACGAGATCACCGATGAGGTCATCGACGGTCCGCAGAGCGCGGTGTGGGACGAGGCGGAGAATCGCCTGCACGCGCAGAAAGCGCTGCTCGTCTGGTTACTGGAGAGATCATGACGGCCGCGACCACCCGCGCCGGACGGCAGGCTCGCATCATCGCGCTGCTGTCGGCGCAATCGGTGCACAGCCAGACGGAGTTGGCGACGCTGCTCGCCGACGAGGGCATCGATGTCACGCAGGCCACGCTGTCCCGCGATCTCGAAGAGCTCGGTGCGGTCAAACTCCGCGGCGCCGACGGCGGCGTCGGCGTGTACGTCGTCCCCGAGGACGGCAGTCCGGTGCGTGGTGTCGCCGGCGGTACCGAACGGGTGACGCGGTTGCTCGGGGATCTCCTGGTGTCCACCGACGCCAGCGGCAATCTCGCGGTGCTGCGCACCCCGCCCGGCGCGGCGCACTATCTGGCCAGCGCGATCGACCGCGCCGCACTGCCGTACGTGGTCGGCACCATCGCAGGCGACGACACCGTCTTGCTGGTCGCCCGCGAGCCGATGTCGGGCGCCGAACTCGCCGCCACCGTCGAGACCCTGTCAAAATCCTGAATCTTCGCCCACAAGAAGGAGTTTCGTTATGTCCGAGCGCGTCATCCTGGCTTATTCCGGAGGTTTGGACACCTCGGTGGCCATCAGCTGGATCGGCAAGGAGACCGGTCGTGAGGTCGTCGCGGTCGCCATCGACCTGGGGCAGGGCGGCGAGGACATGGAGGTCATCCGTCAGCGCGCCCTGGACTGCGGTGCCGTCGAGGCCGTCGTCATCGACGCCCGCGACGAATTCGCAGAGCAGTACTGCCTTCCGGCGATCCAGTCGAACGCGCTGTACATGGACCGCTACCCGTTGGTATCGGCGCTGAGTCGGCCGCTGATCGTCAAGCACCTCGTTGAAGCCGCACGTGAGCATGCCGGCGGCATCGTCGCGCACGGGTGCACCGGCAAGGGCAACGACCAGGTGCGCTTCGAGGTCGGATTCGCCTCGCTGGCACCGGATCTCAAAGTCCTTGCACCGGTGCGCGACTATGCGTGGACCCGGGAGAAGGCGATCGCGTTCGCCGAGCAGAACGACATCCCCATCAACGTCTCGAAGCGCTCACCGTTCTCGATCGACCAGAACGTGTGGGGTCGTGCGGTGGAGACCGGCTTCCTCGAACACCTCTGGAACGCGCCGACCAAGGACGTCTACGACTACACCGAGGACCCGACGGTCAACTGGAGCAGTCCCGACGAGGTGATCGTCGGGTTCGAGAAGGGTGTGCCGGTGTCCATCGACGGCAAGTCGGTCACCGTGCTGCAGGCCATCGAACAGCTCAACCAGCGCGCCGGTGCCCAGGGCGTGGGCCGGCTCGATGTCGTCGAGGACCGGCTGGTCGGTATCAAGAGCCGTGAGATCTACGAGGCCCCAGGGGCGATGGTGCTGATCACCGCCCACACCGAGCTCGAGCACGTCACGCTGGAACGCGAACTCGGCCGGTTCAAGCGCACCACCGATCAGAAGTGGGGCGAGCTGGTCTACGACGGCCTCTGGTATTCGCCGCTGAAGACCTCGCTCGAGGCGTTCGTCGCCAACACCCAGGAGCATGTGTCCGGCGAGATCCGGTTGGTGCTGCACGGTGGGCATATCGCGGTGAACGGCCGCCGGAGCGCGGAGTCGCTCTACGATTTCAACTTGGCGACCTACGACGAGGGCGACACGTTCGACCAGTCCTCGGCGAAGGGATTCGTGCACGTGCACGGGCTGTCGTCGAGCCTGTCGGCGCGGCGGGACCTGGCGGGGAATCGATGAGCCGCTTGCGCGAAGAGCTTCAGCCATGAGCACCAACGAGGGCTCACTGTGGGGCGGCCGGTTCGCCGACGGCCCGGCCGACGCCCTTGCCGCACTGAGCAAGTCGACACACTTCGACTGGGTTCTCGCACCGTACGACGTCGCGGCGTCGAAGGCCCACGCCCGGGTCCTCTTCCGCGCGGGTCTGCTGACCGAGGAGCAGCGCGACGGGCTTCTGGCCGGTCTGGAAAGCCTCGGCTCCGATGTCGCCGACGGCAGCTTCGGACCGCTGGTTTCCGATGAGGACGTGCACGGCGCGCTGGAGCGCGGCCTGATCGACCGCGCCGGCGCCGAACTCGGCGGCCGGCTGCGGGCGGGTCGTTCGCGAAATGACCAGGTGGCCACGCTGTTTCGGTTGTGGCTGCGCGACGCGGTCCGTCGGGTCGCCGACGCAGTGCTCGAGGTGGTGACCGCGCTGGCCACCCAGGCCGCCGCGCACCCCACTGCGATCATGCCGGGGAAAACCCATCTGCAGTCGGCGCAGCCGATCCTGCTGGCGCACCACCTTCTCGCGCATGCGCATCCGCTGCTTCGCGACGTCGACCGCCTCGCCGACTTCGACAAGCGGGCCGCGGTGTCGCCGTACGGCTCCGGGGCGCTGGCCGGTTCCTCGCTGGGCCTCGACCCTGATGCGATCGCCGAGGAGTTGGGTTTTCACGCCGCTTCGGAGAACTCGATCGACGCCACCGCGGCGCGGGACTTCGCGGCCGAGGCGGCGTTCGTCTTCACGATGATCGGCGTCGATCTGTCCAGGCTGGCCGAGGACATCATCCTGTGGAGTACCACCGAGTTCGGGTACGCCACGCTGCACGACGCATGGTCGACCGGCAGCTCGATCATGCCGCAGAAGAAGAACCCTGACATCGCCGAGCTCGCACGCGGTAAGTCGGGTCGTCTGATCGGCAATCTCACCGGGCTGCTGGCCACGCTGAAGGCTCAGCCGCTGGCCTACAACCGCGACCTCCAGGAGGACAAGGAGCCGGTCTTCGACTCGGTGGCGCAGCTCGAGATGGTGCTGCCCGCGATGGCAGGCCTGGTCGCGACGCTGCGTTTCGACGTCGATCGCATGGCCGAACTCGCTCCGCTCGGGTACACGCTGGCCACCGATGTGGCCGAGTGGCTGGTTCGGCGTGGGGTGCCGTTCCGGGTGGCGCATGAGGCCGCCGGTGCCGCTGTTCGCGCGGCCGAGGCCCGCGGCATCGGGCTCGAAGACCTCGAGGACGCTGAACTCGCAGCCATCCATCCCGATCTCACCCCCGACGTGCGTGACGTGCTCACCATCGAGGGCTCGGTGAATTCGCGTGATGCGCGCGGCGGCACTGCGCCCATCCAGGTCGCCAGGCAGCTGAGCGTGGTGCGCGATACCTCAGACCGGTTACGACTCCGACTGCGCCGCTAACATCCACCGGTATGGACACCCAGCCCGGTGCTCAGCCGGCGGCCACCAGCCGAAAGGCTCGGGTGCGACAGTGGCTGGCCGCGCGCAGGGTGCGCCAGTGGTGGAAAGGCAGCCTGGCCGCGATCCTGGCTGTCACAGCACTGTTCGGGGGCTTGGACCCCGTGGACACCAAGGCCACGCCGTTCCCACCGGGCGAGGAGTTCAGCGACGGACAGTATTCCGTCACCGTCGAGCGGGCGCGGCTCATCAGCAAGATCGAAGGCGGCGGGCGCGTCGTCGGGCCTGAAAAGCCGGGTCTGCTCTATCTGGGGGTGGTCGCGACGCTGCGGAACGACGGGTCGGTGCCGGGGCGGCTGCGCAACGAGTTGGACCTGCGGGGCGTGCCGGGAAGGGAGTTCTTCGGCGTCTTTCGGTTCCGGGACGGCTCGCCGATTCAGAATCTGGGTCCAGCACTGACCGAGCAGCTGGTGTTCGCGTGGCTCATCCCTGCCGATGCCCTGAAGCCGGGTGACGTGGTCACCATTCGGGTGTGGAAGAAGACTTTTCGGCAGCTGATGGTCACCTACGGCGGCAAAGAGTGGCTCGACAGCCTGACCGACTACGGGGTCACCGAGCTGGTCGTGGGGGCGCCGAAGTGAAGCCACTGAAGGCCAACCGTGGCGCGGTGTTGTCCACTCTCTGCGTCGTCGTCGTGGCGGCCGCCGCGCTGGTGTGGCACAACCTGCCGACACCCACCGATCTCTATGGTCCGTTCGATGTCCGCGGCGGGGCGGGCGAACCCGTCCGAGGACGCGCGGTCATCGCCACCATCACGTCAATACGCATCGCACCGCAAGTCAATTCGATAAAAGCCGCTGGCGACTGGGTCGTCGTCGACACCACGTTGGACGCGGTTGACTCGACCGAGCTGCCCCGCGCCGAATTGATCGTCGGACCCAACTCCTACGTACCGTCAGACCGCTTTTTCATGGATTCCCTCGGCGCCGAGATCGCCCCGGGAATCACTCAGCGCGGCAGCTGGGTGTTCGACGTTGCGTCGCCGCTCGTCGCGCAGGACGCATCGGAACCGATCACGCTCCGGGTGTGGGCGGGCAGCGACCTCCTGGATTCCCGGTTGGTCATCGAAGTGCCCGCCGATGACCCGCGCACCACCCGAACCGACGAGGTCGAACTGAGGCCTCCCAGCGTGGGTGCCCGATGACGCGGATATCGGCGCTCTGGCAGCGCAACGTCATCGGCGCTGTCGTCGTCGCCTGTGCGTTGGGCGCATTCGTCGCCATCGATTTCGGGCCGCAGTGGTCGGCCTATCGCCCCACGCTCGCGCCCCAATTGATCGTGCCCGACGGCGAGAGCGGCTCGGCCGACGGACAGACGTGGGAGTTGCTATCCATCCGGCACCTCGATCGCAATCCGCTCAGCTTCGGCCCGCCCCTGCCGCCCGGCACGGTGTTGACCGTCATCGTCGTCGACTGGTCCGGGACACCGCCTCCGGGCTACTGCACCGCTGTTCTCACCGACGGTGAACGGCGTTGGGACGCCGAAGGAGTCGGCGGCTTCAGTCCGATTCCGACCGAGGGCGTGAAAGCCTTGTGCGACAAGCCCGGTCGTGTCCAATTCGGCTTCGTGCTGCCGTCGGATGTCGTGCCGACGGCGCTGGACGTCACCCACGACGGTCAGATCACTGTGCGGATGCTGCTGTAACGTCCTTCGGGCGAACGTGTTCCAGGCAGTAAGCCACGGTGGACGCGATCAGGCACACCCGCAGGGGTTCGATGATCAGGTGCGAGAGAAAGACGAGCGTCGGCCTCGCAAAGTCCCAGAAAGACATCGGGTGGGGACCCAGGATCCACGTCACACCCCGGAACAGATAACCGGCCCGTACCTCGGGTCGGTAGAAGCTGCCCGCCATGTCCAGCCACGCCAACCCGAGATAGCCCAGCACGTACAGCGACAACGCCAGCACTCCACCGTGCAGGATGAGCCGCGCCGCGTCGGTGATGTTCCGGTAGTTGCCCAGTCGGGACAGGAACCATTCCCGCGCCTCGTCCCGGTGGACGTCGGGCAAGCGGGACCAACGTTCGCGCACCCGCTTCTCGCGGGCAGCTGCACGTTCGAACACCCGGTCGGCTCGCTCGCCGGCGACCCGACGTGCGGCGCCTCTCCAGTCCTCGGGCATGGTGACGCCGTAGACGATCGCTGCCACGGCCAGCCACAGCAGCGGTATCGTCGCGCCGCCGAAAACGGTCGACACCGTCCAGGTGACGGTGTCCCAGAGGACCTCCAGCGGTCTCAGATGTGGAAACAATTCGGCACGGGTCTCGTTGAACCACACAACGATCCGCCGCTCCGCGAGCCAACCGGTGGGATTGAGGACGAAAGTGAGGTCCTTGCTGGCGGCAAAGCTCACGCCGAGGAACACCCACAGGGCATCGACATACACCCGGATCGCGATCATCCATTCGGGAAGGTGGTCCTTGAAACGGCTGAGCACATAGCGGAGAACGAGAGCGGCGAAGATCAACGCCCACGTGACCGTGCTGACCGGCAGAGTTTCGGGGCGTAGTTCGGAGACGCCCGGCGTGGTCATCGCGTCGCCGATCCGGTAGTCGAGAGCCGTCGCCTGGAAGGCGATCCAGTCCTCGGCGAACAACTTCCACGCCAGGTAGATCGCGAAGAACGGCACGATGACAGTCGAGAACACATCGATGCGGCGAGCCGATCGTGACGGCAGGGCTGCCAGCGACGGAATCGCACGCCGCAGCACGAAGAACATCGCGACATAGGACCCGAGCCGAGCCAGTCCCGCCAGCGGCATGATCAGCGAGACCCAGACGTCGTTGTCGTAGCCCACCCACGCCGCGAGCTCAATGGCGCCACGCCGTCCCAGCAGCCCGAGCAGATAACACGCCGCCAACTGAGGCCAATAGCGAAGGCACACGACGAACGGCCGCAGAAGGTATGTCATCGCTAGCCTTCGAGTCGTTCGGACAGCTCCATCCAGCGTGACTCCAGTTCAGCCACTCTGGTTTTCCAGATCACGCAACTGGGTCGTGAGCCGGCCCACGCCGACGTGATCGGACTGGTCGTGCGCAGCCAGGTCGTCATGCTTACCAGCGATGCGGTCGGCCAGCTTGGTCAACGACCGGTCGATGGACGCGATCTCCTTCTCGACGTTGCGCAGTTCCGCACCTGACAGTCCTTCTGCAGCAGTCGGTTTCGTCCGCTGTGCCGGCGCTTCCGGGCGCCTGGCGGCCAGCCGCAGATACTCGTCGACGCCGCCGGGAAGGTGTCGCAGGCGTCCGTCGAGGATCGCATACTGCTGGTCGGTGATGCGCTCGAGCAGATAGCGGTCGTGCGAGACCACGATCAAGGTGCCTGGCCAGGAATCCAGCAGGTCCTCGGTCGCGGTGAGCATGTCGGTGTCGACATCGTTGGTCGGCTCGTCGAGCACCAGCACGTTCGGCTCCGACAGTAATACGAGCATCAACTGGAGCCGCCGTCGCTGGCCGCCGGACAGTTCGCCCACGCGCGCCGAGAGGTGCTCGCGGCCGAAACCCAGCCGCTCCAGCAATTGTGCGGGGTGACGTCCTTGCCGTCGATCTGATACATGGTCTGCAGCCGCGCGAGGACCTCGCGCACCATGTCACCGGCGATCGGATCGAGATCCCGGGACGCCTGGTCCAGGACGGCCAACTGCACGGTCTTGCCACGCTTGACCCTGCCGGTCGTCGGCGGCACCGTGCCCGCGATCAGGCCGAGCAGTGTGGACTTGCCTGCGCCGTTGGCTCCGAGAATGCCGGTACGCTCGCCGGGCGCAATCCGCCATTCGACGTCGCGCAACACTTCTCGGCTGCCCGACCCAGAGTAGGTGACCGACACGTCGAGCAGGTCGACGACGTCCTTGCCGAGCCGAGCCATCGCCGCCGGGACAGCTCAACGCTGTTGCGCAACGGCGGCACGTCCGAGATCAGCGCGTTGGCGGCCTCGATCCGGAACTTCGGCTTGGATGTTCGCGCAGGCGGTCCGCGGCGCAGCCACGCGAGTTCCTTGCGCATCAGGTTCTGCCGCTTGGCCTCGACAGCCGCGGCTTGACGATCGCGTTCCACGCGCTGGAGTACGTACGCGGCATAGCCGCCTTCGAACGGCTCGACGGTGCTTCCCACGCCGCTGGCGTGCACCTCCCAGGTCGTGGTCGCCACCTCGTCGAGGAACCAGCGGTCGTGGGTGACCAGCAGCAAGACCGCCGGTCCTGGCCCAGCGCTGCTTAAGGTGCGCGGCGAGCCAGGTGATGCCCTGAACGTCGAGGTGGTTGGTGGGCTCATCCAGCACGACCACGTCCCAGTCGTCGATCAACAACGCCGCCAGCTGCACCCGGCGGCGCTGCCCGCCCGACAACGTGTCGATGGCGGCGTCGAAAGGGATGTCGCCCACCAGACCGGCGATCACGTCGCGCGTCCGGGAATCGCCGGCCCACTCGTGATCCGCCCGCTCGCCGACCAGGGACCAGCCCACGGTGCGGTCAGGATCGAGCGTGTCGGCCTGGTCTAGTGCGCCGACCCGCAGGCTGCCCCGGCGCGTGACTCGGCCTGCGTGGGGGCGATCTGGCCGGTCAGCAGACCGAGCAAGGTCGACTTGCCGTCGCCGTTACGGCCGACTATGCCGATTCGGTCGCCCTCGCTCGACGCCGAGCGTGACGGAGTCGAACACCACTCCGGGTGGGGTACTCCAGGTGGAGGTTTTCGCCTCCGAGCAGGTGTGCCATCGCCAGCCGACCTTAGTGCCCACCCGTGATTACCCGAAACCGACATTCGGGCTTGTGCCATCATGACCACGAAGGCCGTCGGGGGATCGAATAGGCGATAGGGGAGTGCGCTGTGGTGGACCTCTCGGCGATCACCCGGCCCGTAGGGCGGTTGGTGGCTACCGCGCAGAACGGCCTGGAGGTCCTGCGCTACGGCGGGCTGGAGACCGGCGCTGTGCCGTCGCCGTTCCAGATCATCGAGAGCGTCCCGATGTACCGGCTGCGGCGCTACTTTCCACCCGATACCCGGCCCGGCACCAAACCGTCGGGACCCCCGGTGTTGATGGTCCACCCGATGATGATGTCGGCCGACATGTGGGACGTCACCCGCAACGAAGGGGCCGTCGGCATTCTGCACCTGGCCGGCGTCGACCCCTGGGTCATCGACTTCGGCTCGCCGGACAAGGTCGAGGGCGGGATGCAGCGCAACCTCGCTGACCACGTGGTGGCCCTCAGCGAGGCGATCGACACCGTCAAGACGGTGACCGGACGCGATGTTCATCTGGCGGGCTACTCGCAGGGCGGCATGTTCGCCTACCAGACCGCGGCGTATCGCAAAGCCAAGGATCTGGCCAGCATCGTGGCGTTCGGTGCGCCCGTCGACACGCTGGCCGCGCTGCCGATGAACCTGCCTGCGAGCCTGGCTCCGGCAGCTGCGGACTTCATGGCCGACCACGTCTTCAGCCGGATCGACATCCCAGGCTGGTTGGCGCGCACCGGATTCCAGATGCTCGACCCCCTCAAGACCGCCCAGTCACGGCTGGACTTCCTGCGCCAGTTGCACGACCGGGAGGCGCTGCTGCCGCGCGAGCAGCAACGGCGATTCCTGGCCTCCGAAGGCTGGATCGCGTGGTCGGGCCCGGCGATCTCCGAACTGCTCAAGCAGTTCATCGCGCACAACCGGATGATGACCGGCGGCTTCTCGATCCGCGGCGACCTGGTCACGCTCTCCGACATCGACTGCCCGATATTGGCGGTCATCGGTGAGGTCGACGACATCGGCCAGCCCGCGTCGGTACGTGGCATCAAGCGGGCCGCACCGCAAGCTGATGTCTATGAATTCCTGATTCGCGCAGGGCATTTCGGACTTGTTGTCGGATCGAAGGCGGCCACCCAGACGTGGCCTGCCGTCGCCGAATGGGTGAACTGGCTCGACGGGGGCGGCTCCATGCCCGACGGCGTGTCGCCGATGCCGCTTCAACCCGCCGAACCGTCCGAGAGCGGTGTCTCGCTGACCTCGCGGCTGGCGCACAGCGCGACGGCGGCGACCGAGATGGCGTTCACCTTCGCCCGATCCGCGGCCGATGCTGTCGTCGCCGCGAACAAGTCGGCACGCACGCTGGCCATCGAGACCGTCCGCACCCTGCCGCGGCTGGCCCGCCTCGGCCAGGTCAACGACCACACCAGGATCTCGCTGGGCCGGATCATGTCGGAGCAGGCACGCGACATGCCTCACGGCGAGGCCCTGCTGTTCGACGGGCGGGTGCACACCTACGAGGCGGTCGACCGCCGTGTGAACAATGTGGTGCGCGGACTGATCGAGGTCGGAGTGCGGCAGGGCACTCGCGTCGGCGTGCTGATGGAGACCCGGCCCAGCGCCCTGGTCGCCATCGCGGCGCTGTCGCGACTCGGCGCCGTTGCGGTGCTGATGCCGCCCGACGGCGACCTGGCCGAGGCGGCCAGGCTGGGCGCGGTGACCGAGATCATCGCCGATCCGACCCACCTCGACGCGGCGCGGGCGCTGACCATGCGAGTGCTCGTGCTCGGCGGCGGTGAGACCCGTGATCTGCGCTTGTCCGAATCCGGCGACGCCACGCAGATCGTCGATATGGAGAAGATCGACCCCGACGTCGTCGAACTGCCCGGCTGGTACCGGCCCAACCCCGGGCTCGCGCGCGACCTGGCCTTCATCGCATTCAGCACGAGCAGCGGAGAAGTCGTCGCGCGCCAGATCACCAACTTCCGGTGGGCGCTGTCGGCATTCGGGACGGCCTCGGCGGCGAATCTCAGCCGCACTGACACCGTTTACTGTCTGACACCTCTTCACCACCAGTCGGGTCTGCTCGTCAGCCTCGGCGGTGCGGTGGTCGGCGGTGCGCGTATCGCGCTGTCTCGAGAGCTGCGTCCCGACCGCTTCGTCCAGGAGATCAGGCAGTACGGCGTGACGGTGGTGTCCTACACGTGGGCGATGCTGCGAGAGGTCATCGACGATCCCGCGTTCTCTCTCAACGGAAGTCACCCGATCCGGTTGTTCATCGGCTCGGGCATGCCTGCCGGTTTGTGGAAGCGCGTCGTGGACGTGTTCGAGCCGGCCAACGTCGTGGAGTTCTTCGCGACGGCCGACGGCCAGGCCGTGCTCGCCAACGTCAAGGGCGCCAAGATCGGTAGCAAGGGCAGGCCGTTGCCCGGCGGCGGCGAGATCGCGCTCGCGGCCTACGACCCCGAGGACAACCTGATCCTCGAGGACGACCGCGGGTTCGTGCGGCGCGCAGAGGCGGGCGAGATCGGGCTGCTGCTCGCGCATCCGCGGGGGCCCGTCGATCCGCTGGCCTCGGTCAAGCGAGGGGTGTTCGCCCCCGCCGACACGTGGGTGTCCACCGAGTACCTGTTCCGCCGTGACGAGGACGGCGACTACTGGTCGGTCGACAACCGCGGTGCGGTGATTCACACCCCGCGCGGAATGGTGTTCGCCGAAACCGTCAACGACGCAGCAGGAAGGCTGGACGCCGTCGACATGGCCGTCACCTATGCGGTGGAGGTCGATGGTCAAACCCTGGCCGTGACGGCGCTGGCATTGCGCCCGGGCGGCAGCGTTCCGTCGGCGGATCTGACGGAGGCCCTGACCAGCCTGCCCGTCGGCAATGCACCCGACATCGTGCACGTGGTTTCCGAGATGACGCTCACTGCCACGTTCCGGCCGCTTCCCGGACCGCTGCAGGAGCAGGGGATACCGAAGCCTTCGCGTAACGCCTGGTATCTCGACGCCGATAGCAATCGGTACAAGCGGTTGACCGTTGCCGTGCGCAGCGAGATCGTGGGCAGAAAGCAGTGATGCCCGCGTGGATGTGCACTGTTACGCTCGCGCTTGAGCAGGTCGTCGCCTGCTCGGGTCGGCCGCGCCAACGCGCTGGAGGATGAGATGACGTCGCAGAACAGCACCAACCGTTCGCCGCTCTACCGCGTGGCGACGGGAGCGCTGACGGGTGCCGCGCTGGCATTCGGCCTGGTCATCGGTGTCGCGCCGACGGCATCGGCACAGCCCACGACGGGAGCCGAAGTACCACCCGCCCCGATGATGACCGCTGATCAGGCGCTGGCGATCATCCACCAGGACTATGACCTCGGTGCCGGCGGTGGTCAGCTCTCCAAGCTCATCGACCAGGTCTTGACGCTGCGCAACCGGGGCTTCCGACCCTCCAATGCCAATCGACAGATGATCGTCGCAGCTTTGGACTCGCGTCCCAACCAGGCCCCGCTGATCGAGGCGCTCCAGGTGACACTGGCCTACCAGCGCAAAGTCATGGCTCAGTCTCAGGCCGGCCAGCAGGCGCCCGCCGAAGGTGGCGCTCCTCCGGTGGCCGCTCCCGGCAGCCCGGGTCTCCCCGTATGGGCGCCCCGCAGCCCGATGCAGCGGGACAGCGACACGATCTTCCCGATGCCCGGTCGCTGAGCCGATGGCCCTGGACAGCACCCTTCGCGCCATTCTCGTCTGCCCGCAGGACCGCGGTCCGCTGCTGTTCGTGGACGACTCGCTGTACAACCCGCGCCTGCGCCGCAAGTACCGCATCGACGACGGTATTCCGGTGCTGTTGATCGACGAGGCCGTCTCCGTCGACGATGATGAGCATGAGCGGCTGGTCGCCGCTGCCGATCAGTAGGTCAGATCGGGAAGGTCACCGGTCAGATAGCGCTGCAGATTCGGCCCGATGATCTCCGCCACCTGCTGCACCGGCAGCGATTTGAATGGCTCGAGCTCGAGGATGTAGCGCGCCATCACGATGCCGACCAGCTGCGAGGCGACGAACTGCACACGGATGCGTCCGGTCCCGGGCGGGTTGTCGACACGGCTGCCCACCTCGACGGCGATTACGTCCTGCAGGAACGATCGCACCATCGACACGTCGGCGGCACTGCCGCCCAGCATCGAGCGCAACGTCGCGATGAAACCCTTGCCCAGTTCGGAATCCCACAACGGCAACAGCAGCGTCGGTAGCACGTGACCGATCTGATCGACGGGAACCTCGCGCAGCGGACCGATGATCGACATGGGATCGACCGGGATGTGGATAGCCGCGGCGAACAGTTGCGTCTTGGTGCCGAAGTAGTGATGTACCAAGGCGGGGTCCACCCCCGCGCCGGCGGCAATGGCCCGGATCGAGGTGTTGTCGATTCCATTGCGCGCGAACAGTTCACGCGCGCTGGCGAGAATCCGATCGCGCGTGTCCGACGGGCCGGGTGGCCGTCCGGGGCGCTTGCGGTCCGGGTTGGTGGTCACGCGCTCTAGGGTGTCCTTCGCCGTAGGGTCGCCGCGGCCAGGCCCAGTGCCAGCACCGCGAAACCGATGACGATCGCGATGTCGCGCACCGCCACCTGGGTCAATTCGGCATGCGTACCGACTTGCTGGAGTGCTTCGAGAGCGTAGCTGGCAGGAAGTGCGTTGCTGATCCATTGCAGCCAGTCGGGGAGCTGACCGCGCGGAACGATGATGCCGCACAGCAGCAGCTGGGGGACGATCACCAGTGGCATGAATTGGACGGCCTGGAATTCGGTGCGCGCGAAGGCGCTGCACAGCAGGCCGAGTCCGACGCCGAGAACAGCGTTGACGATCGCGATGAGGAACACCCACCCCGGGCTCCCCGCGGTGTCGAGGCCGAGGATCCAGAACGACACCACACAGGCGAGGGTGGCCTGCGCGGCTGCCGCGACGGAGAACGCGGTGCCGTAGGCGGCGAGGAGGTCGAGCCGCCGCAGCGGTGTGGTCAGGATGCGCTCAAGCGTTCCGGACACGCGTTCGCGCTGCATCGTGATCGAGGTGATCAGAAACATCACGACCAGTGGGAAGACGCCGAGCATGATCAGGCAGGCGCTGTCGAACGCCGACGGGGCGCGGGGTGGGCGCGGTACATCGTCAAGGTCACTGAACATGAAGTACATCAGCGTGATGATCAGGCTCGGAGCCACCAGGATCATCGCGACGCTGCGGTGATCGCCCGAGAGCTGTCGCAGGATCCGGGCGGTGGTGGCCAGGTATGCGCGCGGACGCAACGGCCTCATTCGGTCCGGGCCGCGGTGCCGCGCCGGATGATGGACAGAAACGCGTCCTCCAGTGACTGACATTGGGTGTCCTCTCGCAGCTGGGTCGGGGTGGTGTGCGCGAGGATGCGTCCGTCGCGCATCAGCAGCAGGGCATCGCAGTGGTCGGCTTCGTCCATGACATGGCTGGACACCAGCAGCGTGGTGCCGCCGCGGGCGAGCCGTTCGAACCTCTCCCACAGGTCGGCCCGCAACACCGGGTCGAGCCCGACGGTCGGCTCGTCGAGCACCAGCAGATCGGGGCGGGCGACCAGCGCACACGCCAGCGAGACCCGGGTCCGTTGACCGCCGGACAAGTTGGCGGCCAGAGCTTTTCGGTGGTCGTCCAGGCCCACGGCGGTGATGGCGTCATCGATATCGGCCGGGCCTCTGCCGTAGAGGGCGGCGAAGTAGCGGACGTTGTCGACGATCCTGAGGTCCGAGTAGATCGTGGGCTCCTGCGTCACGTAACCCACGTGATGGCGCAGAACCGGAGATCCCGCGGGCCTGCCGAGCACCGTGACCGACCCGCCGGCTACCAGCTGGGTACCGACGATGCTTCGCATGAGGGTCGTCTTACCGCAGCCGGAAGGTCCGAGCAGTCCGGTGATCGTGCCGCGTTCCACCTGGACGGACACATCATCAAGGGCACGGCGGCCGCCGCGTCGGACCTGCAAGTTCTTGACGTCGATCGCCGGCTCCGACGGCCGGGAACAATAATTCATCGTTCGATGAACTCATCATCTGATGAATATTGCGCGTGCCGCGAACCGCTGTCAAGCACGTCCGTAGGATGTCCACGATGTCCGGAGCTGACCTGCGGGTTGACCCGCTCACCGCGGCGCGCTCGCTGCTCGGCGCGGAACTGGTCGGCCGCGACGCGAGCGCGGTGATCGTCGAGGTGGAGGCCTACGGCGGCCCCGCCGACGGGCCGTGGCCGGACGCCGCGTCGCATTCATTCCGAGGACCTGGCCTGCGCAACACCGTGATGTTCGGTCCGCCGGGAAGGCTCTACACCTATCGCAGCCACGGCATCCACGTGTGCGCCAACGTCGTGTGCGCCGCCGACGGCGTGGCGGGAGCGGTACTGCTGCGCGCGGCAGTGATCGAGACCGGTCACGGTGTGGCCTGGGCTCGCCGCGGAGCTGCGGTCCGGGAGATAGCGCTCGCTCGCGGGCCGGGCAACCTGTGTTCTGCCCTCGGAATCACGATGGACGACAACGGGATCGACCTCTTCGATCCGCGAGCCCCGGTACGGGTTGCCCTCAGCGAGCTGCGGGTGGGCGAAGCCGGCCCGCGAGTCGGCGTCAGCAAGGCGGCTGACCGGCCCTGGCGGATGTGGCTGCCCGGGCATCCCGAGGTATCGGCGTACCGCCGCAGCCCGCGGGCACCGGTTCCCGGTGACAGCGACTAGTACGGAAAGATCGACAAGGTGACTGTCATAGGCACGCCGAACATCCTCGACGAACTGGAATGGCGCGGGCTGATCGCGCAGTCCACCGACCGCGATGCGCTGGCCGATGCGCTGGCCGGGGGACCCGTCACCGTCTATTCCGGCTTCGACCCGACGGCCCCGAGCCTGCACGCCGGACACCTGATCCCGCTGCTCACGCTGCGCCGATTCCAGCAGGCCGGGCATCGCCCCATCGTGCTCGCCGGCGGCGCGACCGGGATGATCGGTGACCCGCGCGACGTCGGGGAGCGCACACTGCACACCGCCGACATCGTCGCCGATTGGGCTGGGCGGATCCGTGGTCAGCTCGAGCGATTCGTCGAGTTCGAAGACTCGGCGACCGGCGCCGTCGTCGCCAACAACCTGTCCTGGACGAGCGAGCTCTCCGCGATCGAGTTTCTTCGTGATGTCGGCAAGCACTTCTCGGTGAACGTGATGCTGGACCGCGACACCGTGCGCCGCAGGCTCGAAGGCGACGGCATCTCCTACACCGAGTTCAGCTACATGCTCCTGCAGGCCAACGATTTCGTCGAGTTGCACCAGCGGTACGGATGCACGCTGCAGATCGGCGGATCGGATCAGTGGGGCAACATCATCGCCGGGGTTCGGCTCGTCCGGCAGAAAACCGGCGCCACCGTGCACGCCCTCACGACACCGCTGGTGACCGACTCCGAGGGCAAGAAGTTCGGTAAGTCCACCGGCGGGGGCAGCCTGTGGCTCGATCCCGAGATGACCAGTCCGTATGCCTGGTACCAGTACTTCATCAACACCGCCGACGCCGATGTGGTCCCGTACCTGCGGTGGTTCACCTTCCTGTCGGCCGACGAGCTCGCCGAGTTGGAGCTTGCGACGGCAGAACGCCCGCATGAGCGGGCCGCGCAACGACGGCTGGCGCGCGAGTTGACCGACCTGGTCCACGGGGAGGCAGCGACGGCATCTGTGGAACATGCGAGCCACGCGCTGTTCGGACGGGGGGAGTTGTCCGAGCTCGACGAACCGACACTTGCCGCGGCACTTCGGGAGGCCTCGGTGGCTCGGTTCGCGCCGGGCGGACCGGACTCGATCACCGATCTGCTCGTCGCAAGTGGACTGTCCGCCAGTAAGGGGGCGGCCCGCCGGACGATCGCTGAAGGTGGGGTGTCGGTCAACAACGTGAAGATCGCCACAGATGAGTGGTCACCTCAGGCATCGGACTTCCTCCACGGCAGGTGGCTGGTGCTGCGCAGGGGCAAGCGGAATATCGCGGGGATTGAGCGCGTTGGATGACTCGTCAGAGCTGAACGCTCTGGTCAGGGCCGTCTGCCCAAGTGGGGGAACAAATCCTGCCTGCTCGGCGTTGGCTTTGTA
>CAWCMF010000012.1:0-177246 GCA_963796545.1 uncultured Actinomycetota bacterium | reverse complement strand
CTCGGACTTCAGAGGTTGAGGCCCATTCCGGCAAGGCAGGTTCGTACTGAAGGCAGCTACGCCACAGCCGTCACCGACGCCGAGCCGCGAACGGGCGAGGTGTCAGCGACGACAACAACAGACGTCGGCAACGGCATCAAAGCCCACGGCAATGAGGGCCACGATGTGACCACCCTTGTTGCCGGACGCCGTTTGCATGGCGCGAAGAATAACAGAGTTGCCGGACAGGTCACCTGGTGAGCAGCCACATGACGATGACGAGAACGACCAACGCGACCAAGGCCAGCGTCACGCGCGAGCGCGGCATGCCGCTCATCGCTGCCTTCTGCTCTTCGCGCAAGCGCTCATCGCTGCCTTCTGCTCTTCGCGCAAGCGCTCATCGCTGCCTCCCCTGGTCCTCGTCGCCGGTGTGCCGGATCCGGCGCAGCATTGTGATGCCGTTACCCAGCAGCGCATCGAGCACCAACGCGACGACGAACGCCAACGCGAGCACGACCGGCATCACCACCACCGTCTGCGCGACGAACGACAGCCCCGACAACCACAGCTCCACGCCGTCCCACCAGTTCAGGAAGCCGTCCACGACGCCAGCCTATGCGCCCGACACCCCCGCGGAGCACCGGGTGTTCCGGTGGACGCCGGGGCACCTGGCAGTCGATGATGAGCAAATGGTTCTGCACCAGTCCGAGGCCTCCGGCGCAATGTTGTCCAACGGCGAGTCATCGGCGTTGACCTTGCCCGCCGCCCCGACGCCGTACGCCGGCCCCGTGCCGCTGCGGAACCCGTTTCCCCCCGATCGCGGACTACGCGTTCCTCTCCGACTGCGAGACCACCTGCCTGGTTTCGTCGGCCGGTTCGGTGGAATGGCTCTGCGTACCGCGGCCCGACTCGCCCAGCGTGTTCGGCGCGATCCTGGACCGCGGCGCCGGTCATTTCCGGCTCGGGCCCTACGGGTCTCGGTGCCCGCGGCGCGGCGCTACCTGCCGGGCAGCCTGATCCTGGAGACCACCTGGCAGACCCACACGGGTTGGGTGATCGTGCGCGATGCGCTGGTGATGGGGCCATGGCACGACCTCGAGACCCGCTCCCGCACTCACCGCCGCACCCCGATGGACTGGGACGCCGAGCACATCCTGCTGCGTACTGTGCGCTGCGTCAGCGGCACGGTCGAGCTGGTGATGAGCTGCGAACCCTCGTTCGACTACCACCGCACCAGTGCCCACTGGGAGTACTCCGCCCAGGCCTACGGTGAGGCGATCGCGCGCGCCACCAAGGACCCCGATTCACATCCGACGCTGCGTCTGACCACCAACCTTCGCATCGGGCTCGAGGGCCGCGAAGCACGCGCCCGCACCAGGTTGAGCGAAGGCGACAACGTGTTCGTCGCACTCAGCTGGTCCGGGCATCCGGCACCGCAGACTTTCGAAGAGGCCGTCGACAAGATGTGGAAGACCAGCGAATGCTGGCGCCAATGGATCAACGTCGGCGACTTCCCCGACCACCCGTGGCGGGCGTACCTCCAGCGCAGCGCGCTGACGCTGAAGGGGCTTACCTACTCCCCGACCGGGGCACTGCTGGCCGCCCCGACCACCTCGTTGCCGGAAACCCCTCAGGGCGAACGCAACTGGGACTACCGATACGCCTGGGTGCGTGACTCGACCTTTGCCTTGTGGGGGCTCTACACACTCGGGCTGGATCGTGAGGCCGACGACTTCTTCGCCTTCATCGCCGATGTTCTCGGGTGCCAACAACGGTCAGCGGCACCCGTTGCAGGTGATGTACGGCGTCGGCGGGGAACGCACGCTCGTCGAAGAAGAGCTCAGCCACCTGTCCGGTTATGACAACTCCCGGCCGGTCCGCATCGGCAACGGCGCGTTCGACCAGATGCAGCACGACATCTGGGGCACGATGCTCGACTCGGTGTATCTGCACACGAAATCCCGCGAGCAGATTCCCGAGACGCTGTGGCCGGTCCTGAAGGAACAGGTCGAGGAGGCCATCAAACACTGGCGTGAGCCCGACCGCGGCATCTGGGAGGTGCGCGGCGAGCCGCAACACTTCACCTCGAGCAAGATCATGTGCTGGGTGGCGCTCGACCGCGGCTCCAAGCTGGCCGAGCTCGAAGGCGAGAAGTCCTACGCGCAGCAATGGCGCGTGATCGCCGAGGAGATCAAGGCCGACATCCTCGAACACGGCGTCGACGAGCGCGGGGTGCTCACCCAGCGCTATGGCGATCCGGCACTGGACGCCTCGCTGTTGTTGGCGGTGCTCACCCGCTTCCTGCCACCGGATGACCCGCGGATCCGCGCCACGGTGTTGGCCATCGCCGAGGAACTGACCGAGGAAGGGCTGGTGCTGCGCTACCGGGTACAGGAGACCGACGACGGTCTGGCCGGGGAGGAGGGCACCTTCACCATCTGCTCGTTCTGGCTGGTGTCGGCACTGGTGGAGATCGGCGAGATCCACCGGGCCAGGCATTTGTGCGAGCGATTGCTGTCGTTCGCCAGCCCACTGCATCTGTACGCCGAGGAAATCGAGCCACGCACCGGCAGACACCTCGGAAACTTCCCGCAGGCGTTCACCCACCTGGCGCTGATCAATGCGGTCGTTCACGTGATCCGCGCCGAGGAAGAAGCCGACAGCTCCGGTGTCTTCCAGCCGGCCAATGCACCGGTGTAAGAGCCACGTCGCAGTTTTGCGTCTGCACGCGCAGAAAGCTCCCCTGCGGGTTGGTGAGCGCGGAACATCATTGCCATGAGTTTCACCGGGACAGACGAGACCTCTCGTCAAGCCATCGATATCGCTGTCGGCATCCTGATCGGACTGCGCGGATGCTCACGCCGCGAGGCCTTCGACGAGCTGGTGCGCGTGGTGCATCAGACCGGCATCGGCCTCGGCGCGATCGCGTCGGGATTGGTCGCGGTCGCCAGCGGGTCGGCGTCAGCCGACCACGCCGAGGCCTTCAACGCGTGGGGCGAGCTGATCAGGCTCGGCCGCGGGGGCCGACTGTCCGCCGCAAGTTGACGCACGACAACTTTCAACCTCGCTGAACAGAACGCTGTGCAATGCCGCCGCTTTCGGCCTGAATAGCTAGGCAACACACAGCTTCTCGACGGTGAGGAAGGTATGTCGATCGACTGATGAGCATTCATCTGCACTGGTATCTGCCCACCAACGGCGACAGCCGCGAGATCGTCGGCTCAGGCGACGATTCGCATCTGGCGGTCGGCCCGTCGACGGGCAGGATACGCCAACCGACCATCGCCTACCTCGGCGAGATCGCCCGGACTGCAGAGCTTCTCGGGTTCGAGGCGGTCCTGACGCCGACCGGGACGTGGTGCGAGGACGCGTGGATCACCACGGCGGCACTCACCCAGGTCACGTCGCGGCTGAAGTTCCTGGTGGCGTTCCGCCCCGGTTTCATTGCACCACGCTGGCCGCCCACCAGGCCGCCACGTTTCAGCGGGTGTCCGGCGGGCGGCTGCTTCTGAACATCGTCACCGGCGGTGATCCCGTCGAGCAGGCGCGGTTCGGCGACTACCTGGACCACGACGCCCGCTACAGCCGCACCGGCGAATTCCTCGCGGTGCTGCGTGGCGTCAGCTCCGCCCCGCGCGGGTCGACATTCGACTTCGCCGGGGAACACTATCGGGTCGACGGCGCCCGTATCGACTACGGCGACTGGGATCCCCCGCAGGTGTTCTTCGGCGGCGCCTCGGCTGCCGCCGAAGAAGTCGCGGCACAGCACGTCGACACCTATCTGGCGTGGGGCGAGACACCCACCCAGATCAGCGAACGGCTCGATCGGGTTCGGGCCCGGGCCGCCGCCCACGGACGGACGGTGCAGTTCGGCATCCGGCTTCATGTCATCAGCCGGGACACCTCAGCCGAGGCGTGGGCCCATGCCGATCGTCTGCTTTCGGCGATCAGCGGCGAGCGGATCCGTTCGGCACAAGAGGTACTCGCACGCACGGAATCCGTTGGCCAGCAGCGGATGACAGCACTGCACTCCGGCAGATTCTCTTCGCGCAAGCGGCTCATCGGCGGCCGCACCTCGAATCTGGAGATCTCCCCTAATCTGTGGGCAGGCTACGGTCTGGTGCGAGGGGGCGCGGGCACCGCGCTGGTGGGCAGTCACACCGAGGTCGCCGACCGCATCGCGGAATACCACGAGCTCGGCATCGACCACTTCATCCTCTCCGGACAACCGCACGTCGAAGAGGCCTATTGGTTCGCCGAAGGTGCGGGAGCGGTGCTGCGCTCACGAGGTCTTTGGTGACACCCCGCGGCCGCTAGCCCGCCGAATTCTGGATCATCACGTCCGCGATCTCGGCGGCCACGTCGGTGATGATGTAGCCGCACGCCCCCACACCGACGGACAGCAGAACTTCGTCGACACGTCAACGCACAGCGGCGATCTTGTCGCGGATCGCGTCGACCACCTCGACGGCACCCTGAACGTGGCCGGCGGGGCGGAGATCGGTGAGCTCCACCTCGACGATGCAGTCCCCTGCGATTCCGACGGCGCGCAGCCCGGTCGGCGACCCGGTGCCACCCGACGCGTGCAGCACGTTCGCCGAGATCACCTGCTCGCCGAACGAGACGTCGGTGATCCTGCTCAACTCGTCGGCGCCGTAGCCCGGCAGGTGCAGTGCCACGGTCTGTCCGTTGCAGCGTCGCCACTGGTCGGTGACCGAGGCGAAGAACTCCTGCGCGGCGGCCCGGCTGGCCATCTGGACGACGCCGAAGAACGCCGACACCGGCGGGCCGTCGAAGCCGCCACCCGCCCAGGTGTTGCTGGCCACCGATTGCACCGGGCTGGCGTCGTAGACGCTCTCCTGCAGCCGGTACGGGGCGCTGACGCACTCCGCAGGCGCCGCCTGGCCGTCGGCCACGCTCTTCAACAGCACGTCGGCGTCGCCCTCGACGGGCCGACCCATCAAACCGTTGGGCCCGGTGTCCAACACCGTCGACAGCTCCATGGCCGTGGGCAGGAAGGGGCCGAGCGGGATCGCCGGGGACGGCTGGGCGGCTTCGACGATGCGCACGACGGGCCGTTCGTCGGCGGGCGCGCCCGCACAGCCGGCGAGCAGGAGGCCCGTGGCGGCGATGCCCGCCGCGAGCCACCCCGCCTTCGCGCCTGTCATCTGGCCCTCCCCGGTGGATTCGCCACGTCGGTAACACTTCAACACGCCGCGAGCCGGCGCGCGACCGCTTCGGCGAGAACCGGATCGACCGCCGGGCGTATTTCGGCTCACCGCGATCCCAATTTCGTCGCCGGGTGCAGAGGTGGCGCAATAGCGGAGACCATCTCGGTTGACGCCGGTCCGCGCCATATCCAGGCGGCGCAATAGCGGCCACGCCACCGAACGCCGCGACGCCTCCATTCGGATGTTCCTTGTCCTCGATCTAGCGTCGCATCAGCACTTTCAGCGCTCTTGCAGCCCCAAGACGACACGAGGTGACCCGGTGGCCGATCCAGTCCCCGACCCCGCGCCAACCCCTCTGCGGCGGCCGCGCGCCGACCAGGCGCGGCTGGTGGCCGACGTGGTGCGGCACCAGATCCACGCGGGCGGCTACCCGGACGGCCTGCCGACGCGAGGCAGAACCTCGCCGCGGACTTCCTCGTTTCACGCAACGCCGTCCGCGAGGCGCTGGCGGTGCTCAAGGCCGAGGGGCTCATCGACCGCGAGCCCAAGATCGGCACTCGCGTGGCCATCCGCAAGTACGACCACGGCCTGGACGCGCTCGTCGGGTTGAAGGAGACCTTCAAGGGCTACGGCGAGATCCGCAACGAGGTCAGGGCCACGATGACGGTGTCGGCGCCGCCGTCGGTGGCCGGCAAGCTCCAGCTCGCTCCCGGCGAGCCCGTGGTATTCGTCGAACGGCTGCGCTACCTCGGCGACCTTCCGCTCAGCCTGGACATGACCTATCTGGCACACGACGTCGGCGAGGCGGTCGTCGCACACTCGCTGGAGAGCAACGACGTGTTCTCGCTCATCGAGCAGGTCACCGGTCAGCGCCTCGGGCATGCCGGCATCGCCGTCGAAGCCGTCAGCGCCGACCCGCACTCGGCGGCGATCCTGCAGGTGCCCGACGGCGCCGCGCTGATCCTGCTCGAGCGCCTCACCCACCTCGACGACGGTCGACCGGTCGATCTCGAGTACATCCGCATGCGCGGTGACCGAATCACGCTGCGCAGCAATCTGATCAGGGGGAATATGAATGGCTCAGGTCACACAACGCGTCGATGTACCCGTCACGATCGACGAGTCATTGTGTATCGAGGGCTGCACCCTCTGCGTCGAGATCTGCCCGCTCGACTCACTGGCGATCAACCCCGAGAACGGCAAGGCGTTCATGCACGTCGACGAGTGCTGGTATTGCGGCCCGTGCGCTGCGCGCTGCCCCACCGGCGCCGTCACCGTCAACATGCCCTACCTCATCCGATAGCCATGACCACATCGCCGTGCTCGGCCGGGCAGGCCGGCCTTCGCGCTGAAGTGATTGCCGCACTCGACCATTCGGAGTCTGTCTCGCTGATGCAGATCCCCTCCCTCGATGACGCCGTCCGGCTCGACTGCGACGTCCTCGTCATCGGCGGCGGCACCGCCGGGCACCATGGCCGCGCTCACCGCCGCCGAGAACGGCGCGCAGGTCCTGCTGCTCGAGAAGGCCCACGTGCGGCACTCGGGCGCGCTCGCGATGGGCATGGACGGCGTCAACAACGCCGTCATCCCCGGCAAGGCCACCCCCGAGGACTACGTCGCCGAGATCACCCGCGCCAACGACGGAATCGTCAACCAGCGCACCATCTATCAGACCGCCACCCGCGGCTTCGCGATGGTGCAGCGGCTGGAGCGCTACGGCGTCAAGTTCGAGAAGGACGAGCACGGCGAGTACGCCGTGCGCCGCGTGCACCGCTCCGGCTCGTATGTGCTGCCGATGCCCGAGGGCAAGGACGTCAAGAAGGCGCTCTACCGGGTGCTGCGGCAGCGCACGATGCGCGAGAAGATCCGGATCGAGAACCGGCTCGTGCCGGTGCGGGTGCTCACCGACGCAGCGGCACGGGCCGGTCGGCGCGCGCGGCACTCGAACAGCCGCACCGGCGAGTTCGTCGTCGTCGGCGCCAAGGCCGTCATCCTGGCCACCGGGCCGTGCGGGCGGCTGGGCTGCCCGCGTCGGGCTACCTCTACGGCACCTACGAGAACCCGACCAACGCCGGCGACGGCTACTCGATGGCGTTTCACGCCGGCGCCGAACTGTCGGGAATCGAGTGCTTCCAGATCAATCCGCTGATCAAGGACTACAACGGCCCCGCCTGCGCCTACGTCGCCAATCCGTTCGGCGGATATCAGGTCAACGCGCAGGGGGAGCGGTTCGTCGACTCCGACTACTGGTCCGGGCAGATGATGGCCGAGGTCAAGAAGCGAGATCGAATCGGCGCGCGGGCCCATCTACCTCAAGGTCAGCCACCTACCCGACGAGACGCTGAGCACGCTCGAGGGCATCCTGCACACCACCGAGCGGCCCACCCGCGGCACCTTCCACGCCAACCGCGGCCACGACTACCGCACCCACGACATCGAGATGCACATCTCCGAGATCGGCTTGTGCAGCGGGCATTCCGCCTCCGGGGTGTGGGTCGACGAGCACGCACGCACCACCGTGCCGGGCTGTACGCGGCCGGTGACCTGGCCTGCGTGCCGCACAACTACATGATCGGCGCATTCGTCTACGGCGACCTGGCCGGCAGCCACGCGGCGTCGACCCTGGCCGACGTCGAAGCGCCGCAACAGCTTCCGGACGACCAGATCGCGGCCGCGCACGAATTGATCTACCGGCCGCTGCGGCATCCCGGACGGCCCGCCGCAGACCCAGGTCGAGTACAAGCTGCGCCGCTTCGTCAACGACTACGTCGCGCCGCCCAAGACCGCCGCGAAGCTGTCGCATCGCGGTGCAGACCTTCGACCGGATGCGCGACGAGATCGCCGGCATCGGCGCCACCACGCCGCACGAGCTGATGCGTGCGGTCGAGGTGTCGTTCATCCGCGACTGCGCCGAGATGGCCGCCCGCTCGTCGCTGACCCGCACCGAGTCGCGCTGGGGGCTCTACCACGACCGCAGCGACATCCCCGAGCGCGACGACGTCGACTGGCGCTACCACCTCAACCTGCGCAAGACCGCCGACGGCGACATCGAGTTCCTCAAGCGGCCCGTCGCGCCGTACTTCGTGCCGGTGCCCGGCCTGGACGAATTGCCCAGCGGCGAAACCGAACCCATCGCCGTGCGCCAGCCCGACCTCGTCGGTGGGCAGGCCCCGGCATCCGAGGTGTCGCGGGTGCGCGACGGCGCGGCCGCACAACCGCCGTCGCCGCGCATCGCCGCGGTGCTGGCGCTCGACGAGCCCACGATCGAGGAGCTTGCGCCGTTCCTGGCCGACGCCGATCCCGGGGTGCGGCGCACCGCCGTCGACGTGCTCACCGAGCACCTGCCCGACGGGTACGCGTCCGCGCTGCGTCGCCGCGCTGAGCGACGGCGCATGCCGAGGTGCGCCGGGTCGCGGCCGACGGCATCCGCGAACTCGTCGAGGTGCTGCCCGACCCGGAGGCCGTTCGGCAGCACCTGCCGACTCCGCCGACCCGGTCGTGCGCGGCGCCGCCGTCTACGTGCTGAGTTCGCGCCGCGCCGGCGACGCCGGAGCAGTACCGGCGCGCGCTCGCCGACCCGGACCACCGGGTGCGGATCGAGGCGGTCCGCGCGCTGGTCTCGGTCGACGACGCCGACGGGGTGGCCGCCGCCCACACCGACGCCAACCGCGAAGTGCGCATCGCCGTCGCGAACGGGCTCGGCACGCTGCGCACCGGGCCGACACCGTCCGCAGGCTGATCGACGACCCCGACCCGCTGGTGCGGGCCGCCGCGCTGGCGGCCATCGGCGATCGATCGGCTGGGACGACGCCGACGTGACGACGGTCGAGAGGCGCTCGCCGCGTCGGCGTGGCAGATCCGGCAGGGTGCCGCCCGGGCTCTCGCCGGGGCGCCGTCGCCGATCGCCGCGGTGCCGCCGCTGTCGCGGGCGCTGTCCGACCCGCACCTCGACGTCCGCAAGGCCGCGGTCCTGAGCCTGACCCGCTGGGCGGCGTCGGAGGACGCGCGCGCGCGAGGCGCTGACCGGCGCGCTCGACGACGGCGACGCCGACGTGCGGGCCTACGCACGACGGGCGCTGGAGGCGGCGACGTAGCGGTGGGCGAATCGCCAGAATCTGGACTGCATTTCGAGCGGGTGGCTGACATCTACAGCCGGGCACGTCCGCCGTATCCGGATGCCGTCTACGAACGGCTCGTCGAGTTCGGGGTGGTCGGGCCGGGCCATCGGTTGTTGGAGATCGGGGCGGGAAGCGGCCAGGCTACCTCTCGTCTAGTTGAAGCCGGGGGCGTAGTGACAGCTGTCGACCCGGGTCCTGTGCTGTCTGCGCAGCTTGCCCGGCTCGTGCCTGCCGCCGAGGTGATCGTCGATACTTTCGAGAACGCGGTCGCCGGCGGTCGACTCCCACACGACTGGTACGACTCGGTCTGCATAGCGACCGCATTCCATTGGCTGAACCCTGCTGTGGCGCTGCCTGCCATCCAGCGGATCCTGGTACCGCACGGACTCCTCGCCGTCTGGCGCCACATTTTCGGCGATCCATCGGCGCCCACCACACGGTTCCGGAATCGGATGGCAGAAATCGTGGCACGCCGAGAAGAGTCACCAGAAGCGCGACAGCGCCATCGCGCTCAGTTCGACTGGGTCGACGCCCTCACCGCGGCTGGCCTCTTCGTCCCCCTCCACCAGGAACACCTGCGATGGAACATCGACCTGTCCGCCCCGCAGGCGTATGACCTCTTCAGCACCTTCTCGGACTGGCAGCCCCATGAAGTCGAAGAAATCGCAGCCGTCGTCGATGAACTCGGCGGAACCATCACCGAGCACTACCAGACGACGCTGGCTATCGTTCGTTCCACCCGAGCGCCGTCGAGCCAGTCCCCTCAGAAGTAGCCGTTGGCCGGCGGCGCGACGCCGTTGACCAGATAGTTGCCCACCGCGTGCGCCTTGTAGTCCAGCGGGTTGTGGCTGGCGACGGTGCGCGCGTTGCGCCAATGCCGGTCCAGGTTCAGCTTTCTCGACGTCGCCGACGCTCCCCCGGTGTCGAAGAGCTGCTGGGCGGCATCGAGGGTGAGCCGCTCAGCGATCAGCTGAGCCTGCGCCACCACGACGGCGACATCGGCCAGCGCACCGGCATCGTCCTGCACTCCGTTGTCGACCAGCGCGTCCAGTGCATCGGCCGCTGACAGCACCAACGCCTCGGCGGCAGCCGCCGCGGCCCCGATCTCGCCGACAGCGTGCAACACGAACGGGTCCTCGGCGGCACGACTCGCCACCGAGTGCGCCGCCGGCCGCGCCCGAGTCTGCACATAGTCGACGGCGTCGAGCCGGACGGCCACACTGATTCCTGCGGCCACCGCGGCCAGGTACAGCTGCAGGAATGTCGTGCTGTGCCCGAGGTGGCTGCCGTCCGACACCGTCGTCACCTCGACCGGCGCGATCTCGACGTCGGTGAACCGGGTGGCGCCGCTGGCCGTCGTGCGCTGCCCGAAACCGTCCCAGTCGTCGAAGAGTTCGACGCCCGCACGATCGGTGGGCACGATCACCTGCACATCGTTGCCGTCGGCGTCGATCGCCGACACCGCGATCACGTCGGCGTACAGCGTGCCGGTCGAGTAGAACTTGTGCCCGTTGAGGCGAAGCACGCCGTCACCGTCGGGCAGCACGGTGGTGTCGGAGCTACCGGGCGTGCGCCCCTTCGCGTCGGTGATGGCGTTACCAACCACCAGTCCGGCGTTGATCTTCGGAAACCATTCGGCCCGCTCGGCCTCGGTCGCGCGGTTACTCAGCAAGCGCTCGGAGAACCCGAAGTGGGCCCGAAGTGCCTGCGCCACATTCGAACTGCCCGACGCGATATGGATGACCGCGGACAGGACGTCGCGGATGCTTCCGCCGGGACCGCCATACCGCTGCGGCACCCGAAGGGTGAGCACACCGGAACGGCGCAGCTCTCCCACCGCGTCGTACTGCAGCACCCGCTCTTGTTCCGCAGCCGGATCCTCCGCGCGCAACGAGTCGACGATCGGTCCGAGGCGGGTCAACCGCTCGGCCACTTCTTCTGTCACTTGGCCGTCCACCGTGAGGGTCATCGGTTCTCCTTGTCCATCAACGGAAGCGCGGGATGATCTGTTCGGCGAACCGGTCGAGTTCGGCCTCCAGCGGCTGGAACTGCAACATGAACAGCTCGATTCCAGCGTCGTGGAACGCCGAAATCCGTTCGGCGACTGTGTCGTAACTACCGACAAGACCGGCCAGCGTGCCGCCGTTGGAGCCGACGCGGCTCGTACCCGCGAGCACCTTGTACATCTGGGTCTTCGGGTCGGTACCGCCGGAGATCTCCGGTCGCGTCTCGGCGTCGACAAGGGCTTGCAGATGTTCGGCTTCGGCGTGTGCTTCTTCGTCGGTGTCGCGGGCGATCACGAAGGCCGACAAGCCGAATCGCAGCGGCGGGCCGCCTTCGCGCCGCGACCGAAGGTCGGCGATCACGGCTTCGGTGTCGGCCAGCGGCCTGCCGTTGATGAAGAAGACGTCCGCCGTCGCGGCGGCCAGCGCGCGGCCGGGCTCCGACTCACCGCCCACGTACACCGGTGGCACCAAGCGCGGCACCGGACGCACCAGTGCCGGCTGGGTTCCCCCGGTGTCGACCTGCTTGCCCGCCCACAGCGCGGTCACGGTGTCGAGCCAGTCGCGAGTGTGGGCGTAGCGGTCGTCGTGGTCGAGCACATCGACACCGAGGGCCTGTAACTCGGGCAGGAACCAGCCGCTGACCACGTTGATGGACAACCGTCCGCCGGAGATGGCGGCGATGTTGGCGGCGATCTTGGCGAACACCAACGGGTTCAGCAGCAGCGGCTTGATCGCGCCGATCAGCTCGATCCGTTCGGTGGCCTCGGCGAGCGCCGCCAGCGTCGACCACGTTTCCAGCACGTCGTCCTCGACGTCGCTGGGATGGATCACGTGCTGGGCCACCAGGGTCGCGTCAAAGCCCACCTGTTCGGCATGGACGATGAGATCCCGGTTGCGCCGGTACCCGGCGTCCGGTGCGTCCTGCGGATGGTGGCGGGCGCCGTGATTTCCGTAGACGGGCGCCCACACTCCGAACCGCGGAGCGGTCATGAGGTGTGCAGGTAGCGGGTGCGTTCCCAGTCGCTGACATGTCCCACGTATTGGTCCCATTCGCTGCGCGCGATCACGGCGAAGTCGAGCACCGACTGCTCACCGAGAATCTCCAGGATGGTGTCGTCCTGAATCGCCAGCGCGACAGCAGTTCCCAACGAGTCAGGCAGCGGCGTGCCCTTGCCGTACAGGTTTCCGGTGGCCGCTTCCGGCGGCTCGCGGCGCGCTTCCAGCCCCGCGATGATGGCGGCCAACGCCGAGGCGATCAACCAGTACGGATTGGAATCGGAAGCACCGGAACGCAACTCGATCCGGGATCCTTCCGGCTTCTCTTCGACCAGCGACCGGATGGCTGCGCTGCGGTTGTCGCGACTCCAGTTCACGGTGTCAGGCGCGAACGTGTCAGGCGCGAACCGGCGGTAGGCGTTGACCGAGTGCGCCCCGAACAACGTGATCGACGGCAGATGCTCGAAAAGCCCGGCGATGGCGTAGCGCGCATCCTGGCTCTCGGCGCCGTCCACCGCGGCGAAGGCGGGCTCTCCGTCGCGCCACAGCGAGATGTGAAGGTGCGCCGAGCTTCCCGAATGTTCCGAGAAGGGCTTGGGCATGAAGCTGGCGAGCTTGCCGTGTCTGCGCGCGACCTCCTTGACCGCGTACTTGAGCCGGGCACTGTCATCGGCGGCCGCCAGCGCGTCGGTGTACACCAAATTCGTCTCGACCTGACCCGGTCCGTACTCGGTCTGGATGCCCTCCAATCGCGTGAATGCGCCGAGGGTTTCGTACAGATCGGCGATCAGCGGGTCCAGCTTGTTCGCATTCTCCAGCGAGTAGGCCTGGATCGCGTCGATGATCGGGGAGCCGTCGGTCTCGAGCAGATAGAACTCGAACTCGACGCCGATCTTGGCGGTGAACCCCAGCCCCTCCAGCCGTGCCAGTACCCGGCGCAGCACCCCCCGCGGATCGAGCAGCGACGGGGTGCGGTGATGGGTGACGATATCGGAGATCACGTGCCCGACACCGGACCGCCACGGCAGTCGGGTGAACGTCGAGAAGTCCGGCACCGCATAGACATCCGGGTAGCCGCCGTCCCAGTTCGTCAGGCTCAGCGAGTCGATGACCGTCCCGTCGGTGTTCCAGCCCAGTGCCGCCTCGCAGAACGCGAACCCGGTTCCGGTGGCCCGATCGAGGAACTGCCCGGCGGGAATTCGCTTGCCCGCGGAATGCCCGAACGGATCGCTCCACGCGACCTCGATCTCGGTCAGGGTGCCATCGGCGAGACCCTCGCGCAGTTCGTCGGCGGCCGAGTTCACGGCGCGATCCGACAGTTGGGTCATGCCGACGCCCGCCGTCCGACCACGGTGCCCGCGACGAACGCGCCGACGAGCAGACCGATGATCACCCAGGCCAGCACGCTGGACCCGCCGACCAGGACACTGAGATTGGCCAGGATCAGCACCAACGAGCCCAGCAGACCGAGGAGGCCGAGCGCCGGTGCAATGCGCACACGCCACTGCGACAGTCCGCGACGGTCTTTGGCGAAGAACACCAGCACCGCCACGCTCGTGGCGATCAGCAGCACCACGATGCCGACGGTCGTCGCGCCGGCGAACCACGTGTAGAACTGGGCGGCCGGATCGAGTCCGAACACCACCGCGAGCACGATGCTGATGGCGACGACAGCCGAGATCAGAAGCGAAGCCGAGTGCGGGGAACCGTGTTTGGTGTGTGGCCGGCTCAATGCCGCAGGCAGCACATCCTTCTGCGCGAGTGCGAAGATGTAGCGCGAGGCCACGTTGTGGAACGCCAGGATGCACGCGAACAGGCTGGTGAAGTACAGGACAGTGATGACGTCGGCGCCGAACACGCCGATGTAGCGCGACGCGGTGTCACCGAGGAACGTCGCACCGTTGTCGGTGGCGTGTGCGACCGCCTCGTCGTCACCCCACGCCGACACCAATGCCCAGCTGGTGATCGCATAGAAGACGCCGATGAGAAGCAGGGACGCGTAGGTGGCGCGCGGAATCGTCCGCTCGGGGGTGCGCGCCTCGTCGCGGAAGATCGCGGTGGCCTCGAACCCGACGTAGCTGATGATCGCGAACAGCAGTCCGATACCCAGCGATCCGGAGAAGATCGCGTCCGGGTTGATGATGCCTGTGGACAGTCCATGGTCGCCGCCACGCGCGACGATCACCAGGTCGAGGACCGCGACGATCGCGATCTCAGCTGTCAGCAGCACACCGAGCACGCGGCTGGACAGCTCGATGTTTCGGTAACCCAGGTATGTCGTCACCGCGAAAGCCGCTGCGGCGACCAGCCACCATGCGATGGCAGGCCCCCCGAACAGTTCGATCACCCCGGCCCCTGCGGGGCCGAGCAGACCGTAGACGCCGGCTTCGAGTGCCACATAGCTGACGATGGCGACGAAGGCGATACCGATGCCCACCGGATTTCCCAGCGACTGGCGGACGTACGAGAAGAAGGCGCCTGCCTCGTCGACGTGCGGCGTCATCGCGGTGAACCCGACCGAGAACAACAGCAGGATGAGCGTCGCGACGATGAACGTCGCGGGGAATCCCGCGCCGTTACCGGCGGCGAGTCCGAGTGGCACGACGCCACCGATGACGCCGAGCGGTGCCGCCGCGGCCACCACCATGAACACGATCGAGGCGACTCCGAGGTTCCCGCGCAGCCGTCGTTGCGCCCCTTCGGGCGAGGACGTGGCCTCGTTTGCTAACTGATCCTTGCCTGGCAGCGTTGCTTCAGACATTTGTGGCCGTCCTTCTGGTGTCTTTGGGTGGTGCTCAAGGCACCGTAGGGACGCAGCCGGCGTTGCTCAATCATTGCGGTCAGCGTGAGTTCTTCTCCCGGCTGCGGTGGGTCGGGGGCACTCCGCGTTCGTAGGGCGTGGTCGCACCCCAGATGCCGTAGCGCTCCGGAACGCTTACCGCGTGGTCCCGGCAGCGCGCCAGCACGGGGCAGTCCAGGCAGATGCGCTTGGCCTGTTCCTCGCGTGCACGACGGTCGGCGCGGCGGTCGCTCTCGGGAAAGAAGAGGTCTGCCGGGAAGTCCAGGCACCGCCCGCGCAACTGCCAGTTCCAGTATTCGTTCCCGCCGAGTTGGGGTGCCGGCCAGACCACTGTCATTGAAGGATGATCACCTAGATGTGGCCGCCAGCCCAGAGATCAACTCCGCGTGAGCTTTACGTCAACGCTGAGGCGTCCAGTCGAGAGTGAAGTCCACGATCAGCTCCGCCGGCACCGCCAGAGCCAGTGGTGTGTAGGCGTGCGAGATCTCGTCATGGGCGACGCCGGTGAGTACCCGGCCGCCGAACCCGTCCTCGGTACCTGGCACCGTCATCGTCACCGTGGCCGCGGTCGCGCCACGATTCGGCCGCAGATAGACGATGCTGCCGGGTGCGAGCGCGCCGTCGATCGCCACGCCGTCGCCATCGACGACGGCGGCGTCCGGAGACGTCAGAGTCGCCGCGTCGGTGGCGTTGAGTCGCAGTGGTCCGATCAGCCCGTCGGCGTCGAAACGGGCGCCCGCAGCGCTCAATTGCGGGGCGCGGGTCCGACTGCGCGCTCGGCGTGCACCGTCGAGCAGGTAGTCGTAGAGATGCACGATGCGCTCGGAATTGCGGTAGGCGCCCGAACTGTCGAGCCAGAAACCGACATCTCCGATCGTGGCGTTCCCGCTGACCGTCAGCCGGTAGAACTTGTGCCCTCGGCCCGACCGGCCGTGGCGGTGGGCCGAGACAGTGGCCCCCACGCCGAGACGCTTGCGGTACTCGCCGCTGCCCTGCGCGGTGATCTCCGACGACGGCACCGCCCGCCAGGTGCGGCCGTCCTCCGACTTGTGCAGCGTGAGCGTCACGTCCGCGGCGTCGGCCATCAGTTCGACCGTGTAGCCGCCGAGCTCGGGCGCACCGTCGAACTCGAAGACGACACCGTCGGCGGCACGCCGCACGGCGGTGGGCTCGTTGAGCGGACGGGTGTCGAGATCCAGGCCGTTGGTCAGATGCCAGATCGCAGCCTGCGTGGCGGCGATGGCCTCGTGCTCGGTGATGTTCCCCGGACCGAGGGGCACACCTGCGGCGCGCAGTCTGCGGCTCAGTTCGGTCACCCCCAGCCGCGGAACCGAGTTGCGCAGGATCCAGTCGACCTCGGCTTCGTGGGCGCGGGTTCGCACGTTGGGCACCGCCGCCCAGGTGTCCACCTGATAGCGCGACGGACGCGTCGGCGCGATCCCGGCGAAGTCCAGCGAGTACGCCTCGATGCCGGGATTGAGCCTGATCAGGTCGGTGCGTGCCCACGAACCATCGGTGAACACGATCTTCTCGACGGTGTGCGAATACGTGCCGCCGCGGTAGCGGGTCAGCCGGGAGAGGTCGACGAGCGGGCGCGAGCGTACCTGCCGGCGAACCGTCACCGACGGGTGCGCATACAGCCGCGGAGCAGGAAGTACGGGACGAACGGAAACGGATGTCGTCATGCCGGATTGACTTTCTGAGGTCTGAACAGCGTCGCAGCAGCGCAGCGCCGAGAAAGGGCGCGCCGGAACGCTAGGGATTTACCGCGTCAGAAAATCAACGACAACAACAACGCACAGCGAGGCAGCGCGAGGCGTCAATGCGCAGCTGTGCGTTGTACGACATGGCCCTACCATACGGCACCGGCGCAAGTCGGCGCACCTACCGTTCGCCTCACGGCGATCATGAAAGCTGGGCGCGGCGGCCGATCGTGGGCCATGATTGGCCCCGACTCAGTCGGGAGGAAGCACATGACGTCTGCCCAGAACGAATCCCAGGCCCTCGGTGATCTGTCGGCGCGGCAACTCGCCAACGCGACGAAGACCGTCCCTCAGCTCGAGACGATCACGCCGCGGTGGCTACTGCACCTGTTGAGCTTTGTGCCGGTCGAGGCGGGCATCTACCGCGTCAACCGCGTTGTCAATCCAGAGCAGGTGGCCATCCACGCCGACGAAGGCGCAGGTCCGAGTCGAGCCGCTGCCCGAGACGTACGTCGACTACGAGACCAGCCCGCGGGAGTACACGCTGCGCTCGATCTCGACGCTGCTCGACGTGCACACCCGGGTCTCGGACCTGTACTCAAGCCCGCACGACCAGATCGCCCAGCAGCTGCGCCTGACGATCGAGACGATCAAGGAGCGCCAGGAGTCCGAGCTCGTCAACAACCCGGAATACGGGCTGCTCGCACAGGTGACCCCGGAGCAGACCATCCAGACCCTTGGCGGCGCGCCCACGCCGGACGATCTGGACTCGCTGATCACGAAGGTCTGGAAGACGCCGGGGTTCTTCCTCACCCACCCGCTCGGCGTCGCCGCATTCGGCCGTGAGGCGACCCGCCGTGGTGTGCCGCCCGTCGTCGTCAGCCTGTTCGGCGCGCAGTTCATCACGTGGCGCGGGATCCCGATCATCCCCAGCGACAAGGTCCCCGTCGAGGGCAGCAAGACCAAGTTCATCCTGGTGCGCACCGGCGAAGAGCGCCAAGGCGTCGTCGGCCTGTTCCAGCCGGGGCTCGTCGGCGAGCAGGCACCTGGCCTGTCGGTGCGCTTCACCGGGATCAACCGCTCGGCGATCGCCTCATACCTGGTGACGCTGTACACCTCACTTGCCGTGCTGACCGATGACGCGCTCGCCGTGCTCGAGGACGTCTCGGTGGACAAGTTCCATGAGTACAAGTGAGTACAGGTCCGTAGACGCCGAGGGCGACCTGCCGATCAGCGCGGCCGAACTGGCGGCGCTGGCCAGCCAGCTGTTCGCGGCGAGCAACCGGCCGGGTCCGGACAGCCCGCCGCAGGTCACCCAGGTGGCACCGCGGGGAAACGTCCCGGACACCACCGCAGTGACTTCGTCGGCCGCGACGGCAGCAGGCGAGTCCCACCCGGTGACCCCGCCCGCGCAGTTTGCCGCGGCGCCGAACGTCACGGTGCCTGCGCCCACCTCACCGGGACCGGAACCCATTCCGCCGCAGTCGGTTCCGGTCGCACCGCGCGGAAACGCCCCCGATACGACGGCGGCCCCGTCGACCGGATCGACGGCGCTCGGTATCGCCGATCCGTTCGTCACGCCCGGCCTCGACAGGTTCGCGGTGCCGTCGGGCATCGTGCCGACGATCCCCGGGGTGCTGGCCGGTTCGATCCCGCCGGTGCCGGTGGCGCCGCGCGGGTCGGCCCCGAGTTGGCCCGACACCGCGCCGCCCGTCGCCGACCTGGGCTGGGTCGCCTCGCCCGCCGTCCAGCCCCGCCGGCAACGAGTCCGACTATTACTTTCTTTCCGGCCCGTCGGGCCCGTCCAGCACCGTCCCGCAGATTCCGGACAAGCACGAGATCTTCGACGTCGACACCCTGCGCGCGGACTTCCCGATCCTGCGGGAGACCGTCAACGGCAAGCCGCTGATCTGGTTCGACAACGCCGCGACCACGCAGAAGCCGCAGGCGGTGATCGACCGGCTGGCCTACTTCTACGCCCACGAGAATTCGAACATCCACCGGGCGGCGCACGAACTCGCCGCGCGCTCCACCGACGCCTATGAGGATGCCCGCGACACCGCACGGCGCTTCATCAACGCGTCCAGGAGCGAGCAGATCATCTTCGTCCGCGGCACCACAGAGGCGATCAATCTGGTGGCCTACTCGTGGGGCGGCAAGCATCTCGGCCCCGGCGACGAGATCGTCATCACCCACCTCGAGCACCACGCCAACATCATTCCCTGGCAGCTCCTTTCGCAACGGACGGGCGCGATCCTGAAGGTCGCCCCCGTCGACGACGCAGGCAATCTGCTGATGGGCGAGTTCGAGAAGCTGCTCGGCCCGAAGACCAAGCTGGTGGCCGCAACCCACGTGTCCAATGCACTCGGCACCGTGACGCCCGCACACGAGATCGTTGCGCTCGGCCATCGCTACGGTGCGCGGGTGCTGATCGACGGCGCCCAATCCATCCCGCACTTCCCGATCGATGTGCAGTCGCTGGGCGCCGACTTCTTCGTGTACTCCGGGCACAAGATCTTCGGACCCACCGGAATCGGCGTCCTCTACGGCACCGAGGAGGCGCTGGAGGAGACCCCACCGTGGCAGGGCGGGGGCAACATGATCGCCGATGTCACGCTGGAACGCGCTCTCTATCAAGGGATCCCGAACAAGTTCGAGGCAGGCACCGGCAATATCGCCGACGCCGTCGGACTCGGCGAGGCCCTGCGGTACGTGGAGAAGGTCGGCGTCGAGCGGATCGCGGCCCATGAGCGCGCGCTGCTCGAGTACGCGACTCCCCTGCTGGCCGACATCCCCGGGGTTCGACTGGTCGGCACCGCCGAGGAGAAGGCCAGCGTGCTCAGTTTCGTGCTGGCCGGACATGAGCCGCTGGAGGTCGGCAAGGCCCTCAATGCCGAAGGAATCGCGGTGCGCGCCGGACATCATTGCGCACAACCGATTCTGCGGCGGCTCGGCCTGGAGGCGACCGTGCGCCCGTCGTTCGCCTTCTACAACACATTCGCCGAGATCGACGTATTCATCCGCGCAGTGCGCCGCATCGCCGAAGGCGGCTAGCTCCCTCGGCATTAGCGCGAGCGCGCGTGTCTGCGGGCGACACGCCGCGAGAATTCGCGAGTTCGCGCACGCTCGCCACATGTGCGGCTCGCGAGCGTGCGCAAAGTCAGGTTTTCAAACGGCGTGTTGGCCGCAGACACGCACGCTCGCGCTGACGATGCTCACGGGGCGGGCGGGCGCCGGAGCAGCGATAGCGATCACAGCGAGCCGAAGTGCTTGTGCGGCAAAGTCCGGCGGAAGTTGGCGGCCGCACCAAAGGTGTAGACGGTGGCGCGCGGCGACGAACGGCGATATCGCGTCACGTGCCCGCGGCCAAGACCCACACGATCGGAGCGTCGTACGAACCCGAGATGGGCTCCAAGCGTTTGAATCATCGCGAATTTAAGCCGGCCCAAGCCCCCAGCGAACCGTCGGGGTCATGAGCAGAAGAAGACCGCCCCGATCAGCACGACGGCAGCTCCCAGCAGGGCACTCACCCACACCCACAGCACTGCCACTCCCGACGACTCGATCGCTTCGGCGATCAGCCACGGTGTCGGCGACTCCTCCATGCCACCACGCTACGGCGAGCCCGCGTCGTGCTCCGTTGCCGCCCAGCCGCGCGGCTGCAACAGATGATGGGAAACTCTGCCGCAGTTGGTGATTGATCCGGACCAGCCTTCGAATCAGCCCGCACTTTTCTCCGGCGGCTAGCGCTGTCCGGCCTTGGCGATCATCTCGGTGATGACCGTCAACGCTTCGTCGTTGATCCGCTCGGCGCACACAGACGCCTCGATGATCGCGTTGGACGCGGCCGCGATGGCGTGCTCGCACTGCCACACCACCGATTCGACCGCCGTCGACTTCTGGGTCAGGATGCCGCCGTCGTGGGCGACCTCACCCAACTCCCAGTCGTACCAGTCTTCGCCGTCGCTGATCGAGACGGTGCGATCTGCGCAGTCCTCCCAGTGCCGGGCGGAGTCGTTCACGAACTTCTCGGCGGCCTCGGCCGAAGGTACGACCACGGCGGTTTCTTCCACCCAGTGCTCGTAATCCTCATCGTGGTGCTCCGCGACGACTCGCCTTCGACCCGAACGGCTGCGCCGTCCACCTGCTGGTGCACGCAGCGGTCCACATCGAGACTGCGGCCACGAGGACGGTCCCCGCGCGCACGCTACGAGTTACGCCGGTCGCCGCCTACTTCTTGGCAGCCTTGTCCGAAGCGGCCTCACTGGACAACGCCGCGACGAACGCCTCCTGCGGGACCTCGACCCTGCCGATGGTCTTCATCCGCTTCTTGCCTTCCTTCTGCTTCTCCAGAAGCTTGCGCTTACGGGTGATGTCACCCCCGTAGCACTTGGACAGCACGTCCTTGCGGATGGCTCGAATGTTCTCGCGGGCAATGATTCTCGACCCGACCGCGGCCTGAACGGGAACCTCGAACTGCTGGCGCGGGATGAGTTCCTTGAGCTTGGTGGTCATCTTGTTCCCGTAAGCCGCCGCACCGTCCTTGTGCACGATCGCCGAGAACGCGTCGACCGGCTCCCCCTGCAGCAGAATGTCGACCTTGACCAGATCGGCCTCCTGCTCCCCCGCCTCTTCGTAGTCCAGGCTGGCGTAACCGCGGGTGCGAGACTTCAACGAGTCGAAGAAGTCGAAGATGATCTCACCCAACGGCATCGTGTAGCGCAACTCGACGCGTTCGGGCGAGAGGTAGTCCATCCCGCCCAGTTCGCCGCGGCGCGACTGGCAGAGTTCCATGATGGTGCCGATGAATTCGCTGGGCGCGATGACCGTGGTCTTCACCACCGGCTCGAAGACGGTGCGGACCTTGCCCTCGGGCCAGTCCGACGGGTTCGTCACGACGATTTCGGTGTTGTCGTCCTTCTCGACCCGATACACCACGTTCGGTGCGGTGGAGATCAGATCGAGGTCGAACTCCCGCTCCAGGCGCTCACGGGTGATCTCCATGTGGAGCAGCCCGAGGAACCCGCACCGGAAGCCGAAGCCGAGGGCAACCGACGTCTCCGGTTCCCAGGTCAGGGCCGCGTCGTTCAGCTGCAACCGCTCGAGTGCATCACGCAGGTTCGGGTAGTCGGAGCCGTCGACCGGGTAAAGGCCGGAGTAGACCATCGGCTTGGGCTCGCGGTAACCGGTCAGCGCCTCGGTGGCGCCATTGCGGGCCGAGGTCACGGTGTCGCCGACCTTGGACTGCCGGACGTCCTTGACGCCGGTGATCAGGTAACCCACCTCGCCGACGCCGAGTCCCTCGGTGGCCTTCGGCTCGGGTGAGACGATCCCCACTTCGAGCAACTCGTGGGTCGTGCCGGTGGACATCATCTTGATCTTCTCCCGCGGGGTGAGCCTTCCGTCCACCACGCGGACATAGGTCACGACGCCGCGGTAGATGTCGTACACCGAGTCGAAGATCATGGCCCGCGCGGGCGCCTCCGCGTCGCCGGTCGGCGCGGGGATCAGTCGCACCACCTCGTCGAGCAGTTCGGTGACACCTTCACCGGTCTTACCGGACACTCGCAGGACATCGGAGGGTTCGCAGCCGATGATGTGGGCGATCTCTCCGGCGTACCGATCGGGGTCGGCGGCGGGCAGGTCGATCTTGTTCAGCACCGGGATGATCGTGAGGTCACGATCGAGCGCCAGGTACAGGTTCGCCAGGGTCTGCGCCTCGATGCCCTGGGCAGCGTCCACCAGCAGCACCGCGCCTTCGCAGGCCTCGAGTGCGCGCGATACCTCGTACGTGAAGTCGACGTGGCCGGGAGTGTCGATCAGGTGCAGGACGAACTGTTCGTCCCCCACCTGCCAGGGCAACCGCACGTTCTGCGCCTTGATCGTGATGCCGCGCTCGCGCTCGATGTCCATTCGGTCCAGGTACTGGGCGCGCATATCACGGTCGGCGACAACGCCGGTGATGCCGAGCATCCGATCGGCCAGGGTGGACTTGCCATGGTCGATGTGGGCGATGATGCAGAAGTTCCGAATCTGCGCCGGCGCAGTGAAGGTCTTGTCGGCGAAACTGCTGATGGGAATCTCCTGGTGAGCGGGGTCGGGCGGCCTGATCAGGCTCCTCAAGAGTATCGAGCGCAGCCCCCGGCAACACAATCGAGCCGACGTCCCACCGCCTATGCTTGGCAGGTATGGCCTCCTCGGCATCGCCTTTCAGGGCGTTTCAGCGCTTCTTGGTGAAAAGCACCGAGAACCTCGTGTTCAACGAGGCGCCGAAACTCGTGCGCCAGTTGCAGAAGTCCGAGACGTTTCAGCGAGGCATCCAGCAGGGCATCCGGATCGGTCTCGACGTCCTGGCCGGGCCGCCCGAGGCCGGAACGCCCGCTTTGCCCGCAGGCCGGCCTGTGTCCAGTAACTTCGTTCCGACCGCACACCGGGCGCGCAAGGTGACCTACGCCCCGGACCTCGACGGTAGGGCCGACCCGGGCGAGATCGTGTGGACGTGGGTGGTCTTCGAGGACGATCCGACCCGGGGCAAGGACCGGCCGGTGCTCGTCGTCGGCCGGGACCGCAGCATCCTGCTCGGGTTGATGCTGTCCAGCCAGGATCATCACCGCGGCGACCCGAACTGGGTCGGTATCGGCGACGGCAACTGGGACTACGACGGCAGAGCCAGTTGGGTCCGCCTGGACCGGGTCCTGGACGTGCCCGAGGAGGGCATCAGGCGCGAAGGCGCGATCCTGGAGCGCGGCGTGTTCGACGTCATCGCCGCTCGGCTACGCGCCGACTTCGCTTGGTCTTGATTGCCGGCTGCCGCAGGGATGGCCTGACCTAGCCTGGCCGCCGCCACATCTGCCACATCGTCGGACCACCGTCTCCGGTATCGTAGACTTACGCAAGCCCGTCGCGCAGAGGCGGGCCCGCGAGGACGGTTACGAACACTCATGTGTTGATCTCGCGACTCTTTGCGAAAAATCTTCGGCGACAGGATGTCGCCGCCCGTCATCGCAGTGAAGATTCGGACCCCCTCCCCCCTCCTGGTTGAACCGCGGGGTAGCTCTCAGCGTGCCGTCGAGATGATCTCTTGCAGCAGTCGGTGATAGTGGACGACATTCCCGCACGAGTCGAGTGGCGAGGACAAAATTCGTCAGACGGACACGGGTGCAAAACTGACCACGGATGAGGCACAGACCGGCGCAGGTCAGCACCCGCCTTGTTTGCTAAGCAGGCCGCTTAGTCGCCGGCACCTGTCGATACTGGCTCTCATTCAGTACAGATACTGTGGGATTTCCTCAAATTACCTGATGCTGCGCACCGTGAGTGTCGTTACGCGAGCCGCAACAGAAGGATTGCTAGAAAGGACCCTAGCTATCGCCGAAAGGGTTACCGTCAGAGTGAGACGGGCGATATGGACATTCTCTCGTGCTTCAACTCGGAGGGGGCCCTAATGACGGACCGGTTCTTGGTGTGGCTGGGTGCTGGGGCGCTCGCAGTCGGTGTTTCGGCGGGGTCACTCGCCGGGGCGGGACTCGCGGCTGCCAAAGACGGTGCAACGGGGGACGCCGGAGTCACAACCTCGTCGGAGTCGCGTACCACCAAGGGCAAGACTGACAGCGACAAGACCGGCGACAAGCGCGGTGATGACAAGCCCGGTGACGACGAACAGGGTGATGACAAGCCCGGCAACGATAAGGCTGGCAACGACACCGACGCCGGACATCGGGGATAAGGAGGACACCACCCCCGCTAACGCCGACGAGGAACAGGCCGCTGAAGAGGCTGACGAGAACGCGCCCGACGAAGCAAACGATGACCAGCCCAACAGCGACCGAGACAAGCCGCGCGAGCCGTGATCAGACAGAAAATGACTCGGTCACCCGCCGCGAGAAGCACACGCGCGACGTGGCAACCGTGGAGATCGAAGACCAATCCGAACTCAAGGATGCTTTCGCGCAGCTTGACGAGCCCGAGCGTGTTGCCTTGACCGGGGGGTCGACGCAGGCAACCGTGACCGAGACGCCACTGGACCGCGCGACCACACCTGAGTCCGAGCCGGATGCGCCGACCGTCGTCGAGACGATCTCAGCGGCGGTGTCCTCGCTGCTGAATTCGCTCGCAACCAACGACACACCGATAAACCCGGCAGCGCAGCCGCAGATGTGGACGCTGATGGCCGCCGCGCGACGTGAGTTCGAGTCCGCGTTCGAGTCGCCGTCGTTGGCCGGCCCAGTGCAGGCGGTGAGCACGAGCGAGGTCCAAACCCTCGCCGTCGAGAACACGATCGTCTTCACCGCCGAACCGACTCTTTTCGACCAAGTGGTCACCTTGAGTCTCCGGGTGATGCAGGGATTCTCGAAGCTCATCGGCTTCGATGTCTACAGCCTTTTCGGCAAAGCCCTGGAAACTGCCACGCCGCCGTCTTTCCTGACCTATGGCCTCGATGCTCGCCGCACCGAATACGAGGTCTCTCCCGGTAACACATGGCAGGCCTGGGAATTCCACCCGCCCAATCCCACCGGGAAGACCGTTATTGCGATCCACGGCGGCGGGTTCCTTGTCCAACCGCTTGTCACCCACTGGAGCGATTACACCAACATGGCGCGCGACACCGGCGCCACAGTCATCGTGCCGATGTATCCCCTGGCCACCAGCGAGGCGGGATCGGCAAGCAAGGTCGTGCCCGCCATGGCCCAGTTCATCGCGGATCAGATCGCATCGCGCGGCGCTGAGAACGTCAGCGTGTACGCCGATTCCGCGGGCACCATCCTGGCCATGTCGGCGCTGCGCCAGCTTGTGCTGAACGACCGTCCCGTCCCGGCCAGCTTGGTGTTGCTTTCCCCCGCACCAGACGCGTCGCTGTCCAACCCCGCCATCGGTGACATCGACGACCCGTTCTTCAATCCGGACAACGTCCCCGATGGCGGATTTTGGGCCGACGGGTTCAATCCGAAGGACCCGATGGTCAGCCCGCTGTTCATCGAAAGCGATGTGCTCGCCGGCCTTCCGCCGACCACGATCTACATCGGGACGCTGGAAATCGGACTACCCGACACACTGCTGCTGCGCGACAAATGGGTCGCCGCCGGCGGCGCCGTTGATCTGGTTGTGGGCCAAGGACAGGTCCATGACTGGGCCCTGGGCGGTTCCATCAACTCCCAGGCCTCTCAAGTGCGCCCGGACATCTACCACCAGCTCGGCCTGACGCTCTACACCGGTCAACCCTCGGCGATCCACCAGATTGTGGCGGCGGTGGCCGGAGTCCTCAATGACGTGCTCAGTCCGATCGGCGGAATCCTGACTCTCACCAGTCTGAAGGTGCCAGTGTTCGCCGACGGTGTTCCGCCGCCCTTTGTCACCTCCGGCCTTGATGTGACGCAGGACACCATCGCCGGAATGCCGGTGTACATCCTGACACCGCCCACGCCTACCGGTGCGACCGTCGTCGCCCTGCACGGTGGCGCCTGGGCGGCCGAGGCCAGCCTGTTCCATTGGGAGATGTACGCCGACATGGCCCGCAAGACCGGAGCGACCGTGATCGTGCCGGACTACCCCTTGATCGGGGAGCCGGGCGGCACGGCGAGCGTCGTGGTGCCCCAGACCGCAGACCTTATCTCCGAGGTGATCGCCGCCAGTGGCGCGGAGAACACCTTCGTGATCGGCGACTCGGCTGGTGGTGGTATAGCTCTGGCCGCGGTTCAACTCCTGGTCGCCGATGGCGCAGAAATCCCCAGTCGGATGGTGCTGCTGGCACCGGCGCTCGATGGGACCTTCAAGGATCCTGCGAGCGCACAGATTCATGACCCGCTGATCAACCTGGCGACCGCACAGCGCCTAGCCGCAGAGTGGGCCGGTGATCTTGGCCCCACTCATCCGTGGGCGAGCCCGATCAATGGATCGCTCGACGGGCTTCCGCCGATCACCGTCTATTCCGGCTCGCTGGATCTGTTGTCGCCGCAGGCGCTTCGACTGCGCGAGCTGGCAATAGCCGAAGAGGCCGACATCACCTTCGAGCTGCGAAACGGCCTGCTGCACGACTACCCCATCTTCTTCTTCCTGCCCGATGCCCTCGACGAACGACCGTCGATCTACCAGGCGCTGCTGGGAGACGACAACGCGACACAGGAGATCCGGGCCCAGTACCGCGCCCTCTGACGTCGCAGGCGGCCGCCGAGCGCCATGATCGGCGACAGACGGGCCCTAGGCTTCTTTCCGGTCGCCGCTGGATAGTTGCGCTTCGAGCGAGAGCACATCCTGATGCAGTCGCATAACTAACGTTCTTGATGTCTCAAATGCTGCTGCCAAACTGCGGTAGCCGAGTGCTGTCTGAGTCCGAGGACGCGTTCCTGTTCGATGTCGGTCCGACCATCGTCACCGACAACTACACCGAATATATGAAGCTTGTTCGAGATGTGGGCTTGTCGGACAAGGTGATTGATGGCCCGCGATGGCAGTGGTCAAAGGCAGAGTGACCTACACATACTCAACCTGGGCAGCCTCTTCGGGCGTTTCTGACCACCAAGGTGCGTCGGGAAAGATGCAGACCCTGGTCGCCGGTAGCAGGGCCGCTGTAAGAGTCCTCGCCGTCTAACGAGCCCTTCGCGCCCACCATCACCGGAACCCAGCTCGGCAACGCCTGCGTCAGCACGGCGCATCAGTCGCTCGATAAACAGGTGGACGCGCTGACGGCAGCCGGTGTCGACGCCGCCCGCGTCTATACCGCGACAAGTTGTCAGGAACATCGACGCGACAGCAGCGTGCCGGCTGGCAGCGTTGTTGGACTACCCGAGGCAGGGGGACGCCATCGTCGTGGTCGGCATTGATCGCCTAGGCGGAATGCTGCTGTCGGGCACCATCCACATCATCTACGGGGTCGTCGAAGAACGCCCGTCTCTGATGCGGCGCGGACATTGATATCGGTCACAAGCGCTCAGCCCTGGGTGATGTAGGCCTGGAGATGCTCGTGTTCACGCTCGAGCTCCTCCATGCGGGTCTTCACCACGTCTCCGATGCTCACGATGCCCGCGAGCCTGCCGTCGACGACCACCGGGACGTGCCGCACGCGGTTGTTCGTCATCGACGCGCTGAGGCTGTCCACCAAATCGTCCGGCGTGCATGTCACGACGAGCGTCGACATGATCTCCGACACCGGACAGCTCAGCAGATCAGCCCCCATCTCGGGCAGCCTGCGCACCACGTCACGCTCAGACACGATGCCGAGCAGCCCTTCCGGCGACACCACCACCATCGCGCCGATGTTGCGCACAGACAACTCGGTCAGCAACGCGGCGACCGAGGTCTCCGGCGTGATCGTGGCGACTGTCGCGCCCTTGCTGCGCAGCACGTCGGATATCCGCATCGACAACTCCCTGGGTGACGTAGCACACATCAGGCTACTCCTCAGCAGGTTCCCAGCGGAACAGATCGGCCGCAGTACCGGTTGCGGCGTAGCGTGAACACACCCCGCTGGAAAGGATGGAAATCGCCCGAGGAGTCCTCACTTGGTGACCAATCGACCGTGAGCACAATCGGTTTCGGCGGTATGGCGCTCACCCCGGTCTCCGGCGGTGCGGTCGACGACGAGGAGTCGCCACCCTGTACCACGCGGTCGATGCGGGCGTCACGTTGATCGACACGGCGAAGATTTACGGCAACGGCGACAGCTCGGCGTCGCTTCCGTGCCGATTCCGGGCACCCGCCGTCCCGCGCGGATCGACGAGAACCTCGCGCGCTGTTGGTGACGTTGACCCCCGAGCAGGTGCGCGCCCTCGGCGAGGCAGGAACCGCGATGACGGGCAACCGTTATGCGGATATGTCGTCTGTGGGCTCCAGCCGGGAGTAATTTCTGGGGCAATGATCGAAGTGACCCTGTTGGGCACCGGAAGCCCCATGGTGGACGCCAACCGGGCGGGGCCGTCCACACTGGTCCGGTCCGGCAGCGACGTGTTCCTCGTCGACTGCGGGCGGGGTGCGCTCATGCGGGCCGCCGCCGTCGGTGTCGGGGCCGCGAACATCGCGGCGCTGCTGCTCACCCACCTGCACAGCGATCACATCACCGACCTGAGCGACGTCATCACCACGCGGTGGGTGACGACGTTCACGCGCACCCCGTTGCCCGTGTTCGGGCCGCCCGGCACGGCCGCGGTCGTCGCCGCGACCCTTGAGGCGCTCGCACCCGATATCCATTACCGGATCGGGCACCACGCCGACGTCACCGAACCGCCCGCCGTCGAGGTGCACGAGTTCACCGACGGCTTGGTGTGGGACGCCGACGGCGTGAAGATTCGCGTGGCTCCCACCGACCATCGACCGGTCGAGCCCACGATCGCGTATCGGATCGACTATGCGGACGCGTCCGTCGTGCTGGCCGGTGACACGGTCCCGTGCGCAAGCCTCGACGAACTCGCCGCGGGGGCAGGCGCTCTCGTGCACACCGTGATCCGCAAAGACCTGGTCGCGCTGGCGCCGCAGCAGCGGCTGCGGGACATCCTCGACTATCACTCCTCGGTCGAACAGGCCGCCGCCACCGCGCAGCGAGCCGGCGTCGGCACGCTCATCTTGACCCACTATGTCCCCCCGCTGCAGCCCGGCACGGAGGACGAGTGGCGCGCGTTGGCCGCCACCGAATTCGATCGCCAGATCGAACTCGGTGACGATCTGCACCGGGTGGAGGTTCACCCCGGCGTGTGCGCTAAGCCAGCCGGGTGATCTCCACGACGACGTCGAGGTCGGTCGACCCCTCGCCCGAGTAGATGCCCTTCAACGGCGTCACATCCGCATAGTCGCGACCAACGCCGACGCTGATGTACTGCTCGTTGATCTCCTTGTCGTTGGTGGGGTCGTAATGCCACCACTCCCCCGTCCACGCCTGGATCCAGGCGTGGCTCTGCCCGTCGACGGTGTCGCCCAGCTTGGCGTTGCGCTTCGGGTGCAGATACCCCGATACATATCGCGACGGAATCCCCATGCCGCGCAACAACATCAATGTCAGATGCGCGAAGTCCTGGCAGACGCCCTTGCCCTCGCGCAACGCGTCGACGCCTGAGGTGTGCACTCCCGTGGTTCCCGGCACGTATTGCAGTTCGGCCTGCACCCATCGCGCTGCCTCGATGACCGCCTCGGCGGGTTCGTGATACTTCGCGATGCGCCGGCCGACCCGCTCGATCCGCTTGCTCGCAGGGACGTAGTGCGTCGGAGCGAGCATCTCGTCGTACTTGTCGATCACCGCATCACTCGCCAGGTCCTCCCAGCTGACCGACTCCGCGGGCCGCTCATCCTTGTCGGTCTCCACCACCGATGATGCGGTCACCTCGAGCTCGGTGTGCGGCGCGTGCAGGTCGAACGACGTCACCGCCGTGCCCCAGTAGTCGACGTATCGGTAAGACCTTGTGGCAGGGATGGTTTCGACCCGGTTCAGGATGACGTTCTGCCGGGAGTCCGAACGGGGCGTCAGGCGCGCCTCGTTGAACGACGCCGTCACCGGGGACTTGTAGGCATAGCCCGTGGCGTGGATGACCCGCATGCGCCACATGTCAGACCTCACCTTCCTCGATCACCAGCGAGCCACTGCGTCCCGCATCCGTCCACGCCACCCACGGCGCGGAGTGGAAGTACTCCAGCGCCAACGCTTCTCCGATGTCAGCACACGTCGCCTGAATATTGGCCAGGCGTTCCTCCAGCGACTCGAGCAGGACGCCCTGAGGCATGAACTCCAATTCGCTGCGCGCACGACCGAGCAGACGTTGAGCCTCCGCGGTCGCGCCCACCCGGTTGAGCCGGCGCTTGTGCAGTTCGTCGAGACTGTGTTCGGCCAGCCTCAGCGAGTACATCACCGAACGCGGAAAGAGCCGGTCCAACAACATGAACTCGACGACGCGGGCGGCGTCCAGCACACCGCGGTACGTCCGGAGGTAGGTGTCGTGGGCACCTGCCGAGCGCAGCACCGTCACCCACGCCGGCGACGACGCACTGTCGCCGACACGGGACAGAAGCAGCCGCACCGTCATGTCGACCCGCTCGATGGCCCGGCCCAACACCATGAACCGGTATCCGTCGTCGCGGGACAGCGTGGAGTCGGCAAGGCCGGCGAACATCGCGGCACGCCCCTCGACATACGACAGGAACTCGTACGGTCCGAGACGCTTGGCCGCACGCTCACGTTCGGCCAGCGCGTTGTAGGTGGTGTTGAGGCATTCCCAGATCTCGGTAGACGTGACTTCCCTTGCGCCGCGGGCATTCTCCCGGGCCGCTGAGATGGCGTCGACGATCGAACAGCCGTCGTGGGCGCCGCGGCTGAACGCCACCAGGTCGGTTAACGACCACAGGTCGAGCTCGGTGTCCGGCGCCTCGATGCCCAGCACCCTCAGCAGGGTTCGCGACGCATGGTCGGGATCGACGCTGGAGTCTTCCAGCAGCTGATGCACCGTGACATCGAGGATGCGGGCGGTGTCGTCGGCCCGTTCGACGTAGCGGCCGATCCAGTACAGCGATTCGGCGTTGCGTGCCAACATCAGTGCGTCACCGCCTGCTGTTGCTGTTGTTGCTGCTCTTCCTGACGGTTGGTTTGGGACTGTTGCTGCTGCTGGGATCCGTCACCGCTCTTCTCTGGCTTGCCGGTCTTGGCGGCCTTGGGCAATGCACGGACGACCTCGGCGGCGGCCAGTTCGCGGTCGGCCACCGACGCGCGTGAGGCCAGCACCCAGGTGTCCTTCGAACCTCCGCCCTGGCTGGAGTTCACGACGAGCGAGCCCTCCGGCAGCGCCACCCTGGTCAGCCCGCCGGGCAGCACCCAGACGTCGTTGCCGTCGTTGACGCAGAAGGGACGAAGGTCGACGTGGCGGGGCGACAGTTCATCGCCGATCTGAGTGGGCACGGTCGACAACTGAACCACCGGCTGCGCGATCCAGCCGCGCGGGTCGGCGATGATCTTCTTGGTGATCGTCGCCAACTCCTTCTCCGAGGCGCTGGGTCCGAACACGATGCCGTAACCACCCGAGCCCTCGACCGGTTTGATGACCAGCTCGTCGACGCGGTCGAGCACCTCTTCGCGTTCCTCGTCGAGCCAGCAACGGAAGGTGTCGACGTTGGCCAGCAGCGGCTTCTCGCCGAGGTAGTACTCGATGATCGTCGGCACGTAGGTGTAGACGAGCTTGTCGTCGCCGACGCCGTTACCCACCGCGCTGGAGATGACGACGTTGCCGGCGCGGGCGGCGTTGAGGACGCCCGCCACGCCCAGCACGGAGTCGGGCTTGAACTGCATCGGATCGAGGAAGTCGTCGTCGATGCGCCGGTAGATCACGTCGACCTGCCGCTCGCCTTCGGTGGTGCGCATGTAGACGGTGTTGTCGCGGCAGAACAGGTCACGGCCTTCGACGAGCTCCACACCCATCTGGCGGGCCAGCAGCGAATGCTCGAAGTAGGCGGAGTTGTAGACCCCGGGGTCAGCACGACGACCGTCGGATCGGCGACGTTGTTGGCCGCCGCGTTGCGCAGTGCCCGCAGCAGATGCGACGAGTAGTCGCCCACCGCGCGCACCCGGTGCGTCGCGAACAGGTTCGGGAACACCCGGGCCATCGTGCGGCGGTTCTCCATCACGTACGAGACGCCCGACGGCGACCGCAGGTTGTCTTCGAGCACCCGGAAATTGCCCTGCCCGTCGCGAACCAGGTCGATGCCCGCGACGTGGATCCGCACCCCGTTCGGCGGGGCGATCCCGACCGCCTCGCGGTGGAAGTGTTCGCAGGAGGTGATCAGTCGCCGGGGGATGACGCCGTCGCGCAGGATCTCCTGCTCCCCGTAGATGTCGTCGAGGTACATCTCCAGCGCCTGAACCCGCTGACGGATGCCGCGCTCGAGCCGGGTCCACTCCGCTGCTGAGATGACCCGAGGCACCAGATCCAACGGGAACGGGCGTTCCTGACCCGACAGCGAAAAGGTGATGCCCTGGTCGATGAACGCGCGACCGAGCGCGTCGGAGCGCGCCTCCAGGTCCGAGACATCGGAGGGGCCGAGTTCCTTATGGATGCCCTTGTACGGCCCCCGGACATTGCCGTGTGCGTCGAACATCTCGTCAAAGGCCTGCGCGTACGACCCGAGCGTGTTGTAACCACCGAAAATGCCGTCGTGCTTCTTGGCCGCTTTCGCGGTGGAACGGACGGTTCGAACGGTTTCGGTCGCCAAGATGTCCCCTACCTTTTCCCGGACGCACGTTGCGGAGCGTACGAATGCCATGCTGCAGCATTCCGGCCATTTCGGCAGGCCAGTGGATCTCGCTTTGGGACATTTAACCGCTCGCTGCTAACCTGAACAGTCGCTGCCCCCGTGCGGGGCGCCCACAGACTCAAGTAACTCCAGTCGACTTTAGAAGGAATACACGCGTGGCCAACATCAAGTCGCAGCAGAAGCGGATCCTCACCAACGAGCGCCGCAGGCTGCGCAACAAGTCGGTGAAGTCGTCGCTGCACACGGCGGTCCGCGGTTTCCGTGCAGCCGTTGACGCCGGTGACAAGGACAAGGCGGGCGAACTGCTGGTCACCACCAGCCGCAAGCTGGACAAGGCCGCCAGCAAGGGCGTCATCCACAAGAATCAGGCGGCCAACCGCAAGTCGGCCCTGGCCAAGGCCCTGCACAAGATCTGATCCCGGCTCTGTCCGAGGTCCCTGGCAGGCGCGTTCAGTCGCTGGCCAGCTCAGCGACCTGACGGACCGCTCTTTCCACCGCGTAGTCGGCATCCGCGGCCGCTCCTTTGACATCCGCGTTGAGCGTCGCCACCAGCCGCATCGCCGCGGCCACGGATTCGCGCGACCAGCGCCGCGCCTGCTTCTGCGCCTTCTGCACGCGCCACGGCGGCATGCCGAGCTCGCCCGCCAGCCGGTAGGGGTCTCCGGACAACGGAGCCACCCGCGCGATCGTGTGCACGGCCTCGGCCAGCGCATCGGCGAGCACCACCAGGGGTTCGCCGGCCATCATCGCCCAGCGCAGCGACTCGGCCGCACCCGCGACGTCACCCGCGACCGCCTTGTCGGCGATGTCGAAGCCCTTCACCTCGGCCCGGCCGGAGTGATAGCGGCGCACCGCCACCGCATCCACCGCGCCACCGGTGTCGGCGACCAACTGCGAGCACGCCGACGCCAGCTCGCGGATATCCGAACCCACCGCGTCGAGCACCGCGGTGACCGTCGCATCGTCAACCTTCACCCGCAGCGCCCGGAATTCCTTGCGGACGAAGTCAGCGCGTTCGGTGGCCTTCGCGATCCGTGCGCACAGGTGCACCTCGGCGCCCAGCTTCTTGAGTTGGTCGGCGAGCGCCTTGGCACGGCCACCGCCGGAATGGATGACCACCAGAAGCGTGCCGTCGGGCAGATCGGCGGCCGCCGACTGAATGAGCGCCACCGCGTCCTTGCCGGCATCAGCGGCAGACTCGAGCACCACCACGCGCTCGTCGGCGAACAGCGACGGGCTCAGCAGCTCGGCGAGTTCACCGACGTTCACCTCACCGGCACGCAGCCGGTCCACCGGCACATCGGCGGTACCGGCCGAGGCTCGAGCGCCCCGCAACACCTCGGCCACGGCGCGCTCGACCAGTAGCTCCTCGTCGCCCAGGATCAGGTGCAGGCCCGTCGCTTGACTCACCGCACGATCGTGTCACGTCGCGACGACACGCGCCCAATGCCACACCGCAACGACGACGAGCACACCGGCCCCGACCGTCAGCACACCGGCCAAGCCCGACGGGACGGCGACAGAGGCGGCGGGCATTCGCGCGGCCCACCGCGACACGCTCAGCAGCCACCACACCTCCGGCCCCGTGAAGCGGATCAGCACCTCGGCCCCCGCGGGCCACAGCGTGCACAGTGCGGCTGCTGCGGTGCCGATGACGGTGATCGGTGGGATCACCGGCGCGACGGCCAGGTTGGCGACGACCGCCACCACGCTCACCGCGCCCGAGATGCCCGCCACCATCGGCGCGGTTACCAGTTGCGCCGCGACAGCCACGCTCACCGCATCGGCGAGCGGCCGGGGCCAACCCCGATCGGCGAGCCGACGCGACCATGCCGGCGCCAGCACGATGAGTGCCGCGGTGGCCGACACCGACAGCGCGAAGCCGACGTCGACCGCGAGCTCGGGCGCACCGATCATCAATGCGATCACGGTCGCCGACAGCGCGGGCAGCGCCTGTCGCCGCCGGTGCGACAACACGGCCAGCAGCGTGATCGCACCCATCACGGCGGCACGCAGCACGCTGGGCGACGGCTGCACCACGACGACGAACGCGACCAAGGTGACCGCGGCCAGCCCGACGGCGGCCCGTGGCCCGATCAGTGCCGCCGACAGCAGCACCGCCCCACACACGATGGTCACGTTCGCCCCGGAAACGGCGGTCAGATGAGCGAGACCCGAGTCGCGGAACTCCGCGGAGGACTGCGCGGACACCGCCGAGGTGTCGCCGAGCACCAGCGCAGGCAGCATGGCGGCCTGGTCCGCGGGCAGGCTCAGGCGAGCGGCCTCGGCGAAGCGGGCACGAAGTCGATGGGCCGCCTGATGGATCGGCGCCGCCTCCCCGCTGACGGGCTCGCCCTGCGCCGAGAGGACCGCGACCGTCAGGTCACGCCGCTTCGGACGGCTGACCTGGGCGCGGAACGCCGCAGGCTGCCCCGCAGTGAGCCTCGAATAGCCGGCACCTGAGGCGAAGACGACGACATCACCCGACGATTCGGCACCGTCGAGCGCCACCAGCGATCCGCGGATCATCGTCCGCGAGCCGTCGAGGGAACGCGGGGTCTCGGCGGGCATCACCGTCACCGACGTGATCGTGCCGAAGTGCCCGGTGATCGGGTGATCGTGCGCCGCGTCGACGCGCGCTGCGATGGCGATGGCGAAGCAACCGCCGACGAGCACCACGGCCGCCGCACCCGCCGTGAGCGCCCTTCGGTCGCGCGTGCCGCTGCTGTGGCGTACGCCCCACCAGCCGGCGGCGATGGTCGTGACGGCGGCGACGGCGACGGCTGCCGCGGCCGCGCGTGCAGACCAGAAGATCCCCGCCGCCGTCACCGCCCAACAGGTCAGTGCGGCCGGAACGAGTCGCAGGTCCATGCGGTCACACCCGGACCAGGTCGCGCAACTTGTCCAACCGCGCCGGTCCGATGCCGTCGACGTCACCGAGTTGGTCGACACTGTTGAACGGGCCGTTGGCGTCACGCCAGGCGATGATCGCCGTGGCGGTCACCGGTCCGATGCCGGGCAACGTGTCGAGCTGTTCGACCGTCGCGGCATTGAGGTCGACCGATCCCGTTGCACCCGAAGCATTCTCGGCGGGACTTCGTGGGCTGCGCGGTTCGGTTTCCGACACGATGGAGCTGCCCATCTCCGCGGGTTGCCCCGGCGGAGCATCGATGCCCACCACGATCTGTTCGCCGTCGGCGACACGACGCGCCATGTTCAGGCCCAGCACATCAGCCCCGTCGAGGGCACCACCCGCGGCGTTGAGCGCGTCGGCGATCCTGGCGCCCGGCGCGAGGGTGACAAGCCCGGGGGTGTGCACCAACCCGACCACGCTGACCACCACCGGGCCCGCGGGCCCCGGTGGCGCAGCGCCGGAGGTGGGTGCGGCCGACGAAATCATCTCCACGGGCGGGAGTTTGGCCGAGACCACGGCCGGCGGGCTGTCCCGAATCAACGTCACCACGGTCACAAGCACCGCGACGGCGCCGATGACACCGAGCGCGACCACGCCGGCGCGGCCAGGGTCGGCGCGGATCTTCGACACCCAGACCGCTGGTCGGGCCGGCGTCGAGGCGGGCAGCCAACGCGACAGCGAGGTGTCGGGCAGATCCTCACCGGCATCGACGTCGGCCTCGCCGTCACCGCCGAGGCGCCGACGCAGCCGCTCGGCGGGCAGTTCGGTGGACATGCGGCGACGGTATTGCCGCCCGACGACGACTCCTGGCCGAACCGCGGCCGAGGGGCAAGTCCTGGGGATGAACTCCGGATTGGGGACAACGGTGGTTACCATTGCTCTCTGATATGAACCCTCGAGCCCCGATGATCGCAGGTATCGCGTTCGCGGTGCTCTACGCGACAGCCGTCCTGGTGCTACCGGCACTGCCCGGGTCCGATCCCGGGACCATCCGAATCCAGGGCCTCCTCCTGACGTTCTCGGCTCTCGCGATCGTGGTCGTACTCGCGTTCGCCCGCGACCGGCTCACCGGGCCACCGGCGCACGTGTTCACGATCGGCTCGTCGGTGGTGGTCGCGCACCTGTGCGTCTCGGTGTGGTTCACCGCGGGACCCGCACTGCGCCCGGGGCAGGTGACGGTGGGTACGGCACGCGCCCTCGACGACGTCGGATCGATGTGGCTGCCCGTCGCCACGATCGCACACATCCTGGTTGCCATCCCGATCCTGTTGACCGCCAACGAGGGTCGCCTTCCGCGTTGGCTGGGCACCGCGGCCGCGGTCTTCACGGTGGAACAGCTGATCGAAACGATCACGATCATCGGCCCGTCCGGCAGCTTCATCTCCCCCGGCGGCCCGATGAACCACTACCTCGGCGGAACACTGACGGCGGCGTTCGTCATCGCGCTCGGCGTCGCACTGACGCTGCCCGAGAAAGCACCCACCGCCGGGGGCATCTCCGCAACCGAGGAAGACCGGGGAGACTGATGGCCTTACCGCGCCTGGTACCCCCGTCGACGGTCGATGCGTCGGCGTCCGGCGGACTGCGTGGGGAGGTGCGCCAGTTCCTGGCAGAACAGTTGTCCGCGGGCACGTTCGCCCCGGCTGCGGATGCATGGCTGTGCGGGTGGGACGAGAACTTCACCGCCGCCCTCGCCGAGCGCGGCTGGCTCGGCATGACGGTGCCGGTCGAATACGGCGGACACGGCCGGTCGTTCTCCGAAAGGTTCGTCGTCACCGAGGAATTGCTCGCGGCGGGCGCTCCCGTGGCGGCGCACTGGATCGCCGACAGACAGATCGTGCCGTCACTTCTCAAGTACGGCACCAAGTTTCAGAAGTCGGAGTTTCTCCCGAGAATCGCGCGCGGTGAGTGCTTCTTCGGTATCGGGATGAGCGAGCCGGATTCGGGATCCGACCTGGCCAGCGTGCGCACGCGAGCCGACCGGGTCGACGGCGGCTGGGCCTTGACCGGCACTAAAGTCTGGACCTCGGGCGCCCACCTCGCGCACGCGTTCATCGCCCTGGTCCGGACCGAACCGGTGGACCCGGCGCACCGGCATGCCGGATTGAGCCAGTTCATCGTGGACTTGCGCGGACCTGGCGTGGAGATCCGGCCGATCGTGTCGATGAACGGCGCCCACCATTTCAACGAGGTGATCCTCGATGGCGCCTTCGTACCCGACGACATGCTCTTCGGCACGATCGGTGAGGGATGGCAGCAGGTCACCTCGGAACTGAGCTTCGAACGCAGCGGACCCGAGCGATTCCTGTCCACCTTCGTGTTGCTGGACACCTGCGCGGAAACAGCCTCCGCACAACGCATCCCACGAAACGATGATCTGGGCCGCCTGGTGGCGCGGGTTGCCGGTCTGCATCAGATGTCGTCCGCGGTGGCGGGCGCTTTGGAACGGCATGAAGCCGCCGACGTGGCCGCCGCAGTCGTGAAAGTTCTGGGGACCACCACCGAGGGCGACATCGCCGAGTTCGCCCATCTGGCTGTCGACAGCGTTGCCGGGCAGGATTTCTGCGCGATGTCGTCCGCCGCTGTCGACCAGCGTCCCGGTTTCACGCTGCGCGGCGGCACGAACGAGGTGCTGCGCGGGGTCATCGCTCGCGGGTTGGGGATGCGGTGACGACACCAGGGGTTGATCCGGCGTTGGCCGACATGATGGACGCGGTGTTCACCGAGCACGGGCAGGACGCGGACCTGTGGCAGCGCCTGGACGGGCTGGGCCTGGTGCGTCTCACCGGCGCCGAGGACACCGGTGGAAGCGGGGCGGGGTGGCACGAAGCGGCCGAACTGTTGTCCGCCGCAGTGCGTCATGGGGTACGGATCCCGTTGGCCGAACACGACTTACTGGCCTGTTGGGTCCTCGACGCGGCCGGAATACCCTGTGACGGCGCGGTGCGCACCGTGTGCGTGCTCGACGAGCGCGGCGAAGCCTCCGCAACGCCCTGGGCGTCGCATGCCGAACGGGTCGTGGCCGTATGGGCACAGGGCGACGCATACGTTGCGGCTGACGTCACGGCCGCTACAGTCCGAATCACGCCGGGGGCCAACATGATCGGTGAGCCGCGAGACCTCGTGGTGGCCGATATCGGGTCGCTGCAGGGCGTCGCCGTCACCGCCGACATCGTCGCGCAGCTCCGGTTGAAGTCGGCTTTGGTGCGGGCGATCCAATTGTGTGCGGCGCTGGACAAGGCGCTGGAACTGTCGATCGAACACGCGACGTCGCGTGAGCAGTTCGGGCGACCGCTGGCGAAGTTTCAAGCGGTGCAGCACCAGATCGCCGACATCGCCGCAGAGGCCGCGCTTGCGCGATCAGCCACCGAGGCTGCGCTGTCGGTCGCGGTGGACAGCGACTGGGGCTCGCCACAACTGGAATTCCTTGTCGCAGCATCACGTTCGTGTGCCGGACACGCCGCCTCGGTTGTCGTGCGCAACGCACATCAGGTGCACGGCGCGATCGGCACGACCAGTGAGCACCGGCTGCACGAGTTCACCCGCGCTGCGCTGGCGTGGCGTTCGGAGTTCGGATCGGTGCGCTACTGGGACGCTCGGTTGACCGACATGGCGACGGCGGCGGGCGCCAACCGGCTGTGGAGCCTGATCTGCCCGTAGTGACTCAGCGGATGACCACGGAGCTGGGTTCGCGCGGCGCCCCCAGCATGTCCCGGTGTGACGGTGGTGCGCGTCCGCCCTCGTCGGTGATGCCGTACCGCGCCGCCAGTTCCGCCGAGATCAGCGTGTGCCCACTGACCGCGGGCAGGTCGGGGTCCCGGAACAGGGCGTCGATCACGTGGCCGGTGAACTCCGGCGTCTCGGCCTGCGAGGCGAAACCGGCCAGCGCGTCGGGATTCCCGTCGAACGCGGACCGCAGCTTCGCGGTCAGCAGAATGCCCATCCAGAGGGACACCGCGGCGACGCCGGTGCCGCGGAAGTCGACCGCCATGTCGGCGGCCATCTTGTCGATCCCGGCCTTCTGCGCACCATAGGCGGGGCCGTGCATGTAGCACACGGATCCCGGCGATGAGGTGAACACGATCAGGCCGCGCTGCCGGGCGGTGAGCAGCGGCGCCGCATGCCACGAGGCGATGTAGGCCGAACGCAGGCCGACGTCCAGGACGTCGGCCAGATCGCGGGGTTTCTCCCAGAACGGCTTCGGACTCACGAGATCGTCCGAGATGACCGCGGCGTTGTTGACGAGCAGGTCGAGCCGCCCCGCCTCGGAGTGCACCCGCTCGAACAGCAAGCCGACCGCGGCGTCGTCGCGGTGGTCGACTTGTACACCGGTACCCCATGCCGGTGCGTCGGGGATGGATCGTCCGGTCCCGTACACCCGCCAACCTCGGTCGGCCAACGCCGTTGCGATGCCGAGCCCGGCTCCGCGACTCGCACCGGTCACGACTGCCACCGGCGCCATGTCGCTCATGCGGCAACCTTAGAGGCAGTAGCTTGCTCTCTGGAACGACACTCGACGAGGAGGGCCATGACCGTCATGTCCAAGACCAACGCCAATCCGCTGCGCGTCATCCAGTGGACAACCGGCAATATCGGGCGACGATCGCTGCACGCGATCATCGGCCGCGACGACATGGAACTGGTCGGCGTCTTCGCCCACGGAGCCGACAAGATCGGTGTCGATGCCGCCGAGCTCGCGGGATGGCCTGAGCCCACCGGGGTGACGGCCACGAACGACATCGAGCAACTCGTCGCGCTGAAGCCCGATGCGTGCTGCTACAACCCGCTCTGGCCGAGCGTCGACGACCTGGTCCGGCTGCTGGAATCCGGGATCAACGTGTGCTCCAGCGCGGCGTGGATCACCGGGGGTAAGCAGTCACCCGAGGACCTGGATCGCATCCGGAAGGCTTGCGAGACAGGCAATTCCACGATCTTCGGCAGCGGTGCCCATCCCGGGTTGAGCAACCTCGTCGGGATGGTCCTCAGCGGGTCGTGCGAGCGAGTCGACGAAATCCGGATCACCGAGTCGGTGGACTGCTCGACGTACGAATCCGCGGGCACGCAGACGGCGATGGGCTTCTCCCAGGACCCCGGCACCCCGGGGCTGGCCGAGAATGTGCGCAGGGAGAGCGAGGTGTTCGCCGAATCCGCGGCGATGATGGCCGATGCGATCGGCGCCACGCTGGATCGGATCACCTTCGACGTCACGTTCACCGCTGCGACCGGCGACAGCGACCTCGGCTTCATGCAGATTCCCAAGGGCACGGTGGCCGGTGTGCACGGCTACCACCGCGGCTGGGTCGGCGACCACAATATCGTCAGTGTCGGGTTCAATTGGATCATGGGCGACCACGTCACCCCGCCGAAGCCGCTCGAGCACGGCCATGTCGTACAGGTATTCGGACTGCCCAACATGCGGACGGTCGTGCACTGCCTGCCCCCGAAGGACTGGACGGAGCCAGGCTTCATGGGCCTCGGGATGATCTACACCGCGATGCCGGTGACCAATGCGGTGCCCGCGTCGTCGCCGCGCCGCCGGGGATCGTGACGCTGGCCGACCTCCCACCGATCACCGGACGATCATCGGTCTGACACTATCCGCCGAAATAGCATTCCAGCAGTCCGCTTCTCGACGTTTCCGTGCTGGAATGCCATTTCGGCGATGGGTTTCTGCCACGGGGCGGTCAAATCTCTGCCACCGGAAATGGACGCGCTGACCTGCGGGTTACACGATTCAGAAGCCCAAGAACCACCACAACTCAAGTCGAAACCGCGAGATCCGCTCCACGGCTCCGACCCACACCACAGGGAAGAGCAAGATCATGAAGAACATCACCATCGCCGCCACCGCAGCAGCCGCCCTCAGCGCAGCATTTCTCGGACTGGCCGCCCCTGCCCTCGCCGCACCGACCGGTAACAGCGACGCGCAGGCCACCATCAGCCAGCTCGAAGCCCAGGGCAACCGCGTCATCGTCAACCGGCTCTCCGACGCCCCGCTCTCACAGGCCGACGTCGTCAGCGTCAACAAGGGTGGCGACATCCGCGGAACGGTCATGGACGACTTCAACGACCGTACGTACCAGCAAGCCGTCACCGGCCACGTCTACTATGTCGCCGTTCGCTGAGCGGACAATTCGGCTCGCGTCCGCTGAGCGGACAATTCGGCTCACGTCCGGTAACTGACCAACAAGAAGGGGCACTCCGTGGTGGGGGTGCCCCTTTGTCATGTCGAACCAGCCACCTGCACAGCCACCCCCACTGCCCCGCCACCGACATGCACCGACAGCAGCGGTCCCATGTCAGCGACGTTCAGAGATGAGATCTGTGGAAGTCGTTGCGTCAGTGCGGCACCGAGCTCGTCCGCCGCATCGTGGTTGTCGACGTGGTGCACGACGACGTCGGCAGTGTTGTCTCCCATCACTTCTGCGACGCGCTCCACCATCGCCGCATGCGCCTTGGTGACCGTACGGATCCGCTGATCGAGTACCAGGCGCCCGTCGACATCGAGGCGCAACAGCGGCTTCAATGCCAAGGCGGTACCCAGCCACGACGCCGTCGTGCGGATCCGGCCACTTCGGCGCAGATTGTCCAACCGGTGCACGACGAGATAGATGTGGGACCGGGAGAGTGCCGAACGCGCTGTCGCCTCAACGGTGTCGATGTCTGCGCCGGCACTCGCACTGCCCGCGGCGGCCAACGCGACGAAGCCGACCCCCATTGCCGCCGACCGGGAATTCACCACCCGCACCGACGGCCCGAACTCGCGCGCCGCCGTCACCGCGGCACTGTACGTGCTGGATAGCGCAGCCGAAAGGTGCACCGCGACAACGCCGTCACCTCCACTGTCGACCAGCGCCTGTCGGTAGGTCTCGACCAACTCGGCGGGTGTCGCGCCCGCGGTCGTCACCTTCGCCCTGTCGTGGATGTCGTAGGGGATATCGTCGACCCCGTCCCGCAAGTCCATGCCGTCGATCAGCACGTGCAGGGGGACCTCGCGAATGTCCCACCGTTTACGCTCATCTGGCTGCAGGCGTGACGAGGAGTCACTGACCACCACGACCGACATCGCAGACCCTAGCCGCCCGAGGCGGGAACCTGCACGCCCGCCTCGGCCAGACCCTTGATCATCAGATCGGCGACCGCCTGATGTGCCTCGAAATTCCAGTGAATGCCGTCGGGATTACCCCGGCCGCTCATCACTTCATCCTCCACCCCAGCCTTCAGGTCGACCAGCGGGACGTCGTGTTCGGCCGCCCATCGGGTGATCGCCGCGACCGTGCCCGGCCTGCCATGGTGGGCCATTCCATACGTCGGGGCGATGTGCACCGAGGGTAGCGAAGCCACCACCGGGATCCCCGGACGATTGAAGTCGATTGCCGCTCTCGTCATCTCGAGGTATTCAACGGTCAGATGCGGCGGCAGCGCCGCCCGCGCGATCGGAGAGAACCGTGGCTGAACCCAGCCGTACCCGTCGCGCACCCACCGTCGCACCCACGGCGGCCGCACATACCGGATCAGCTCACGCAGCGCGGTCGGCAAGGGCGACGGCAGCGAATCCATGCCCGACGTCGCGAAGATCACGGCGCCGGCCCTGGGCAGCGCGGCCCAAGACCGCGGGTCCTGCGTTGCCGCCCACCACACGTCACGGCTCGTCCAGCCGATCCGGCCGATCAGCTCGACATCCCAGCCGAGCTGTCCGGCAACAAGATTGGGCCAGATACGGGGATCGTCGGCCGGAACTCCTCCGGTCGGCCCGTAGTAGGACAACGAGTCGCAGAAGACGAGAAGCGTGGAGGCGCCGGGGGCCGCCTTAGAGAACATCGTTGGCGACCTGCGCCGAGGCGTTCCACACGTCGAGGCGCCACCGGATGTCGTCGAACAACGCCGGATCGCCGTCGGTACGGGTGTGCCCGGCCAACTGCACCCAGCTCGCGTTACCCATTCCGCCCAGCACGGGCCAGGTGTCGACGGGCAGTCCCAGCAGGGCCGCGGTCAGCGCGGCGATCAGACCACCGTGAGCCACCAACACCACCGGCCGGTCGGAATCGACGCCCCACTCGGTCTGCTGCGCCACCAACTCCCGCACCAGCGGCAGGCTGCGGTCGGCGACGTCGATCCGGCTCTCCCCTCCGTGCGGAGCCCACCGCGCATCGTCGCGCCAGGCCAGCCTGGCGCCGGGCGCCACCGCGTCGACCTCAAGGTGCGTCATACCCTGCCAGTCCCCGAGATGCGTTTCGCGCAGCCGGGTGTCGATGCTCACAGGCTGGCCGCAGCGGTCGCCGAGTGCGACGGCGGTGTCCAACGCGCGTCGCAGATCTGACGAGATGATCAGCAACGGTTGACGTTTGGCGAGAACTACGGCCGCAGACCCCGCCTGCTCACGGCCGAGGTCGCTGAGGTCGGTGTCGAGCTGGCCCTGCATCCGGCTGCCCGCGTTGTATTCGGTCTGCCCGTGACGGAGCATGACGAGGCGGCGGATCGTCATTCGTCGTCCTTCGCCACGGTGTCTTCCGGGTCGAGTTCGACCGGAACCGTCGGGCAGTCACGCCAGAGCCGGTCCAGCGCGTAGAAGTTGCGCTCGTCCTGGTGCTGGATGTGCACCACGATGTCGATGTAGTCCAGCAGCGTCCAGCGACCTTCGCGGGTTCCTTCCCTGCGGGCCGGTTTGTAGCCGGCGTGGCGCATCTTCTCCTCGACCTCGTCCACGATCGCGTTGACCTGTCGGTCGTTCGCGCCGGAGGCGATGACGAAGCAGTCGGTGATGACGAGTTGGCCGGACACGTCGATGACGACGATGTCCTCGGCGAGTTTGGCCGCGGCCGCACGCGCGGCGACGGTGGCCATGTCGATGGCTTCGGTTGTGGCGGTCAGGGGTGGACTCCTTCACCTGCAGGGCTCTGGCTGCTGTAGAGATTCCGTTTGGCGACGTATTGCACGACGCCGTCGGGAACCAGATACCAGATGGGACGTGACTTTTCGGCACGGAGCCGGCAGTCGGTGGACGAGATCGCCAGGGCGGGCACCTCGACCAGATGGAGTGCGTCGACGGGCAGTTCCGCCATGGCGGCCGAGATGTGCTGACCGCCCAGTTCGTATCCGGGTCTGCTGACCCCGACGAACCGCGCGATCGCGAACAACTGTTCCCAGTTCTGCCATGACAAAATCGAGGCGAGCGCGTCGGCGCCGGTGATGAAGTAGAGGTCCGCGTCGGGGTTCTGGTCGTGCAGGTCGCGCAGCGTGTCCTTGGTGTAGGTGGGGCCGCCGCGGTCGATGTCGACCCGGCTGACCGAGAACCGGGGGTTGGACGCCGTGGCGATCACGGTCATCAGATAGCGGTCCTCGGCGGCCGTGACGATGCGGCTGCGCTTCTGCCACGGCTGACCGGTAGGAACGAACACGACCTCGTCGAGGTCGAACAGGTCGGCGACCTCACTGGCCGCGACGAGGTGCCCGTTGTGGACGGGATCGAAGGTCCCGCCCATCACCCCGAGCCGACGTCGCGATTGCACGAATAGCGAGCTTACGGGAGTGCGGGGGCAGGCTCAGACTGCCGACAGATTGTGGGACTTGAGAACCTCGGAGACCTCGAATGCGGCACGGTCGGCGCGGTAGACGTCGCGCGCGTACTCCACACACCGTCCCGCGCTGTCTTCGGTGCTGCGGGTGAGCAGGGTGCCTGCCGATCCGGCCCGAACCCCCAACTGCACGCTGGATGCGTCGTCGAGCACGATCGATTCCAGCACCGCGGTGGTCCGCGCCAGCTCGATCCCGAACCGCGACCGCAGCACCGCCCACAACGAACCGTCGTCGGTCTCGTCGAGGATCCCGGGAGTGAGCTCGGCAGGCAGAAACGTCGTCTCCAACGCAAACGGCACGTCGTCGACGCTGCGCAGCCGGTGAAACACGTGCACCGCGGCACCGTCGGCAAGGCCGAGCGCCCGTCGCACCGCGGGCGTGGCGAGCTGATGTTCGGACCACAGCAGCTTCGCCGCCGGCCTGCGCCCCATGCGTGCGACCTCCTCGGAGAAGCTGCCGACGTGGAACCGCACCCGCGGCTCCGCGACGAACGTGCCGCGCGGCGGCTTGCGATAGACCACGCCCTCGCTCTCCAGCAAGGACAGCGCCTGACGCGCGGTCATACGGCTGACACCGTGCAGTTCGGCGAGTTCCCGCTCGGACGGCAGCAGCGTGTGGGGGTCCAACCTCTCGGTGGAGATCTTGTCTCGAACGTCACCGGCGATCGTCATGTAGAGGGGCTTGCCAGCGGGCATCCCCGGAGCGTAGCCGCGTAAGTCGACTTGGGCACCCAGATGAGATGTGTCAACGCACATCCAGATTTGCCCACATGGTCTATACCATGCGCACTAGGGTTCATCATGCTCGACTTGTCCTCGCGCGGCGATGCAGCCCACTGCGTGGCACTCGCCCACTCCGAGGCCGCACGCTCCACGGTGTCCGGTGCAGCGATTCTGTCGACGACCGTGATTGATGCGTCGAAGTGGTGTTGTTGGGCGCACAATCTCGCTGGCCTGAGCCCGCCGAAATCGCATTCCAGCAGGGGCTCACTCGCAAGACTTCTGCTGGAATGCCATTTCGGCGAAAAGTTAGAGCTAGACGGGCAGCAGGGCGTCGATCACGGAGGCCAGCTGCTTCGCCGAGCGGCATTCGTGCATCGTGATGACATCCTGATAGCGCGGGACAGCCGAATCTCCGCTTCCCCACAGGTGTTTGGGCTCGGGGTTGAGCCAGTGCGCGTGTCTGCTGGCGTTGACCATGTGGCTCAGCAGATCCGTCTCGGGGTTGCGGTAGTTGTTGCGGCCGTCGCCGAGCACCAGCAGCGAACTGCGTGGGGACAACACGTTCGGGAACCTGTCGAGGAACGACACGAACGCGTTGCCGTAGTCGGAGTGCCCGTCGCGGGTGAAGACGGCGGCCTCGCGGGTGATGCGCTGCATGGCGACCGCGAGGTCCGATTCCGGGCCGAACAGCTCGGTGACCTCGTCGGTGGTGTCGATGAAGGCGAAGACGCGCACTCGCGAGAACTGTTGGCGCAGAGCATGTACGAGCAGCAGCGTGAAATGGCTGAAGCCCGCGACCGAACCCGACACGTCGCACAGCACGACCAGCTCGGGCCGGGCCGGGTGCGGCTTCTTGAGCACCACGTCGATCGGCACTCCGCCGGTGGACATCGACTTGCGCAGCGTCTTGCGCAGATCGATCTCACCCGCCCGGGATCGCCGCCTGCGCGCCGCCAGGCGGGTGGCCAGCGTGCGCGCCAGCGGCACGACCACGCGCCGCATCTGACGCAGCTGCTCGCCCGACGCGCGCAGGAACTCGACGTTCTCGGCGAGCTGAGGCACGCCGTACATCTGCACGTGATCGCGGCCGAGCTGCTCGGCGGTGCGGCGCTTGGTCTCCCCCTCGACCATCTTGCGCAGCTGCGCGATGCGCTGGGCGGCAAGGGCTTTGGCGATCTGCTCTTGGGTGGGCGTGGGCTCCTCGCCGTATGGCGCGAGCAGGCCCGCCAGCAGCCGCCCTCGAGGTCGTCGAGGCTCATCGCCTTGAGCGCCTGGTACGACGAGTACGACGGCCCGCGACTGGAGTTGTACCGGCCGTAGGCCTCGACGATCTGGGCGATCATCGCCGCGAGCCGCTCGTCGATGTTGGCCAGCTCTTCGTTGTCGGTCAGCATGTCGACCATCGCGCTGCGCAACGCCTCGATGTCCTCGGGCGGAAGTCCCGTCGTCGTCGTCGGACTCGTCGGCGATCACGCGTCCTGGCGCCCAGCGCCGCCGGGAAGTACAGGTCGAACAACGCGTCGTAGGTCTCGCGGTGGTCGGAACGCCGCAGCACCGCGCACGCGAGTCCCTCGCGCAGCACCTCGCGGTCGGCCAAGACCGAGCACCGCCATCACCTGGCCGGCATCCACCGTCTCCGACGGCCCGACCGAAATCCCCTGGCCGCGCAGCGCTTCCACGAACTCGACCAGGTGGCCGGGGATTCCGTGGGGCGCCAGCGGCTGCGGCGGGCGGGTGCGGCGCGGCGGCCATCAGTTGAGCCTCAACTCCCCGGCGGCCTTCGTCTGGTCGGACTGGTGCTTGAGCACGACGCCCAGCGTGGCGGCGATCAGCTCGTCGTCGATGGTGTCCATGCCCAGCGCCAGCACGGTGCGGCCCCAGTCGATGGTCTCGGCGACCGACGGCAGCTTCTTCAGCTGCATGCCGCGCAGCACGCCGATGATGCGGACCAGCTCCTCGGCGAGGCGCTCGGGCAGCTCCGGGACCCGGGACAGCAGGATGCGGCGCTCGAGATCCGCATCGGGGAAGTCGATGTGCAGGAACAGGCAGCGGCGCTTGAGCGCCTCGGACAGCTCCCGGGTCGCGTTCGACGTCAGCACGACGAACGGCCTGCGCTCGGCGGTGATGGTGCCGAGTTCGGGCACCGTCACCGCGAAATCGCTGAGCACCTCCAGCAGCAGACCCTCGATCTCGATGTCGGCCTTGTCGGTCTCGTCGATCAGCAGCACCGTCGGGTCGGTGCGCCGGATCGCGGTCAGCAGCGGACGGGTCAGCAGGAACTCCTCGGAGAAGACGTCCGTCTTGGTCTGGTCCCAGTCGCCCTGACCGCCTTGGCTGCCCGCCTGGATGCGCAGGATCTGCTTGGCGTGGTTCCACTCGTACAGCGCGCGCGCCTCGTCGACGCCCTCGTAGCACTGCAGCCGCACCAGTTCCGCGCCGGTGGCCTGGGCGACGGCGCGGGCGAGTTCGGTCTTGCCGACGCCCGCGGGCCCTTCGACCAGCAGCGGCTTGCCGAGCCGGTCGGCGAGGAACACCGCGGTGGCGGTGGCGGTGTCGGGCAGATAGCCGGTCTCGGCCAGCCGCGCGCGACATCGTCGATGTCGGCGAACAGCGGCACCGTGCGTGCGGGAACACTCACGTGCTGGATTCTCCTGACTTCAGGCCGGGCGGGTGTGGCCGTCGCCCCAGACGATCCATTTGGTCGACGTCAGTTCGGGCAGCCCCATCGGGCCGCGGGCGTGCAGCTTCTGGGTGGAGATGCCGATCTCGGCGCCGAAACCGAACTGCTCGCCGTCGGTGAAGGCGGTCGACGCGTTGACCATCACCGCGGCAGCATCGACCCGTTCGGTGAACCGTTGCGCGGCAGCGAGATTGGTCGTGACGATGGCCTCGGTGTGGCCGGTGCCGTACTCGTTGATGTGGGCGATCGCGGCGTCCAGCCCATCGACGACCGCGAGCGCGATGTCCATCGACAGGAACTCGGCGCCGCAGCTCGTCCTCCGACGGGTCGACGTGCACCGTGACGCCCGCCGTCCTGCAGCGCGTCGGTCAGCCTCGGCACCGCGGCGTCGGCGATGGACGCGTCGATCAGCAGCGTCTCGGCGGCGTTGCAGACGCTCGGTCGCCGCGTCTTGGAGTTGAGCAGGATGCGTCTCGGCCATGTCGAGGTCGGCCGACTCGTGAACGTAGACGTGGCAGTTGCCGACACCCGTCTCGATCGTCGGCACCTGCGCGTCGCGCACCACCGCGTCGATCAGGCCCGCTCCGCCGCGCGGGATGACGACGTCGACGAGGCCGCGGGCCTGGATCAGGTGCGTGACGCTGGCGCGGTCCTCGCTGGGCAGCAACTGCACGGCGTCGGCGCGGCAGCTCCTCGGCGGCCAGCGCGGCGCGCAACGCGTACACCAGCGCCGCGTTGGACTGCGCCGCCGACGAACTGCCGCGCAGCAGAACGGCATTGCCGGACTTGAGCGTCAGCCCGAAGGCGTCGACGGTGACGTTCGGACGGCCCTCGTAGACGATGCCGACCACGCCGAGCGGCACCCGCTGCTGACGCAGTTGCAGACCGTTGGGCAGCGTGCGGCCCGCGCAGCACCTCACCGATCGGGTCGGGCAGGCCGGCGACCTGACGCAGCCCGGCGGCGATGCCGTCGATGCGCTGCGGGTTCAGCGCGAGCCGGTCCAGCATCGCCGTCGGCGGTGCCCGCCGCGCGTGCGGCTCGAGGTCGCTCGCGTTGGCGGCGAGGATGGCGCGGGTGTGCATCAGCACGTGATCGGCGGCGGCGTGCAGCGCGCGGTTCTTCGTCGTCCGTGCTCAGCGTTGCCAGCCCGCGGGCCGCGACCGCGGGCCCGCCGGGCAGCGTCGTGCACCTGCTGACGCAGATCGGGCACGGTGGGGGCCTGCACACTCATCAGGCCAGCGTATCGAACCTGCCCGCGGCATTCGACACGTGTCGACCGGGTCAGCCGCTAGCGTTGACGGTTATGGCGACGCGGCTCTGCGTGGTGGGCAGCGTCAACGCCGATCTCACGTTCACCGTCGACGCCCTGCCCCGGCCAGGACAGACCGTTCTCGCCAGTTCGCTGTTGTCGGCCCCAGGCGGGAAGGGCGGCAACCAGGCGGTCGCCGCCGCACGCGCCGGCGCGACGGTGCAGCTCGTGGCGGCGCTGGGCACCGACGGCGCCGCCGAACAGTTGCGCACCCATCTGCGGGCCAACGGCGTCGGCCTCGACGGGGTCGTCAGCGTGCCGGGCCCCAGCGGTTCGGCGGCGATCCTCGTCGACGCCGCGGCCGAGAACTGCATCGTGGTGGCGCCGGGCGCCAACGGGCATCTGAGCCTGAGTTCGCCGGCGGTCCGAGCCGTGGTCGCCGACAGCGACGTGCGTGCTGATCTCGTTGGAGATCCCGATCGATACCGCCATCGCCGCTGCGCGGGTCGGGCGGCCGCCGGCGCGACGGTGGTGCTCAACGCCTCGCCCGCCGGTCGCGGATCCCGGCGACCTCGCCGCATCTGGCCGAGACGACGGACGTCGTCGTCGTCAACGAGACCGAGGCTGACGACTGGCTCGACGGGGAGCGCGCGCGGGTCTCGCACCTGGTGATCACGCGCGGCGCCCGGGGCGCCAGGCACATCGGCGAGACGACCGCTTCGACGTCCCGGCGCCCGCGGTCGAAGCCGTGGACACCACCGGCGCCGGCGACGTGTTCGCCGGCGTGCTCGCCGCGACCTGGCCCGACGGACTCGAGCTGCGTTGCGCCGCGCGTGCGCCGCCGGGGCGCTGGCGACACTGGTCCACGGTGCCGGCGACTGTGCGCCTTACAGTGAGGCCATCGAGGACGTCCTGGACGCGTCCTGAACCCAGCGAGCGGAGGACCGCAGCGATGACCACCGAACCCCGCCCCCAGGACACTCCGCCCGCCCGCCCGAAGGCGACTGGCTCGGCACCCCGTTTCTGCACTTCACCCGCGAGGGGCCGTTCGGCGTCTGCCGGCTCGACCGGCCGGAGGCGCGCAACGCGATGACCCCGGCGATGTACTTCGGGATCAAGTACGCGGTCAAGCACGTCGAATCCGACCCGGACCTCGCGGGGCTGCTCATCACCGGCACCGGCGACGTCTTCGCGCCGGGCGGTGACATGGGCGGCGGCGGAGCCGACAACTGGATGACCTTCGGGCCCGCGCTCGGCATGGACGCGTTGCCGTTCGACACGCTGCGGCAGTCGGCCAAACCGGTGGTGGCCGCGGTCAACGGGCTGTGTCAGGGCGGCGGCATGCAGATCGCGCTGTGCGCCGACATGGCGGTGGTCAGCGACCGCGCGACATTCCGCGTGCCCGAGCTCTACCGCGGAATCGCCGACACCTACTACAGCCACATGCTGGCCCGGCTGATCGGTCCGGTTCGCACCCGGGACCTGATGTTCACCGGCCGGAAGCTGACCGCGGAGGAAGCCCGCGACTGGGGCTTGGTCGCCCGGGTGGTTCCGCATGACGAGTTGGCCGATACGGCACGGGAAGTGCTGGCCCAGTGCTGCCGCACGGCACCCGCCGCCAGGACGGTCATCAAGTCGAGCCTCGACGACTACATCGGGCTGTACGACCGGATCGGCATGCAAGCCAGCCTCGGCGCTCCCGAGTCGATCGAGGGATTCATGGCTTTCAAGGAACGGCGTTCGCCGTCGTGGGTGCACCCGGATCTGAGAATCGACGGCCGGCTCTAGAAAGTTCATTCTTTTCTGAATACAGATTTCGATGTACTGTCTGATCCATGCAGACGATCATCGGTAGCGACGCGCTCTCCCGCTTCGGTTATGCGCTCTCGGATGCGACGCGCGCCGAGATCCTGTTGATCCTTCGCGAGGGGCCGGGCTACCCGTCCGAACTCGCCGACCGGATCGGGGTGTCGCGCCAGATCCTGTCCAATCACCTCGCCTGCCTGCGCGGCTGCGGGCTCGTCACCGTGAGCCCGGAAGGCCGCCGCAGCCGCTATGAGTTGGCCGACCCCCGGATCGCGCACGCGCTGACCGACATCGTCGGCCTTGTGCTGGACGTCGACCCGGCGTGCTGCCCCGCGTCCGACGAGGGCTGCTGCTGATGGCGGTAACCACGCAACGCCGCGCTGTTCTGACCCGTCGCATTCGACTGCTGGTGGCAGCGACGATCACCTACAACCTCATCGAGGCGGCGATCGCATTGACCGAGGGCACCCGGGTGTCATCGGCGGCATTGATCGGGTTCGGCCTCGACTCCCTCGTCGAGGTGTCCTCGGCGGCGGCAGTGGCATGGCAGTTCTCCGCGAAGGATCCCGAGACCCGAGAGAAGGCCGCGCTGCGGTTCATCGCCTTCACGTTCTTCGCACTGGCTGCGTACGTCACCGTCGACGCGATCCTGACGCTGGCCGGAATCCACGAAACGCAGCCGTCACCGATCGGCATCGTCATCGCGCTGGCAAGCCTGTTCATCATGCCCGCGCTGTCCTACGCACAGCGGCGCACCGGAAGTGAGCTCGGCTCGGCCTCCGCGGTCGCCGATGCCAAGCAGACGATGCTGTGCACTTACCTGTCCGCGGTCCTGTTGGCCGGCTTGGCCCTGCACGGACTCTTCGGGTGGGCTTGGGCCGATCCCGTTGCCGCGCTGGGCATTGCCGCGCTCGCGGTGCGAGAAGGAGTCAACGCCTGGCGCGGCGACCCGTGCTGCGGCTACGAACTCAAGGAACCGACATGCCCGTGATCGCACTGGGTCTCTTCGCCGTCTTCGCGATACTCGGATTCGGTTGGCGTAGTTATGTACAACGACGCCGGACCGGGTCGACCGGGTTCAAAGGCATCAGCGGCAGGCCTGGCTCGGTCGAGTGGATCGCCGGGACGGGTTTCGTCGTCGCGATCGCAATAGGGGTCACCGCGCCTGCGCTGCAGCGGTTCGGTCTCGTCGCCCCGCTGAGTGTGTTGAATGCGCCATGGCTGCAGACCCTCGGCATCGTCATCGCGCTGTTCGGGATTGCTGCGACCGTCTACGCCCAGCTGGACATGGGTGATTCGTGGCGCATCGGGGTCGACCACTCCGAGACCACGACGCTCGTGCACACCGGGGTGTTCGCGGTCGTCCGCAACCCGATCTTTTCCGCGATGATCCTCTTCGCGTTCGGCGTCACGCTGGTGACGCCGAACCCGGTTGCACTCGCGGGGTTCGCGCTGCTGGTGCTCACCATCGAACTTCAGGTGCGCGCGGTCGAGGAGCCTTATCTCCGCGAAGCGCACGGGGCGATCTACCGCAGCTACCTGGCGGAGGTTGGCCGCTTCGCTCCCGGCGTGGGAAGAGCTACTCGGTAGGGATCGACTTCTCGATCTCGTCGAGCCACGTGCGCGCCGACATGTCCGACGGAGCACGCCAGTCCCCGCGCGGAGACAGCGAGCCGCCGTGGGACACCTTGGGGCCATTAGGTAGTGCGGAACGCTTGAACTGGGAGAACGAATAGAACCGCTGCGCAAAGATCTGCAACCAGTGCCGGATCTCTTGGAGCGAGTAGGACGGCCGCTTGTCCGGCGGGAATCCCGGAGGCCAGTCGCCGCGGTCCGGATCGCTCCACGCATGCCAGGCCAGGAAGGCTACCTTGGACGGGCGGAACCCGAATCGCAGTATCTGGAACAACGAAAAATCCTGCAGCGCATAGGGGCCCACTTTGGCCTCGCTGCTCTGAATCTCCTCGTCCTCGCCGGTGGGTACCAGTTCGGGCGTGATTTCGGTGTCGAGCACCGACTGGAGCACGTCGTTGACGGCCGCATCGAACTGGCCTGATGAGATGACCCACCGGATCAGGTGCTGAATCAGGGTCTTGGGCACCCCGGAATTGACGTTGTAGTGCGACATCTGGTCACCGACACCGTAGGTGGACCAGCCGAGCGCGAGCTCGGAGAGATCGCCGGTACCCAACACGATCCCGCCGCGCTGATTGGCCAGCCGAAAGAGATAGTCGGTGCGCAGGCCGGCCTGCACATTCTCAAATGTGATGTCGTAGACCTTCTCGCCCCGGGCGAACGGATGGTCCATCTCGGTGAGCATCAGCTGCGCCGTCTTCCGGATGTCGATCTCGGAGAACGTCACTCCGAGCGTCTCGCCGAGCCGGATCGCGTTTCCCTTGGTGCGTTCGCCGGTCGCGAACCCGGGCAGCGTGAACGCGAGGATGTCGCTGCGTGGGCGGCCGAGCCGGTCCATCGCGTGGGCGGCGACGATCAGGGCGTGGGTGGAATCCAGCCCGCCGGACACTCCGATGACGACCTTCGGTGAGCCGATCGCACGCAGCCGCTGCTCAAGCACCGGCCACCTGGATGTTGTAGGCCTCATAGCAATCCTGTTGCAGCCGTGCGTCATCCGATGGCACGAACGGAAATCGCTCGATCCTGCGCCGCAATCCGATGTCGCCGGGCGGCGGGTCGAGCAGAAACTCGACGCGACGGTAGTGGTCGGCCGTGATGCCGTGATGCACGCGGTTGTCGTCGAACGTGCCCATCCGCAGCCGTTCCGAACGCAGCAACTCCAGATCCACGTCGGCGACCGAACGCCTGGCACCCGCCGGGAAGCGCTCCGACTCGGCCAGGCGGACCCCGTTCTCCCACACCATCGTCTGACCGTCCCACGCCAGATCGGTGGTCGATTCGCCCTCCCCCGCCGCCGCGTAGACATAGGCAGCCAGACACCGTGACGAGGCCGAGCGCGCCAACAGGGCGCGGTCCTCGGCCCGGCCGATCGTGATGGGACTGCCCGACAGGTTGGCCAGCACCGTCGCCCCGGCCAGCGCCGCCTCGGCGCTCGGCGGGATCGGCACGAACATGTCCTCGCAGATCTCGACGTGCAGCACAAGGCCGGGCACGTCGGTGGCGGCGAACAACAGGTCGGGGCCGAACGGCGCGTCGTCGTCGCCGATCCGCACCGTGCCTCGCACATCGTCGCCCGCAGCCATCTGGCGCCGCTCATAGAACTCGCGATAGGTGGGCAGATAGGACTTCGGCACGACGCCGAGAACCCTGCCCCGGTGGATGACGACGGCGGTGTTGTAAATCCGGTGCCCGAACCGCAGCGGCGCCCCGACGACCAGCACCGTCATCAGGCCCCTGGACCCGGCCACCACCGCGAGCAGCGCCTCGTGCACCGCCTCCAGTAGTGCGTCCTGCAGCAGGATGTCCTCGATCGAGTACCCCGACAGCGTCAACTCCGGGAAGACGGCGAGGGCGACGCTGTCGGTGTCGCACTCACGGGCCACCGCCACCACCGATTCGGCGTTGGTCGCGGGATCGGCGATGGCCACCTGCTGGGTGCAGGCGGCGACACGGACGAATCCTTGCTGGTAAGCCGAGTAGAAGTCCATCGCCACCATTGTCGCCCGCCATCGAGGCAGAACCGGTCAGGGGGTGTGTGTTGGCCTGTCGTTCGCCTGATCGCACCTTGCCCGATCCGAATATTTTTCCTCCTGCGCGCATGGTGAACGCATGAACAAGGTTGCCACCCAACGCCATTCACGCCCCCTGCTGTCAGATCTCGCCGACCTGCTCGAACTTGCCCGCCTTCACGGCGCTGCGGCCGCTCTTCGAGACCCGTTCGATTCGCGTCGAGGACGAGACGCATGACGACATGTACGAGATCCGCGCAGAGCTCCCTGGCGTCGATCCCGACGAGGACATCGAGGTGACGGTGCGTGACGGCCGGGTCACCATCACCGCCGAGCGGTCTCGTCCCGACGAGAGCTACGGACGCTCCGAGTTCAGCTACGGAACGTTCTCCCGGACCCTCCCGCTGCCCGACGGCGCCGACGAGAACGACGTCAACGCCATCTACGACCGCGGCATCCTCACCGTGTCGGTGCCGCTGTCCGACGACAACCGGATCGAGAAGCACGTCGAGGTCGTCGAGATCGTCGCCATCGAGCACGACGACGAAGACGACGAAGACGACGCTCGCCACATCACGAACGGCAGCACCGAGTCCGCTGACCAGCACGAACCCGTTCACCAGGGCTGATCACCTACATTTGGCAGGGTGGAAGCACCCGAACTCGTCGCCCTACTGAGGGACCTACGCGTCGCGGTGCTGAGCGGTGCCGGCATCTCCACGGACTCGGGGATCCCCGACTATCGGGGCCCCGATTCCCCGCCGAGCAACCCGATGACGATCCGCCAGTTCACCTCCGACGCGGCCTTCCGGCAGCGCTATTGGGCGCGCAACCACCTCGGGTGGCGGCACATGGACCAGACGCGTGCCCAACGCCGGGCACCGCGCGCTGGCGGCGCTGGAGCGCGCCGGGGTGGTCACGGGAGTGATCACCCAGAATGTCGATCTGCTGCATTCGAAGGCGGGCAGCGATGTGGTCATCGACCTGCACGGCACCTACGCGCGGGTGATCTGTCTGGACTGCGGATCCACGATGCCGCGTACGGACCTGGCCGACCTTCTCGAGGACGCCAACCCGGGTTTCGCCGACAGCGCAGCCGCGGTCGGTGGGATCGCGGTGGCCCCTGATGCCGATGCGGTCGTCGCCGACACCTCCTCGTTCCTGATCGTCGACTGTCCGCGATGCGGCGGAATGCTCAAGCCCGACATCGTCTACTTCGGCGAGAACGTGCCGAAAGACCGGGTCGAACAGGCATATTCGCTTGTCGACGGCGCCGATGCGCTGTTGGTTGCCGGGTCCTCGCTGACCGTCTGCTCGGGCTACCGCTTCGTACGCCACGCCGCCGCGGCGGGGATGCCGATCGCGATCATCAACCGTGGCCCAACCCGCGGTGACGACTTGGCGACGGTCAAGATCGACACCGGTTGCTCGCCGATGCTGGCGCTGCTCGCAGATGAACTGAGTCTGGTTGTTTGACTGGACGTCACCGGTTCGGTGATCGTTCACACGCACGTCGATTACCCTTGCCACAACTTCGAAATGCTTGGCGCTGACAACGCGGCTAGGGGGGCCCATGGCGCGGGAACGCTTCAGTGTGGCGACGTTCAACCTGTACAACCTGCAGGAGCCAGGCAAGCCGATGAACCAGGGGCAGACCTGGACCGACGAAGAGTTCGACGTCAAGATCAAGTGGATCGCGTGGCAGCTGGGGACACTCGACGCCGACATCGTCGGTCTGCAGGAGCTGTGGAGCAAGACGGCCCTCGAGGCGGTGCTCGAGGTGCACACGCCGCTCAAGGAGCAGTACGACGTCCTCGCCGAGCCGGCGACCGGCGGGAAGATCGTGTGCGGAGCGCTGGTGCGGAAGGGTTTGCTTGCCGGCGAACCGGATTGGGTGGACAAATTTCCCGAAAGCGCTCAAGCTGCAACTCGGCAAGGATCCCGCGGACCGCAGGCTCCCGAGATCAAGCTGGCGATCAAAGGCTTCTCCCGCCCCGTCCTGCGGTTCAGTGTCCAACTGCGCGACGATCAGCCCGCTACCGAGGTTTTCGTGACGCACCTGAAGTCGAAGCTGCCGACGCAGATATCCGCCGAGGAGTGGTTCGACAAGGACCCGAACTGTTCAAGCCTCATCAGAAGGCGCTCGGTGCGGGAATCTCGACGATCCGCCGGACCGCCGAGGCCGTCGCGCTGCGCATCCTGCTGACCGACGTGATGAAGGGCACCGAGACGCCGGTGATCGTGCTCGGCGACATCAACGACGGCCAGGCCAGCAACACCGCGAACATCCTGACCGAACAACCGCGCTTTCTCGTCGGAGGCTCAACCGGCGGCAGCGACGTCGGCCTCTATACGGCGCAGACGCTGCAGGAGTATCGCGACACTCGCGACGTCTACTACACCCACGTGCATCAGGACCTGCGGGAGTCGCTCGACCACATCCTGGTCAGCGAGCAGTTCTACGACAACAGCCGACGGCGTCTGTGGTTGTTCGACGGGCTGGTGATCAACAACGACCACCTCAACTTCGACAACCACAAGGAAACGGGCACCGGCGACCACGGCGTGGTCAAGGTGAGCTTCGCCCACAACCCCGCGTGAGCTAGACGGCGACGAGGTCGTCGGCGTGCACGGCGGGCCTGCGCATCTCGGCAGGTAGGTCCGAGGTGGACCTGCCCAGCATCGTCGCGAGTTCGGCGGCATCGTAGGCGACGACACCCCGCGCCACCATGGTGCCGTCCGGGGTGCGCAGCTCGACGACATCGCCGCCGTAGAACCGGCCGGACAGGGCCGTGATACCTGCGGCAAGCAAGGAACGTCGTTGTCGGACAACAGCATTGACCGCACCGTCGTCCAATGTCAGTGCGCCGGAGGCCTCGGCGGCGTAACGCACCCAGAACCGCCGTGCCGACATGCGCTCGGCGCGCGGCGCGAAGACGGTGCCCACCGACGCGTCGGCGAGCGCGGCGGACGCCTCCGATGCCGCGGCCAGTAACACCGGCACACCCGCGTCGGCAGCCAACAGTGCCGAGGACAGCTTCGAGACCATGCCGCCGGTGCCCAGATGGCTGCCGCGGCCGGCGGTCACATCCTCCAGGTCATCAGGGCCGGAGACCTCAGGAATGAAATGCGCGTTACCTTTTCGCGGATCGCTGTCGTAGAGGCCGTCGACGTCGCTCAGCAGGATCAGGGCATCGGCGCCGACCAGGTGGGCGACCAGCGCCGAGAGTCGGTCGTTGTCACCGAATCTGATCTCGTTGGTCGCCACGGTGTCGTTCTCGTTGACGATCGCCACGGCGTGCAACGCGCGCAGCCGGTCCAGGGTGCGCTGGGCGTTGGTGTGCTGCACACGCATCGAGATGTCGTGGGCGGTGAGCAGGACCTGCCCCACCGTGCGGTCATACCGGCCGAAAGCGGCGCTCCACGAGTTGACCAGGGCCACCTGTCCGACGCTGGCCGCCGCCTGCTTGGTCGCCAGATCGGTCGGCCGTTTCGTCAACCCGAGTGGCTCGATGCCTGCGGCGATCGCACCAGACGACACGATCACCACGTCGGACCCTGCCTTCATCCGCGCTTCGATCGCGTCGGCGAGGTGTTGCAGGCGCGACGCATCGAACACACCGGTGGGCGTGGTCAGTGCAGTGGTGCCGATCTTCACGACGACAGAGCGCGCGCCGCGGATCACGTCGCGGTGAACCGAGTTCACGTGCTACTCACTACCGTCGCCGCTCTCCCGGCGCGCCTTCCTCGCTGCCTTGCGCTCATCGGCCGCGATCCGGTCACTCTGTTCCAGACGCAGGTCGGTACCGCGACCGGTCAGCGGCACGTCGATGCCGGCAGGCGTCTGCGGCTCCCAGTCGAACGTCATGTCGCCGATCGTCACCGCGCAACCGGGCCGCGCACCGAGTTTGAGTAGTTGGTCCTCGACGCCGAGGCGAGCCAATCGGTCACCCAGGTAGCCGACTGCCTCGTCGTTGTCGAAATTGGTCTGCGCCACCCACCGCTGCGGGCGGGTGCCTTTGACGACGAACCCGCCCATGCCGTCCGCCTTGACGGTGAATCCGGTGTCGTCGACGGCGATCGGCCGGATCACCGGACGGCGCGGCACCACCTCGGGTTGCGCCGCGCGATAGGACGACACCATGTCCCACAGCCCGAACGTCATGGGCCGCAGACCCTCTCGGGCGATCGTCGACACCTCGAACACCGGCCAGCCGAACTTCTGCGCGATGTCCTCGCGGACGAAGTCGGCGAGCTCACGGGCGTCGGGAACGTCGATCTTGTTGAGCACCACGGCCCGAGGCCGTTCGCCGAGGTCACCGAGTGTCGAATCGCCCTGCAGCGTCGGCGTGTACGCGGCAAGCTCGGCTTCGAGGGTCTCGATGTCCGAGATCGGATCACGTCCCGGATCCAGCGTCGCGCAGTCCACGACGTGCACCAGCACCGCACACCGTTCGATGTGCCGCAGGAAATCCAGCCCGAGTCCACGTCCCTCGGAGGCGCCGGGGATCAGCCCGGGAACGTCGGCGACGGTGAAGGTGTGTTCCCCCGCCGAGACCACCCCGAGGTTCGGCGCCAGCGTGGTGAACGGGTAGTCGGCGATCTTCGGCTTGGCCGCCGAGATGACCGATACCAGCGACGACTTGCCCGCAGAGGGGTAACCCACCAACCCGACATCGGCCACGGTCTTCAGCTCGAGGGTGAGATCGCGGATATCGCCCTGCTCGCCGAGCAATGCGAAGCCAGGTGCTTTGCGGGCCCGCGACGCGAGTGCGGCGTTGCCCAAGCCGCCTCGACCGCCTGCGGCCGCTTCGAATCGGGTTCCTGCGCCGACCATGTCAGCGAGGATCTGTCCACGTTCGTCGAGGACGACCGTCCCGTCGGGAACCTTTACTTCCAGATCGGCACCCGCGGCGCCATCGCGATTGTTGCCTGCGCCCTGCTTGCCCGACGGCGCGACCACGTGTGGATGGAAGTGGAAGTCCAGCAGCGTGTGCACCTGAGGGTCGACGACGAACACGATGCTGCCGCCGCTGCCGCCGTTACCCCCGTCGGGGCCGCCAAGGGGCTTGAACTTCTCGCGGTGGACCGAGGCACAGCCGTTGCCGCCGTTACCCGCCCGCGCGTGAATGACGACGCGGTCGATGAACCGGGGCATCGGACGTCCTTTCCATGTCGAAATCTACGTTTTGCGGGCCCGAACGCGAAGGCCGTGCAAAACGCCGATGCCGACGTTGAGGACGCCTCAGGCCTTCGGAGCCGCGTCAGCGGCGACATCAGATGCGGTGCGGGCGACCTTGACGATGTTGACGAACCTGCGACCGCGCTTGGTGCCGAACTCCACGGCGCCGGGGGCCGTCGCGAACAGCGTGTCGTCGCCACCGCGACCGACGTTGACGCCGGGGTGGAAGTGGGTGCCGCGCTGGCGGACCAGGATCTCGCCGGCCTTGACGACCTGGCCGCCGAACCGCTTGACGCCGAGCCGCTGCGCGTTTGAGTCACGACCGTTGCGTGAGCTGGAAGCGCCCTTTTTGTGTGCCATGTCTGTCGCTCCCGTCGTTACTTAATGCCGGTGACTTTGAGCACCGTCAGCTGCTGACGGTGGCCCTGCCGCTTGTGATAGCCGGTCTTGTTCTTGAACTTGTGGATGCGGATCTTCGGACCCTTGGTGTGCTCGAGGACCTCGCCGGTGACCGCGACCTTCTCCAGCGCCTTGGCGTCGGTGGTCACCTTCGCACCGTCGACCACGAGGGCGACGGGCAGCGAGACGGTGCCACCGGGCTCGACGTCGAGCTTTTCCACCTTGACGATGTCACCGGCAGCGACCTTGTACTGCTTGCCACCGGTCTTGACGATCGCGTACGTGGCTGTTTCGGCTGCCATCGTTGGTCTTCCTCTACTTCGCGTGCGGGCGCGCATCACCGGGGTGTGCGTGCGGGTCTTGGTGCGGGATCTCGTCCCGTCTCCGGCCAGCGTGGGCGGGCCCCTGGAGACAACTGGTCAAGGGTACGTGACCAGCGGGTAGAGGGTCAAACCGCTCAGTCGCCACTCGGCGGACCAGCGGGCCGCGCGGCTGCACGCCTTCGCTGCCGGCCTGCCGGAACGGCGACAGGCTCGTCGTCGTCCTCGTCGTCGTCCTCGTCGTCGAGGTCATCGAGGTCGTCCTCGTCGTCGTCGTCCTCGTCGTCGTCGTCGTCGTCGTCGAGGTCATCGAGGTCGTCGTCCTCGTCGTCCTCGTCGTCGAGGTCATCGTCCTCGTCGTCGTCATCCTCGTCGTCGTCGAGGTCGATCTCGTCCGACTCGTCCTCGTCCTCGTCCTCATCGTCCGAGTCGTCGGTGTCGTCGCCGAAGTCGTCGTCGAGTTCACCGGTCACGGCGGGTGTGGCGTCGGCATCGAGCTCGGCGACCTCTTCGGGCGCCTGGGCGGTCGTGTCGACATCGTCGTCGGATTCGTCGTCCTCGGGCTTGCCGGTGGCCGCGGCCATCGCCTTGAACATCGGATGCTCACCCGGCAGGTGTGCGGGCACCTTGGCGACCTGAACTTCCTGCTCGGTCTTCGCGCCGCGTTTTCCGCGCTTGCTGCGGCGTCCGGTGCCGGGTTCGGACTTCCGGGCCGCGCCCGCCATCGCCGACGCGGTGTCGACGGGGTCGCCATGGAGCATGATGCCGCGGCCCTGGCAGTGCGGACAGGTGGTCGAGAACGCTTCGATCAGGCCGGTGCCCAGGCGCTTCCTGGTCAGCTGGACCAGACCGAGCGAGGTCACCTCCGACACCTGGTGCCGCGTGCGGTCCCGGCCCAGCGCTTCGGTCAACCGCCGCAGCACCAGATCCCGGTTGGATTCCAGCACCATGTCGATGAAGTCGATGACCACGATGCCGCCGATGTCGCGCAGTCGCAGTTGCCGCACCGTCTCCTCGGCGGCCTCCAGATTGTTGCGCGTGACCGTCTGCTCGAGATTGCCGCCCGAGCCGGTGAACTTGCCGGTGTTGACGTCGACGACCGTCATGGCCTCGGTGCGGTCGATCACCAGCGTGCCGCCGGACGGCAGGTACACCTTGCGATCCATCGCCTTGGTGAGTTGTTCGTCGATGCGGTGCACGGCGAAGACGTCGGGCGCCTCCGCGACCAGCAGGCTCGTACTTCGTCATCCGCGGAAGCAGCTCGGGCGCGACGGAATTCACGTAGTCGTCGATGGTCTGCCACGCGTCGTCACCCGACACGATCAGACCGGAGAAGTCCTCGTTGAACAGGTCACGGATCACCTTGACCAGCACGTCGGGCTCTTCGTACAGGGCGACCGCGGCGCCGGCCTTCTTGTCGATGATCCCGGCGGCCTTGGCCTCGATCTCCGTTCCAGCGCTTCTGCAGCCGCTCGACGTCGGTGCGGATGTCGTCTTCCTTGACGCCCTCGGACGCCGTTCGGATGATCACGCCCGCATCGGAGGGAACGACCTCGCGCAGAATCTCCTTGAGCCGCTGGCGCTCGGTGTCGGGCAGCTTGCGGCTGATGCCGGTCGAGGACGCTCCTGGCACATAGACCAGGTAGCGGCCGGCCAGCGAGACCTGCGTGGTCAGCCGGGCTCCCTTGTGACCGACCGGATCCTTGCTGACCTGCACGACGACGTAGTCGCCCGGCTTGAGGGCCTGCTCGATCTTGCGCTGGGCGCCCCCGAGACCGGCGGCCTCCCAGTTGACCTCGCCGGCGTAGAGAACGCCGTTGCGGCCGCGGCCGATGTCGACGAACGCCGCCTCCATCGAGGGCAGCACATTCTGCACGATGCCCAGGTAGATGTTGCCGACCAACGACGCCGAGGCCGCTGACGTCACGAAGTGCTCGACGACGACGCCGTCCTCCATGACCGCGATCTGCGTGTACCGGGCGCCTTCATGCGGCGGCTCGCTGCGGATCTTGTCGCGGACGACCATCACGCGCTCGACAGCCTCGCGGCGGGCCAGGAATTCGGCCTCGCTGAGGATAGGCGGGCGGCGACGGCCGGCGTCGCGGCCGTCCCTGCGCCGCTGCCGCTTGGCCTCCAGCCGGGTCGACCCGCTGATGCCCTGGATCTCGTCCTTGTCGGACTTGTCGGACCTGTCGCCCCTACCGGACTTCCTGGGCTCCCGCTCATGGACCACGGTGTTGGGCGGATCGTCGGTGGATCCGTTGTCGTTGTCGTCGCCAGAGCCGGACTTGCGCCTGCGGCGGCGGCGCCGACGGCGGCTGCCGGCGTCGCCGCCTGAGCCGTCGTCATCACCGGTGTCGTCATCGGAATCGTCGGACTCGTCGCCGGAATCGGACTTCTCGCCGTCGGTCTCATCGGCGTCGGAGTCGGTGGCTGGTTCGTCGCCGTTCTGTTCGCCCCGGCCGCGGCCGCGTCCGCGGCGTCCCCGCCTGCGGCGTTTGGCGGTGGGACGCCCTGACTGATCGTCGTCGGAATCCGCGTCGGAGTCGTCGTCGGCATCGTCGGCGTCGGCATCGTCGGCGTCGGCATCGTCGCTGTCGTCGGTGTCCCGGTCGGCGTCGACGAACCGGACCGGCTGCGGCGCCACGAAAAGCGGCAGGTAGTCGGCGGGCTCGACAGCCGTTCGTGGCGTGGGGGTCTCCAGGATCAGCCGGGACTCGGGCTCGTCCTCGGCAGGCGCTTCGGGCTGGGGTCCTCGGCAGCCGGCTCGGGTTCGGCGAGCACCTGGCGGACCCGGTCGGCTTCCTCGGGACCCACCGTCGAGTGCGCACTGCGCGCCCGGCCGTCGAGCTCGACGAGCGCGTCGATGATCCGCTTACTGGTGGTCCCCAGGACCCGCGCCAGCGAATGAACCCTCAGCTTCTCGGGCGGTGCTGTGGCGTCCTTCGCCTCAGCGGGAGACTCGGCGTGCTCGAGTCTCTTCCGCGAGGTCGTGAGTCGGTGCCTGAAAATTCTCATTGTCGGCCACAAATTCTCCTCAAGCCCCCGGGCGCGTCATTTGCTGACGCGGCCACGCGAGGGCTTCCGATTCTTCGTCCGGGCTATCTACTCCCGGACCTTGTTTGGTCTTGCTCCGAGTGATCCCGAAGGAACGGTCTCGGTGCCGGTCTGAATGATGGCTGGACTGTCTGCGCCGCACCGCGGTAGCGATGGTCGCGATCGTCGAAGTCTTCATTCGGGTGACCGACCCGGGTTGTAAGGCAGGTCACCTTCGACCATTATCCCACACGTTCAGGAGTGGACCGCCAACGCTGGGTTAGCTCGGACGATACGGCCTCTACAGGCCGGGGAACCAGAGGTCGATCTCGCGGACGGCCGAGTCAGGCGAGTCGGAGCCGTGCACGAGGTTGAATTGGGTCTCCAACCCCAGGTCACCGCGGATAGTGCCGGGAGTGGCCTTCTCGACGGGATCGGTCCCGCCGGCCAGTTGCCGGAACGCCGCGACGGCCCGCGGGCCCTCCAGGATCGCCGCCACCACGGGACCCGAGGTGATGAACTCCAGCAATGACGGGAAGAACGGCTTGCCCTCGTGCTCGGCGTAATGGGCCCGGGCGAGTTCGTCGCTGACGTTCTTCAGCTCCAGCGCCGCGACTGTCAGGCCTTTGGCTTCGATTCGGCCGATGATCTCTCCGATGAGGCGGCGCTGCACACCGTCGGGCTTGATCAGGACGAGAGTTCGCTCAGTCACGGTCACAGACTACTAGTCGGAGGCGGGCCGCTGCCCCGGAAGGAGCCCTCTCTTCTGTCGGCGCAGCACCTCCGCGCGCAGGTAGGCGATGAGCAGCCAGACGACCACGAACAGCAGCCCGATGAAGCCGATGCCCGGGTAGATGAACCAGCCACCGATCAGCAGCAGTTGCACGCCGAGGTTGGCCCAGATCGCCCAGGACCGGCCCTGCACGCCTGCCATCAACACCAGGATCACCGCGACGCCGATGACATAGGCCATCGACAAGGGGGTGAGCCCAGGACCGACAGCGCCCACCACAGGGAGCGCGAGCAGCACGACGATGGCCTCCAGAATCAGAGTGCCTGCCATCACGCCGCGGAAGCTCTTCCACGGGTCGGGCGCGGGTGCCGCGCCGGTGCCCGCACCAGGATCTCGAACCGGCGGCTCGCTCATGCCGGGTCCCTTCCGAACAGGGTGCGCGCCGCACCCGCGGTGACCACCGAACCGGTGATCACGATGCCCGCTCCGCTCATGCCCCCGGCATCGCCCTCGTTGCCCGAATCCTCGACCACCGCAGTGGCGGTCTCGATGGCGTCAGGCAGCGTCGTCGCGGTGATCACACGTTCGGGGCCGAAGATCGTCCTCGGCCTTGACGGCCAGCGCGGCCACCTCGAGCGCCCGCGGCGACCCGTTGTGCGTGACGATGATCTGATCCAGCACGGTTTCGAGCGCCGCAAGGATGCCGTCCACGTCCTTGTCGGCCATGACGGAGACGACGCCGACCAGGATACCGGAAGTCGAATTCGTCGCGCAACGCCTCCGCCAGCGCCGCCGCTCCGGCCGGATTGTGTGCGGCATCGATGAAAACCGTTGGTGCATTGCGCAATCGCTCAAGCCGACCCGGCGATGTCACCTCCGCGAACCCGGCGCGCACCGCATCGACGTCGAGCTGCCGTTGGGCGCCCGCGCCGAAGAACGCCTCGACGGCCGCCAACGCCACCACGGCGTTGTGCGCCTGGTGTTCACCGTGCAATGGCAGGAAGATTTCCGAGTACAACCCGCCGAGGCCCTGCAGTTCCAGCAGTTGTCCACCGATTGCGACCTGGCGTCCGACGACGGCGAACTCCGAGTCCTCCCGCGCGACTGCCGCATCGGCGCTCACCGCCTGAGCGAGCAGCACCTCCATCGCCTCGGGCACCTGACGGGCGAGCACCGCGACGGTGTCGGTGGGGACGAGATCATCAGCCTGCCTGGTGATGATCCCCGCCTTCTCTCCGGCGATCTCGGCGATGGTGTCGCCGAGGTAGTCGACATGGTCGACGCCGATCGGCGTGATCACCGCGACCGGCGCGTTGACGACGTTGGTGGCATCCCATCGGCCGCCCAGCCCGACTTCGACGACGGCGACGTCGATGGGCGCGTCGGCGAACGCGGCGAACGCCATCGCCGTGACGACCTCGAACTTGCTCATGCGCGGCCCACCTGCGGCTTCGGACTGCTGGTCGACGAGCTCGACGAAGGGTTCGATCTCGCGGTAGGTGTTCACGTAAGTCGCTGGGCTGACCGGCTTCCCGTCGATGGCGATGCGCTCGACCGCCGATTGCAGGTGCGGACTGGTGGTGCGGCCGGTGCGCCGGTGCAGCGCGGTCAGCAGCGCGTCGACCATCCTGGCCACCGACGTCTTGCCGTTGGTGCCGCCGATGTGGATCGAGGGATAACCGAGCTGCGGCGAGCCGAGGAGCTCCAGCAGTGCCGCGATCCGTGCGGTGCTCGGCTCGATCTTGGTCTCGGGCCAGCGCTGATCGAGCAGGTGCTCGACCTGCAGGAGTGACGCGACCTCGTCCGGGGTGGGCTCAGGCGTCGGCACCGTCGGTTCCGTCATGACAGGGCGGTCAGACGGGCGGTGATGCGCTCCACCTCCTCGCCCGCAATCCGTTGGCGTTCCTTGATCTTGTCGACGACCTCCGTGGGCGCCTTGGCCAGAAACGCATCGTTGCCGAGCTTCGCCGACGTGCCCGACAGCTCCTTCTGCGCGGCGGCGAGGTCCTTCTCCAGCCTGCGGCGTTCGGCGTCCACGTCGACGGTGCCCGACGTGTCGAGCTCGACCACCACCGTCGCGGTCGACAGCCGCACCTCCACCGACGCCGACGGCGAGAACCCGTCGGCAGGCGGAGTCAGCCAGGCCAGCGCCGTCACCGCGGAGACGTGGGCGTCCAGACCGGCGACGGTGACGTCGGACAGCCGGGCAGGCACCCGCTGGCGATCGGCGAGCCCCTGGTCGCTGCGGAACCTCCGCACCTCGGTGATGAGCTTCTGCATGTCGGCAACCCGTTGCGCTGCAGCATGATCCACGTCGAAACCGGTCGGCGCCGGCCAATCGGCGATGACCAACGACTCTCCCCCGGTCAACGTCTTCCACAGCACCTCGGTGACGAACGGCATGACCGGGTGCAGCAGCTTGAGCAACACGTCGAGCACGAAGGCCAGCACCGCAGTAGTGCGAGCGGTCTGTGCCTCATCTTGGGAACCGAGCTGCACCTTCGCCAGTTCCAGATACCAGTCGCAGAACTCATCCCAGGCGAAGTGGTACAGGGATTCGCACGCCCGGTTGAACTCGTAGGCATCCAACGTCGAATCCACCTCGGCGCGAACCTCTTCGAGTCGTCCGAGGATCCACCGGTCGGCATCGGTGAGCTCCTCAGCCGGCGGCAGCGGGGCGGGGTTGGCACCGTTGAGCAACGCGAATCGGGTCGCGTTGAACAACTTTGTGGCGAAGTTCCGAGAGGCGCGGGCGTGGTCCTCGCCGATGGCCAGGTCACCGCCGGGGCTGGCGCCGCGGGCCAGGGTGAACCGCAACGCATCCGCGCCGAAGGTCTCCACCCAGTCGAGCGGGTCGATGCCGTTTCCACGCGACTTGCTCATCTTGCGACCGAATTCGTCGCGAATCAGCCCGTGCAGGAACACATTCTCGAACGGCACCTGCGGACGTGAGTTTTCTGGGGCGCCGTCACCAGTGATGGCCGGATCGTCACCGACGAACGTGCCGAACATCATCATCCGCGCGACCCAGAAGAACAGGATGTCGTAGCCGGTCACCAGCACGGTGGTCGGGTAGAACTTGGCGAGCTCGGGCGTGCGGTCCGGCCAGCCCATCGTCGAGAACGGCCACAACGCGGCGCTGAACCACGTGTCCAGCACGTCCTGGTCCTGCTCCCAGCCTTCCGGTGGCGTCTCGTCCGGTCCGACGCACACCGTCTCACCGTTGGGTCCGTGCCAGATGGGGATTCGGTGGCCCCACCACAGCTGCCGCGAGATGCACCAGTCGTGCATGTTGTCGACCCAGGCGAACCAGCGCGGCTCCAGGCTGGTGGGGTGAATCACCGTGTCGCCGTTACGGACCGCGTCACCGGCCGCCTTGGCCAGCGACTCGACCTTCACCCACCACTGCAGGCTCAGGCGTGGCTCGATCGGCTCGCCGCTGCGCTCCGAATGTCCCACGCTGTGCAGGTAGGGCCGCTTCTCGGCGACGATGCGACCGTCCGCGGCCAGCGCCTCGCGCACCGCGACCCGCGCCTCGAAGCGGTCCATGCCGTCGAACTGCGTTCCGGTGTCGGCGATCCGGCCCTTGGTGTCGAGCATCGACGGCATCGGCAGCTGGTGGCGCAGCCCGATCTCGAAGTCGTTCGGGTCGTGGGCGGGGGTGACTTTCACCGCCCCCGTACCGAACTCCGGGTCCACGTGGGAGTCGGCCACCACGATGATGTCGCGCTCCAGGAACGGGTGCGGCAGCGTCTTGCCGACGAGATCGCGGTAGCGGCCGTCGTCAGGGTGCACGGCGATCGCGGTGTCACCGAGCATCGTCTCCAGCCGGGTGGTGGCCACCACGATGTGCGGTTCGTCGTCGCTCATCGAGCCGTACCGGAACGACACCAGCTCACCCTCGACGTCCTCGTACTTGACCTCGAGATCGGAGATCGCGGTCTCCAGCACCGGCGACCAGTTGACCAGCCGCTCGGCCTGATAGATCAGCCCGGCGTCGAAGAGCCGCTTGAAGATCGTCCGTACGGCCCGGGACAGGCCGTCATCCATCGTGAACCGGTCGCGGCTCCAGTCCACCCCGTCGCCGATGCGGCGCATCTGGGCGCCGATGGTGCCGCCCGATTCGCGCTTCCAGTCCCACACCTTGTCGATGAAAAGCTCGCGGCCGAAGTCCTCTTTGGTCTTGCCGTCGACCGCGAGTTGCTTCTCCACCACGCTCTGGGTGGCGATGCCGGCGTGGTCCATGCCGGGCAGCCACAGCACCTCGTAGCCCTGCATACGCTTGCGCCGCGTCAGTGCGTCCATCAGCGTGTGGTCGAGCGCGTGGCCCATGTGCAGGCTGCCGGTGACGTTGGGGGGCGGCAGCACGATCGAGTACGGAGGCTTGGTGCTGGCGGGATCGGCGGTGAAGTAGCCCGCCTTGACCCAGCCGTCATACAGGTCGCTCTCGACGGCGCCCGGGTCCCAGGACTTGGGCAGGGTTTCGAGCTCCGGGGCGCTCTTGGCGTCACCGTTGGCGTGGGGCGGGGAGGTCACCGCGTCATTCTAGGAAGGCTCCGTGATCTACTTCGTCCGGCCTGGTGGCCCGCGCTACTTCCTGCCACCCAGCAAGCCGCCCAGGATGTCGCCGAGCCCGCCGGCCTTGTCACCACCCAGCACGCTGCCCAGGATGCTGCCGAGTGGGTTGTCCCCTCCGCTCCCGCTGTGGCCGCCACCCAGGATGCCGCCGAGGATGTCGCCGAGCCCGCCTCCCCCGGATTGCCCGGGCGACGCCTGGCCACCGGAGAGCTTCCTGCCGATATAGGCGAGCACGATCGGGGCCAGGATCGGCAGCAGTTTGTTGATCAGCTCGCTGTTTCCCGCGCCCCCGCCGGACAGCGCCGAGGCCACCTGACCGGTGTCGTTGCCGCCGAAGATCTTCGCGACGGCTTTGGAGCCGTCCGCCTCGTCGACCTGGTCGACGTTGACACCACCGTCGAGCAGGCCGCTGGCGGCGTGGTTGTTGGCCGCGGACGCGATGCCGGCGGCCGCGCCCGGGTCCTGGGCGTTGTGTTGCAGGCCGCCGACGAGCACCGGCAACAGCGTCTTGACCGCGCTGTTCACCTCGCCCTCGTCGACGCCGAGACGACTCGCGATCTGCTGGGTCGGTATCTCACCGAGGAGTTCATCGAAATTGGCCATGAACCGACGGTAGACCGGCGCGACCAGGCCGCGGAGAAGTTCAGCTAGTTCAACCGGGACACATCCAGCCCCACCCCCGCTGCCGGCAACCGGGCCAGCAGCGCATCGCCGATCGCCGCCGCGGGGGTCAGGATTCCGCGCAGGTCGGAAAGCTTGCCGCGGTCCAGCGCAAGTGCGAGACCGCTTTCTCCGAGCAGTACCGATGTCGCCTTGTAGCCGGGGTCGCCCTGCTGGGACATCCTGGCGACGTAACGGGCGCCGGTCGAGGTGGTGGTGTACGTCTCGACGGTGTAGTGACCACGTTCGCGCACCTGTTCGCTGGGCCCGGTGCCGGGCTTGGGCAACACGCGGTCGAGCACGCGCTGGGGCACGCGGTTGGCGAACCGGGTGCCGAGTCCGATCGTCGCGACGTTGCCGGCCGTCGCCATGGCCGCCAGCAGCGGTGCCGCGACGGAGCGCCCGAGAGTCATGTGCTCGGCGTACTCGAAGCGCCTGCCGTATGCGTAGTCGAGCAGCGCATTGCTGCGGCGCACGATGCGGGTGTCGGGAATCGCCATCGGGAACGCGCCCAGCCAGTGCCCGTCCAGTTCGGAGGCGACGTCACGTCCGCGCCGCCAGCGGGCGTCGGGCTGGGCACCAAGTTCCGGCTCCGCCGACCGGTCCGGGCTCAATGCGTACGGGTCGTTGAGCAGCCGTCGCCCCTCGGGATCACCGGCCACCTCCCGGGCCAACCCGACCATGGACGCGATCGTGCCGCCCGATGCTCCCCCGGCGAAGGTACGCACCACGTAGTTGGTCTCGCCGAGCTGCCCCGCGCCGTCCTTCTCGGCCTGCCGGTACAGCGCGAAAACGGTGAGATCCGAAGGGATGGAGTCGAATCCGCACGCATGTACGATGCGGGCACCGGTATCGACGGCCTGCTTGTGATACAGATCGATTGCCCTGCGGACAAACAACGGCTCACCGGTCAGATCGGCGTAGTCCGTGCCGGCAGCCGCGCACGCCGCGACAAGCGGCATGCCGTAGCGCAGATACGGGCCTACCGTGGTGATCACCACGCGCGTGCTGGCCGCGAGCGCGTTCAGCGTCGACGGCTGGGAGGCGTCGGCGACGACCAGCGGCCAGTCGGCCGCCGCATCGGGCAACGACTCGCGCACCGCCAGCAGGCGGTCGTGGGAGCGGCCTGCCAGCGCGATGCGCGCGCCGCTGCCCGCGGCGGCCAGGTATTCCGCCGTCAGCTTGCCTGCGAATCCAGTGGCGCCGTAGAGGACGATGTCGAACTCGCGCGCACCGGTGTCACTCATGTCCGCCGACGCTACCCCAGCGTCTCAGGCAGCTCGACGTCCTGACCGAGCACGTGGGCACCCAGGAACGCCAGCACGACCTGGTACCAGATCTTCGCGTGCTGCGGGCTCAGAACCCAGTGGTTCTCCGACGGGAAGTAGAGGAATCGGTGCTCGGTGGTGCCGTCATCGGCGGCGGGCAGTCCCGACCTGCTGAGCAGCTCGTACCAGAGCCGCAGCCCCTCCCCGATCGGGACGCGGTAATCCTTGTCTCCGTGGATGACGAGCATGGGGGTGGTGATGTCGGAGACGAACAGGTGCGGCGAGTTCGCCGCCGACATCTCCGGTGTCATCTCCCTGGCCCACCAGTAACCGCCATCGGTGGTCGCGCCGAACTGGTCGAGCGCCCAGAGGCTGGCGTGGGTGACGATCGCCGCGAACCGGTCGGTGTGTCCTGCGATCCAGTTGGCCATGTATCCGCCGAACGAACCGCCCATCGCCGCGGTGCGCGTCTCGTCGACGCCCGGATGCACGCATGCGGCGTCGACAGCCGCCATCAGATCGGTGTATGGCGCGAAACCCCATGCTCCCCAACCACGTTGAATGAACTCCTGGCCGTATCCGGTGGACAGTGCGGGGTCGGGCAGCAACACCGCGTAGCCCTTGGCGACCATCACCCACGGATTCCATCGCCAGTGCCAGGCGTTCCAGCTCGCCAACGGGCCACCATGAATCCACAACAGCAACGGCGCCGGATCCGAACCATGCGGGACAGCGAGCCACGACCGGACGGGCTGCCCGTCGACCGCGATCGCGGTCACCTCGGTGAGGGTCCCCGGAATATCCGGCATCGGAACGCAATTCAGCTCGGCCACCGAGCCGTCGGCGTCGATCCGGACCGGATGCTGCGGTGCGGTGTACGAGCTGCGCAGCGCGAAGAGCGCACCGCCTGGGGCGGTCCGCACGTCGGTATAGGTGAAGTCATCCGTCACGAGTGGGTGCACCGCGCCGGAGTCCGGGTCGACCGTGGAGATGGGGCCGCGTCCGTTGTCGTCGGCGGTCACGATCAGCGACGCGCCGTCTGCCGACCAGATCACCGATGTCGGCCACCGATCCCACCCTGTGGTCAGCTCGGCGGGTTCTTCCCCGAACCGCAGTACGCACAAGGTGATTCGTGGCGCCTCGTGCGGCGTGGAGATCGTCTCGCGGGTGTATGCCACCGACTGCCCGTCGGGTGAGATCGCCGGAAGACCCATGTCGGCGCCCGCGTCGTCGACGATCGTCTGGCGGTGGCCGGTGGGTACGTCGATCCGCACCAGCGTGGTGCGGCGGGCCGCGCCGGCCGCGGGCCCCTGCCAGGTCGTGACGAGGACGGTGCCGTCACGGCTGACGTCGAAGTGCGCGTCGCGCAGTCCGTCCCCGGGCGCGGGGGTCAGGTCGCGCGGCGCAGCGTCGCCGACGCTGAACAGGTGCTCCTGCGCGGGGCCGAGGTCGTGGTCCCAGTAGCGCACCGGGTAGCCGTCGTGCAGTATCGCCGACACCTTGTTGTCCTTACGCGCCGTCCGCAACTTGGCGTCTTCGTCGACGCCAACGGCCGATGGCAGCATCGACGAGGCGATCACCGTTGTGCCGCCGGCAGATACGACGCCGTCGACTCCACCCGGCACCGCGGCGACTTCGTGCGCTTCTCCGCCCGCGGCGGGCAGACACCACAGCGACTGGGGCGGTTTGTCGTCGTCGGCAGTGGGACGCACCGCGAGGAAGAGCAGATCGCCGTCGGCGGTGAACTCAGGAGACGACTCCCCCTTGGCGCCGTAGGTGAGGCGCCGGGCCGGCCGGCGCCCGGCCGGATCGAGCTCCCACAGCGCGCTGACGAAATCCGTGCGCTTGTCGTTGAGCTGCGTCACTGTGGTGACGACGCGCGCGCCGTCGGGTGACACCGCGAGACCGGACACGCGGGGCAACGCCAGGAAGTCGTCGAGATCGTGGAAGGACGACGGTGTTCCGCTTGCAGAAGTCATGCGGATTTCGTAACACACTGCCCAAGACGACTTCACGCGCAATTAACGCGCCTTGACATATGGGACGAATTCTCACAATCAGCGTCAAGCCTCGTACACCCTCAGTACCTCGAGAACACTGCGAATAAACCTTGGGTTCGCGGGAAGCCAACCGAAACTGACCGGGCGGAGGTCGATCCAAGAACGTGTTGGCGACGGCCATGAAGAACCTGCTTGCGTTCGCGACCATCGTCGCGTCGTTCTACTTCGTCGGCTGGTTCCTCTACAACGCGATGCCGAGCGGCTTCGTCGAGATGACCGATGCCGCCAAGGCTGCGCTGCCCTGGAGCGACAACATGGGCCTCAACGTCGATGACCCGGCCAGCGGCATCTTCTGGGGCGCATTCGCCCTGTTCGCCGCGACCACCGGCTCGATCATGTCGGGCGCAGTGCTGGAGCGCATCCGTACCAGCGCCTTCCTGATCCTGACCGTGCTCGTCGGTTCTGTGGTGTGGATCATCGGCGCGGCGTGGGGCTGGCACAGCGCCGGCTGGATGCTCGCCTAGCTCGGCTTCCACGACGTCGGCGCCGCCGGCTGCGTGCACATGGTCGCCGGCTTCGCGACCCTTCCCGGATGATCCAGCACGAGAACGCCGCCTACGCGGCCATCATCGAGCACAAGCCGGTGGAGCCGCGCAGTCAGTTTGAGGGTGCTCACCACGCTGCCTGCCCCTCTGCATCGACCATGAAGCCGAGGTGAACACCCTGCCGGCGCGAAACATGGTAGTAAACAAGAAGATTGCGGCCGCAACCGTCGCACGCAACCACCTCTTCCAGCTCGACCGCCGCCGCGGTGACCGTCCGGCAGTGCACGCACTGCACCAGACGCTGCCCCACATCGGTGGATGCGACGGGTCATTTCGTCGTCGGCAACCCCCGCGGCTTCGCTCGCCTGCGCGTCACCGTCCTCGTCGACCTCGTGGATCCGCATGGCGGATTCGTGTCCCGCCCCGGCGATCTCGGTACTCCACCGCCGGGCCACCTCGGCACCCGCCTCGCCGAAGGCGATCACAGACCAATACCGGCCGGAGATGTCGGCGGGCGGCCGGGTCGGGGTGGTCGCCCAGATCGGCACGCTTGTCAGCTCGAGAGCAGGTTTCATCGACACCTTCCGGGACACCAGCGGTTGACACGGTTGCCCTTCAGGAAACCAGCCGTGCGTTTCGTGGATGCGACTTGGCTGTCTCGTCCACTTGACGGACGGATCGATAAGGTCACTCCATGTCAGCGCACATCACCGTGATCGGCGCAGGCATCGCCGGCCTGGCGACGGCCGTGGCACTGGGGCGCGGCGGGTTTGACGTCACCGTGATCGAGCAGCGCACCGATGCCACCTCGGGTTCGGGAATCAGCATCTGGCCGAATGCTCTGGCGGCGCTCGGACGCCATCGGCTTGGGCGACAGCGTCCGCCAATCCGGCGGCCGGGTGACCGGCGGGGCGATCCGCTGGCGAGACGGCACGTGGCTGCGTCGTCCGTCGGCGCAGCGCATCGTCGCCGCCCTGGGTGAACCGCTGGTCGTGGTGCGTCGCTCGGTGCTGACCGACATCCTGCGCGCGGCGCTGCCGTCCCGTGCCGTCGAGACAGGGTTGTCCGCGACAGCGGTCGCCATCGACGAGTCCTCGGTGCGGATCACTCTGTCGGACGGGCAGATCCAGGCGGGCGGATGCGGTCGTCGGAGCGGACGGCGTCAACTCGATGGTGGCGCGTACGCTGAACGGGCCGCTGCGCAGCCGCTACGCCGGGTACACCGCGTGGCGGGGGGTGGCCGCCTACGCATTGGATCCGGCACTGGCCGGCGAGACCATGGCCGCAGGTGCCGAGGTCGGGCACGTGCCACTCGGACCCGACCACACGTACTGGTTCGCCACCGAGCGGGCACGGGAGGGTGCCAGCTTCGCCCGGCGGCGAACATGCGTACCTCACGGCGAAGCTGGCGGGCTGGGCCGACCCCGTTCCCCGGCTGCCGGCGTCGACCGACCCGGCCGACCTCCTGCGCAACGATCTCTACGACCGGGCCCAGCCGAAGCACTGGTCGCGCGGCCGCGCGGTCATCGTCGGCGATGCCGCGCACCCGATGCGTCCCCATCTCGGGCAGGGCGGATGTCAGGGCCTTGAGGACGCCGCGATCCTGGCCCGGTTCGTCGACCTGGCGCCCGATCTTACGACCGCGTTCCACCGGTTCGGCGAATTCCGGAAGCGACGGGTCCGCCCGCTGGTCCGTGAATCGGCGGCCATCGGGCGGATCGTGAACCTGCGTCCGGCGTTTCTCAGCGGGGTCGCCAGCCGTGCGACGGCGCTCATTCCCGAACGGGCCGTCACGGCGCACCTTGCCTCGATCGCGCTGGTTCGGCCTTCGCGCTGCCTACGGCGAACGACGTCGACGGCTGAGGTTCGTCAGCGGGCCGACCGCGGCGTGAGGAATCGCGGTGCACATCTTGCGCAGGTCGACGAAGCCGCCGAAGGCGGAGGTGGGCAGGTTCGCGCAGCCGTTGGCCGTGGCGTTGCTGTGGCCGGGCGGGGCCGCGACGCGAGCCGGCGCGGCGGGGCTGTTCCCACACCTGGGCGGCGAGCCCCTTGGCGCCGCACTTCGGCCATGCCTTCAGGCCCTGGGTGCGCAGTACGTTCTCGGCGACGCGGATCTGCTCGTTGCGCGGGGCGCGTCGCCGGGCTGCCGAACCCGCCGTTGGAGGACCAGGTCGCCTGCTTGAACTGCAGGCCGCCGTAGTGGCCGTTGCCCGTGTTGATCGCCCAGTTGCCGCCCGATTCGCACTGTGCGATGGCGTCCCAGTTGACGGAATCAGCGCGTGCGGTGGCGGTGGTGCCGTCCATCGCCATCGGCACGACGGCGAGAGCACCGGAAACGGCGGCGGCCATCAGGCCCTTGCTGACAATCGTGCGAACGTTCATCTCTGCGGTCCTTCCCCGACCGTTATGACTCAAAGGCCCGCATGTGAAGCGCTTGCGTTCACGCTGCGGTTATCTGACCTGTCGGGTGACGAACATCACCTGTTACCGAAGATGCAAAAGTTTTAGTCGTTACTTAACTGGCGTAAGAGGCCTCTGAGAGAAATGAGGTTCGCGTAGACGAACAAAAAGGCGGTACCGAACTCAGCCGGTACCGCCTTTTGGAAGTGTTTCGGTCAGCCGTTCCCACCGCAGACCGGCCACGCGCCGATACCCTGCGACTGCAGAACGTTCTCGGCCACGCGGATCTGCTCCTCGCGGCTGGCGGCGTGCGGCGAACCCGCTCCACCGTTGGACTGCCAGGTGCCCAGGTTGAACTGCAGGCCACCGTAGTAGCCGTTCCCCGTGTTGATCGACCAGTTACCGCCCGATTCGCAGGCGGCCACAGCGTCCCAGTTGACGCTGTCCGCATTCGCGGTGCCGGTCGCCAGGGCCATCGGAGCCACTGCGAGCGCTCCGGCGATGGTGGCCAGCCCAAACGTCTTGCGGATGTTCTTCAACTTCAGTCCTTTCGCCGAGCGCGCACCACTGACACCCGCATGGACACAGAGGTATCCCTCGGGCACAGAGCCTGAAATCAGGCGGATTCATCGGGTCGCGCCGTCTCGGTCGGGCACGACAGGGGAGGTCGACTGACAACCTCGCCGGATCTCCTGGACCCGGCGGCCGCGGGTGGCCGATCAGCCGCCCTGGCCCCACTCACACGCTGGTTCGTGGTTTTGAATTATTTGCTCCGTTAGAAGCTGATTAGGACCGTACAAACCGATTTCGACAAAGTCATGTCGATCGGGAAGGTCTGCCGCGCAGATCACGGAATGATCACGAGCGCCTCGGCGGGACGTCCGCGCAGGTCACCCTCACGTTTGACGGAGTCGTCGAGCGCGCGGCGGCACGCGCGCGAAAGTGAGCCAAATCACGGGTAATTTGTGAGCTGGACCACCGCCGCCACAGGCCCCCCGGCTGCTACGGCGCCAAAATGCCTGAGCAGAGCCACAAGACACCTAAACATGCCAAATAGCGGCCTCGACGGTTCGCTGGTGTCCAGCGAGTCGCGCTCCCCGGCGCGCGATTGAAACTGCTTTCCGTACAGCATTTTTCGCAGCACCGGAACGTTTCTTTCAGCGGCGGCGCCGCAGCCGCACCGCTATACGGCAAGCACCCGCGGCCGCCCGCAACCCTTGGTGTAAAGCATTTTCGACGAAAACTCTGCGGCGGTGATCGCGCCGAGTGGCGCTGCGCGGTCACGGGCCCGTGGACACCGTCCAATCGCAATTCCCTGCGACACATGGCAATGCCCAAATCCATCAATTATGCGAACGGACCGGCAGGATACGTTGCCGCCAATGAGGCTCGGTGCAAATCACTTCCGTGTCGGAGTCGGCTCAGATGTGCTGCCCCGCAGGCGATTACTCGCAAGGCAGAATACCCGTGGCGCGCCGGGGTCAGAACTTTCGGGCCGGCTACCCGCGTCTTATCACGATCAAACAACGGCCGAATTGCACATCGATGCGCCAGTGTATTTACAAGCAAATAAATGAATTCAAGGAAGCGAATTTGCTAGGCCAATCGCGGCGGCAGCACTGCCTCAAGGTCGGCAACGGTGTTGACGTTCACAAGAGCGGGCTGCTCCGGGAGCACGATCCGCTGAGAGTCGACGGAATCGACCAGTGCCCGCATGCTCCGCTGCCCGGCGCGCAGGAGCTCGGCGATGACGCTGTGCAGCGAGGTGCGGTAGATGCCCGCCAGATAATGCGGGCGGCCGTCCCACGGCAGCACCACGTCGGCGCTGAGTCGCTGGGCCGGGTCGGCCAGAATGTCGATCACTTCAGTGGTGAGCGCAGGCATGTCAACCGCACACACGAAGGCATGCTCGCGGCCTGCCTCCGCGGCCGCCCGCAGTCCCCTTCCGGTGGCCAGCAGAGGCCCTACGCCGCGGATCTCGTCGCGAAGCACCACGGCGTCGAGATCGGGCAGCGCCTGGCCGGGTGCTGCGATCACGAACACCGGCTCGCAACGCGCACCGACCACGGACACCACACGCTGGACCAAGGTGACGGCTCCGGGAGCACCGTCGCACGGCAATGTGGCCTTGTCCCTGCCCATGCGCCTGAGGCGCCACCAGCGAGTACGACGGCGGCCAACGGCAGCGATGACGTCACACCGTGACGTTAGCGCAGCAGGGATCGACCAGTCAGCCGGTCGATTCAGTCGACAGTCCAGGTGTCCTTACCGCGCAGCAGCGATTGCAGTGCGGCGGTGTCGTGGGCCCTGGTTTCGCGCGCCGACGTGATCTGCTGACGTGCCGCATCGTCGTACGTGGGCTTGCTGACCTGACGGAAGATGCCCATGACCATATGGTCGAGGTTCTGTTCCGACAGCCGGGACAACGCGAACGCATAGGCCGGATCCTCGATTGCGGCATCGTGCACCACGATCTCGTCCGCCGACACGTCGGCGGTCTTGGCAGCTTCGAGCCCGAAACCCGACTTGATCACGCAGTACTCGCCGTCGGCACCGAACGTGATCGGCTCGCCGTGGCGGATGTTGATCAGCCGCTCCTCGGCGCCCTCCTTGCGGAGAGCGTCGAACGAACCGTCGTTGAAGATCGGGCAGTCCTGCATGATCTCCACGAGCGCGGCGCCGCGGTGCTGCGCGGCACCACGGAGCACCTCGGACAGTCCCTTGCGGTCGGAGTCCAGCGCGCGGCCGACGAAGGTCGCCTCGGCACCCAACGCCAGGGAGACCGGGTTGAACGGGTAGTCCAGCGACCCCATCGGGGTCGACTTGGTGACCTTGCCGGTCTCCGACGTCGGCGAGTACTGACCCTTGGTCAGGCCGTAGATCCTGTTGTTGAACAGCAGGATCGTGATGTTGATATTGCGTCGGAGCGCGTGGATCAGGTGGTTGCCACCGATCGAAAGCGCGTCACCGTCGCCGGTGACGACCCACACCGACAGGTCCTCGCGGGCCAGCGCGAGGCCGGTCGCGACGGTCGGCGCGCGGCCGTGGATCGAGTGGAAGCCGTAGGTCTCCAGGTAGTACGGGAAGCGGCTGGAGCAGCCGATGCCGCTGACGAACGCGATGTTCTCGCGGCGCAACCCCAACTCGGGCAGGAAGTTGCGGATGGTGTTGAGGATGACGTAGTCACCGCAACCGGGGCACCAGCGGACCTCCTGGTCGCTGGTGAAATCCTTCGCCTTCTGCGGTTGGTCCGTCGTCGGAACCAGGCTCATCTTCGTCGGCCCCGCGGGCGTCAAGCCCAGGTCGCTGCCGATCACATCAGTCATGCGTTCGCTCCCACACCAGTCTCGATCGTTGCGGCTGCCAGCCGGGCGAACTTGGCCTTTTCGAGTTCCTTCTCACCGAGCGTTCCGTCCAGCGCGGAATCGATGATGCTCTCCACCTCGTCCGCAAGGAAGGCCATGCCCTCCACCTTGGTCACCGATTGGATGTCCACGAGGAACTTCCCGCGCAGCAGCAGAGCAAGCTGGCCGAGGTTCATCTCCGGCAGGACCACGGTGGAGTACCGATTCAGTACGTCGCCGAGGTTGGCCGGGAAGGGGTTGAGGTTCCGCAGGTGCGCGTGAGCGACATTGATGCCCTTGCGACGGGCTCGGCGGCAGGCCTCGCCGATGGGGCCATAGCTGCTGCCCCATCCGAGCAGCAGTAGCTCGGCCTCACCGCTGGGATCGTCGACCTCCAGGTCGGGAACCTTGATGCCCAACACCTTCTCCTGGCGCAACCGGACCATCAGGTCGTGGTTCTTGGGCTCGTAGGAGATGTTGCCCGAACCGTTGGCGGCCTCAAGACCACCGATCCGGTGCTCGAGCCCCGGCGTGCCGGGGATCGCGAACTGCCGGGCCAGCGTCTCGGGGTCGCGGGCGTACGGCGCGAACGGCTCACCGGACTTCGCGAAGGTGTGCTTGATCGGCGGGTAGGTGCTCACGTCGGGTATCTGCCAGGGTTCGGAGCCGTTGGCGATGGCGCCGTCGGACAAGATGACCACCGGCGTGTGGTACTTGATCGCAATACGCGCGGCCTCGACGGCGACGTCGAAGCAGTCCGATGGCGACCGCGGGCGCGATCACCGCAACCGGCGACTCGCCGTTGCGTCCGAACAACACCTGCAGCAGGTCGGCCTGCTCGGTCTTGGTGGGCAGACCGGTCGACGGTCCGCCGCGCTGCACGTCGACGACGATGAGCGGCAGCTCGGTCATCACGGCCAGGCCGATGGCCTCAGACTTCAGCGAGATACCGGGCCCCGACGTGCTGGTGATGCCGAGCGAGCCACCGTAGGACGCGCCGATCGCCGCGCCGATGCCCGCGATCTCGTCCTCTGCCTGGAAGGTCAGCACGTTGAAGTGTTTGTACTTGGACAGCTCGTGGAGAATGTCGGACGCCGGGGTGATCGGGTACGTACCGAGCACGATCTGGACGTCACCGAGATGCCCCGCGGCCACCAGGCCGTAGGACAAGGCGGTATTGCCGGAGATCTGCCGGTACTCGCCGGTCTTGAGCTTCGCGGGCGACACCTCGTAGGTGGTGGCGAACGCCTCGGTGGTCTCGCCGTAGTTCCAGCCGGCCTTGAGCGCCAGCACGTTCGCTTCGGCGACGTCGGGCTTGCGCGCGAACTTTTCCCGGATGAACGACTCGCTGTGCTCGAGCTCGCGCCCGTACATCCACGAGAGCAGACCCAGCGCGAACATGTTCTTGGCGCGCTGGCCGTCCTTCTTGGTCGCGCCGATGGCCTCGACCGCACCCAGAGTCAGGGTCGTCATCGCGACCGCCTGCACGACGTAGTCGGAGAGCTCGTCGCTCTCCAGCGGATTGGCGTCGTAGCCGACCTTGGCGAGGTTGCGCTTGGTGAACTCGTCGGAGTTGGCGATGATCAGGCCGCCACGAGGCAGGTCCGACACGTTGGCCTTGAGCGCGGCAGGGTTCATCGCCACGAGCACGTCGGGCCGATCGCCGGCGGTCAGGATGTCGTAATCGGCGATCTGGATCTGGAACGACGAGACGCCGGGCAGCGTGCCCTGGGGCGCGCGGATCTCGGCGGGGTAATTCGGTTGCGTCGCAAGATCATTGCCGAAGAGCGCGGCTTCAGTAGTGAACCGGTCGCCGGTGAGCTGCATGCCGTCGCCGGAGTCGCCGGCGAATCGGATGACGACCTTTTCAAGCTTTGTCCTGGGGGCGGCATTCGTCGCGGCGTCGTCGCCATTGGTATTGCCGTTTGAACCCACGACCCTGCCTCTCACGTCTCGTCAAGCTGCGCCACTTCGAGTCTTGAGGCGAGGCCGAGTAAGGCGCGTCGCTCCGACAAGCAGTGGCTACCCAAATGTTTCTGTCACTGGGAGTACCGATTATTGCACTTCTCTTAGGCCGACCGGAAAAGGACGCACGGGTTACCAACAAGTAAAGCTCGCGCGAAAGCACAGCTCAAGGCCGTTGCAGCACATGAGGGGCGACAATATTGTGGTCTTCGTCACTTTTCGGAGAATGTCATTCTCTAAGACTGGGGTTACCCGTGGGTAGCCGGCGGCTGGCACCGGCGCGGCCGCCGGCTTACGCGCGTGGGACGGACCCGACGCGGCGCCGCTTGTCGAGTTCGGCCGCGACGAGCCCGCTCGCCTGCTCAGCTGCTCGCCGGGGATCGGCTCCGGCAGCGCGATTGGCCACGTAGCAGGCCGTGAACATGTCGCCGGCGCCCGTGGTCTGCACATCGAGGACACGCCACGCGGCGGGAACGTGGATGACGCTGCCCTCGGTGTAGATGTGGCAGCCCTCCGACCCGTATGTCACGACGATTTCCGGGACGCCGAGGCCCTTGGCCACCGCAGCGTCGAATGGGCCGTCTGCCACGACGACGGCTTCGTCTTCGGCCAGCTTGAGGACGTCGAGGTGGAGTAGGAGGTCTGCGGGGAAGTGACGATCCTCGACCAGTGGGCCCAGGCGATCGGCCCGTACCAGGCCCTGCCCGTCGTAGGCGACGCGATGGCCGCGCGCGGACAGCAGCTCCAGCGTCTCGGCCGGGAAGTCCGTACGCAACAACGGGGCGAGATGCACCCAGGTGGTGTCGGGATCGGCGGCCTCGACCTCGGCTGCACCCCAAACGGGTCCGATCGCATCTACCGCCATATGGCGATGGTCGACGTCGTCGTAGTCGAGCCGGAACGCACTGGTCCGATCCGAAGGGAGAACCTCGACGAGACCGTTGAACCGTTCGCACAACGCGTCGAACAGCACATGGTCGCTCTCAGCGCCCATGCCGACGATGCGGCCGGTGACACCGGAGGCCTCCAGCGCCACGCCTGCGAACGACGCGCACCCGCCCGGACTCGGGGACGCACCGTTGATGATGTCGATCGCCAGGTTGCCCAGGACGGTCACACCGTTGACGAGTTCTCGCGGCACCGATCGGTCTCCTGGGATTGGCCGGCGCGTTCTCGACACCGTGAGGGGCCAATGTATCGAGGATTTCTGTGATCCGACGATTCGGCGGTCAGATCGGCACGTTGTACGGCGTGATGATCTGGATCGGCACCGGCCTGGCAGGCTCGGCGGGCAAAGCGCCGCGCTCTTGCAGGATCAATCGAAGCGCCAGGCGCGCGTCGGCACGCAGATCGTTGTGCAGCACCGCCGAGATCCGACCGTCCCGGAGTAGCCGCCGGTTGTCGGCGTCGAGGTCGTGGGCGATGAACACCGTGCAGCGGCGGCCGATCCTGTCGAACGCCGCGACCGTCGCCACATTGCCGCCGCCCACGGAGTAGACGGCCTCGACCCCGGGGTTGGCTTCGAGCGCCTCGAGCACCAGACGCTCGTTGGTCGCGTCGATGCCGTCGCTGCCGCTGACCTCGACAAGGGACCGGCCCGAGCTGCGCAATGCCGTCCGGAATCCGACCTCGCGCTCCCCCTCGCCGCGAAACACGGTGCGGCTCAGCGTGATGAGCACACCGGATGCCGAGCCGCCGAGCCATTGCTGCACCAGGTAGGCGGCTGTGACCCCGGCGCCGTGGTTGTCGATGCCGACGTAGCCGCACCGTGAACTCGCGGGCACGTCGGTCGCATAGGTCACCACCGGAACGCCGGTACCGACCAGGTGATCGATCGCCTCGGCGACCTCCGGTTCGTCCTGGGCCTTGAGCACCACGCCATGACTGCCGCGAAGACCCGTGAGGGCGTCGACCATCTGCGCTGTCGAGCCCGACTCCCACAGGTGGAACCGTGCCCGCACCATCGCCGGAGCCAACGCAGGAAGTTCGGCCTCGACCGCGGCGCGAAATGCGTCGGAGAATCGCTGCGGAGTTTGCATGACGACGTCGATCAGGTAGCGGCGCCCGTTGAGGCGTAGCTGTGCGCGCTGTTTGTCCAGGTCGGCGATCGCCTGATTGACCTCGGCGACGGTGTTCTCGCGCACGCCCGGCCTGTTGTGCAGGACGCGGTCGACCGTCGCCTCGCTGAGTCCCGACTGCTGCGCGATCTCGCGAACCTTGTAGCGGTGCGGCATCGCTGACCCCTTTTCTCTTTCTCGCGAGTGGGCAACCACCCCGAGGATGCGAGGTTGCGTCAGCTCGCCGAAAACTTGTGAGGTGTTTTTGACGGTTTTCTGCCGTTGATTGCGGCGCCGATCACAGCAAGACTAGCGGGCGTGGCAACACCCCTCCGCACACCAGCTCACACCACGTCGACGCAGTGGCTCGACAAGCCCGACTTCGAGCTCGACGCCTTTCGCGCCCAGGTCGAACGCGACACCGAACTCGCCGACTACCCGTACGCCGACGATGTGCGCGGCAACGTCCTCGTCTACTCCGCGCCGGCCATGGCCCGCGCGGGTGACCGGCGTGCGCTGCAGGCGGAACTCATCCGCGCACTGGCCGACGGCCCTGGCGTCGTCGTCTTCACCGAGGCATTCGACGCCGCCGTCGTGGACCGGGCCAGCGAGGCGTTCTTCGCGATCATCGAGGCGCAGCGCGCGGGCGGCGTTGCGGCCGGCGACCACTTCGGCAAGCCGGGCGCCAACGACCGGATCTGGAACGCCGCCCAGAAGCTCGCGCTGCACGACCCAGCCGTGTTCGCCGACTATTACGCCAACGATGCACTCGCGATGGTCTGCCAGGCGTGGCTGGGCCCGCGGTACCAGGTCACGTCACAGGTCAACGTCGTCAACCCCGGCGGCACGGCCCAGGTTCCGCATCGGGACTACCACCTCGGCTTCGTTCCCGACGAGCACCTCGCGGCCTATCCGGCGCACATCCACCGCACGTCGCCGGTGCTGACGTTGCAGGGCGCCGTCGCGCACTGCGACATGCCGGTAGAGAGCGGCCCCACCATGCTGCTGCCCCACTCGCAGCGGTTCGCCGGCGGCTACATCGCGTTCAACCGGCCCGAGTTCATCGACTACTTCGCCGGCCATCACGTCCAGCTGCCGCTGCAGAAGGGTGATGCGGTGTTCTTCAGCCCCGCGCTGTATCACGGTGCGGGAACGAACTTCTCCACCGATGTGCGGCGGATCGCAAACCTGATGCAGATCAGCTCGCCGTTCGGACGGGCGATGGAGGCGGTGGACCGCACCGCGATGGTGCGCTCCGTCTATCCGGCCCTGCGGGCCATGCGGGCCGCGGGACGGCCGCACCGCGACGTGGAGAACGCGGTGGTCGCCACCGCCGAAGGCTATGCGTTCCCCACCAACCTCGACAGCGATCAGCCGATCGGCAGCCTGGCCCCGGCGAGCCAGGTCGACACGGTGCTCGACGCACTGGCCAAGAACCTCACCGAGCAGGACCTCGACATCGCACTTCGCGAGCAGAACGAACGGAGAAACCCATGACCACCCTCGGCCTCATCGGCCTCGGCAGGATCGGCGCATTCCATGCCGACACGCTGACCAACCTTGCGGAGGTCTCCGGACTTGTGATCACCGACGAGCGACCAGAGGTCGTCAGCCAGGTGGCCGCGAAATACGGTGCCACACCCGTCGATTCGGTGGAAAAGCTGCTGTCCTCAGGTATCGACGGGGTCGTCGTCGCGGCGGCGACGCCTGCCCACGCCGAGTTGACGCTCGCGGCTGTCGAGCGCGGCCTCCCCACATTCTGCGAGAAGCCGATCGCCTCGACCGCCGCGGAAAGCGCGCGCATCGCCGAGATCATCGCCCGTTCCGGGGTTCCCGTGCAGGTGGGCTACCAGCGCCGGTTCGATACCGCGTTCGCCGCCGTCAAGCAGGCCGTGGACAGCGGTTCCCTCGGCGCACTGACCACCATCCGCAGCACCACGATGGACCCTGCTCCCCCGCCAATGGACTACATCAAGGGATCCGGTGGCATCTTCCGGGACTGCGCAGTTCACGATTTCGACGTGATCCGTTGGGTCACAGGGCAGAACGTCGTCGACGTGTACGCCACCGGCAGTGTCCAGGGCGACCCGTTGTTCACCGAGTACGACGATGTCGACACCGCGGCGATCGTGGTGCGCTTCGACGGAGGTGCGCTCGGCGTGGTCTCCGCTGCTCGCTACAACGGCCGCGGCTACGACTGTCGCCTGGAGGTCCACGGGTTCGATGACAGCGTCGTCGCGGGTTGGGATCAAGGCGCCCCGGTGCTCAACGCCGACCCGGCCGTTGATTTCCCGACCGGGCAGCCGCACCATTTCTTCATGGACAGATTCACCGAGGCGTTCCGCACCGAGCTGAGCGCTTTCGTCAAAGTCGTTCAAGGCGGCCCCAATCGGGGTGCCACCGTCGCCGACGCGGTAGAGGTCGCGTGGATGGCGGAGGCCGCCACAGAGTCCCTCCGCCGAGGCGTCCCGGTATCGCTCGAGTCGGTCAAGAAGGAGACACAGCAGTGAAGATCGCAGGTGCACCCATTTCGTGGGGCGTGTGTGAGGTACCCGGCTGGGGCCATCAGCTCAGCGCGGACCGCGTGCTGACCGAGATGCGCGAGGCAGGCCTGACCGCAACCGAACTCGGCCCGGAGGGCTTTCTACCGACCGACACCGTCGAACTCGTTCAGCAGCTCGACGGGTACGGGCTCTCGTGTGTGGGTGGATTCGTGCCGGTGGTGTTGTACAAGCGCGATCACGATCCGGCCGACGACCTCGCCGGGCCGCTTGAGTCGTTGGCCGCGGCGGGCGCAGGAGTCGTGGTGTTGGCGGCGGCGACCGGCCTGGACGGCTACGACGACCGCCCGGTGCTTGACGAGACACAATGGGCCATATTGCTTTCCAACCTCGATCGGCTGGCTGACATCGCCGCCGCGCGTGGCCTGACAGCGGTGCTGCATCCGCACGTCGGGACCATGGTGGAAACGCGCGCCGACGTGGACCGGGTGCTGACCGGTTCGCGCATTCCCCTTTGCCTGGACACCGGCCACCTCCTCATCGGCGGAACGGATCCGCTGGCGCTGACCAGGGAGGTGCCCGAGCGCATCAAGCACGCCCACCTCAAGGACGTCGACGCCGCGCTGGCCGCCAAGGTGCAGTCCGGTGAGCTGACCTACACGCAGGCAGTGGCCGCGGGGATGTACGTCCCTCTCGGCGCGGGCGATGTCGACATTGCGGGCATCGTCAAAGCGTTGGAAGACAATGGCTTTGACGGGTGGTATGTGATGGAGCAGGACAACATCCTCGATCACGAGCCGGAAGGCGACGGACCACTGGCCGACGTACTGGCCAGTGTGGCGTTCCTGCAGGGCGCTGCCACCAGCGTCACTTCGTGAGCCTCCGTATCGGAGTCCTCGGCGCGTCACGCATCGCCGAGACGGCGATCGTCGGCCCCGCTCAGGAGCTGGGACACCGCCTGGTCATCGTTGCGGCACGTGACCCGTTGCGCGCCCAGGCTTTCGCCGACAAGTACGGCGTGGAGCGGGTGGTGTCGACCTACCAGGACGTGGTGACCGACCCAGAGGTCGACGTCGTCTACAACCCGCTGGCGAACTCTTTGCACGCGCCGTGGAATCTCGCCGCCGTCGAGGCGGGCAAGCCGGTGCTGACCGAGAAGCCGTTCGCCCGCAACCGGGACGAGGCCGCCCGGGTCGCCGCCGCCGCCGATGCCGCCGGGGTGACGGTGATGGAGGGCTTCCACTACCTTTTCCACCCGGCGACACAGCGGGCGCTGTCCCTGGCGGCCGACGGCACACTGGGTGAACTGACCCGGGTCGAGGTCCGGATGGGCATGCCCACACCACAACCCGACGATCCGCGGTGGTCGCTGGAGCTCGCAGGCGGCGCGCTGATGGATCTCGGCTGCTACGGACTACACATCATGCGCAGGTTCGGCGTCCCGTCAGTCGTCGGGGCGACAGCGGTCCAACGCAGTCCCGGCATCGACGAATCATGCGATGTAGAGCTGACTTTCCCGTCGGGTGCTACCGGCCTGTCGGCCAACTCGATGGTGGGCGACGAGTACTCGTTCACCCTGCGGGTCGTCGGCACGCGCGGAGAGGCGTTCGTCCACAACTTCATCAAGCCGCACGAAGACGACCGGCTGACGCTGCACACCGAGGACAGCACCACCGTCGAGCATCACGGAACCCGCCCGTCGTACACCTACCAGTTGGAGGCGTTCGCGGACCACATCCTGCACGGGAAGCCGGTACCTCTCGACACCGCGGACGCAGTGGCGAACATGGCGTTGATCGACGACGCGTACCGCGCAGCGGACATGCAGCCGCGGTGACCGAAGTCAGGTAGTCGACTACGCATGTGCACGGGCGCAGGCGTTATACGCTCTCGTCAGCGGCGTGGTGGCCTCCGCGCCGGGGCGGAGGACATCCTCATGGGCAAGCGCGGTTCATCCGATAACGAGAAGGCAGCAGCAGCCGCCTCGTCGTCGATCGACTTCATCCCCAACGACAGCCATCGACGCGCGATCACGCACAGCGGCACGGAGATCCGTGTCCACGGCGTCGGTGACCACGCCACCTTCAGTGCGCTCGGCAAGCCCGGTTACGAGAACAGACGTCAGAGCCAGGTCGTCATCTGCGAGCCGCCCCAGCTGCCCGAGCATCATCTGCTGCTGATTGCGTGGAGCCGCGCCAATCGGCGATTGACCCGCACGCTGTGGTGGTACCTGCTGTTCCCGTTCACGCTGATCAACGTCGCCGGATACATGACGCCGCGACGGGTACGACAGGCGCAGATACTGCGTGCCAGCATCTCGGTCGTCAGCGTCATTCTCACCGTCTCGCTGGCCGCGTGGGTCACCGTCATCGCCGAAACGATCGTGCTCGGCTTTGCGACGTCGGCGGACACCTTCTGGGTGCGGCTCGCGCTCTGCGCGTCCGGACCTGTGGCAGTAGGCGCGTTGATCGTGAAACGTATGCGGCGCAACGACCTGACGAGTCGGTGCGGTCAGGTCTACTCGGCGGTGCACCTCGGCGCGTTGGCGGCGCTCGCAGTGGTGTGCTTCCGGCAACCGGCCACGTGGAAGTACGCCCTGTCCGACAAGTTCGATCCGATGACCTGCATCCTGATCGGCAGCACGGGTCTGGTCGTGCTGGTGGCGCTCGTGTTGTCCACGCTCGCGGTGTACTCGCGACAGACCGCACATGATGGCTGGACCACCCGCGACTCCTCGGCCCTGGCCGGTGCGGCCCTGTTGACCTTGGTCGCCACTGCCCTGCTCCATACCGCGGCATCGTTGCTGCGCCTTGTCACCGAGTGGTCGACGGCGCTGCTGTACAGCCTCTGGGGCGGACAGCACAGCTTTGAAGGCGCCACCGGAGCACGCGATGCGTCCGCAGGCGTCGCCGAACTAGCGGGAGGTTGGGCCCGTGAACCTGCTCACATGCTGCTGCCCACCACCCAGAACCTCAGTGGACTGGACCTGCTCCTCGGATTCTTCGTCACCCTGATGGTGATCCTCGCAGTGAATATCGGGATTGCCGCCGCGGTCAAGCGGATACTGCGACCCACCCCCACGACACCGCACCGGGGCACCCGTGGCAGGCGACCGATGTCGCTGGCGCACAACGTCCTTCGCCACGTGCCCGGATGCCTGAGCTTTGTCGTGTTGTCCACGTCGGCGATGACGCTCGGGGCGTGGATCGCGCTGAGAATTTGGCTCCACAATATGGATGAGTCGTGGATCGCCTTGTCCCGCAACGCCATCCTCGTGGTCGGCATCATCGCGGTGGTCTTCGCCATCATCCGGCGCCCCGAGCGTGCCGGCGAATGGATCAAGGGTATTTTTCAGATGGTCGCCGACATCGCCGGGTTCTGGGCGCCGCGGTCGGTGCCGCTTGCAGGCGCGTCGTACCGGCTCATCCTGATGGAGGGTGTCGACGAGGCAATGAAACAGGCGGGGCCCCACCCGGTCGCGCTGGTCGGGCACAGCCAGGGCTCGGTGATCTGCGCGTGGTACATGGCGACCCGTCATTCACCGCAGTCCCGGATCACCCTCTTTACCTGTGGGTCTCCGCTGTGGTCGCTGTACGCGGCATTCTTCCCGACCTTCTTCGGCCGCGACTTCTTCGACAACGTCGCCAGGAATTCGGCCGATGGACGGTGGTTCAATTACTGGCGGCTGACCGACCCGATCGCCACGGCGTTGCCGTGCGCCCGGGACTACGACGTGACCGAGGAGCGTGACGAGCCCCTTCGCGGGCACAGCGAGTACTGGCGCGAGGCGGAACTGCGTGCGGACATCGCGTCCGTACTTCACGTCGGCGAATTCGCCACCCAGGTCTAACTGACCTCCTCGGAAGCCTCCGCGCGCCGCTCGTGCCAACGGAGACGCAGCAGCAGCAGGCCGCGGTGGGCGCGCCATCCCGCAGATAGCGGGTCGCGCCAGACCGGCGAGTGCACCGGGAGTGGGCGATCACTGTCCATGACCCCATTGTGCCGTGCAGACAGCCAGCAAGCCCGTCGGCAGCGGCACCGACACCATGTCGAGACCGTGAATCCTTCGTGAGCAGGCGAGGAATATCCGCCGCTGCGCCGGTTGCGACCAGACATGCGTGTGGTTGTGTACGACCCCGGCGTCCCCGGCAAATCTTAGCTTCGGCAATGTCGCCTAGTGGACGTCGTAGCGGTCGGCCAGTGACGTCAGCGTGGACTCGATGCCCTCGGCGTTCTTCTTGTGAAACCCGATGAGCTCGATCACGAACGGCACCTTGGCCGTCGAGTAGTCGAAAGTCTCGGTGACCTTCGTGGCACCCGGCCCGACCTCGGCGAGTTCCCAGCGCCAGCGGTGTCCGAGCGGATGCTCCCATTCGACGAGCCGATGCTCTTCGACCGCCGTGGCCTTCGAGGTGATCTTGTACGGGAGCCCGTACTGGGTCATACCGACGGTGAACTTGTCCCCGGTGGTCAGCCGGTGCGGCCCCTTGACGTCGATGTCACGCACCGTGCCGGAGCCGTCGAGCTCAGGATGACGGTGCGGATCGGCGATCAGCGCGAAGAGTTCGGCAACCGGCGCAGCGACCTGGACGCTGCGGCTGACGGTGTGTGGTCCTGCGTGTTCTGTCTTCAGGGTCGAATTAGCCATGACGTCCCCGTACCCGGATGGTCCATCAGCCAACCGGCGCGTGGATGCGCCGCAACTGCTCTGTGCGATTTCGCAAAGGTTGGCATCGTGAGCAAGGAATGCCCGTTAAATCCCTGGATCATGCCGGCGTTCGGATTCGCCGTCGGATTCACCCGCAATTACGCCAAGATCCTCGCCGACGATCTGTTCTCCCCCGAAATCATGTTCGACGCGCTGATCAAGGGTCCTGGGGCCGACAAGCTGTTCGCGTTGGTCGCCAAGGAGATTGAAGCGGCGATGGACAAGCAGACCGGCATCGCAGGCCCCGTCGTCGTCCTCGCGATCGGCACCAAACGTTATCGGGCACTGAAGGACCACGTGGTCTCACTGCCCTGGAAAGGCTCCCGTCGACTCTGTCGTAGGCGCAGGACTATGCCGTTCGCGTGATCGATTTGGAGAACACCATCATCGAGAAGATGAGCCGGCTGACCAACGAGGCGTACGAGTCCATCCTTCGTCCGGTGTTCAAGGACGACGAGCCGCTGATGATTGCCGTCGGCGCCGTTCTCGGTGGAGTAGTGGGCGAAATCCGGGTCCAGTTCATCGAGCTGTTCACCCACTGAGCCGACTGCCCCGCCGACCACGCGGTCGACGGGGCAGTCGGGGTACAGATCAGTTCTTCGCGGCCCGCAACTCGTGTGACAACGCTTCGAGTTCGTCACCGCCGGCCATCTGCTGAGTGAGGTGCTCCAGCGTGATCTCGTCGTAGGCGCAGTCCAGTTTCTGCCCGCCGCGGTTGAGCAGGACGAAGTGATCGCCCACCAGGTGCGCATGATGCGGATTGTGCGTGATGAACACCACGCCGAAGCCGGCCTCCTTGGCCGCGGTGATGTACTTCAGCACCACACCGGACTGCTTGACGCCCAGGGCGGCCGTCGGCTCGTCCAGGATGAGAACGCGGGCTCCGAAGAACACGGCGCGCGCAATCGCGACGCACTGGCGCTGACCGCCGGACAGCGAGCCGATCGGCGCGTCGACGTCGGGGAGGTCGATGCCCATCTTGGCCAGCTCGGTCAGCGTCGTTGCGCGCATTGCGTTGGCGTCCAACGAGAACGGGAACGACTTCTTGCGGATCTCCTGGCCCAGGAAGAAGTTCCGCCACACCGGCATCAGCGGTACGACCGCGAGGTTCTGGTACACCGTCGCGATGCCCTTGGCGAGCGCCTCGGCCGGTGAACCGAACTTGACGGATTCGCCGTCGACGAGCAGCTCACCCTCGGTCTGCTGATGCAGCCCCGCGATGATCTTGATCAGCGTGGATTTTCCCGCACCGTTGTCGCCGAGGATGCCGGTCACCTCGCCCGCGTGGACACGTAGGCTGATGCCCTTGAGCGCGGTGATGTTGCCGTAGGACTTGCCGACACCCTTCAGCTCAACCAGGGGCACCTTGCCGCCCGATTGGGCGTCACTGCTTGGCTTTTCGACAGAGATGGTCATCAGATCACTTCTTCGCTGCGTAGTTGCGGAAGGCATTGTTGGCGATCACCGCGAACAGCAGCATCGCGCCGAGGAAGAACTTGAACCAGTCGGGATCCCAGCCGGCGTACACGATGCCCTGGTTGGTCATACCGAAGATGAACGCACCGATGGCAGCGCCGATCGCGGTGCCGTAGCCACCCGTCAGCAGGCAGCCGCCGATGACCGCGGCGATGATGTAGAAGAACTCGTTGCCGATGCCCTGACCGGACTGCACGGTGTTGAAGGCGAACAACAGGTGCATGCCCACGAACCACGCGCAGAAGCCGACGAACATGAACAGCCCGATCTTGACCTTGGTCACCGGGACACCCACGGCGCGAGCGCTGTCCGCGTCGCCGCCGACCGCGAAGATCCAGTTGCCGATCTTGGTCTTGAACAGCACCCAGGTGGCGATCGCGGTGAACACGAGCCACCAGACAACGGTGATGCGGATGCCGACACCGGCGACCGTGAACGACGAGGCGAACACCTTCTGTGCCGAATCCCAGCCGGACATGTCGCTCACGCTCTGAGTGGCCACCTGACCGGCGACCAGTTTGGTGACTGCGAGGTTCATGCCGGCCAGCATGAAGAAAGAGCTCAACGTGATCAGGAAGCTGGGGATCTTGGTCTTCATCACCAGGTAGCCGTTGAGGAAGCCGACACCGAGCGCCAAGACCAACGCGAGCACTGCACCGATCCACAGGTTGAGGTGCAGGTTGTAGGCCAGCATCGAGGCCGCCAGCGAGCTGAACGTCACCGCCACACCGGCGGACAGGTCGAACTCGCCGCCGATCATCAGCACCGCGACGCCGCACGCCATGATCCCGATGGTGGAGCTGGCGTACAGCACGGTGGCCAGCGACGAGGCCTCACGGAACGGGGGCGCCACCACCAGGAAGAAGATGAAGATGCCGATCGCACCGATACCTGCACCCATCTCGGGCCGGATCAGGATGCGCTGCAGTCGATTCCGTTCCTTGACGCGTTCGTCGCGCACCACTTTGTGGTTGGCGACTTCGAGGGCCTCTTGCGTGGTCACTTCAGTTCTCCGTTCTTCGCGCGAGCGCTCATCACCGGGTGCCGCCCTTTGCGTACTCCGCCACTGCATCGATGTTCGACTTGTCGATGAAGGAAGGCCCGGTCAGGGTCGGCTGGCCGCCACCGATCACGTTGCCGTTGCTCAGGTAGAGCCACAGCGAGTCGACGGCGAGGTAGCCCTGAAGGTAGGGCTGCTGGTCGACGGCCCACTGGACCTTGTCACCCTGGATCGCCTCGACCAGTGCGGCGTTGGTGTCGAAGGTGCCGATCTTGGCGCTGCTGCCCGCGTTGCCTGCCGACTGCACGGCCGTCAGCGCGAACGGGGCGCCGAGGGTGACGACGTAGTCGATCGCCGGATCCTGCTGCAGTTTGGCGGTGATGGTCGACTCCACCGACGGCATGTCCTTGCCGTTGACGTTGAGCGTTTCGGTCGCGGGGAACTTGTCCTTGACTCCGGCGCAACGCGCCTCCAGCCCGACGTGTCCCTGCTCCTGGATCACGCAGATCGCCTTAGTGGCGCCGTCCTGCGTCAGACGCTCGCCAACTGCCTGGCCTGCGATGAATTCGTCCTGCCCGAAGAACTCCTTGACGCCCATGGCGCTCCATGCGTCCCCGCCCGCATTGAACGCCACGACCGGGATGTTCTTGGCTTCAGCGGCCTTCACGGCGGCCTGTATGGCGTCGGGCTTGGCCAACGTGAGGGCGATGCCGTCTACGTCGCTGTCCACGGCGGACTGAACCAGGTTGGCCTGGTTCGGCGCCTCGGGGTCGTTGGAGTAGCGCAGCTCGACGTTGTCCTTCTTCGCCGCAGCTTCGGCCCCCTTGCGGATCAGATCCCAGAACGAGTCGCCGGGCACTTCGTGGGTGATCATCGCGATCGTCATGCGGGGCGTGTCGACGGTGCCGCCACCGCCACCCTCACCAGACTGCTCGGGTGCTCCCCCAGTGGATGAGCACGACACAATTCCCAACGCCAATAGGCCTGCTCCGGCGAACGCCGCGACCCGCTTGAACGTCTTGGACTTTTCGCTCTTCGCGCGAGCGCTCATCGCAACTTCTCCTTGTCGTCGAGACTGTCGCGACGCCCTCATCGACCCGTCCAGGGTTGTGCCGGGCGACACGCCTCACAAGTGATGTAATACGCCTCACACCAGAAAGTCAAGACTTTGTCCTGACATTAGGACTGCAAGTCATTTGCCTGTCTACATACTCGCTGACCAGGACGACGGCGAGGCGGTCGACCCTCGCACGACCAGGGTGGGCCCCCGCACGATATCGACCGCGGAACCGTCTGAGACGACGCCGTCGAGGCGTGACACCAACCGCTCCAACGCCGCCGACGCAAGGCCCGCGCTGTCCTGGCGAATGGTTGTCAGCTGGATGTGGGCCAGCCCCGCCAACGGGCTGTCATCGAATCCGAGCACCGAAACCTCATGTGGGACAGATACTCCCGCATCGGATGAAGACGTCCATCACGCCGAGGGCGCACCGGTCGTTGAACGCGAACACCGCGTCAGGCAACTCTTTCGACTCGAGCATGGCCGCCGCCGCGGCAGCGCCTTCCCGTTCGGTGAGCCCACCCGGGCGGACCAGCTCAGGCACTCGCGCCGCCTTCACCGCTCGCCGGTATCCCCGCAACCGCTCAGCACCGCCGGCTGCCCCACCGCCGCCCAGATACAGGATCCGGCGGTGCCCCAGCTTCACCAGATGCTCGACGCCGGCAACCGCGCCTGCCACGTCGTCGCTGCGCACCGCGTCGACGCCGCGCACCCGACGCGTGACGACCACGAGGGGCAGCTTCGACGCAAGCTCGGTGAGCTCGCGCGCAGGCAACCGTGAGCCGATGAGCACCAAGCCTTCACAGCGGTCGTCGACGAGGGTCCTTAGCGCACGCGGTTCGTCGCGGTGCGGGGTGACCGCACTGAGGACCACGTCGTAGTCCAGCGCCTCGGCCGCGACATAGACGCCGTCGACGAGGTCGGCGTGGAATTCCTGCCCCGCCTCGAAGGTCAGCCCGATGAGCTTCGAACGATGCTGGCGCAGCCGGCGGGCACTCGGATCAGGGCGGTAGCCGATCTCCTCGGCCGCACGCTTCACCCGCTCGCGCGTCTGGTCGCTGGCACCCGGCACATCTCGCATGACGATCGACACCAGGGCCCGTGACACCCCGGCCCGTTCGGCCACATCTTCAAGCGTCGGTCTGCGCTGCACGAGGATCAGCCTAGAACGTTCCAGCGCCGCCGTTGACGAAATCCCCCTGCGACGCCTACCGTACTAGAACGTTCTAGTTCACGCGCACAGATTCGGAGCACCCTCTCATGTCATCCCCGTTGCCCTTCGGACTCATCGGCGCCGGATGGATCGGCACGTTCCATGCCGAGACGTTCGCTCGCCGGCTGCCCAACGCCCGCTTGGCCGCCGTCGCCGACCCTGTACCCGATGCAGCGGAAAGACTTTCGGCACCTCGCAGCTACCAGGACCCGCTGGAGCTCATCGCCGATCCGTCCGTCGAGGCCGTCGCCATCTGCTCCCCCGCGGCCACCCACGCCGATCTCGTCGTCGCCGCCGCACAGGCAGGCAAGCATGTGTTCTGCGAGAAGCCGATGGCACTCAGTCTTGAGGACGCCGACCGGGCCATCGGCGCAGCGAGGACCGCCGGGGTGGCGTTGCAGGTCGGCTTCAACCGCCGGTTCGCGACCGACTTCGCCGGCATCCATGCCCGCATCGTCGACGGGGAGATCGGCACGCCCCAGATGCTGCGCTCCCTGACCCGCGATCCCGGCATCTCCGCCGAGGTGGCGGCCCGGGTCAAGCCCTGGACCATCTTCAACGAAACGCTGATCCACGACTTCGACACGTTGTGCTGGCTCAACCCGGGCGCTCGCGTCACCGAGGTGTACGCCCAGGCCGACGCGCTCATCCACCCACAGTTCGCCGCCCAGGGGTTCCTGGACACGTCGGTGGTCCAGCTCCGGTTCGACAACGGGGCTTTTGCGGTGGCCGAAGCCAACTTCCAGGCCGTCTACGGCTACGACGTACGTGGTGAGGTCTTCGGTTCCAGCGGCATTCTGCAGGCCGGACGTGCACCCGAGCAGGCGGGCACCGCCAACGTCGAGCTCTTCCACGACGCGTACGTCGCGCAGTTCGCCCACTTCGTCGAGTGCGTCCAGACGGGCACCGAGCCGTCAGTCACCGGCGTCGACGCCCGCATTGCGCTCGAAATTGCTTTGGCTGCACGGGAATCGGTGGAACGCCGGGCTCCGGTACTGCTGACCGCCGGAGCCGCTCCGGCGGCGACGTTGAACGGAGTGCTGCAGTGAGCTTTCAGTTGGCCGTGTGTTCGGAGATGGTGTTCACCGATCTACCGATCCTGGACAGGGTCAACCGCATCGACGAGCTCGGCTTCGCGGTCGAGATCTGGAGCTGGCATGACAAGGACCTGGAGGCGCTGGCCGCGACGGGCGCCACCTTCACGTCGATGACCGGCTTTCTGCACGGCGACCTCATCGATCCCACGAGCTGTGACGAGGTGGTGCGAACCGCCGAGCTCAGCATCAAAGCCGCTGAGACGCTGGGGGTTACGCGCCTCAACCTGCACACCGCCGAGCTCGTCGACGGACAGGCCGCGCGGCCGAGGCAGCGCAGCACCGGTCAGATGTGGCTGACGGCGGCCCGAACCCTCGAGCGCATCGGCGAGCTCGGCGCCGGTGCAGGCGTGACGTTCTGCGTGGAGAACCTCAACACGATCGTCGACCATCCCGGCGTGCCGCTGGCGCGTGCGAAAGACACCCTCGCACTCATCGAGGGTGTCGGCCACCCGAACGTGAAGATGATGCTGGACCTCTATCACGCGCAGATCGGCGAGGGGAACCTGATCGAACTGGTGCGCCGCTGCGGCGATGCGATCGGCGAGATTCAGGTCGCCGACGTGCCGGGCCGTTGTGAGCCTGGCACCGGCGAGATCAGCTACCCGGCGATCGCGGAGGCGCTTCGCGGAATCGGTTACACGGGCACGATCGGCATGGAGGCCTGGGCAGCCCGACCGGGCTCTGTGGGTAGTGAGGCCGCGCTGGAGGCCTTCCGCGCCGCCTTCACCTGAGACCCGCCGAAACGGTATTCCATGTGGGCTTTCCCGCGAAATGACCGCGTGGAATACCGTTTCGGCGGGGGTTGGGTCAGCGGTCGACGAGCGTGGTGTCGAAGTAGTAGCGCGACGCCCGATAGCCGTGGTTGCCGAACTCGACCGCCGCACCGGAATCGTCGAACGCGGTGCGGGCCATCGTCAGCAGGGGCGCGTTGGGTTTCTCGTCGAGCAGTTGCGCCTCTGCACGTGTCGCGCTGCGGGCGCCGATGCGCTGGCGCGCCAGCCGGATGTGCACACCGCGTGCCCGTAGCGCCTGGTAGAGCCCGTTGCTCTCCAGCTCATCGGCATCGGGTGCGATCTCGGCGGGCAGGTGGTTGATCATCAACGCCAGCGGTTCGCCGTTGGCACTGCGCAACCGGTGGATCGAGGCCACCTCGCGCCCTTCGGCCAGATTCAGCTCCCGTGCCACCTCTTCGTCGGGCAGCCCGACGTGATACTTGAGCAGCCGGGTGGTGGGTTCCTGGCCGGCGCGCACAAGGTCGTCGAACAGACTCGTCAGCTCGACACGACGATGCACAGGGTTCTGCACCACCTGCGTACCGACACCGCGCTTGCGGACCAGCAGCCCCTTGTCGACCAGTTCCTGGATCGCGCGACGGGTGGTCGGGCGCGACAGCGTCAACCGCTTGGCCAGCGCGAGTTCGTTCTCGAACCGGTCACCCGGACTGAGTTCGCCATCTCTGATGGAAGCCTCGATCGCCTGAGCGAGCTGATAGTAGAGGGGAACAGGGCTTGACCTGTCGAGCTCCACTGTCAGAGGCACGTCCGCTCCGATCTCGAGTTGTCCACACCAAGGCAGCTGAATACTAGCACTGGTTGCTCAAAAGATAGAATGTCAGGACAAACTATTGACAGGGCGCCGTGACCCGGGGCACAGTCTTAATCAGCCACCCACACCTATTACGTCGGAGTGACTTGTGATGACCAACCAGCCATATGACGTGCTCGCCATCGGGCGCAGCGGCGTCGACGTGTACCCACTCCAGATCGGTGTCGGCCTCGAAGATGTCGAGACGTTCGGGAAGTTCCTCGGCGGCAGCGCCGCCAACGTCGCGGTCGCCGCGGCGCGCCTGGGCAACCGCTCGGCCCTGATCTCCGGGGTCGGCGACGACCCCTTCGGTCGGTACGTGCGCAACGAACTCGCCCGCCTCGATGTCGACAACCGCTTCGTCGCCACCCACGGCGAGTACCCGACGCCGGTGACGTTCTGCGAGATCTTCCCGCCCGACGACTTCCCGCTGTACTTCTACCGCAAGCCCAGCGCCCCCGACCTGCAGATCACGGCCGACGAGATCGACGTCGACGCGGTGCGGTCAGCGCGGCTGTACTGGTCGACGGTCACCGGGTTGTCCGAAGAGCCAAGCCGCAGCGCGCATTTCGCGGCGTGGGAAGCGCGCGAACGCAGACCCTGACAGTCCTGGACCTCGACTACCGCCCGATGTTCTGGGCCACGCCTGCTGCTGCCACCGAGCAGGTACAGAAGGCGCTGGCACATGTCACCGTCGCAGTCGGCAATCGTGAGGAGTGCGCGATCGCCGTGGGCGAGTCCAACCCCCACAAGGCGGCCGACGCGCTGCTCGATCTCGGCATCGAGTTGGCGATCGTCAAACAGGGGCCGCGAGGCGTCCTCGGCAAGACCCGCCACTCATCGATCACCGTGTCGCCCAACGAAGTTGACGTCGTCAATGGTCTGGGCGCCGGTGACGCCTTCGGTGGAAGTCTGTGCCACGGACTCCTCAACGGCTGGTCGCTGGAGAAGACATTGCGGTACGCCAACGCCGCCGGTGCCATCGTCGCCGGCCGGCTCGAATGCTCGACCGCCATGCCCACCGCCGCCGAAGTTGCCGAGCTGGCCGAACAGACCGCTGTGGAGGCCGTCAATGTCTAGGACACCGCTGTGCAGTGACTATGCAGCAGTTACCGAGGTCCGGGCCACCGACCCGGGCGCGGTCGCCCGGGCATGGGAGCACCGCACGACCCGACCGACGTTGCGCGGCAATGGCCGGCTGATGATCGTCGCCGCCGACCACCCGGCCCGTGGCGCGCTCTCCGTCGGGTCGCGGCCGAGGGCGATGAACAGCCGCACCGATCTGCTGGACCGGCTGCGCGCCGCCCTTGCCGACCCGGGTGTGGACGGTGTGCTCGCGACCGCGGACATCCTCGACGACCTGGTGCTGCTTGGCGCGCTCAAGGACAAGGTGGTGTTCTCCTCGTTCAACCGTGGCGGACTGGCCGGGTCGACGTTCGAGCTCGACGACCGGATGACCGGTGCCACCGCGGCATCGACCGCGGCGGCGAACATGAACGGCGGAAAGATGCTGTGTCGCATAGACCTCGACGATCCGGGCACCGTGGCCACGCTGGCCGCGTGCGCCAACGCCGTCGACGAGTTGGCCGCGCACGGTCTCATCGCGATGCTGGAGCCGTTCATGTCGTCCCGGGTCGACGGGAAGGTCCGCAACGACCTGTCCCCCGACGCCGTCATCAAGTCCGTGCACATCGGCCAGGGCCTCGGCGCCACCTCGGCGTACACGTGGATGAAACTCCCCGTCGTCGACGAAATGGATCGCGTGATGGAGTCCACCACGATGCCGACGCTTCTTCTGGGCGGTGACCCGACCGATCCCGACGAGGCGTTCGCCAGCTGGGAGAAGGCCTTGTCGCTTCCGTCGGTGCGTGGGCTCATCGTCGGCCGCACTCTGCTGTACCCGGCCGACGACGACGTCAGCTCGGCCGTCGCAACCGCGGTGGCGATGGTCCGATGACTACTGCCTCTGATGCTCCTCGCGTCCGTAGGAAGTTGTACATCCCCGCGAACAGTGCGGCCGCGCCGTTCACAGTCGCGATCACCCCGGAGGACGCCGGGCTGGGCCGAATCATCGCTGCACGTCCTCGATCTCGGCGACGGCCGGTCCATACCCCTGAGCACCCGCGATACCGAGGTGATGATCCTGCCTCTCGCCGGATACGGAACGGTCGAGTGCAATGGTGAGATATTCGAATTATCGCCTCGCGCTTCGGTGTTCGACGGACCGGCCGACATGGTGTACCTGGGCATCGACCAGGCCTACACACTGACGGGCCGCGGCAGGATCGCGATCTGCGGTGCACGCGCGACGAACTCGTTCCCCAACCGGCGGGTCGCCGCCGCCGACGTGGCCGTCGAACTGCGCGGCGCAGGCAACTGCAGCCGTCAGGTGCACAACTTCGGCACCGCGACGACGTTCGAGGCCGACTCGCTCATCGCGTGCGAGGTGATCACGCCCGGCGGCAACTGGTCGAGCTACCCCGCGCACAAGCACGACGAGAACACCGAGGTGGAGACACAACTCGAAGAGATCTACTACTTCGAGGTCGACGACAGCCCAGCAGGTACACCGGGATTCGGGTACCACCGGGTCTACGGCACACCGGCGCGCCCGATCGAGGTGCTCGAGGAGGTCCGCTCGGGTGACGTCGTGCTGGTCCCCCACGGTTACCACGGCCCGTCCATCGCGGCGCCGGGCCACCACATGTACTACCTCAACGTGATGGCAGGCTCTGGCCCCACCCGCGCCTGGCTCATCTGCGACGATCCCTCTCACACCTGGTTGCGCGGCAGCTGGGAGCACCAGGAGATCGATCCGCGACTGCCGTTCACTGTGTCTTCGAAAGACGGACTCCGCCACCCGATCGCCGGCTCCGCCGGCTGGATAGGAGACTGACCCGTGGTTTCCACCGCGCCGAAGTCGACCGAGAAGCTCGTCGACCACGAACCGACCGTGCGGCTCACCGTCGCCCAGGCGACCGTGCGCTTTCTGGCCAACCAGTACGTCGAGCACGACGGCGACCGGCACAAATTCTTCGCCGGGTGCTTCGGCATCTTCGGCCACGGCAACGTGGCCGGCATCGGCCAGGCATTGCTGCAGGCCGAAATCGACGCAGTCGAGGGTAGAACCGAGCCCGGCCTGAAGTACGTGCTCGGCCGAAACGAGCAGGCGATGGTGCACACCGCGGTCGCCTACGCCCGCCAGCAGGACCGCACCCAGGCGTGGGCGGTCACCGCAAGCGTCGGCCCCGGCTCGACGAACATGCTCACCGGCGCGGCACTTGCGACGATCAACCGGCTTCCGGTATTGCTATTGCCCTCAGACACTTTCGCGACCCGGGTGAGCTCGCCGGTGCTCCAGGAGCTGGAACTGCCCGCCAGTGGCGACGTCACCGTCAACGATGCGTTCAAGCCGTTGTCACGGTACTTCGATCGGGTGTGGCGCCCGGAGCAGCTGCCTGCCGCGCTGCTGGGGGCGATGCGTGTCCTCACCGATCCCGCCGAAACAGGCGCCGCGACCGTCGCTCTCCCCCAAGACGTCCAGGCCGAGTCCTTCGACTGGCCGGTGTCGCTGTTCGCCGAACGCACCTGGCATATCAGCAGGCCGCTACCTGAGCGCTCGGTGATCGGCCGTGCCGCCGAGGTGATCCGGTCTGCCACCAAACCGTTGATCGTGGCGGGCGGCGGCGTCATCTACTCGGGCGCGAACGCCGCCCTGGCTCAGTTCGTCGCCACGACCGGAATTCCGGTGTGCGAGAGCCAAGCCGGCAAGGGCTCGCTGCTGCACGACGATCCTCGCTCGGTGGGAGCCGTCGGGTCGACCGGCACGACGGCCGCGAACGCGTTGGCCAGTGACGCCGACGTGATCATCGGGATCGGCACCCGCTACAGCGACTTCACGTCGGCGTCGCGCACGGCGTTCAACAATCCCGACGTGCGGTTCGTCAACATCAACGTGGCCTCGCTGGACTCTGTCAAGCAGGGTGGGATCAGCGTCGTGTCCGATGCCCGTGAGGCCCTTGAAGCACTCACCGGCCTGCTCGACGACTACACCGTCAGTGATGAATACCGCACGCGCATCAGCGAACTGATGGCCGAGTGGAACGACACGGTGTCCGGCGTGTACCGCACCGAGGACGGGGTGGCGCTGAACCAGAACCAGGTGATCGGCCTGGTGAACACGCTGTCCGACCCGCGGGACGTGGTCGTGTGCGCGGCCGGCTCCATGCCCGGTGATCTGCACAAGCTGTGGCGGATGCGCGACCGCAAGGGATACCACGTCGAGTACGGGTTCTCCTGCATGGGGTACGAGATCGCCGGCGGGATCGGCGTGCGGATGGCCGCCCCCGATCGCGACGTGTTCATCATGGTCGGCGACGGCTCCTACCTGATGATGGCCACCGAGCTCGTGACCGCGGTCCAGGAGGGCGTCAAGGTCATCCCGGTCCTCGTCCAGAACCACGGCTTCGCCTCCATCGGCGGACTGTCGGAATCGCTTGGTTCACAACGGTTCGGCACCAACTATCGGTACCGCAGCGCTGATGGCCGCCTCGACGGCGACAAGCTCCCCGTGGACCTGGCCGCCAACGCGGCGAGCCTCGGTGCCGACGTCATCCGCGTGACGACGGCCGCCGAGTTCGCCGACGCCGTCAAGGTCGCCAAGGCCACTGAACGCACCACGGTGATCTACGTCGAGACCGATCCGCTGATCTTCGCGCCGGACAGCCAGTCCTGGTGGGACGTCCCGGTCAGCGAGGTCTCCACGTTGGAGTCGACGCAGCAGGCCTACCAGCGGTACTCGGACTGGAAGAAAGTCCAGCGACCGCTGATCAAACCATCCGATCGCTGAGGAGACGTCATGTCTGACTTGCGTATCGCCGTGCTCGGCGTCGGCGTGATGGGCGCCGACCACGTCGCCCGGATCACGTCGAGGATCTCCGGTGCCCGGGTGGTTGGTGGTCAACGACTACGTCACCGAGAAGGCGGAGCAGATCGCGTCGGAGATCGACGGCGTGCCGCGCGATCGTCGACCCCCTCGACGCCATCGCCGACCCCGACGTCGACGCCGTCCTGCTCGCGACGCCGGGAGCCACCCACGAGAAGCAACTGCTGGCCTGCCTCGAGCATCGCAAGCCCGTCATGTGCGAGAAGCCGCTGACCACAGACGTTTCGACGTCACTGGAGATCGTCAGGCGGGAAGCCGAGCTGGACCGTCCGTTGATCCAGGTCGGGTTCATGCGGCGCTTCGACGACGAGTACATGCGCCTGAAGGCACTCCTGGACGGCGGCGAGCTGGGGCAGCCGCTGGTGATGCACTGCGTGCACCGCAACCCCGGCGTGCCGTCGTACTTCGACAGCTCGCTGATCGTGAAGGACTCGCTCGTCCATGAGGTCGACGTGACGCGCTTCCTGTTCGACGAGGAGATCGCCGGCGTGCAGATCGTCAGGCCCGCCTCGAATCCCGCTGCGCCGGAAGGGGTCACGGATCCGCAGATCGCCATCCTGCGGACCGCCTCGGGTAAGCATGTCGACGTCGAGTTGTTCGTCACCACCGGCGTGGCCTACGAAGTCCGCACCGAGGTGGTCGGCGAGAAGGGCAGCGCCATGATCGGCCTGGACGTCGGACTGATCCGAAAGTCCGCCCCGGGAACCTGGGTGGACAGATCACCCCAGGATTTCGTGAGCGCTTCGGCCGCGCCTACGACACCGAGATCCAACGGTGGGTGGACGCCGTACGGAACGGCACCTTCATCGACGGCCCGACCGCGTGGGACGGGTATGCGGCCGCCGCAGTATGCGCCGCAGGCGTCGAATCACTCGAAAGTGGTCTGCCCGTCGAAGTTCAGCTCGCAGAACGTCCCCTAGAACCGAAACACCAGAAGGAAGAAAGAAAATGACGAACACCATTGCCCACTGGGTCAACAACAAGGACTTCGCGGGCGCCGGCAGCGCCACGGCGCCGGTGACGAACCCGGCAACCGGTGAGACGACGGGTCAGGTTGCGCTCGCAAGTGTCGAGGACGCCCGCGCGGTGATCGACGCGGCGGCCGCGGCGTTCCCCGACTGGCGCGACACCTCGCTGGCCAAAAGGACCCAGGTGCTCTTCAAGTTCCGGGAGCTGCTCAACGAACGCAAGGGCGAGCTCGCCGAGATCATCACCAGCGAGCACGGCAAGGTCGTCTCCGACGCACTCGGCGAAGTCAGCCGCGGCCAGGAGGTCGTCGAGTTCGCCTGCGGTATACCGCATCTGCTCAAGGGCGGCTTCACCGAGAACGCCTCGACCAAGGTCGACGTCTACTCCATCCGTCAGCCCCTCGGTGTGGTCGGCGTGATCTCCCCGTTCAACTTCCCCGCGATGGTGCCGATGTGGTTCTTCCCCATCGCGATCGCCACCGGCAACACCGTCGTGCTGAAGCCCTCGGAGAAGGACCCGACCGGATCGCTCTGGATCGCCAAGTTGTGGGCCGAAGCAGGCCTGCCCGCCAGGTGTTTTCAATGTCCTGCAAGGCGACAAGACCGCCGTCGACGAGCTGCTGACCAACCCCAAGGTCAAGTCGGTGTCCTTCGTCGGGTCTACCCCGATCGCACAGTACGTCTACGCGACCGGAACCGCCCACGGCAAGCGTGTCCAGGCCCTCGGCGGCGCCAAGAACCACGCCGTCATCCTCCCCGATGCCGATCTGGATCTGGCCGCCGATGCGATGGTCAACGCCGGCTTCGGCTCCGCAGGTGAGCGCTGCATGGCCATCAGTGCCGCGGTGGCGGTCGGACCGATCGCCGATGATCTGGTCGCCAAGATCGCCGAGCGCACCACGCCACTCAAGATCGGCGACGGCACCGAGGATTCCGACATGGGTCCGCTGGTGACGAAGGCCCATCGCGACAAGGTGGCCTCCTACATCGATGCCGGTGAGTCCGACGGCGCCAAGGTCGTCGTCGACGGCCGCAACGTGCGAGGCCAACGGCGGCGCAGAGGGCTTCTGGCTCGGCCCCACGCTGCTGGACAACGTCACCCCCGAGATGAGCGTCTACACCGACGAGATCTTCGGACCCGTGCTTTCGGTCGTGCGCGTCGAAACCTACGACCAGGCCTTGGAATTGATCAACAACAATCCCTACGGCAACGGCACCGCCATCTTCACCAACGACGGCGGTGCGGCCCGACGTTTCCAGAACGAGGTCCAGGTCGGCATGATCGGCATCAACGTCCCCATCCCGGTGCCGATGGCCTACTACAGCTTCGGCGGCTGGAAGGCCTCGCTCTTCGGTGACAGCCACGCCCACGGCATGGACGGCGTGCAGTTCTTCACCCGCCAGAAGGCCATCACCAGCCGCTGGCTCGATCCCAGCCACGGCGGCATCAACCTCGGCTTCCCCGCAGAACGCCTGACCGTTGACGTCGAGAGTGCACTGTTGACCATCGCGATGCCGCGCATCACCGACGGCTAGGACTCCGACGAACGCGGGTCCACGGCGGTCAGTCCGCGGTGCCGCGGGCATCGAGGCGGCGCAGCACGCGGTCGACGATGGTGGGGTCGGTGCCCGACTTCGCGCGGGCGCCGACCACCGCGTCGCGGGCGGCTTCGAGCAGCTCCTCCTTGAGCGCGTTCGACCGATTCCGGCTCGTGCGCATGCGACCGAGTCCTGCCCGTCGGCCTCGGCTGGGGAGCCCGAGCGAATGCCACATCCGGTCGGCGTTCTCGCGGCCTCGTCGATCACCTCGCGGGTCCACGTCGCCGCGGTCACGGACCTCGTCGAGGCGGCGGAACCGGCGTCGCGGGCCCGCTGGAGCAGTTCCTGTTCCTCGGCGTCCTGCTCATCGCCCGAGCCGGTGACGCCGAGAACGCGGACCAGCACGGCAGGGTGAGGCCCTGGGCCAGCATCGTGCCGATGATCACCACGAACGCGATGAAGATCAGCCGCTCGCGCTCAGGGAAGCCGGGCGGCAGCGCCAGCACCGCCGCCAGCGTGACCACCCCGCGCATGCCCGCCCACGACGCCACCGTCATCTCCCGCCAGCCGACGGGTTCGGCGCGGTCGCTCCGCTTGCGCAGACCTTTCGTCGAGCGCGGCGACCGGGAAGATCCACAGGAACCGCACCACCACGACGACCGCGGTGATCAGCAGCGCCTGCCCGATCAGGGCGCCGACCGACCCGGACACCTGGTCGGCGACGGCCCGCAGTTCCAGGCCGACGAACGCGAAGGCCGCACCGGTGACCAGCAATTCGATGATCTCCCACGTCGTCCCGGACACCAGCCGGGTCTGCGCGGACTCGTGGTCGGCATAGCGGCTGAGCGCCAGCGCGATGGTCACCACTGCGAGCACCCCGCTGCCGTGCGCCGCGTCGGCGGCCACGTAGGCCGCGAACGGCATGACCAGCACCAGCGCGCTGCCCGCGGGATGGGCGGGCAGCTTCTTCAGCAGCCAGCGGGTCGCCACGGCGATCGCGAGACCGACCGCCATGCCGATCACGACCGCCGCGCCGAGCGTCGCGCCGGCATGCCACGGCGCGAACGCGCCCGTCACCGTCGACGCGACGGCCACCTCGTAGAGCACCAGCGATGTCGCGTCGTTCGACAGCCCCTCGCCTTCCAGGATGGTGCGCAACCGGCGGGGCAGCCGCAGCTTGTGGGCGACCGCGGTGGCAGCCACCGGATCGGGCGGCGCCACCGCCGCGCCCAGCGCGATCGCGGCGATCAGCGGCAGCCCCGGCACGATCGCCTGCAACACCACGCCGACCGCGAAGGCCGTCACTCCGACCAATGCGATCGCGAGCAGGCCGATCGCGCGGCGGTTGTCCAGGAACTGCCGCCACGACGTGCGCCGGGCCGCGGCGAACAGCAGCGGCGGCAGCACCAGCGGCAGGATCAGTTCCGGGTTGACCGTCGGCGCCGGCATCCCCGGCACGAATGCCAGAGCCAACCCGAACATCAGCATGCACGACCGGGTAGGGAAGGTTGATGCGCTCGGCCAACGGAGCGAGCAGCACGGTGGCCGCCGCCAGCGCGAGCAGCAATGTCAGTCCGGCCACGGCGCTTCCTGTCTGGGATCAAGCTGCAGGTATGTCCACCGTGACACAGGTTCCACCAGATTCCCCGTCGCGGTGAATCCGCTGATGGCGGATGCACGATCCGGTGCGGAGCCGTGCCGGCGTGAGACCTGCAGGGCTGTTCCGGCCGCCTGACCCTGAAGGCGCGCTGGTTGAGCCTCGTCGGAAATCGTCATCGCCGTTGTGCCGGGCACGATGAACTGCCGCAGGTCGATCAGTGACGGGCGTGTTCGTCGAGACGACGATCCTCGGCGCTCTGCGGTTTCCACTGCCTCACCGGCCGTGCGTTCGCACGTTCGTCGGGTGCTACGACAGCGACGAGGCCGCGTGCGGCAAGTTCACGGGCGGAGCCGCCGACGATCGACACGAAAGCTGACATGAACGCTCCGCGGTCCCGTGTGGACGATTCGCGACGCGACGGTGGCCGCCTCCTCAACCGCGACCGGCCGGTAGACGCGAATTCCGGCCAGGTAGGCGGCGACGGCGCGGCCGCCCGTCCAGTTCGTGGCACACGCGCAAACCGCAGTCGTCGATCCACCGTGAGATCCGGGTAATACGCACGGTGCCGTGCCGAGAGGCGTCTGCGGTGATGCCGCGAACCCTCGCGATGGTCTGTGGAGCCGTCCCCTCCGCGGTGAAGCTCTGCGCAGCCATCGTGCGTTCGATGCGCGTGCACATCTGCTTCCGGAGTCTGGCCTGCCGGTGGCGCTGAAGCTCCAACATGGTCACCGGATTCCACGCACGGGACGTCGACGTCATTGCCATCCCGATCGATCGCGGCGAAAACCATTGCACATTGCGCAATCTGGGCCGCTTCGGACCAGTGACACGTTGCGTCCGCACGGTGACGAGGATGTGCATCTCGCCACCGATCGGTGTACACCAGGCTGGTGTGCAGCACGACTCGTTCGCCGACGGCGACGGCACGGTCGAGGTGGAGGTCGCCGATCGACCGCACCACGCACTGGCGCGAACTCCACAGCTCGGCGGTGGCTTCGGCGAGCTCCTCCAGCCATCCGAGCAGTGTTCCGCCGTCGACGACGCCGAGACCGCCGACGTCGTCGCGACCCACGACGAACCGGTCAACCATCTGGTGATGCTGCGGTCTTCGCACCCCGCGGCACAACCACGCGTGAAGGCGACCGTGCCGCAGGCCGGCGGACCCTACGGCATCGCCTACGACGCACGCGACCGGCTGTGGGTCGCGTCGTCAGGCACCAACGAGGTCGTCGGCTACGACATGATCCTCGGCGCAGCCACGCGAGCTCCAGCGACTGCCGACCGTGCAGAACCCGTACACCCTCGGCGTCGACGCGACGACCGGCCGGCTGTTCGTCGCCGGGGTGTCCGGCGGCGTGGTGCAGATCGTCGACCCGCGCGTGAGCGTGGCCGCCGAGTGTGAGGGCTGCGGTTACCAGGGCCCGTGCAGGACGGGAACCCTCACACCCGGCGGCGGTACGGGTACAGCGGCGCGCGAATCAGAGGATGTAGAGCATCTCCTGGTAGGTCGGCAGCGGCCACAGGTCGTCGGCGACGACGCCCTCCAGCGTGTCCGCGGCGGCGCGCACCGCGTCCATCAGCGGCAGCAGGCTCTGCGCGTGGGCAGCCTCCTCGGCAGCGGCATCGCCACCGTGCTCGGCCATCGCCGCCTTGAGCGCCGCCAACGCGCCGGTCAGCTCGGAGATCGGTGCCGAGACGCTCTCGCAGCAGCGTCGTGTCCGGCTCGATGCCCGCCGCCTTGAGCGTCGCGACGTTCTGGGCCAGCTCGGTCTGGTAGCGGACCGCGGCGGGCAGGATCACCGTCGAGCCCATCTCCAGCGTCAGCTTGGCCTCGACGGCGACGGTCAGGGCGTACATCTCGTAGCGGACCTCGTACGCGGCTGCTGCAGTTCGCGCGCATTGAAGACGCCGTACTTCTCGAACACCTCGATCGCCTCCGGCTTCACCAGCTCCGGAATCGCGTCGAGCGTCGTCTTGAGGTTCGGCAGGCCACGCTCGGCCGCCTCGATCTGCCAGTTCTCCGAGTAGCCGTCGCCGTTGAACACCACGGCGCCGTGCTCGGTGATGATCTCGGTGAGCAGCGTCTGAACGGCCATGTCGAAGTCCTCGCCCTCGCCGACGGCCTTCTCCAGCGCCGTGGCCATGTAGTCGAGCGAGTCCGCCATGATCGTGTTGAGGATGATCATCGGCACGTTGATGGTCTGGCCCGAAGCCCGGCGCGCGGAACTCGAAGCGGTTGCCGGTGAAGGCGAACGGGCTGGTGCGGTTACGGTCGCCCGGATCGGTCGGCAGGACCGGCAGCGTGTCGACGCCGATGATCATGCTGCCCTTGCCCTTCGACGACGTCGCCGCACCCTTGGCGATCTGCTCGAACACGTCGGCGAGCTGGTCGCCGAGGAAGATCGAGATGATCGCCGGCGGCGCCTCGTTGGCGCCGAGGCGGTGGTCGTTGGTGGCCGAGGCCACCGACACCCGCAGCAGGCCCGAGAACTTGTGCACGGCGCGGATCACCGCGGCGCAGAACACCAGGAACTGCGCGTTCTCGTGCGGCGTGTCGCCGGGCACCAGCAGGCTGCCGAACTGCGCGTTGCCCAGCGAGAAGTTGACGTGCTTGCCCGATCCGTTGACACCGGCGAACGGCTTCTCGTGGAACAGGCACTCCATGCCGTGCTTCTTGGCGATGGTCTTGAACGTCGTCATCAGCAGCTGCTGATGGTCGGCGGCGATGTTGGCCCGCTCGAACATCGGCGCGATCTCGAACTGGCCGGGCGCGACCTCGTTGTGGCGGGTCTTGGCCGGGATGCCGAGCTTGAACAGCTCACGCTCGGTGTCCATCATGAAGCCCAGCACCCGGTCGGGGATGGCGCCGAAGTAGTGGTCGTCGAACTCCTGGCCCTTGGGCGGCTTGGCGCCGAACAGCGTGCGGCCCGCGTTGATCAGGTCGGGGCGCGCGAGGAAGAAGTGCCGGTCGACCAGGAAGTACTCCTGCTCGGGACCGCAGAACGACACGATGTGGTCGAAGTCGCTTGTGGCCGAACAGCTTCAGGATGCGCTCGGCCTGCGCACCCATTGCCTGCTGGCTGCGCAGCAGCGGCGTCTTGAAGTCCAGCGCCTCACCGGTCATCGAGACGAACACCGTCGGGATGCACAGCGTGTTGCCGTTCGGGTTCTCCAGGATGTAGGCCGGGCTGGTGACGTCCCAGCCCGTGTAGCCGCGCGCCTCGAAGGTGCTGCGCAGGCCGCCGGACGGGAAGCTGGACGCGTCGGGCTCACCCTGGATCAGCGTCTTGCCCGCGAACTCGGCCAGCGTCTGACCGTCGGATACCGGCTCGAGGAAGCTGTCGTGCTTCTCGGCGGTGAGCCCGGTCATCGGGTAGAAGACGTGCGCGTAGTGGGTGGCGCCCTTGCGACAGCGCCCAGTCCTTCATCACCGAGGCGACGGAGTCGGCGACGGCCGGGTCGAGCTTGGCGCCCTTCTCGATGGTCGCGACCACGGACTTGTACACCGACTTCGGCAGCCGCAGCCGCATCTCGGCCAGGGTGAAGACGTTCGCGCCGAAGATCTCGCCGGGCGCCTCGGTGGGGTCGAAGCTGATCGCCGGAGGCACGTACGCCTCGACGTTGTTGATCGCCTGCAGACGGACTGCATTTCCGCTCAATGGACTTCCTTTGGCACTGACAGGTGTCCGCGCATGTCTCAGCGGACATTGACCGGCCAACAGTAGGAACGATGGATGCCGAACTTGTTACGCGGCCGTCAACGCCAGAAGGCGGTGGTTACCATCGGGGACAAGGACGGGGCGCGGCACCCTGAACTTTCGGTTTCGGCCCTGCCGCCGGCGCGGGGTCTCCCGGCGCCGCCGTCGCACGGCGGCCTACGCTGGGTTTCATGGGGTTCGGCTGCGCAGAGGACGCGGTGTCACCCGCGACATCGAGGCGGACTACGACGAGCACGCGGCAGTGGTCACCGGAGCGGAAGCAGCGAGGCCGCCGGGCGTCAAAGCCGTGCTGGTGTCGCTGCAGCGCGGGCTTGAAGTCGATGGGCCCGCTGCGCACCGCGGCTTCGCTGGTCCGGCTCAACCAGCGCAACGGGTTCGACTGCCCCGGCTGCGCCTGGCCGGAGGAGCCCGGCGGCCGCAAGTTCGCCGAGTTCTGCGAGAACGGCGCGAAGGCCGTCGCCGAGGAGGCCACCAAGCGGGTGGTGACGCCCGACTTCTTCGCCAGGCACTCGATCGCCGACCTGGAAGGCCGCCCGGAGTACTGGCTGAGCCAGCAGGGCACGGCTCACCCACCCGGTGGTGCTGCGGCCCGGCGACGACCATTATCGGCGAGATCGGCTGGGCCGAGGCGTACCGGCTGATCGCCGACGAACTCCGTGCGCTGGACGACCCGAACGAGGCGGTGTTCTACACCTCCGGCCGCACCAGCAACGAGGCGGCCTTCCTCTACCAGCTGCTGGTCCGCAGCTTCGGCACCAACAACCTGCCGGACTGTTCGAACATGTGCCACGAGTCCTCGGGCGCCTCGCTGGTCGAGTCGATCGGCATCGGCAAGGGTTCGGTGACCGTCGACGATGTCGCCGGCGCGGACCTGATCATCATCGCCGGGCAGAATCCCGGCACCAACCATCCACGGATGCTCTCGGTGCTGGAGAAGGCGAAGGCCAACGGCGCGAAGATCATTGCGGTCAACCCGCTGCCGGAGGCCGGCCTGATCCGCTTCAAGGACCCGCAGAAGGTGCACGGGGTGGTCGGTCACGGCGTCGCCGATCGCCGACGAGTTCGTCCAGATCCGCCTCGGCGGTGACATGGCGCTGTTCGCCGGGGTGGCCCGCCTGCTGCTGGAGGCTGACGACCGCAGTCCGGGCAGCGTCATCGACCGCGATTTCATCGACACGTACTGCGCCGGCTTCGCCGAGTACGAAGCGCAGGCGCGCGCCGTCGACCTCGACACCGTGCTCGAGGCCACCGGCATCTCCGCGAACCCAACTGGAACGGGTGGCCACCATGGTCGCCGAATCGGAGCGCACGGTGGCGTGCTGGGCGATGGGCCTCACCCAGCACCGGCACGCGGTGGCGATGATCTCGGAGATCAGCCAACGTGCTGCTGATGCGCGGCATGATCGGCAAACCCGGAGCCGGACTGTGCCCGGTGCGCGGGCATTCGAACGTGCAGGGCGACCGCACGATGGGCATCTGGGAGAAGATGCCGGAGACGTTCCTGGCCGCACTTGACGCCCACTTCGGTATCATCAGCCCGCGCGAGCACGGCGTGGACACCGTCGATGCGATCCGGGCGATGCGCGACGGCCGCGCCAAGGTGTTCATGGGCATGGGCGGCAACTTCGCGCTTGCGACGCCGGACACCGCGGTCACCGAGGCAGCACTGCGCAGTTGCTCGCTGACCGTGCAGGTGTCGACGAAGCTGAACCGCAGCCACATCGTGCACGGCCGCACCGCGCTCATCCTGCCCTCGCTCGGCCGCACCGACCGTGACGTGCAGAACGGCGCGAAACAGCAGGTCTCCGTGGAGGATTCGATGTCGATGGTGCACCTGTCCCGCGGCAGCCTGCACCCGCCGGGCGACGAGGTGCGCAGCGAAGTCGCCATCGTCTGCCAACTGGCGCGCGAACTGCTCGGCCCCGAACACCCGGTGCCGTGGGAGCGGTTCAACGACGACTACGACACGATCCGAGACGCGATCGCCGCGGTGGTGCCAGGCTGCGCCGACTACAACGCCAGGGTGCGCGCACCCGACGGCTTCCAGCTGCCGCACGGCCCCCGGGACTCCCGCGAATTCCCCACCAGCACAGGGAAAGCCAATTTCGCGGTCAATCCGCTCGAATGGGTGCCGGTGCCGCCCGGGCCGGCTGGTCCTGCAGACACTGCGCAGCCACGACCAGTACAACACCACGATCTACGGGCTCAGCGATCGCTACCGCGGCGTGGAGGGCGGCCGGCGCGTGGTGTTCGTCAACCCGGCCGACATCGCCTCGTTCGGCCTCAGCCGAGGGTGACCGGGTGGACCTGGTGTCGGAGTTCACCGTCGACGGCGAGACGCAGGAGCGCCGCGCGAAGGACTTCAGGGTGGTGCCGTACTCGACGCCGGTCGGCAATGCCGCGGCCTACTACCCGGAGACGAACTCCCTGGTCCCCCTCGACCACGTCGCCGCCAGGTCGAACACCCCGGTGTCGAAGGCCGTCGTCATCCGGCTCGAACCGGCAAGCGCCCCAAACGATCTGGTGAGCGGATCATCATGGGACGAGTGACCGCGCGCCGGCGCGCGCACCATGTCACCGCCGAAGACGCGGTCGCGCGGCCCGAGACGCTGGTGGTCGAGGAGCCGCTGGAGATCCGCCTGAACGGCACACCGATCACCGTCACGATGCGCACACCGGGCTCCGATGTCGAACTGGCGCAGGGCTTTCTGCTCACCGAGGGGATCATCGGCCGCCGTGACGACATCCTGTCGGTACGCTACTGCCGCGGCGCTCCAGCGCCATCCCGAGTCGTCCCCCGCAAGCGGGAGGTACCCCCATCGCTCCAGCCCGCCGGAAGAGGCGGTCTCAACACCTACAACGTGCTCGACGTCACGCTCGCACCCGACGTGCCCGCCGCCCGACGTCGACCCCACCGCGCAACTTCTACACCACGTCCTCATGCGGGGTGTGCGGCAAGGCCTCGCTGGAGGCGGTGCGGCTGATCAGCAAGCACTGCCCGGGTGACGACCCGACGACGGTCACGGCCGAGACGCTGTCGGCGATGCCGGACAAGTTGCGCCACGAGCAGAAGGTGTTCGCCGCACCGGCGGCCTGCACGGCGCCGCGCTGTTCGCCACGGACGGTACTGCTGCTGGTGGTCCGCGAAGACATCGGCAGGCACAACGCCGTCGACAAGGTCGATCGGCTGGGCCCTCGAACAGCGCCGGATTCCGCTGGGCGGCACGGTGCTGCTGGTCAGCGGGCGCGCATCGTTCGAGCTCACCCAGAAGGCGGTGATGGCCGGCATCCCGGTGCTCGCCGCGGTGTCCGCGCCGTCGTCGCTGGCGGTCGACCTCGCCAGTCAGTCCGGGCTCACGCTGGTGGCGTTCCTGCGCGGTGACTCGATGAACATCTACACCCGCCCGGACCGAGTCACGAGCTGACCAAACCCGATCACCGGCAATCTCCACGGAATCTCCACACAACCTCCAAGCGCGCCGACCCGCTGAGCCGCGACCATCGACGCATGCCAGACATCCTCATCACCTCCTGCCCTCCCATCGGGCACATCGCACCGCTGCTGAACGTGGCGCGCGGGCTCGTCGCACGCGGAGACCGCGTCACGATCCTCACCAGCTCCCGCCATGCCGACAAGATCAGGGCGGTCGGCGCCGAGCCCCGCCCGCTGCCGTACGGCGCGGACTACGACGATTCCGCCTTCGACGCCGAACTGCCAGGGCGCGCTGAGACGTCGGGCATCGCCCGCATCAACTTCGACGTCGAACACGTCTTCGTGCACCCACTGCCCCACCAGTTCAGCGCGCTACAGGAACTGCTGGCCGAGACCCGGTACGACGCCGTCATCACCGATGCGTTCTTCCTCGGCGCACTGCCGCTGCTGCTCGGCGACTACTCGCCGCGTCCGCCAATCCTGGCCTACACCACCACGCCATTGTTCTTGAGCAGCAAGGACACCGCCCCGGGCGGCCCGGGAATCACGCCGATGCCAGGCGTCGCGGGCCGGCTGCGCAACCGGGTGCTGAAGGTCATCACCCAGAACGTGCTGCTGCGTCCGGCGCATCGGGCCGCCGAGCGCATGCTCGAAGCGATGGGCATGCCCAGGCTTCCGGTGTTCGTCCTGGACTGCGGCACGCTTGCGGATCGGTTGATCGTCCCGACGATTCCCGAGTTCGAGTACCACCGCAGCGATCTGCCCGCTCACGTCCGCTTCGTCGGCGCGGTCAATCCGCTGCCGAGCGACGACTTCGTCACTCCCCCGTGGTGGAACCAACTGAACGGTGGCCGACCCGTCGTTCACGTCACTCAGGGCACCGTCGACAACGCCGATCTGACCCGCTTGGTCGAACCGACCATCGAGGCGCTGGCCGGCGAGGATGTCACCGTCGTGGTCACAACCGGCGGCAGACCGGTGTCCCAGATCGGGATACCGTTGCCCGCCAACACGTTTGTCGCAGAGTACCTGCCGCATGACGTGCTCCTCCCGATGGTGGACGTGATGGTGACCAACGGCGGCTACGGCGCTGTGCAGCGGGCACTGTCCGACGGTGTGCCCCTGGTCGTGGCCGGGCAGACCGAGGACAAGCCCGAGGTCGCCGCCCGCGTCGAATACTTCGGCGCAGGAGTGAATCTGCGCACCGGCACCCCGACACCCTCAGAGGTGCGTCGCGCGGTACGAGAAGTGCTGGACAACGCGACGTACCGATCGACGGCCCGGCGGCTGCAGAGCGCCTACGCCGAGCGTGACAGCATCACCGACATCGCCGCGGTCGTCGACGAGGTGATCACGGAGTCCGCAGCGCGCCTGCAATCGGCACGCTGATGGCCACCGTACTGATGGCCGCGCTGTCACCGGTCGGCCATATCGAACCGCTGCTCGCCGTCGCCGAAGACCTGGTGCGCCGTGGCGACCGGGTCACCGTGATGACCGGCCCGGCGCACACCGACGCGATCCGGGCGGTCGGGGCGCAGCCGCACGTACTGCCGCCGTCGGCGGACTTCGACGACACGCCCTTCGACGCCGCGGAGCGCGCCGGGAAATCCGGGATCGACGCGCTCAGTCAGGCCGTCATTCGGCTTTTCCTGCGGCCGATGCCTTTTCAGGCTGCGGAGCTGAACAAGGCGCTGGACGAACAGCGCTACGACGCCGTGGTGGTGGATTACGGGTTCTTCGGGATACTGCCCTTGATGCTCGGCGACCGGGGAGACGTTCCGCCGGTGCTGTACTACACGCCGACCCCGCTTCTGCTGTCCAGCCGGGATACGGCTCCTACCGGGATGGCGCTGCCTCCGGCCAGGACGATCGCGTGCCGCACGCTGTACCGCGGCCTGACCGTCCTGTCACAGAAAGTGTTGTTGCGCAACGCACAACGTGCTGCGAACCGGACGCTGAGCTCGCTGGGGGCGCGGCCGCTGCCAGTGCCGCTACTCGACGTGGGGGCGCTGGCCGACCGATTGATCGTGCCGACGGTGCCCAGTTTCGAGTATCCGCGCAGCGACCTGCCCGCCGGGGTGCGGTTCGTCGGGATCGTCCGGCCACGCCCGTCGGACCGGTTCGTCGCACCTCCGTGGTGGGCGATGCTCGACGCCGACCGGCCGGTTGTACACGTGACGCAGGGCACCGTCGACAACCGGGACCTGTCGCGGCTGATCGAGCCGACGATCACAGCGCTCGCCGACGGTGACGTCACCGTCGTGGTCAGTACCGGAGGACGCGAGGCCGGTCCGCTCCGGGTACCGATCCCCGCCAACACGTTTGTCGCCGAACACCTACCGCACGACCGGTTGCTGCCGAAAGTCGACGTCATGGTGACCAACGGCGGCTATGGCGCGGTGCAGCGGGCGCTCGCCACCGGGGTACCGGTGGTGGTGGCGGGCAGCACCGAGGACAAGCCAGAAGTGGCGGCCCGGGTGGCGTGGTCCGGTGCCGGCATCAACCTCAAGACCGGCACACCCTCGGCGGCAGCGCTCAAAGCAGCCGTGTGCCGGATCCGCAGCGACGAGCGCTACCTGCGCAACGCCCGTCGGCTGGAAGCGGCATTCGCCCGCAGGGACGGCGTCGCCGAGATCGCCGCGCTCGTCGACGAGGTGGTCGATGAGCGCTCGCGCGAAGAGCACGGAGCACGTGAGCGCTCGCGCGAAGAGCACGGAGCACGTGAGCGCTCGCGGGCCGAATCGTGAGCGCCTGCACGGGTCCGTATGTACCACCGCCCGACCCGCATCGAAAGACGCGTAGTCGACTACCCGTGTCCATCGTCAGCCTGACCAGGAAGCTCGAATCATGTCCACCGAACTCCAGTTCATCGCCGTCGGCGTTTTCCTGCTTTGGGGCTTGGCCAGCGCGCTGTGCGATGCCTTTTTCCCCGACGACGGGGCCCACGTACAGCGAGAGTGCACTGAGGGTCGTCAGTCCGAAGACTCAACGACCCTCAGTGCACTCTCGTTGAAGAACTAGGCGCTGCTGAATTGGCTGACTTTCCCCCGCAAGCGGGAGGTGCCCCCACAACGCGGCTCGTCCCTCGCCGCTTGATCGGCGTCAGGCGCTCTTGTCGCGACGTTCGTTGCGCGTCGGCTTGCGCGGCACGATCGTCGGAAGAACGTTGTCTTCCACCGTCTCCTTGGTGACGACCACCTTGGCGACGTCGTCGCGGCTGGGGATGTCGTACATCACCGGCAGCAGGACTTCCTCCATGATGGCGCGCAACCCGCGGGCTCCGGTGCCGCGATGGATCGCCTGGTCGGCGATCGACTTCCAGCGCGTCCTCGTCGAACTCCAGCTCGACACCGTCCATCTCGAACAGCCTGGTGTACTGCTTCACCAAGGCGTTCTTCGGCGTGGACAGAATCTGGACGAGTGATTCCTTGTCCAGGTTCGTCACCGATGCCACGACGGGCAGGCGACCGATGAACTCGGGGATGAGCCCGAACTTGATCAGGTCCTCGGGCATGACCTCGGCGAAATGGTCCTGGGTGTCGATCTCGGCCTTGGAATGCACCTCGGCGCCGAACCCAAGGCCGCGCTTACCGACGCGGTCGGAGACGATCTTCTCCAGCCCGGCGAACGCGCCCGCCACGATGAACAGCACGTTGGTGGTGTCGATCTGGATGAATTCCTGGTGCGGGTGCTTGCGTCCGCCCTGCGGGGGAACCGACGCCTGCGTGCCTTCCAGGATCTTCAACAGGGCCTGCTGCACGCCCTCACCGGAGACGTCGCGGGTGATCGAGGGGTTCTCGCTCTTGCGGGCGATCTTGTCGACCTCGTCGATGTAGATGATGCCGGTCTCGGCGCGCTTCACGTCGTAGTCGGCGGCCTGGATCAGCTTGAGCAGAATGTTCTCGACATCCTCGCCGACGTAGCCGGCTTCGGTCAGCGCGGTGGCGTCGGCGATCGCGAACGGCACGTTCAACATCTTCGCCAACGTCTGCGCGAGGTAGGTCTTGCCGCAACCGGTAGGCCCGAGCATCAGGATGTTGGACTTGGACAGCTCGACCGGCTCGGCGCGCGAGTCGCGCATCTTCTCGCCGGCCTGGATGCGCTTGTAATGGTTGTAGACGGCGACGGCGAGGGTGCGCTTGGCGGTGTCCTGACCGATGACGTAGCCCTCGAGGAAATCGCGGATCTCGGCGGGCTTGGGCAGCTCGTCGAGCTTGACGTCGTCAGCGTCGGCCAGCTCCTCCTCGATGATCTCGTTGCACAGGTCGATGCACTCGTCGCAGATGTAGACGCCCGGTCCCGCGATGAGCTTCTTCACCTGCTTTTGGCTCTTTCCGCAGAACGAGCACTTCAGCAGGTCACCGCCGTCTCCAATGCGTGCCATGGTGCTGGGGTCCTACTTCCTGTCGCCGTCGATATCGATCATTCGGTGGGTTACACCGGAACCGTTGAGGTTGCAATCCCGACGCTACCCGCAGTTTCCGCTGCCGTGCGACCGATAAAGCCGAATAGCGTCGGTGGTATTCACGTGTAGTCGCGCCAACATATCGCCTGATTCGCCCCCGCGGCCACGGAACGCACCACTGTGTCTCTGGCGTGTCGCCGCTGTTACCCGACCGAGTTACCTGTCCCGAGGCTGACCGTAGAGTGACGACGTGGCTTTCCCCGCGCTCCGAGATTCCGTGCTGGTCAGCGACGGTGGCTTGGCCACCGAGCTCGAAGCACGCGGTCACGATCTGTCCGACGACCTGTGGTCGGCCCGCCTGCTCGTGGACGCCCCGGAGGAAATCGAGGCCGTCCACGCCGCGTTCTTCCGGGCGGGGGCGGCGGTGGCCACCACGGCGACGTATCAGGCGTCCTTCGACGGGTTTGCCGCGCGCGGGATCGTCCGGTCGCGGGCCGAATCGCTGATGCGCCTCAGCGTCGAGTTGGCGCGCAGCGCGCGCGACAACCACGGCAACGGGTGGGTGGCCGCGTCGATCGGGCCGTACGGCGCGGCGCTGGCCAACGGCGAGGAGTACCGCGGGCGTTACGGACTGTCGGTCGCCGAGCTCGCCGCGTGGCACCGTCCCCGGCTGGAGTGCTCGCCGACGCCGGAGCCGACGTGCTGGCCATCGAGACTGTGCCCGACACCGACGAAGCCGAAGCGTTGGTCGCTGTCATCGCCGATCTCGGGGTGCCGGCGTGGCTGTCCTACACCGTCGACGGCCTGGCTACCCGCGCCGGCCAGCCGCTGGCCGACGCGTTCGCGATCGCGGCCGACGTGCCCGATGATCGTCGCGGTCGGCGTGAACTGCTGCGCACCGCATGACGTGCTGCCCGCGATCACCGTCGCGGCCGAGGTGACCGGCAAGCCCATCGTGGTCTACCCGAACAGCGGTGAGGTGTGGGACGGACCGCGCCGCGTGTGGACGGGATCGTCACGTGGGCACCCGAACTGACCCGCAATGGGTCGCGGCGGGGGCCCGCGTCGTGGGTGGCTGCTGCCGGGTGCATCCGTCGGACATCACCGGATCGCGGCCGACGCGGCGCGGACGGTGTGACCCGGCGCAGAGTGTGCGCACAGATCGCGCTTCGCGCCGCAATCACGATCTGAACGCACACCACACGCGTGACGCGTGCCCGGCAGCCGCCGTAGGCTCCGACCCATGACCACGCTCGAAGATGCCTTCGCACTGGCCCGTGACGACAGCGGCCTGGCCGTGGTGTCGACGCTGCGCGCGGACAGCACGATCCAGTCGTCGTTGATCAACGCCGGACCGCTGCCGCATCCGGCGACCGGCGAACCGACCCTCGGTTTCGTCACCTACGGCAGGGTCAAACTCGCCGACCTGCGGGCCCGTCCGCAGATTGCGGTGGCCTTCCGGAAGGGATGGCAGTGGGCCACCGTGGAGGGTCGCGCCGAACTCGCCGGCCCCGACGACCCGCAGCCATGGCTGGGATCCGACGACACGTTGGCCCGTCTGCTCCGTGACATCTTCACCGCCGCGGGCGGGACGCACGACGACTGGGACGAGTACGACAGGACGATGCGCGAACAGCGTCGCACCGCGGTGCTCGTCGCACCGACGCGGATCTACAGCAACGGCTGACTAACCCTGTGGCTCAGGCGTTCTGGGCCGACAGCTTGCGGTACTCCAGGACCGTGTCGATGATCCCGTATTCCTTGGCCGCCGCAGCGGTCAGGATCTTGTCGCGATCGGTGTCCTTGCGGATGACCGCCGGGTCCTTACCGGTGTGGCGGGCCAGCGTGGTCTCCATCAGGGTGCGCATCCGCTCGATCTCGGCGGCCTGGATCTCCAGGTCGGAGAACTGTCCCTGGATGACGCCGCCAAGGGCGGGCTGATGGATCAGCACGCGAGCGTTGGGCAGAGCCATCCGCTTACCGGGGCTTCCGGCGGCGAGCAGCACCGCGGCCGCGGACGCAGCCTGGCCCAGGCACACCGTCTGGATGTCGGCGCGCACGTACTGCATGGTGTCGTAGATCGCCATCAGACTGGTGAACGAGCCGCCGGGCGAGTTGATGTACATGGTGATGTCGCGGTCGGGATCCAGCGACTCGAGGACCAGCAGCTGGGCCATGATGTCGTTGGCCGACGCGTCGTCGACCTGCACGCCGAGGAAGATGATGCGCTCCTCGAACAGCTTGTTGTACGGGTTCGACTCCTTGACACCGAAGCTGGAGTGCTCGATGAACGACGGAAGGATGTAGCGCGCCTGGGGCTCAATTGCTTCTCGCGTCCGCAGTGGCTGATTCATTGCACCGCCGTGGGGCTGGGTCATGAGGCACTCCCGTTGAAATTGGCGTGGGTGATGATGTGGTCGACGAAGCCGTACTCGAGGGCTTCCTGCGCCGTGAACCAACGGTCGCGGTCGGAGTCGGCCTCGATGCGTTCCAGCGTCTGACCGGTGAACTCCGCGTTGAGGCGGAACATCTCCTTCTTGATCACCGCGAACTGCTCGGCCTGGATCGCGATGTCCGTCGCGCCACCGGTGATGCCACCGAGCGGCTGGTGCATCAGGATGCGGGCGTGCGGGAGCGCGTAGCGCTTGCCCTTGGTGCCTGCGGCGAGCAGGAACTCGCCCATCGATGCGGCCATGCCCATCGCATAGGTCGCCACGTCGCACGGAGCGAGCACCATCGTGTCGTAGATCGCCATGCCCGCGCTGATCGAGCCACCAGGCGAGTTGATGTAGAGGTGGATGTCCTTGGTCGGATCCTCGGCGGACAGCAGAAGGATCTGCGCGCACAGCCGATTCGCGATGTCGTCATCGACCTGCGACCCGAGGAAGATGATTCGCTCGGCCAGCAGCCGCTCATACACCGAGTCGACAAGGTTGAGGCCCGAAGAGGCGCCACGCATGTCAGTCACGACTGGATACCTGCTTTCTTTGTGTACTTCCGACGGTGACCGGTCTTACGAATGACACTAACCAACCCCCGCCGCCGGCGAGTCCCCAGATGGCGCGCGTTCGCTCAGAGCATCACTTGGTGTCGTCAGCCCCGGCGTCGTCGGCGCCGTCATCCGCCGTGTCGTCGGCGGCGTCAGCCCCGGCGTCGTCGGCGGCGTCATCCGCCGTGTCGTCGCCGGCGTTTGGGGACTCGTCAGCCTCCGCTGCGGCGGCCTCGCCGGACGGGCCGAAGAACTCGGTGGTGTCGATCGCGGTTCCGTCGCTGTCGGTGACGGTCGCGGCGTGCACGACCGCGGCCACTGTCAGACCGCGACGCACGTCGGCGAACATCGCAGGCAGCTGATTGTTCTGCTGCAGCATCTGCAACAGCTGCTGGGGCTCAAGGCCGTACTGCCGCGACATCAGCACCAGTCGCTCAGAAAGGTCGTTCTGACCGACCTGGATGTTCAGCTTGTCGGCGATGGCATCCATCAGCAGCTGGGTCTTGATCGCCTTCTCGGCGTTGCCGCGGTTGTCGGTGTCGAACTCCTCGCGGCTGCTGCCCTGTTCCTTCAGCTGATCGGCGAACTTGTCCTCGTCGTGATCGAGGCCGTGGATCGCGTTGTGCAGCGTGTCGTCGACCTGGGCCTGCACGACCGCCTCAGGAAGCGGGATCTCGGTCTGCTCGAGGAGCACTTCGATCGCCTTGTCGCGGATCGCCTCGGCCTGCTGAACGGTCTTGACGCGTTTGACCTTCTCGCGCAGATCGCTGCGCAGCTCCTCGATGGTGTCGAATTCGCTTGCCAGCTGGGCGAAGTCGTCATCCAGCTCAGGAAGCTCACGCACCTTGACCGACTTCACCGTGACGGTCACCTCGGCCTCCTGGCCGGCGTGCTCCCCGGCGACCAGCGTGGTGGTGAAGGCCTTGGACTCGTCGTCCTTCAGGCCGATGATGGCCTCGTCAAGGCCCTCGATCAGCTGACCGGATCCGATCTCGTGCGACAGGCCCTCGGTCTTCGCTTCTGGAACGTCCTTGCCGTCGACGGTGGCCGACAGGTCGATGGAGACGAAATCGCCGTCCTCGGCGGCGCGCTCCACACCGGTCAGGGTGCCGAAGCGCTTCTGCAGCGCCTCGACCTCGGCGTCGACGTCCTCGTCGGTGACGCTCACCGAGTCGATCTCGATCTTCAGGGCGGCGAGGTCGGGCAGGTCGATCTCGGGACGGATGTCGACCTCGGCGGTGAAGACCAACTCGTCGTTGTCTTCGAGCTTGGTGACCTCGATCTCGGGCTGGCCGATCGGCTGCAGCGACTCCGCGGTGATGGCCTCGCTGTAGCGGGCGGGAAGCGCGTCATTGACGACCTGCTCGAGCACCGCGCGCGACCGACGCGGGCCTCCAGCAGCTTGCGGGGAGCCTTGCCCGGGCGGAAACCGGGAAGCCGGACCTGCTTGGCGAGCTGCTTGAACGCCTTGTCGATAGTCGGGCTCGAGCTCCGCGAAGGGCACCTCCACGTTGATGCGAACCCTGGTCGGGCTCAACTTCTCGACGGTGCTCTTCACGTTCTGACTCCTCTTATCTGCGGTGCGGCTGGGGTGTTGCTGGTCGGGGTGACAGGATTTGAACCTGCGGCCTTCCGCTCCCAAAGCGGATGCGCTACCAAGCTGCGCTACACCCCGGTCGTCGCTTTCGCGCGTGCGCGCGCAGCGTTCAGACCACCGGCGATACTACGGCCTGCCAGTTCCAAAGCTTCAATTGGATTTGAGTTGCGCGTGGCCGGTACAGTCTCCCGGTACTGTCAGCACGTGCGGACAGCACACGCGGGCGTAGCTCAATGGTAGAGCCCTAGTCTTCCAAACTAGCTACGCGGGTTCGATTCCCGTCGCCCGCTCCACCAGGACCAGCGCAGACGTCGGCGATCGTCCGTTCGACGGGTCGCGCGGTCCCGTAAATGCGCCCAGCGCGTCAGCTGGGTAGGAGCGCTCCGGCGCTCGCGATGCGGGGCGAGATGCCCAGAGGAATCAACAACATCGCTACGCAGAGCCGTTTCATGGGATCTCCTTGGGAAGGCCAGCATAGCCAGCCACCCGATCCAGACCTGTTCCCGATTTCTGCGGTCCGCAGCAGAAGGGATGGGCATGTGGGTGAACCGCGAACCGATTGAGCCCGTGTCAAAAGGGTCACCCGTTGCACACACCGCACTCAGGTTTGGCGCAGAGAGGACCGTCATGATTCGTCGTTTTCTACTTCTCAGCAGGTCACTTGCCATCGGTGTGGTCGCCGCCGTGCTCACGTTGGCGCTGACCAGTCCGCCGGCGGCGCTCGCCGACGATCGCCTTGATTTCGCGGGAACGACGCTCAGCGGTGCGCCCTTCAACGGTGCATCGCTGCAGGGCAAACCCGCGGTGCTGTGGTTCTGGACGCCATGGTGCCCGTTCTGCAATGCCGAGGCGCCCTCGGTGAGCAGCGTTGCCGCCGCCAACCCCGAGGTGACGTTCGTGGGCGTCGCTGCTCGCTCCGACGGCGCGGCCATGCAGGGCTTCGTCTCGAGGTACAACCTGAATTTCACAAATCTCAACGACGCCGACGGTTCCATCTGGGCTCGCTACAACGTGCCGTGGCAGCCCGCATACGTGTTCTATCGCGCCGACGGCTCATCGACGTTCGTGAACAACCCGACTGCAGCGATGCCACAGCAGGAACTGCAGGATCGGGTTTCCGCACTCAGCACGTAATAGCCGCGCCGAGTGCAGCAAGATCTGGTCGGGCTGGCGTTCGCCGCAGGACTGGTGGCCGCGCTCAATCCGTGTGGCTTCGCGATGCTGCCCGCCTACCTCGCGTTGGTGGTGCGGGGCAATGGAAACAGCGGCCCCGCCGCAGTGGGACGCGCTGTGGCCGCGACTGCGGCGATGACGCTCGGGTTCCTGACGGTCTTCGGCGCCTTCGGGTTGTTGACCGTGTCGCTGGCCTCCACGGTGCAGCGGTACGTGCCGTTCGTCACCGTGTTCATCGGTGTTGTGCTTGTGGCGCTTGGCATCTGGCTGGCAAGCGGGCGTGCGCTGACCCTGCTGGTGCCGAACCGGATGGCCCAGAGCGCAGCGGGGGCGCCGACATCGAGGCTCGGTTCGATGTTCGGCTACGGCGCGGGATATGCGCTCGCCTCGCTGTCCTGCACCGTAGGTCCGTTTCTGGCGGTGACCGGTGCCGGCCTCGGTGGTACCTCCGTCCTCAGCCGAGTGTGGATCTACGTGGCGTACGCGGGTGGCTTCGCGCTGGTGGTCGGCGCGCTGGCGGTCGCGGTTGCACTCGCCGGCTCTGCGCTGGCCGACCGGACCAGGCGAATGCTGCCCTATGTCAACCGCATTGGCGGTGCAGTGTTGATCCTGGTCGGGCTCTATGTTGCCTACTACGGCTACTACGAGGTCCAGTTGTTCAATTTGGGCGGCAATCCCGCGGATCCGGTGATCGCAGGAGCGGGACGGCTGCAGGGCCCGATGGCCGGGTGGGTCCATCGGCACGGGTCCTGGCCGTGGAAGATCGTGCTCGCCGTATCGATCGTGGTCGCGTCGATTTGGGCTTGGCGCGTCCGACGGCTGCATGCAGGCGGGGACGACTGACGAGGCTTCGCCACAGCTCGGAACCGGCCGGCCCGTCTATTCGGATGTCTTGAGACACGCTGACATCGGCTTCACGCGGACACAGATCGCCCGCCATATCGTCCGGGACGTACCGCTTCGCTCGGGTGCCCCTTCCCCGGTACCGGCCAGAGCGGGTGGTCGCGGGCAGCGGGAGCATTCGCAGCTGACGCACGACGGAAGCCTCACCGCAGCGTTCGCGCCAGTGCGAATCGATAGGTCACTCGCATTCTGCACCGACGACTTCTCTGTACCGGTTTCGTCTTGCTTCTGATCGACAGTGGCGTGCTCGCCTGCCCGACGGCGGCGTGAAGTCCGCTGTCAGTTACGGAATGGGAATGCCCCACACGCCTTTCGGCGTGCGGGGCATTTCCACCTGTTTGCGGGTGGCCGCACTCCCAGGTCTACGGGTTATCCGCGCCGTTCGCACCGATCGACGGTCTGTCCGTCCACGTTATCGGTGTTGGCGGCCAAGACATGGCCTCGGTACCGTTGCCACCGGTTAGGCCCGCGCTGCCGTCGCCGCCGCTGCCGCCGGTGACGATATTGGCATTCGCAGTCGGGAAGTCGGCAGGCGTTCCAGCGAGGTCGAGCCCGGCAGCGATGTTCCCGTCAGCGGCATTCCGCCGACGCTGCCGGCACCGGTACCGGTGCCGCCGTTGCCGCCGGTGCGGTACCGCCGGTGGCGGAGCTGTTCGCGCCCAATGCGGCGACCCGGCTGGCTCCGGCGTTGCCGCCCTGGGCGCCACCGGAGCCGTCACCCCCGGTGCCGCCCTGAGATGTGCCGCTGGCGACAGCGCCGGTCCCACCGGAGGAGTATCCGCACTGCCCCCGTTGCCACCGGTGCCACCGCCGGTGGCGTCGCACCTGCACCGCCGATCGACGTACCGCTGGGCAGTCCCGCCGGGGCCGCCGGCGTTCAGGTTATTCAGGAAGGTAGATGTCACGCCGCTTCGGATGTCGGAGCTTCCACCGTTGCCGCCGATGCTGTTAGCGCCGGTAGCGTCGCCGCCTGCACCACCGGTGGACTGTCCGTAAGAGGTGCCTTTCGGTCCGGCCTCGAGCTCACCGAAGCTGCCGTCACCACCTTGACCGCCGTCGATGCCGGCTCCACCTTTGCCGCCCGTGGCATCGGCAGTGAGGCCGGCGCCACCGATTGTGCCTCCGGCGCCGTCGACCACCAGGAAGCCGTTGCCGCCGGCGCCGCCGGTGCCGGAGATCTGCCGGCCCCTCCGTTCCACCCTGGGCGGTGCCTGCGGTGACACTGCTCCCAGGGAAAGCGACGCCGATGAAGCCGGCGCCGCCGACCCCGCCGGTGCCATCGTTGATGCCGCCGGCCCCACCGATCCCGCCGGTGGCGGTGCTGTCAGTGACGGAGCCGAGGATGACGCCGATGAAGCCGAGGCCGCCGACGCCGGCGGTGCCACTGTTGGCGCCGACACCACCGACCCCGCCGGTCGCGGTGCTGCCAGTGACGGAGCCGCCGACGGTGCCGACGAAACTGACGCCGCCGGTGCCGCCGGCCCCGCCGCCGGTGCTGCCGGCCCCGCCTACCCCGCCGGTCGCGGTGCTGCCAGTGACGGAGCCGCCGAGGGCGCCGACGAAGCCGAAGCCACCGCGGCCGCCGACCCCGCCGGGCGCGGTGGTGGTGCCGGCGCCACCGACTCCACCGGCCCCGCCGACCGCGGTGCTGTCGGTAATGACGCCGCCGGCGACGGCTAAGGCACGGGCGCTGCCGCCACCACCACCGCCGCCACCGCCGTAGCCGGCCGCGGTGGTGGTACCCACAGCGCCCGCGCCGCCGGCCCCTCCGAGGCCTCCGACCGCTCCGGTAGTACTCAAGGCGGCGCCGGTGCCACCCTTGCCGCCGGCGCCACCGGTGCCGCCGACACCCACGCCGTCGGTACCGCGCACAGCGAAGAGGAACAGGATCCGGCCCGTACCTGCCTCACCACCGACTCCGGCGGTACCACCGACACCGCCGGTGCCGCCGTTACCGCTCGCGATGCCGTCCGCACCATCAGCGCCGTTGCCACCCACACCGCCGGTGCCGCCGACGCCGTTGCCGCCGTCGCCGCCCCGACCGAAGATCCAACTGGCTTCGCCGCCATCACCACCGACACCGCCCGGACCGCCCATGCCACCGGCAGTGCCGTCAGTACCCGGGGTGGTGCTGGTGATCCCGGCCGTCCCGGTCTGACCGACGCCGTCACCACCGTTGCCACCGTTGCCGATGACCGACAAGAGCCCGGTGTTGCCGCCATTGCCGCCCCTGCTTCCGGGGGCGCCGTCGCCGCCGTTGCCGCCGCTGCCGGTCCACAGGCCGCCTTTACCGCCGTTGCCGCCGGCACCATCGTTGATTCCGGCCACGCCCGTTCCACCGGCGCCGCCGCTGCCGAACCACCCGGCCGACCCGCCGTTGCCGCCGTTGAAGCCCGCGCCGCCGCTGCCGATCCAGCCGCCGTCGCCGCCGTTGCACGCAGTACCACTAACGCACAAGCCCTCAAAGCTGGTGTAGCTATAGCCGTCACCGAACAGGATGCCGGCATTGGGGTTGTCGGCCGTGCCGTTGCCGACGAAAATCCGGACGAAATCCCCGAATGGATTCCACCGTCGGCGCGGCAGTCGGCGACACCAGGTTCCTGCTGGCTGCCGGGCCGACCAACGACGCAACCTTGCCGGCGGCGGGAACAACCGGCTCCCCGCTGGTGGTGGTTGCCGCCGGTTTAACCGTCAGCCCCGCGCCCCCGAGTTGTTCATGACGGCTCAACGCCGCCCCCGTCCACGTCAACAGCGCTGCCGGCGACGCATCACGGTTGCCGACCCCACCCAGCCACGAGGACAGATTGGACCCCAGCTCCCTCACCACTGCCGGCGCTGCCGTCATCACCGGCGCCGCGGCGCTCACCGGCGCTACCGACGGGGTCGACGGGATCCGCAAATTTATTGCCGACGATCCCTCGGCCACGTCGAGGTCGAGGTCGAGCCAGATGTCGCGGCGGAGGAATCATCCGCGGAGCCGCTGCCCGACGAGCCGCTGCCCGCCGCGGAGGTCTCCACATGATGCCGACGTCGAGAACTCGATCCCTCGCCCGTCGCACTCGTCGTCGTTCCGGACGTCGCTGCCGAGGAATCATCCCCGGAGCCGCTGCCCGACGAGCCGCTGCCCGCCGCGGAGGTCTCCACATGATGCCGACGTCGAGAACTCGATCCCTCGCCCGTCGCACTCGTCGTCGAGCCAGATGTCGCGGCCGAGGAATCGTCCGGAGCCGCTGCCCGCCGAGCCGCTGCCCGCCGCGGAGGTCTCCGAACCGCCCGAACTCGAATCGGTAGAGCCCTCCGAGCCGGTCGTCGCGGAAGCTACCGGCATAGACGCAATCACCACGCCTGCGCCCAACGCAACCGCCAACGCGCCCACTCGCCCTACATAAAGGGCATAACGTGACAACGTAGGTTCAAGAGACGCCGCGCGACGGCCGGACACAATCACCCGCACGCCGGTCTTTGGCCTGATCTGGTGCTGCTCGACGGTCTGCGACGAACCTCGGACGCTGATACTTATAAGGTAACACCTCTCTGTGCAACCTTGGCTTGCGTGCGCGTATGACGTTATGCCGCGCATCGCGGTCGAGCATGCTTTTCGATTATTTGAGCTGCTCCCACCACAGACCAGGAGCCCGGAGAAACCGCACACCGGCGGCGCCAGCCGGCGTCTCAGCATGCCCGCCCACCAAATCAACGCCCAAGCTCAGCCCGAGCGCCGGTCAGAAGCTCCATGAATGACCGGGGTTAGCGACGCTGTTGATTGTCTCAAAACTCGATCGGGGTTAGCCGTCCGAGTCGGCGTTGCCGCCGCTTGCGGTGGTAGGTCTTCTCGATCCAGATGACAATCGCCAGTCGTAGATGCGCACGGGTTGACCACCGTTGCCGGTCGAGGACGTTGCGTTGCAGCAGCGCGAAGAACGACTCCATCGCCGCCTTGTCACCACACCCCCGAAGCGCCCCATCGATCCCCGTAAATCGTTGTCGATCAACACATGAACGAACTTTCGGGACTGAAACTGCCACGGTCCGAGTGCACGATCGTGCCTACCGGTGAACGGGTCATAATCGCGTCCCGCAACGCCGACACCGCCAGAGACGCCTTCGTCCGTGAGTCCAGGGCTTCACAGCTCTGCGGACTGGTCACCACCACCGCGTAGGCCGGCGGAATCCCGCTAGCGTCCTCCCGGTCGGCGATCTTGAGCCAGCGATGCAAACACGGTTCGAAGATCCGAATCCTTCGCAACTTGGCGGATGGTGGCCTCGCCCTTGCGGGCCACGGCGATCACATCGCGGCGGAACTCTTCGGGAAATGCTTTCGGCACGGGAAACATCCTTCACCGCGAGGTACGAACATCACAGTTCAGATGTCAACCAAACCCGGGCAATCCCCCCGAGTGTCAACCAAACTGGGGCAGACCCATTCGCCCCAATTACGCCTCTACCAAGCCTGTTTCGGTGCCCCAGTCGGACCCGAACCGACACTGTGCGGATTTTGATAACGGACGCGGCTGACCCGTTCAGATCCCCGTGCAAATCGACACGAACGGTATTGGCGCGCAGATACCGATCGAGAAGCCCGGCGTGGGATCGCCGTTCCACGGTGGCGGAGGAGGCGGTGGCGGCGGAGGCGGCGGCGGAACCGGTGCCGCGACACACGTGTTCGTCGGCGGATCGAATACCGTCCCGAAACCGCATTCGGCAGCAGCGGCCATGCCGACAGAGACCACAGCCACGAACGCGAACGGCATGAGAGCCGTCGCGCCGACGACGGCCAGACGACGAATGATGCCCACCATGGCAGGCCTTCCCTTGGGACCTTCCCCGACCCAGTTGGAGCTTCGAAGCTTACGCCCCTGTAGACACCTCCGTCACGCAACGGCCGCGAGACCGCAGGAGAGCTGTTGGGCGAACTGTCCGACTGCTGAGCGACCTGTCGGTGCGGCCCGCGTGCGCTAGTGCGGGTTGCTCGAGCCGGTCCAGCGTGGCCGCGGTACACCGAGGAGCGCGTCGCGCTCTCAGCGACCGAAATCTGATCCTGAATGGAAACCAACACCGCACGGTGAGCGGCCCGAAGACGCTGCGAGCGGTATCGCCAGCGTTGCTGGCGCCGTCGGTGAACAGGCGCTTTCGGTGCTCGACGACGACGCTGTGGGGTCCCGCGCCGGGCGCGAAATTGTTTGCGGATAGTTCCTACCTGAAAGGTGTTCGCAGGGCAGCGGGTGTCGTCAAGTAGTTCGCAGCCTGCCCGTTTGCGCGCAACGCACCGGAACGCGCGAAAACGCAGCGAATTCGCTGAAAATGCGGCACAGTGTTGCATGTCACATATGCAGGCTTGTCAAACTCGCGGGGGGTTAGGCATGACAGGAAAACTGCGGTCGATCACTGTCGCGGTCGTGTCGTTCGGCGCGGTGATTTCGTTCGGTTCTGTGTCGGGCACAAGCCCGGGCGTGGCGCTGCTGGCGAACACGATCCTGGTGATGGGCGGCAACAGCAATCCGAACGGCGACACCATGGAATACGAGCTCAGCGGATGCCATCTTTCCGACTGCAGTTCCTGGCCGCCCGGCTACATCTCCGGCGCCGCCGGAACGCGATACCCCGACTACACCTTCACGAAGGTCACGTGGAGCGCGCAGACGCCGTTCACCACCGGGTCCAACGGAATGTTGTACGACACCTCGCAGCAGGAGGGTGTCGACCGGTTCTTCGAAGCAGTGGAGGCTCTGGACTACGTAGAGGGTGACAAGGTCGTCGCCGTCGGCTACTCCGGTAGCGCGAACGTGATGACCAAGGCGCTGCGCGAGTTGGCGAAGGCGAAGGCCAACGGGGACAACACTGTTGGCGGTGTCCAGGCGCCGGTCCCGTCCGGCGATGATCTGAGTTTCGTGCTGTTCGGCAATCCCAACCGGCCCAACGGCGGCCTGTTCAGCCGTTTCGCCGGTGCATATCTTCCACCGCCTGTGGGCGTGTCGTTCGATGGCGTGGCGCCTGACGGCAGTGATTATCACGTGACCGATATCAGCTGGCAGTGGGACCCGGCCTCGGACTTCCCGAACTACCCGTTGAACCTGATCTCGCTGCTGAACACCGCGGTCGGCTTCTACACCCTGCACAGCGTCTACTACCCCGCCGATCCGACCGACGAGTCGACGATCGTGCAGGACGTGACGTATGGCAACACCCGGTATCTCCTCCTCAAGCCTGATCACTTGCCGATCCTCGCGCCGCTCTACCTGCTCAAGGTGCCTCAGCCGGTGATCGACCTGGTCCGCCCCACCATGGAGTATCTGGTCGAGCTGGGTTACAACCGCAATATCAATCCGGGCACGCCAACGCCGGCCGAGTGGGTTCGGCTTACGAACGATCCCCTCACGGTGGTCGACGGCTTCTTCGAAACAGTCGATCAGGGCCGCGATGCCCTCGCGTCGCACCTCGCTCCGCAGAACGTCGCGCCGGTCGACGAGACCGCCAGTCAGACAACGGAATCCGTCGACACTAACGCTGGCGTGGTAGCACATTCGGCGGTGAGCTCGCAGACTTACGTAGCGCCCACGGGGCCCAGATTCAGGGGGCTGGCGCCGGTCAAACCGACGGAAGAGCAGGTGACGAATCCGCTGAAGCCCGAAGACGAGAGAACCGTCAAGGACGTCGACGCCGACGACGGCAACACCGACACCAAAGACCGCGACGACGGCGTCGCCAATGATCCCGACTCCAGTGTCGAAACCAATCCGGGTTCCACGACGGGGTCGTCGAACCCGACGTCCGGCGGTGAGGACGGCACCGGCACCGGTTCGGCGACCTCGACCGTAAAGGAATCCCCGGGAAACGACGTCGCAGCCTGAGCGCGACAGCAACACATCAGACGTCTCAAGGCGGCCAGAGGTCCCTCCCCAATTGCCTCGCTGTGTCGCGGAGTGGGTCATCCGCAATGTGGATCGGGTTCCCGCTCGTTCAACCTCGCGAGTGAAGCGATCTTCTTTCGTCTGTCGCAGACACTTGGGATCTGGTTGCCGGTGCTCGTCTCTGACTCGATCGGAACCACCGGGGACCATCACTTTCTGCCGGTACGCTGAGAGCCATGAATGGCGTCTTGCTCGTGCTCATCCTGTTGGTGGTCGCAGCGATCGGTATAGCGGTGTACGCATCGTCAAAGGCGTCGGGCAAGCGCACCGCGGCGTCGCTCGCCGACGCCAAGGCCGACGCCCGCCGAGTCATCGAACGGCTCGGCGGCCAGGTGTTCGCGCTCAGCGGTACCGACGAAGCCTCCAAGCAGGCGCTCGCCGACGCCTCCGAGCGCTACACCGCGGCCTCCTCGCAGATCGACCAGGCCACCACCGCGCGTCAGGCCGAGCTGGCCAAGGAGAGCGCGATGGAGGGTCTCTACTACGTGCGGGCCGCACGCGTGGCGATGGGCATGGACCCTGGCCCCGAGCTCGAATCCCTGTCCGGCCAGCAGTCGGCGGGCACCGTCACCGAGGACCGCAGGGTCAACTTCGAAGGCCGCGACATCGAAGCATCGCCGACGCCGTCGCAGCGCACCCCGAACTACTACCCCGGCGGGCGGGTCGCAGGCCGGCCGGTCCCGGCGGGCTGGTACTCCGAACCGTGGTGGAAGCCCGCGCTCGTGGCCGGCGCGTGGGGATTGGGTTCCGCCTTGCTGTTTTCCACGATGTTCTCCGGGATGGCAGGGGTCGGCTACGACGCACAGGCGTTCGAGAGCGGCTACGGCGACGGATTCCAGGACGGAATGGACCAGGGTCAGCTCGATGGTGGCGGCTTCGACGGCGGCGATGCCGGAGGCGGCTTCGACGGCGGGGGCTGGGAATCCGGTGGGGGCGACTGGGGTGGCGGCGACTTCGGTGGTGGCGACTTCGGCGGCTTCGACTTCTAGAAGACTTTCTAGAACCGGCTCTCCAGCCGGGCGGACACCCCGGCCTCCTGCAGATCCAGCCGCTCCAACATCGCCCGCACCGCCTCGTCGTCGATACGGCCGGCGTCCCGTTCCCCGATCAGCGCCGCGCGCTGCGCCGCCAGCACATCGCGGTACAGCTGCGCGAACACCTCGGCACGCAGAGTGTGCGCCTCCGGGTCGGGCATCTCGTCGGCGTCCTGCGAATGCCGGGCCACGATGCCGCGGATCTCGGCCAGCACCCGCGGGTCGAGCCCCTCGGGGGGATTCGCCCGGAACACCGCGAGCACCTCGTCGGCCGCGTCGTGCACCACCCGCTCGGCCTTCTCCGTCTCCCCGACGGTGTAGGCGTGATCGGCGTCGGCAGTCAGCTTGAGCCGACGGATCAGCAGCGGCAGTGTCCACCCCTGAAGCAGCAAGGTGCCCACGCTGACCACGAAGGCGATCGCCTGGATCGTCGCGCGCTCCGGGAACGGCTCGCCCGCAGCCGTCGTCGCCGGAATGGCGGCGGCCGCGGCGAGCGTGACCACCCCCCGCATCCCCGTCCACGACACGACGATGTTCTCCTGCCAGCTGAGGGCTCGGTTGTCGATCCGGGACCGCCATCGGGCCGGCGTCCTGGTTTTCCGCTTGGTACCGAGCGCACCTCGGCCGCCGCCGTCGGGGATCGGCACGCTCAGCCGCTTCTCGACCTGACGTGACAACACTCCCCTGCTGAACATCGCGATCACCGACAGCGGCCGGATCACCAGCACGATCAGCAGCACCACCCCCGACGCGACCGCCACCTGGGTCAGCGACTCATGCGCCTCCCGCAGATCCTCCAGCACGAACCTCAGGTGCAAGCCGATGTAGGCGAAGACGAACGCTTCGAGCAGCACGTCCACCGAGTTCCATACGTACCGTTCCTGCAGCCGCGTCTGGTAGCCGGCGTCCACAGTTCCGCTGCCGACCACGAACCCGGCGACCACCACGGCGAGCACCCCGGAGGCGTGCATCTCCTCGGCCACGATGAACGCCGCGAACGGCACCATCAGCCCCTGCACCGTCTCCAGGGCAGGGTTGGCCAGCCGCCTGCGGATCCACAGTGTCACGTACCCCAGCGCCGCACCGACGAGCGGTCCGAGCACGGCGCTGTAGGTGAACAGCAGGAACGGGTTCTCGATGAACGTGTGGCTGCCCGCGACCTGGGCGACCGCGACGGAGAACAGCGCCAGCGCGGCCGCGTCGTTGATCAGGCTCTCGCCGGTCAGGATCGACATCACGCGCTTGGGCAGCCCGAGCTTGCGGCCGACCGCGACGGCGGTGACGGCGTCCGGTGGCGCCACAATCGCGCCGAGCACCAGGGCGGTGGCGAACGTCAGGGGAACGACGACGAGCCAGGACGAGACGGCGGCGACGGCGAACGCGGTGACGATGACCAGGGCGACGCCGAGGCCGAGGATCGGTTTGATGTTGCGCAGGAACGTCGGGAACGAGAAGTCCAGTGCAGCCGAGTAGAGCAGCGGTGGCAGCACCACCGACAGCAGGATGTGCGAGTCGAGTTCGGGCGCCTCGAATCCGGGCAGGAACGACACCGCGATGCCCACGACGACGATGATGAGCGCGGGTTCGAGTCCGCGCCGGTGCGCCACCGCCGTGACGACGATCGCGCCCACGACTACCAGGATGAGTTCCACGCGCAGATTCTCGCGGCTATCTCACAGGATGTCCCGCTGAACACACCCGCTAGCTCTGGCAGGTCGGGCACCAGAACAGGTTTCGTCCCTCCAGTTCGACCGTGCGCACCGGGGTGGCGCACACCCGACACGGGTCCCCGGCACGCCGGTAGACATACGTGCGCGGACGGCCTTCCCGGTACGACGGTGCGCCGTGATCGTGCTCGGGCAGCACGACGACGATCTTGCCGCCGCGCACACCGACCTTCATCAGCACGACGAGATCGGTCCACATGTCGTCGAACTCGTCGGCGGTGATGGTCGTGCCGGGCCGGAACGGGTCGATGCGGTGACGGAAGAGCAACTCGCTGCGGTACACGTTCCCGACGCCGGCGATCACGCTCTGGTCCATCAGCAACGCACCGATCGGCCTCCGGGACTTCGTGATTCGTCGCCACGCCGGCGCGGGGTCGGCGTCGCGGCGCAGCGGATCGGGTCCGAGCCTGGCGACCAGGTCGGCGATGTCGGGTTCTTCGATCACCTCACAGACCGTCGGGCCGCGCAGATCGGTGCCGCATTCGGCACCGAGCATGCGCATGCGCACCTGACCGACGGGCAGCGGCATGGGCAGGGGAAGTTCGGTGAATGATCCATACAGGCCCAGGTGCACGTGCACGACCCGACCGCCGTCGTAGTGGTGGAACAGGTGCTTGCCCCAAGCACTGGCCTTCTTGAAGACGTGGCCGTTGACTGCGGCGGCGCCGTCGGTGAATCGGCCCTGCGGGCTGGACACGATTACCGGCGCACGGCCGAAACGACGCTGATGTTGCCGCGCCAGGCGGTGCAGCGTGTGTCCCTCAGGCATGCGCTAAGTCTGTCGCACGGCCCCCGCGGCCAGCGCATTGGTCCAACTGCCATAGCTGCTGACGTCGACACCCTGCACGACGCCGTCGCACCCGAAGGCGGTTCGCCAGCTTCCATCGGCGAACTCCACGTTGCCCAGTTGCATCGGAGCGGGCAGCTCGGCCAGGAACCGCCCGAGGGCGGCAGGAGACAGGAGCCAGCGGTGCCCGGTCAAGGCTGCGCCCTCGACACCGTCGGGCACCCGTGTGACGCCCGGCTTGGCGGGCGTGGTCGGTAACGCGGTCATCCGGTACCGCGGGGCGGTCGTGATCTCGCCGGCGAAGCGGGCCCCGCGGTCGGTGAGCTGGTGGACCAACGGGCCGCCGAGCAGGTGCGCCCCGAACACCACCAGGTCGACGTGTTCGGCGACGGCGAGCGGCCATGCCACCTGCGGCGCGGGTTCGTCGGCGAACAACGCCGCGATGTCGAGAGCGATGGCATCGTCGAATGCCCTGGCCAGCACCGTGACTCCGAATTGGGCTTCGCCCGCGGTGCCGGCCGGAACCGCGACGCCGCACATGTCGAACAGGTTGCAGAAGTTCGTGTAGGTGCCCAGCCGCGAGTTGAGCCCGACCGGGTCGGCGGCCACGTCGGAGATGCGCGGGTGCATGGGCACCGTCGGCACGAGCAGAGCATCCGCGCCCACCAGGGCCGCCATCGCTCGCGCACGCAGGCGCGCCACCTCGGCACGGTCGCGGACGAGTCGGTGCGCGGGGACGTCGCGGGCGGCCGTCACGATGGACGACACGGTGGGGTCCAGCGACGCATCGGGGTGCGCGTCGATGAATTCGCCTATCGCTGCGTACCGTTCGCTGACGAGTGCGCCGTCGTAGAGCAGTTTGGCGGCGGCCAGGAACGGAGCGATCTCGACGGTGACGATGCGGCATCCGCCCGCTGCCAGCCTGTCCGCCGCGGCGTCGAAGGCCGCCCGCCATCGGCGGTCGAGTTCAGGAAGCTCGTCGGGGATCGCGACAACGGGTGCGGGCGGCGCGGCCAGCCTGACGTCGGCGGGCCATGGCCGTGCAGGCGCCCCAGCAGCAAGGACCGCCATCGCACGGTTGGCCAGCGCCAGGGTGGAGGCGAAAATGGTTATGCAGTCGTAGGATTCGCACGCCGGCACGACACCCTCGGTGCTGATGACCCCGAGCGTCGGTTTGATCCCGACGATCCCCTGCAGTGCCGCGGGCACGCGTCCCGAACCCGCGGTATCGGTCGCGATCGCGAGGTCGGCGTCACCATTGGCCACGGCGACAGCCGATCCTGAGCTCGAGCCGCCGCTGATGTGATCGGATCGGTGACTGTCGCACACCACACCGTACGGCGAGCGGGTTCCGACGAGTCCGGTGGCGAATTGGTCGAGGTTCGTCTTGCCGACCACCACGGCGCCCGCCCCGCGCAGCGCAGCCACGGCCGCCGCATCCACGTCCGGCGTGTACGCGAACTGTGGGCAGGCGGCCGTCGTGGGCATCCCGGCGACGTCGACGTTGTCCTTCACCGCGAGCCGGATGCCGGCCAACGGCCCTGCCCCGCCGCGGTTTTCGTCGAGCTCGGCGGATACCTCGGGGTCGGGCCGCCGGTGGATCCATACCGTCATCGCCTCTACCTCATCACTCGGCCCGGTCGCGTGTCCCTAACGATCGCACACACCGCGGCATACATCCGCAGCCTGGCCCAGCGACCGCGGTGATCAGTCGCGGAGGCCACGACGACGTCGAACACCGCCATGGCATCCCGGGCCCCGCTGGACAACCACTCGCCGCGAACCGTTGATGTGGGCAGGTAACAAATTCGCGGGCCTACCCCAGGTCTCCGTCCAGCACACGCTCGGCGATGTCGATGTGTTCGTCGACGGTGGCCGTCACCCGGTCCTCGGTCAGGTAGTCGACCTGGTATCCCGAACCAGGCGCCGGGAACAGTTGGTGCGACGCGTGTTTTCTCGTACTCGGCGAGGATGTCGATGCGGCGTTGGTGGCGCGGGGCTTCCGACCACGTGGTGCGTCAGGAAGGCGTCGACGATCGCCAGCGCCTCCTCGGTGGTATGCATGCGGCCGCCGATGCCGATGAGTTGGGCGTTGTTGTGCTGACGGGCCAACGACGCGGTCTCGGTGCTCCACGCCAGCGCGCACCGGGCGCCCGGGCACCTTGTTGGCGGCGATCTGCTCGCCGTTGCCCGACCCGCCGAGCACGATGCCCAGGCTGCCCGGATCGGCGACGGTTTTCTCCGCGCCGCGATGCAGAACGCCGGATAGTCGTCCTCGGCATCGTAGGTGAAGGCGCCGCAGTCGACGGGCTCGTGCCCGGCGGCCTTCAGGTGCTCGATGACGGCCTGCTTGAGTTCGTATCCGGCGTGGTCAGCCCCGAGGTAGACGCGCATGGCGCATACCCTAGCGCGAGCGTCACCCGACGGTGATGGCGTCCAGCCGTTCCTTGATGAACGCTGATGCACGTGACCGGCGCCAGCCCCGACACCCTGCCGATCGGCGGCTCCAGCGGTGTGACGACGGCGTCGTGGTTGGCCTCGTAGAAGTAGATCAGCGAGACCAGGTCTTCTTCGGGGGCATGCTTTCTGCGGGGGCAGCACCCGATGCCGGCCCGACGGCCAGCGCCGCCCGCTCCAGTACTCCAGCAGGTCACCGATGTTGACGGTCAGCGCGTCCGGCTCATAGGGCGCGTCCTCCCAGCCCGCCGCCTCGGAGTACACCTGCAGCCCACCTGCCCCGGGCTCGCGGTCCAGAATGGTCACGGTGCCGAAGTCGGTGTGCGGGCCGATGCGGAACTGGCCCGGCTCGGGCTCGCCCACGACACTGACCGGCGGGTAGTGGTTGATGTTCATCGTCCACGTCGGCGTGCTGGCCATGCGCCGCAACGGATTCGCGGGCAGCCCAGCGCGTGCGCGAACAGCGCGAGCAGATCATCGGCGACGCGGCGCATCTGCGCGGTGTACTCGGTCACCAACCGCTGCAGTGCCGGCACCTCGCCCGGCCAGACGTTGGGGGCGAACCAGATCCGGTCGACGTCGGGATCCCCGGTCGCGGTCTCGGCGCCCAGGCTGAAGCTCTCCTTGAGGTCCGGCGGCGTCTCGGTTCCTTCGGCGTAGCCGTTGGCCTCGGCGCCCGGCCCGATCCAGCCGTGCCCACCCACGGGCACCGAGTACCGGGACTTGACCGTCTTCGGGCTGGGCGAAGAACTCGCGGCGCCGCCGCACGAACGTCGCGCGCCAGCGCCGGATCGACGCCGTGACCGGTCACCAAGATGAACCCCGCGCGCTGCAGCCGGCGTCGACCTCGGCGGCGACCTCGTCGGCCTCGGCGCCACCGCCCGTGCCAGCGCGAAAGATCCACGGTCGCAATGACTCACTGCTTCTGCTCCTCGCGTCCGCATTCGCCGATATCCTCCGCCCACAGATCCGGGTTGGCCGCGATGAATTCGCTCATCATCGTCACGCATCGCTCGTCGTCGAGAAGCGTGACCGAGACGCCGTTCTCGGCGAGCCAGTCGTGGCCGCCGGTGAAGGTCCGACTCTCCCCGATCACCACGCGCCGATGTTGAACTGCCGGACCAGTCCGCTGCAGTACCAGCACGGCGACAGCGTGGTCACCATGATCGTCGAGCGGTAGCCGCGCTGGCGCCCGGCATTGCGGAACGCGTCGGTCTCGGCGTGGATCGACGGGTCATCGAGCTGCACCCGCCGGTTGTGCCCGCTGCCCAGCAGCGTGCCGTCCGCCGCGAACAGTGCGGCTCCGATCGGGATGCCGCCCTCCGACAAGCCCTTTCGGGCCTCGTCGACGGCGACGTCGAGCATGTCCTGCAGGTGACGTCATACCTTCTCTGCGGCGATCTTCGAGCGACACAGCACCAAGTATGCGGCCCCGGCCAGCAGGAATCCGACGAAGAACGTGATGTCGCCGAGCTGCGGGACCGCCTTGGCGACGAACCCGACGAGCTTCTCCTGGTTGGCGAACAGCCCCACCGACACCACAAGGCCGATGACGAATGCGGCCAGCCCGCCCCAGTTGGCGTACGACCGGTCATAGAGCAGGTGCCGAACCGCTGGCCGCGGCGCAGGTACTGGTCGGCGAACACCACGCCCAGCCACGGGCCGACCCAGTACGCGATGATCAGCAGGAACGCCTCGTAGCTGTGCGCGGCGTCGGGCAGTGCCCACCAGGCGACCAGGAATCCGGCGACGCCGAAGAACACCGTCACCAGGGCGCGCGCGACGTGGGCGGGCAGCTTGATCCCGATCGTCACGAAGGCCATCGCGCCGGAGTAGATGTTGATCGCGTTCGCCGCGATCGCCCCGACCGCGATGGCCAGCAGCGTCGCCTTCGCCAGCGGCGACGCCAGGCTCGGCGGTGAACGAACCCGTCGGATCGGCCAACGAGGCCTCACCGTCGTCACCGACGCCGCACCCACCACCTCGAGCACCAGCACGCGGTGAACAAGCCCTGCCGCGGCGAAGAATCCGGTGCGTGACGGCGACACGTCTTGGGCAGGTAACGGGTGAAGTCGGCCGCGTACGGGGTCCAGCCCGCCGCGTAACCGAACGATGTACCGACGGTCAGCAGGAACCCGCCAAGCCGCCGACTCCTTCGGACGCGGGTGCGGCGCTTTCCGAGGTCGGCGTGCGCGAAGATCGCCACCGACGCCGCGATGAAGATGACCGCCAGCACCGGGAACGAGTACCGCTCGAACGCCTGAACCAGGTTGTGCCCGAAGAACGCCAGCGCGGTCTGCGCCAGCACGATGATGACCAGCCGACCAGCGGCCCGAATCCGAACAGCGTGGACAACGCGAACGCACCGCTGACGCTGTTGGTGGCGAACCAGCCGACTCCGGCGGTGATCGCACATCAGCACCGCGGGCACCGCATTGCCCTTGAAGCCGAATGCCGAGCGCGCCAACACCATCTGCGGCACACCGTGCAGCGGGCCGCGGGCGGACAGGAAGTAGTGCGCGACCGCGCCCAGCCCGGTGCCGATGCGATGCCCGCGACCGCCTGCCAGAACGTCATCCCGAACGCGAGCACCGCGAGCATGCCGACGAAGATCGTCGCGAACTCGAGGTTCGGCGACGTCCACGTCCAGAACAGCTGGCTGCGGCCTGACCATGCCGGTCGGCTTCGGCGATGTATTCGTTGCCCCCGGGTTCCACCGCGACGATCCGGTCGCGGTAGGTGCCTTCGGTGGACTGGGCTCGGCGACAGTCATCGCTATACCGTCACCCGGGACATGCCGGCCCGCAACCCGAGTCAACGCGCCGGAAACAATTCCGCGTCCATGATCGTTGCACGCCACTTCGACCGGCTGTTCTGCTACACGGCCAACAGTGCGCCGCAACAGGAGCTGGTGGTCGGCGGGATCATGGACAAGGAGGTGGGCGTCCTGGTCTCCTGCGAGGAGAGAACTTCGTCGGAGCCACGCAGGGTGTCGTCGCTCAGTTTCGGGAGCTGACCCGCTACCTACGACAGAACCTGGTCGGCGTCGTCGGCAACGGCAACAGCCGCGGCGAGATCGTGCGCGACCCGTCCGACCCGGTGTCGTACGCGCGCGACCTCGTGCGCGGCTTCGACATCCGCGTCACCTACTACCGGTTGGAACTCCAACCGGGTGCTGGATCAGCCCGCCTGATTCAGTCGAATTCCGGCCGCTCGGTGCGGGACCGCTTGAGCTCCCAGAAGTGCGGATAGGACGCGAAGGTCACCGACGCATCCCACAGCTTGCCCGCCTCCTCGCCGCGCGGGATCCGGGACAGCACCGGTCCGAAGAAGGCGACGCCGTTGACGTGAATGGTCGGGGTGCCGACATCGTCGCCGACCGCGTCCATGCCTTCGTGGTGGCTCGTACGCAGCGCCTCGTCGTACGTGTCGGTCGTGGCGGCTTCGGCCAGCTCGGCGGGCAGCCCGACCTCCTCGAGCGACTCCGTGATGACTCGGGTGAAGTCGGGATCGGTCTCCCGGTAGCCCAGGTTGTGGATCCGGGTCCCGTAGGCGGTGTAGAGCGGCCGGCAGGATCTCGGCTCCCTTGGCCTGCTCGGCAGCGATCGCGACACGCACCGGACCCCACGCCTTCTTCATCATCTCGACGTACTCCTCGGGCAGATCCCGGCCCTCGTTCAGCACGGCCAGGCTCATGACGTGGAAGTTGACGTCGATGTCGCGCACCTGCTCAACCTCAAGCACCCAGCGCGAGGTGATCCAGCCCACGGGCACAGTGGGTCGAACCAGAAATCGGCGACATCCTTCTCGGCCATCTACAGATCCTCTCGGAAAGCGATTCGGGCAGTCTCTCGTTCAGCACAACCATGCACGAACGCCCTGTGTTCCCGTCGGCGGCTAGTGTTGGCCAGCGTGGCACTTCCTAATCTGACCCGCGACCAGGCCGCCGAGCGCGCCGCCCTGGTGACCGTCGACAGCTATCACATCGCCCTCGACCTGACCGACGGTGACGGCAAGCCCGGCGAGCGGACGTTCCGGTCGGTGACGACCGTCGAGTTCGACGCCCTCGCCGGCTCCGACACCTACATCGACCTCGCCGCCGACGCCGTCCGCAGCGCGACGCTCAACGGCGTCGACATCGACGTGTCGGGCTATGACGAATCGACCGGCATCCCGCTGACCGGCCTCGCGGAGCACAACACGCTCGTCGTCGACGCGGACTGCCGCTACTCGAACACCGGCGAGGGACTGCACCGGTTCGTCGACCCCGTCGACGACGAGGTATACCTCTACTCGCAGTTCGAGACCGCCGACGCCAAGCGGATGTTCGCATGCTTCGACCAGCCCGACCTCAAGGCGACCTTCGACATCTCCGTCACCGCGCCCGCGCACTGGGAGGTGATCTCCAACGGCGCCACGGTCAGCGCGGACCCCGACGGCGACGCCAAGAAGCACACCTTCAAGGCCACGCCCCGGATGAGCACCTATCTGGTGGCGCTGATCGCCGGACCGTACGCCCGCTGGGACGACCAGTACTCCGACGATCACAGCGACATCCCGCTGGGGATCTTCTGCCGCAAGTCGCTGGCCGAGTTCATGGACGAAGAGCGGCTGTTCACCGAAACCAAGCAGGGATTCGCGTTCTACCACAACAACTTCGGCACCCCGTACGCCTTCGGTAAGTACGACCAGCTGTTCGTCCCGGAGTTCAACGCAGGCGCGATGGAGAACGCCGGCGCGGTGACGTTCCTGGAGGACTACGTGTTCCGGTCCAAGGTGACCCGCTACTCCTACGAGCGGCGCGCCGAGACCGTGCTGCACGAGATGGCGCACATGTGGTTCGGCGACCTGGTCACCATGCAGTGGTGGGACGACCTGTGGCTCAACGAGTCCTTCGCGACGTTCGCGTCGGTGCTCTGCCAGGCCGAGGCCACCGAGTACACGCAGGCGTGGACGACGTTCGCCAACGTGGAGAAGTCGTGGGCGTACCGGCAGGACCAACTGCCGTCCACGCACCCGGTCGCCGCCGACATCCCCGATCTGCATGCGGTCGAGGTCAACTTCGACGGCATCACCTACGCCAAGGGTGCCAGCGTGCTCAAGCAGCTGGTCGCCTACGTGGGGCTGGAATCCTTCCTCGCCGGACTGCGTGACTACTTCCGCGACCACGCGTTCAGCAACGCCACCTTCGGTGATCTGCTTGGCGCGCTGGAGAAGTCGTCGGGCCGCGACCTGTCGGGCTGGGGCAAGCAGTGGCTCAAGACCACCGGCCTGAACACGCTTCGGCCGGATTTCGACGTCGACGCGACGGCAAGTTCACCCGGTTCGCCATCGACCAGGGCGGCGCCAAGCCCGGCGAGGGTGAGACGCGGGTGCACCGGCTGGCGGTCGGCATCTACGACGAAGACGCATCGGGCAAGTTGGTGCGGGTGCACCGCGAGGAACTCGACGTCGACGGATCGACGACCGACGTTCCTGGGCTGCAAGGTGTTTCGCGCGGCAAGTTGATCATCGTCAACGACGACGACCTGACCTACTGCTCGCTGCGGTTGGATCCCGACTCGCTGCAGACGGTGCTGAGCCGCATCGCCGACATCGCCGAACCGCTCCCCCGCACGCTGTCGTGGTCGGCTGCATGGGAGATGACGCGCGACGCCGAGCTGCGCGCCCGCGACTTCGTCGCGCTGGTGATGAGCGGTCTGCACGCCGAGTCCGAAGTCGGTGTCGCGCAGCGGCTCGTGCTGCAGGCCCAGACCGCGCTGGGTTCCTACGCCGACCCCCGCTGGGCGACCGAAAACGGTTGGCCCGCCTTCGGTGACGCGCTGCTCGACCTGGCGCGGCGAATCAGACCCGGGTTCGGACCACCAGTTGGCGTTCGTCAATGCGCTGTGCACGTCGGTGCTGTCGCCGAACCACGTCGCCGTGCTGTCGACGCTGCTCGACAACGAACCCGCGGCGGTGAATCTCGCCGGCCTGGTGATCGACACCGATCTGCGGTGGCGCATCGTGACCGCGCTGGCCCGCGCGCGGCGTGATCGACGCCGACGGCACCGACACGCCGTTCATCGACGCCGAAGCCGAGAACGACCGCACGGCAGCGGGCCGGCAGGCAGGCCGCCGCGGCCGCAGCAGCCCGACCGCAGGCAGCCGTGAAGGAAGCAGCGTGGCAGCAGGTCGTCGAGGACGACACGCTGGCCAACATCACCGCACGCGCGATCATCGGCGGGTTCGCCCAGCCCGGCCAGGGCGGCGTGCTCGCGCCGTTCCGCGGCAGGTACTTCGACGCCATCTCCGGTGTGTGGGAACGGCGTTCGAGCGAGGTCGCGCAGACGGTCGTCATCGGGCTCTATCCCGTCGTGGGAGATCAGCCAGGACGCACTGGATGCCGCAGACCGGTTCCTGTCCGACCCCGAGGTGCCGTCGTCGCTGCGCCGGCTGGTGCTCGAAGGCCGCGCGGGCGTCGAGCGCTCGCTGCGGGCCCGCGAGTTCGACGTCAGCTAGCGCGCCGGTTCCGTGAGAGTGCGTGTCCGCACGGCGACACGCCGCTCGCGCACCCGACTTCGCGCACGCTCGCGCCGCATGCACTGTCTCACGGTGGCGGTCAACAACACTCGCAGGGCACGTGCCGCGCGGCGACGCAAGCGCCGGGTGGCGGCCGTCGTCAACGACCTCACCGAGCAGCAATGGGCGACGATCAAAGCGGCGTGGAACGGCTGCGCCTACTGCGGCAAGACCGCGGGGACGATGCAACGCGATTGCGTGATGGCCATCTCGCGCGGCGGGCGGTACACCATCGACAACGTGGTGCCCGCCTGCGCCGCGTGCAACGCGAGCAAGTGCAACGACGAGGTCACCGGCTGGCTGCGGCGCAAGCGGCTCGACGAACGGCTGTTCCTCGAGCGCTACGTCCGGATCCGCGGCGAACTCATGGCTGCAGACGCCGAGACGTGCAGCCACGGTCGTGGACCGAAGCTCAGCAGCTACCGGAGAGCACGTTCGCGGTAATCCGCGAAGAACTAGCGGGGCGAGACGCCCGCCGAGAGCACCCGGATGCCGCTGATCAGTCCGTCGATCAGGTTGCCCTCTTTGAACGATGCGGCAGCCGCGGAAACCCCGAGCGGCGCAGCCTCCTCGATGCCGCGGCCCTTGACCTCTGAGCCGTAGACGACCTCGATGACCTTCTGGTTCGGCGACACGGCCAGCAGCACCGCATTGTCCGGAGTCGGCACCTTGGCCAGGATGTCGCGCGCCGCGGCCGCGGTGTCCGGGCCGAGGTCGCCGACGTAGACCGCAAACCGCGCCTTGGCGGCGCGCGAACCGAACTTCAGCGCGTTGTCCAGAACCACCAGTTCCTTGGTGGGAAACGGGTAGTGCACCGACAGCGCACCCGGCTCGGAGACACCGGAGATGCGTCCGCTGGCGGTGATCGCCGATCCGGGGGGCAACTCCAGATCGAGCTCGTGTGCCCGCGTCAACTCACCACTTGCCACTTGCGCCACCTCCGATCGTCAGGTGCGAACCATGGCCGCCATGGCCGTGGTCGGCCGGTTCGTCAGCCGCCCACAGGATGGGGTCGTGCGTCCACTTCTCCGACATGTCGAAGGTCGCGGGATGCGGGCCCTTCTTCGTGAAGATGAACAGCGACAGGACGCCGACCAGTGCCAGTGGAACGAGTAGGAAACTCGCGTGCACAAGAGCTGTTGAGTTCACGCGCAAACCGTATCGCACGGTCTGGTCAGGCCGCGCCCTCACCCAGATATCTGACCCAGGCCGGGTCAAGTTCCTTGACGCTGGACAGCAACCGCCAGTGCTGCCCCTTCGGCGGCAACGGCATGGTGTGCAATGCCCACCCCAGCTCGCTGAGCAACCGGTCGGCCTTGCGGTGATTGCATGCCGAGCACGCCGCTACGCAGTTCTCCCAAGAATGGGCCCCACCGCGGCTGCGCGGGATGACGTGGTCGACGGTGTCGGCCTTGGCCCCGCAGTACGCGCAGCGGAATCTGTCGCGGTGCATCAGCGCCGCCCTCGTCATCGGCACCCGCGCCCGGTAGGGCACCCGCACGTACGTGCGCAGCCGGATGACCGTCGGGACGACGACCGACCTCGTCGCCGAATGGATGACCGGACCCACCGGGTCATCGTGGACGACGTCGGCCTTGCCGCACATCAGCATGACCACCGCACGGCGCATCGGGAGCGCGGTGAGGGGTTCGTAGGTCGAATTCAGGAGAAGCACCCGGCGCCGGCCCCAGATCGACGGCTCCGGCACGGTTGTGGGGAGTGTCTCGGAAGCGGGAGCCACGCTGTGCAGCGCGCGCGGCACCGTCGTCGATGTCGACCCGGATGAGCCCGCCGCGGCCCGGTGATTCCGGTGGCCGCGTCCGTTCTTGCGCTGCGCCATACGTCCTCCGAACGACAGTCCACCATGGATCTCTTCAGATCGCACGGCAATTCTCGTCGTGTTCGCTGGTCAGTCGATGAACATCGCGTGACCGGTCGTCGGACCGTGCGTACTCGCCGTCGCGGAATTCGGGCTGACGCGCGCGAAAAGCAGGTAGTGGATTACCCATGCCGAACGCGACCGGACGCCACCACACTGATCCGTATGACCGACGCCGGAACGCCGATCAACAAGCCCCGTTTCCAGAGTTGGAACCCTGAACTGGAGACGATCCCAGCCGACGAGGAAGCGTTGATCGACAAGATGATCAGCCGACCTTCGGGCCAACAACGAGTTTCAATTCAGCAAGAGCGTGAAGAACAAGAAGCCGGCACGCCATTCGCGACGCGCACGCCAAGAGTTGCGGCATTCTGCGCGGAGAGCTGACAGTCAGGCCGGACATCCCGGAGGACTACCGGCAGGGCATCTTCGCCGAACCGGGACGGACATACCCGGTGATCGCGCGGATCTCGACCACCTCGGGCGCGATCCGGTCGGATCAGGTCCGCGGCGTGCGCGGACTCGGGCTGAAGATTCTGGGTGTCTGCGCCCCGTCAGACGCCCGCGCCAGCGACAAGTTCCGGGACACGAACCAGGATTTCGTCTTCGTCAGCGAACCCGTGTTCCTGTTCAGGGACGCCAAGCATTACGCGGGGGCGGGGATGATGATCGCCAAGGTGCTCTCCCGCATGCCTGACGTCGTGATGATCGGCCTGAACGGACTTCTGCGCGGCGTTCGTCGCCTGGTCGAGCCCACCGGTCGCGAGCTGCCGAGAAACCTCCGTGTGTTCGCCGACCCGAACTATCACGTGCTGGGCCAGACGTTCTACACGGCAGCCCCGAACCGGTTCGGCACGTACGTGGCAAAGCTCAGCGTGGCGCCTGCATCGACAGTCGGTCACCGATCTGACGCCGATCAACATCCCACGGGGTGACGGCGAGGCGCTGACCAACGCCGTGACAGAGCACTTCCGCAGCAACGGCGCCGACTACGTGGTCTCTGCCCAGCTGTGCACCAACACAACCGATATGCCCCTCGAAGATGCCACGGTGGAGTGGCCGGAAGCGGATTCCCCGTACGAGCCGGTCGCGACGATCCACTACCCCCCGCAAACTGCGCACAGTGAGGCGCTGCAGACGTTTCGGCGACGACCAGTTGACGTTCAACTCGTGGCGGGGCATCGAAGAGCACCGCCCGCTCGGCGGAATCAATCGCCTCAAGCTAAGGGTGTATGAGCAGTCCAGCATCTTCCGGCACGAGGCAAACAAAGAGGATTACGTGGAACCGAAAGACCTCTCCGGCTGGCCGGAGTGAGTACCGCGGTCACGTCCCTCCGCCAACGCCAGGGGCAATGGCGAGAATTGGCGCCGCCGGCGATCTAGACTCCACGGCATGGCGCAGGTTTGGCAAATCGTCGATCGCCCTTCGGAGTTCGGCGCGGTCCGGTCTGCGCTGACCGGCAACGAGTCGTGCGGCGTCGTACTCGTCGGCGACGCAGGCGTCGGGAAGACGACGCTGGCGCGTGCCGTCACCGAATCGCTACGCACCCAGGTGCATTGGGTGGCGTCCACCGAGTCGTCACGCAGCATTCCGCTCGGCGTGTTCGCCCACCTGGTCGGGACGTCACCGAGCCGCGACGCCACCGCCCTGCTCGCCTCTGCACGGGAATCCCTTGTGTCCCAGGGAAACAGCATTGTCGGCGTGGACGACGCCCACCTACTCGACGACCTCTCCGCGACGTTGTTGCACCAGATCGCGGTAGACCAGTCGGGGCGGATTCTCGCGACCGTCCGCAGCGGCGAGCCGGTGCCGGACGCGGTGACCTCGCTGTGGAAGGACGGGTACCTGCGCCGAATCGAACTGCAGCCCTTCTCCAAAGAGCAGAGCGTCAGACTGGTCGAGGCCGTGGTCGGCGGACGCCTTGAGGGGCTGTCCGCGGATCTGATGTGGGAGTCCTCCTGTGGGAATCCGCTGTTCCTGCGCCACCTGGTGGAAGGCTCGATCGACGCGGGCACCCTGAAGAGGGTCGACGACGTCTGGCAGCTGCGGGGGCCGACCGCGGTACCGTCCGGGCCTGGCGGCATTACTGGAGAGCCGGCTCGACCAGGCCGGTTCCGGTGTGATCAACGCGCTCAAACTCCTCGCGCTGTGCGAACCCCTCGACATCGACGCGCTGACCGAGCTGGCCGGTGACGACGTCGTCGACGAGGCGGAGGCGCGCGGCCTGATCCGCTTCGAACGTGACGGTCCGGTACTCAACGCCAGATTCAGCCATCCGCTGGTCGGCGACGTCGTCCGCAGCAAGGTCGGGCATGCGACCGAACGCCGGCTGAAAGGTCAGGTGGTCCAGATTCTGCGGCGTCGCGGGCTGGACTCCGCGGCCAGCCGGATCCGGATGGCGCAGTTGTCGCTCGACAGTGACCAGTCGGTCGACGACGAGTTGTTGATCGCCGCGGCCAAGGACGCGATCTATCTGTCGAACCTGCCGCTCGGCGAACGTTTGGCGCGCACCGCGTTCGAGCGCACCGGCACCCTTCAGGCCGGGGCGCTGCTCTCACGTGCGCTGCTGTGGCAGGGCAAACCCGCCGCGGCCGACGCGATTCTGGCGCGGTTCCCGCCTGGCGACCTGGATGAGCTTCAGATCGTCCAGTGGGGCATCCCCCGCCTGTCGACGCTGTTCTGGTCGATGGGCGAGGTGGAGCGGGCCCACGAGGTGCTCGCACTGGTCAACAACCGGGTGCAGACCCCGGCGTTTAAGCTGATCATGGACGCCACGGCAGCCGCGCTTGCCGTGCACGAGAACAAGATCGGCGACGGGATCACCGGGGCGATGACGGTGCTCGACGACCCGCAGGCCCCCAAACAGGCGGTGGAGTTCGCCGCGTTCGCTGCGGGACTGGCCATGCCGGTCGCCGGCCGCGGGCAGGAGTTCGAGCCCATCGCAGCCAGGTGCCGGGCCGAGCTGAAGACGACCGACGGAATGATCCGGGTGATGGTGCGGTACTGCGACGTGCTCGCGCTGACGCACACCGGTCAGCTGGACCTCGCCGACAAGCGCGCCCTCGAGTACGCGAACTTCTCCTCGGTGGGCCAGTTCCTGGCGTGGGCGATCGCGAAGATCATGGCGGGTGTGGTGGCCACCGCGCGCGGCGACTTCCCGGAGGTGGTCTCGTCCATCGAACAGGCGCTGGCCGCATTGTCGGCCGAGTCCTCGCTGCCGTGGCAGCTGCCGGGACGTCTGCTGTTGGCCCGCGCGTATGCCGTGCTCGGCCGGACCGGGGAGGCCGAGCGGGTCCTCACCGACGCCGCCGAGCATTCCGGCCCGTCGATGGCACTGCACGAACCGCAACGGCTGATCTCCAAGTCCTGGTACGCCGCGGCCAAGGGCATGGAGCGGCGCGCCGTCGAGCTGGCAAGGGCCGCCGCCGACAACGCGCACCGGTCGGGCCAGTACGCCCTGGAGGCCGAGGCGCTGCATCACGCCACCCGGTTCGGTGACCGCACCACCGCCGCCCGCCTGGCCGAACTCACCGAAATCGTCTACGGACCTGTGGTGGGGCTGCTGGCCCGTCACGCAGCGGGGTTCGCCGCCGGTGATGCTGCGGCGCTGGACACCGTCAGCGCCGAGTTCGAGAAGGCCGGCCTGCTGCTGGCCGCCGCCGACGCTGCAGCGCAGGCCGCCTCCCTGCACGACGGCGCGGGCGATCGGCGCCGCACCAACGAGTCCGGCGCCAACGCGCTGCGGCTGGCCGAGAGGTGCGGCGGAGCCACCACACCGGCGATCAAGGCCGCGGCCCGGCCGCTGCCGTTGACACCAAGGGAGCGCGAGATCGCGGAGCTGCTCGCGGCAGGCCTGTCCAACCGCGATATCGCCGAACAGCTCACCTTGTCGGTCCGCACGGTCGAGGGCCACGTCTACCGGGCGTGCTTCAAACTCGATGTCGCCGACCGCGATGAGCTGGCCAGGTTGATCAGGAAGAAGTCCTAAGCTGCCGCCGGGCACGGTCCGCCCGCGAGGCCGGTACCGGCGATGGCCCACAATGGAGCCAATGGACGCGCAGAGCAAGCAGCAGTCGTTCTACGACGCCGTCGGCGGCCACGCCACGTTCCGCACGATCGTGTCGCGGTTCTACGAGCTGGTCCGCGAGGACGAGATCCTTCGCCCCCTCTACCCCGAGGACGACCTCGACGGCGCCGAGGAGCGGTTGCGCATGTTCCTCGAGCAGTACTGGGGCGGCCCGCGCACCTACTCCGATCAGCGCGGCCACCCGCGGCTGCGGATGCGCCACGCACCGTTTCGCGTCGGCTACCTGGAGCGCGACGCGTGGCTGCGGTGCATGCACACCGCGGTGGCCGAGATCGACTCCGAGACGCTGGACGATCTGCACCGCCAGGAATTGCTGGACTACCTGGAGATGGCGGCCCAGTCGATGGTCAACTCACCGTTCTGAGGGCGCCGGTTCATCCGCGAGCTCACCGCAGCACGACCGCAGGGTCGCCGCGGCGCTTGTAGACCGTGCCGAACCGGGCATCGATGCGCAGCCAGGCTGCCGTCGCCCGCACCCGGACCACCTCGTCGGCGCTGACCGAGTCCGGGGCGAACCGGTCATGAGACGGCGACTGCGGCAGGAACCCCATCGCCGTCAGCGCGAACACGCATCGCATCGGCATGCCGACGCTGTCCTGTCCCGACGTCACGCGCACGACCTCCTGGTCCAGCAGCGACGCCGGCGGACCGTGCGCACTCGAGTGCTCCTTGGCCAGAGTCAGCCCCTGCTGCGCCAGATCGAGCACCGCCCGGGCGGGCACGTCGTCGAGATGGACGAATCCGGTATCCGGGGGCAGGGCCCCGCGCCAGGCCGAATCCATGCCGAATCCGGTCTCGACGAATCCGTCGTCGGCCATGGCCCGCAGGCCCGGCAGCAGCGCGTCCGCCCCTGCGCACAGATCGGCGGGCCGGATCCGGCCGGCCACCACCCGACTGGCGAGAACATCGAAACCTGTGGCGACCCACGCGACGACCATTCCGCCCGGGCGTTCCCGCAGACGCACCACGTTGGCCTCGTCGAGTCGCAAGGCACGTTCGGTGAACGTGGCCAGATCTTCACGGTGGGCGGCCCGGTTCTCCGGGCCCAGCCACACCCCGCGCTCACCGGCCGTCATCGCGTCCAGCGTTGTAGATAGTCGCGCTGGTCGTTTGAAAGCCGTTGCAGCCGTTGCTCTTCGATGTGCACCGCGGCCAGCTGCGTCTCGGCGACCACCGCAGGTCTCGAGTCGGCAGGTGCACCCACCGACCGCACTTCGTAACCCACCGTGAAGTCGACCGCGCGCACCCGCTTCGACCACATCGTGACCTGCAGCGGCGAGTCGATCAACCGCAGTTGGGCCTTGTAGGCGATGTTGACCTCGGCGATCAACAATCCGATCGTGGTGATCTCGTCGCCGAACGGCTCCAGTAGGAAAGGGATTCTGGCCTCTTCGAGGATCGTGACCATCGTCGCGTGGTTGATGTGCTGGTACATGTCGATGTCGGACCACCGCACATGAACCGGCGCCGTAAAGCCGTGAGATGTCACCCGGACGATCCTGTTCCACTGGTGCGCGTCATGCTGCGGATCTGGCGGGCCGCCACCGACAGCGTCGCGAGGTCGTGCTCGCCACTTTCGTACAGCTCGGTCAGCGTCCGGCGGGCCCGGCCGATCCGCGAGCTGTTGGTCATCTCCCACTCGCCGATCTTCTCGACGCCGTTCTCGTCGGGCTCCCCGACCGCCAGCACATCGAAGCACAACGCCCGCAGCGACCCGTAGATGTCATCGCGAATAGCCAACCGCGCCAACGAATGCCACCGGTCATTCCGCGACAGCCGGGAGACCGCGGTGAGCAGCCCGTCGGTGCCGAGGTGATCCATCAGCGCGAAATAGGCATCGGCCACCTCTGCCGGGTCCCGGTCGATGATGTCGGCGATGTCGATCACGTCGAGCAGGCTGAACTGGTACAGACCCGTCGCGACCATGTACGCGAGGCCGTCGGGCACTCCCTGGGAGCTGAACTCCCCCGCCTCCTTGGCGACGATCGCCCTGTCGTCACCGCGAAGCCAGTCCGGCATCCGCGGGGTCAATTCCGCCACCTTGTCGGCGAACCGGTTGATCTCGGCACCCACGGCCAGCGGTTGGGGCCGGTAATTGAGCAACCAGCGTGCGGCACGGTCGATCAGGCGGCGCAGTTCGAGCGTCATCCGGTCGGTCACCGCGACCGACACCCCGTTCGCACCGGCGGCGCGAATCTGGCGCCACACCTGTCCGAACCCAAAGATCGCGTCGCCGGCGGCGAAGCTGCGCACTGCGTCGATGGGAGCGACGCCGACGTCCTCGGCGACCCGGTAGGCGTACGAAATGCCCGCGGTGTCAACGACATCGTTGACCAGCATGGTCGTGACGATTTCCCGGCGCAGCTGGTGCGACCGGATCTCGGAGGTGAACTGGTCGCGCAGCGTCGTCGGGAAATAGGACGGCAGCCGCGAGGCGAACACCTCCTGATCGGGCAGATCTCCGGCCAGCAGATCCTCCTTGAGCGCCAACTTCACGTGGGCCATCAGCGTGGCCAGTTCCGGTGAGGTCAGCCCCATCCCTGCGTCGGTGCGCCGCCGGATCTCCTTCTCCGACGGCAACGCCTCGAGTTCACGGTTGAGGCCGCGCTCGTCGACGAAATCCTTGATCATCCTGGCGTGCACCGACAGCAGGCTGGCAGCGTTGGCCCGGCTGGTGCCCATCAGATCGTTCTGACTTTCGTTGTCGGACAACACGAGCCGGCCGACCTCGTCAGTCATCGACAACAACAGGTCGGTGCGGTCGTCGGCACTGACCTTGTCCGCGGTCACCAGAGAGTCGATCAGGATCTTGATGTTGACCTCGTGATCGGAGCAGTCCACGCCGGCCGAGTTGTCCATCGCGTCCGTGTTGATGCGTCCACCGCACAGATCGAACTCGATGCGGCCCAGTGACGTGACGCCGAGGTTGCCGCCCTCCCCGACCACCTTGGCGCGCAACTGATTCCCGTTCACCCGAACCGCGTCGTTGGCCCGGTCGCCGACATCGGCGTCGGCTTCGGTCTCGGCTTTGATGTAGGTGCCGATGCCGCCGTTCCACAGCAGGTCGGCGGGAGCCTTGAGGATCGCCTTCATCAGCGCTGGGGGCGTCAGGTCGGTCACGGTGTCGTCGAGACCGAGCGCGGTGCGGGCCTCTGCGCTGATCGAGATCGACTTCTGCTCGCGACTGAAAACCCCGCCGCCCTGGCTGATCAAAGACTTGTCGTAGTCCTCCCAACTGGACCGCGGCAGGTCGAACAGACGCCGGCGCTCGTCCCACGACCGGGCCGCGTCGGGTGTCGGGTCGATGAAGATGTGCCGGTGGTCGAACGCCGCGAGCAGACGAATGTGCTTGGACAGCAACATGCCGTTGCCGAACACGTCACCGCTCATGTCACCGACACCGACCACGGTGAAGTCCTCGGACTGGGTGTCCACCCCCATCTCGCGGAAGTGGCGCTTCACCGACTCCCACGCACCCTTGGCGGTGATGCCCATCGCCTTGTGGTCGTAGCCGACCGAACCACCGGAAGCGAACGCGTCACCGAGCCAGAACCCGTACGACTCGGCGACATCGTTGGCTATGTCGGAGAACGTCGCGGTGCCCTTGTCGGCCGCCACCACCAGGTACGCGTCATCGCCGTCCCGACGGACCACGTCAGCGGGTGCGACGATCTCACGGGTGACCTTGTCGACGTTGTCGGTGATGTCGAGCAGACCCGCGATGAAGAGGCGGTAGCAGGCCACCCCCTCCTCGCGGGTGGCATCGCGGTCCACCGCCGGATCACCTGTCGGCGCAGGCGGGTTCTTGACGACGAAGCCGCCCTTGGCGCCCACCGGCACGATGACCGCGTTCTTGACCGCCTGCGCCTTGACGAGCCCCAGGATCTCGGTACGGAAGTCCTCGCGCCGATCCGACCACCGCAGGCCGCCTCGCGCCACGAAGCCGAAGCGCAGGTGCACGCCTTCCACGCAGGGCGAGTACACGAAGATCTCGAACTTCGGCCGCGGCAACGGAAGCTCGTCGATCAGCTCAGGATTGAGCTTGAACGACAACACGTTCCGCGCACGTGCCGAGTCAGGGCTGGTGATGAAGTAGTTGGTGCGCAGCGTCGCCTGGATCATCGAGGCAAAGGCGCGCAACACCCTGTCGGTGTCGAGGCTGACGAGTGCGTCGATGTCGGCGGCAACGGCGGCCGCGGCTGCCTGCGCGTCCCGGTTCGCGCCACCCGGGCGCCCGTCGCCGGGGCTGGCCGCCGGAAGATACAAGGCCTCGAAGAGTTCGATGAGCGAGCGTGCCGTACCTGCGTTGTCGTTGAGCACCGTCTCGATGTGGGATTGGCTGTAGGAGAATCCGGCCTGCTTCAGGTATTTGGCGTAGGCGCGCAGGACGGCGACCTGCTGCCAGGTCAGGCCCGCGCGCAGCACGAGCTCGTTGAAGCGATCGATTTCGGCGTTGCCGTGCCAGATCGCGGTGACGGTGTCGGCGAAGCGCTCTGCGGTGGCCTCGCGTTCGGGTCCTTTCGGAGCCTCCGGGATGCCGCGGTGCGGCGAGACCTTGAACTGGTAGATCCACACCGGAAGGCCGTCCGGCCGGACCACGCTGAAGGGCCGCTCCTCGAGCACCACGACGCCCATCGATTGCAGCATCGGCAACAAGTGGCTCAGCGACGCCGACTGACCACCGAGATACCAAATTAGTTGGGAGACACCCGTGTCCGCGGCATCGTCACTGTCGGTCAGCACCAATTTGACCGAGTTGTCCTGCAGCTCTTCGATGATCCTGATGTCATCGATCGCGTTCAGCGGCGGGAGCGCCTGCTTGTACACCTCGGAGAATGCGGCCGCGTAGTGCTCGGCGGTGGCCTGGTCGAGCGGCTCTCCCGATTTGACGGCGCCCAACAACCGGTCACTCCAGGTACGGGCCGCCTCGGTCAGCAGGTCCTGGATGCGCGACTCGTTGGCGTCCGAGACGTCGACATCCTGAGCCCGGGAGTCTTCGGGCAGGCGAACAGTGAAATGCACCAGCGCCCATGGTGATTCGCTGACCCGTGCGGCGTAGTCGATGCTCACGCCCCCGAGCTCGCGGACCAGAATGTCCTGCATTCCCAGCCGCACGCCGGTGGTGTAGCGGTCGCGTGGCAGATACACCAGGCACGATACGAAATGCGCAAGCGGGTCGGCGCGCATGAACAGCAGAGTGCGGCGCCGGGCACCCAGGTCGACGACCGCCATCGCCATGTCGAGCAGGCCTCTGGCGCTGAGCGCGAACAACTCGGAGCGGGGAATCGTCTGGATGATGTCGAGCAGCAGCTGCCCGGGATGGCTCGGGTCCCGGTGCGCCATGGCCAGTGCGTCGTTCACCCGGCGGGACACCAACGGGATCTCAAGGACGTTGGCGTTCATCGCCGCGACCGTGAACAGGCCGACGAACCGGTGCTCGACGGCCGCGTCGTCGGCGTCCTCGGACTGTTCCCGCACGACGATGATCTGCGGGTAGGCCCCGTAGCGCAGGAAGCTGGGGATCGTGGCCTGCGCCAACGCCAACAGCTCGTCCTTGTTCGTCAGCTGCGGCAGCACGTCCTCGCGCAGGCGCAGCACGCCGAGCCGGCTGGATGTGTCGACCGTCGCGTCGCCGTTGCGGACGGGGCAGCGTTGATAGCCGAGCAGCACGAAGTGCCCGTCGGCCAGCCAGCGCAACAGCGCGGCGACGTCCTTGCGGTCCGGGCTGGGGAACCGCCTGCCGGAGTCGCCGTCGAGTTCGGCGGCCAGAATGCGCAGCGCCGCAGCCATGTCGGTGGAATCCAACGCCACCTGTCGCGCGTCGGCCAACACCCTGGGCAGGAGTTCTTCGGCCTCGGCGAGGGCGCGCCGGTCGACCGAACTCGACAGCTGGACATGCACCCAGGTCTCGACGACACCGTCGGAGAACGTGGCGTCCGGGGCGGGAACGATGTCGAGCAGTTCGCCCCCCGGACCGCGGCGGACCCGGAAGACGGGGTTCATGATGGCCTTGTAGGCCACGCCGACCCGGTGCAGCAGCACCGTGACCGAATCCATGAGCATCGTCGCGTTGTCGGTGACGATCTGAAGCGCAGGCCCGAACCCGCCTGGATCGTCGGCGGCATACACGCCGACGCGGGTCGCTCCAGGGGATCGCTGACCGCCGAGTCGCAACTGCGCTTCGATCAACCCCGCGGGGTTGATCGAACCAGCACCGTGCCTGCGCAGAGGCCCGGTGACGGCCGCCTCCGTGCCAGGCGCACCGCCGTGGGGTCCCCGGTAGGTCGCAAGGTAGGCGGGGACGAGCCTGTCGATGGCCTCAGCGGTCACGAGATGGTCGACTGCGCCCCCGATGGCGCCCGGGTTCAACGACATTCGCCGCTCCTGACTCACACGCGCGCACCGGCCCTCGTTGGCTGCAACCGGGCGCCCTGGGCTGTCGGTTGATCTAGCCTCTCGCGTGCGCGCCGGTTACCTGGTCCGCACGACGAGACTATCCCCGTGTCAGCTTCCGGTGGGTAACCCTGTGCGGACGCGCTGCATCTGCGCCGAGTCGTTCGATCTTGTTCTCCTCGTAGCCACCGAAGTTGCCCTCGAACCAGAACCACTTGGCCTCGTTGTCGCCGTCACCCTCCCACGCCAGGATGTGCGTGCAGGTGCGGTCGAGGAACCAGCGGTCGTGGCTGATCACCACCGCGCAGCCGGGGAACTTCTCCAGCGCGTTCTCCAGTGAACTCAGGGTCTCCACGTCGAGGTCGTTGGTCGGCTCGTCGAGCAGGATCAGGTTGCCGCCCTCTTTGAGGGTGAGCGCGAGGTTCAACCGGTTGCGCTCGCCGCCGGAAAGCACGCCCGCGGGCTTCTGCTGATCGGGACCCTTGAAGCCGAACGCCGACACGTAGGCCCGCGACGGCACCTCGTTCTGGCCGACCTCGATGTAATCCAGCCCGTCGGAGACCACCTGCCAGACGTTCTTCTTCGGGTCGATCCCGCCGCGGTTCTGGTCGACGTAACTCAGCTTGACCGTCTCACCGACCTTGACGATGCCGCTGTCCGGCTGCTCGAGCCCGACGATCGTCTTGAACAGCGTGGTCTTGCCGACCCCGTTGGGGCCGATCACACCGACGATGCCGTTGCGCGGCAGCGTGAACGACAAGTCCTTGATCAGCTGCCTGCCGTCGAAGCCCTTGTCGAGGTGCGCGACCTCGACCACCACATTGCCCAACCGGGGCCCGGTCGGGATCTGGATCTCCTCGAAGTCGAGCTTGCGGGTCTTCTCCGCCTCGGCTGCCATCTCCTCGTACCGCCCGAGGCGTGCCTTGCTCTTGGCCTGGCGGGCCTTGGCGCCCGACCGGACCCAGGCGAGTTCCTCCTGCAGCCGCTTGTGCAGCTTGGCGTCCTTGCGACCCTGAATGGCGACGCGTTCGGCCTTTTTCTCCAGGTAGGTCGAGTAGTTGCCCTCGTAGGGGTACGCGCGACCGCGGTCGAGCTCGAGGATCCACTCGGCGACGTTGTCGAGGAAGTACCGGTCGTGGGTGACCGCCAGGATCGCGCCCTTGTATTCGGCGAGGTGCTGTTCCAGCCACAGCACGCTCTCGGCGTCGAGGTGGTTGGTCGGCTCGTCGAGCAAGAGCAGGTCCGGCTTGGACAACAGCAGCTTGCACAGCGCGACGCGGCGTTTCTCTCCACCGGACAGGTGGGTGACCGGTTCGTCGGGCGGCGGGCAGCGCAGCGCGTCCATCGCCTGCTCGAGCTGGCTGTCGATGTCCCACGCATCGGCGGCGTCAAGCTGTTCCTGGAGCTTGCCCATCTCGTCCATCAACTCGTCGGTGTAGTCGGTCGCCATCAGTTCGGCGACCTCGTTGTACCGGTTGAGCTTGGCCTTGATGGCCACGCCCTCCTCGACGTTCTCGCGCACCGTCTTCGTTTCGTCGAGCTTGGGCTCCTGGAGCAGGATTCCCACGCTGGCGCCGGGCTGCAGGAACGCATCGCCATTGTTGGCCTGGTCCAGTCCGGCCATGATCCGCAAGACGCTCGACTTACCGGCCCCGTTGGGACCGACGACGCCGATCTTCGCGCCCGGAAGGAAGTTCAGCGTGACGTCGTCAAGGATGACCTTGTCGCCGTGCGCCTTGCGGACCTTCCGCATCGTGTAGATGAATTCGGCCATAGCCTTAGATGTCGCCTTTCTCGATCCCGTGCTCGATCGCCGGGGTCAACTCGGACCTCCGCGATAGTCGGGCACCATCCTAGGCGCGGCCGTGCCGGCGGCGTTGGCCGCTACGCGCTCAGTGGCAGCGCCTCGGCGTCGGCCTCCGACTGGTCTCCGTCGTTCACGGTCCCGGAATCAGCGGCATCCCCTGCGTCGACCTCGGAATCCGCGACGGCACTGTCCGAGGCGGGCTCGGGATGCCTGCGATTCTCGATGCGGGCGATGCATCGCGCCAGATCCGGTCCGACCGAGGTGGCCCGAATCTCCAGGGACGATCGGCGGTTGCCGTCGCGGTCCTCGTATTCGCTGGTGTACACGTTGCCGACGACGATGACCGGGTCGCCCTTGCCGAGCCCGGCGCCGACCCCGGTGACGAGCCGTCCCCAGCAGTTCACCGTCGCGTACAGAGAGTTCCCCGGCTCCCAGGAGCCGTCGGCGGTACGCCGCCGCGAGTTGCTGGCCACGCGGAACTTGAAGAGTTCCTGGTCGCCGACCCACCGGCGGTCCGGGCTGGTGACGATGGTGCCCACGATGGTGATCGGTGTCTCGAACATGTTGTGCCTTTCTCGATTCCTGCGCTGCGGGTCAGGCACGGCGCCTGGCCCGTCGATGACACCGTCATTGAGCCCGTCGCCGCCGACACCGCACGACGAAGCCGCGGCGCGGGGCGCCGCGGCTGTGGATGAAATCCGACGTGGGGATAACCGGCACCGTCATCGCGGAGCGGTCAATGGTGCGGGCCGGCCGGAAGGTCGATGTGCTGCATCGGCGCCGCGAGGCCGGCCCGCACTGCGACGCTAGCACAACACATGAATATCTGAACAGCTGAACATATGAGGTCGTCGTTGAGGGGCAGCCGGTTCCCTCGAGTCCCACTTATCCGAGTTTTGCAGGGAAAGTGCGAGTAACTCACTGTGAAAGTCGGATATGTGGGACTGGAGTGATTTACGAAACCAGCGGGAAAGCGCGCCGCCCGTTCAGCCGCGTCCCCGCTCCCGCCTCGCCATCTCGGCCAGCATGTTGTTGTAGGCAGCGAGGTCGGCGTCGTCGTCGCGGTCAGCGGCGCGGTCGAGCCGCTTGGCGGTGCGGTCGTCGCTGCGGCGCCACTGCACGAACAGCGCAACGAGCACGATGACGAGCGGGACTTCACCTGCCGCCCAAGCGATTCCACCGCCAAGCCGTTGGTCACCTAGCAGATCGGTGTGCCAGCTGAGCTGCAACGAGCGGTAGAAGCTCTCGGCGATCACCGACTGGGTGCCCATCAGCACCACGCCGAAGAAGGCGTGTAGCGGCAGTGACGCGAACACCATCGCCAGCTTCGCCAGGTGCGGGATCGGCCGCGGTGTCGGGTCGATCCCGATGACGACCCAATAGAACAGGTAGCCGCTGAGGAGGAAGTGCAGGTTCATCGCCAGATGGGCGGCGTGGCTACCCGCGGCCGCATCGAAGATGCCGCCGAAGTACAGCCCGTAGAACCCCACGATGAACAACGCGGTCGCGACGAACGGATTGGTCAGTACCTGGGAGACCCGGGAGTGCAGCGCGGCCAGCAGCCATTCGCGCGGGCCGGGCGGATCCGTGCGAGCGGCGGCAGGCAGCGCCCGCAGCGCCAACGTGACGGGTGCGCCGAGCACCAGCAGGATCGGCACCAGCATCGACAACAGCATGTGGCCGATCATGTGCACGCTGAACATGGCAGGCATGTAGCGGCCGATACCCGACGACGTCGTCAGCAGCAGGATCACGCAGCCGAGCAGCCACGCCATGATCCGGCCGACCGGCCAGGCGTCACCACGGTGGCGCAGCCTGCGCACGCCCGCCAGGTAGACGACGGCGAACACGATGGCCGCCGTGCCGAATACCAGGTCGAACCGCCAGTCGAACAGCAACCGGCCGACCGTGGGAGGCCCGGCAAGGTCGTAGCCGATCTCGACGGCGGGGATCGACAGGTTCAGATTGACCGGAGGCGGTGGCGGGGTCCGGCCCAGCGCGACCGCGACGCCGAAGGTGAGACCGAAGACGATGGCTTCGGCGAGCGCGAGACGAACGAGTGGGCGCCGTGCGTTCGGGTCCTGCTGCAGCGCGGCCACCCCCCTGCGGCGCTGCTGCCAGCCCAGGATCCCGAGCGCCACCAGCGCTGCGGCCTTGGCGAGAACGAGCCCGCCGTAGCCGGTGCTCACCAGGTCTGCGAGCCGTATCCGCACCAGCGCGTTGACCACACCGCTGAAAGCCATCGCCACGAAACACCACAACGCGACGACCGAGAAGCGCCGGGCCGCCAAGGCTGCGTGCTCACCGCCGCGCAGGGCGTGCACCAGCAATGCGAGCAAGCCGCCGGCCCAGAGCGCCCCGGCGATCAGGTGGATCAGGAGGCTGTTGGTCGCGATGTCGTGGGCCCCGCCCGACGACGAATGCCCCGACAATGCCAGCGGCAGCAACGTGACCAGCGAGGCGCCGAACAGCATCGGCGTCCACGACCAGCGCAGCACCGGAATGCTCACCACGGTGACCAGGACTGCGAGCAGCGCCGTCCAGCGCCACGCCCCGGCGATCTCGATCAGGTCTGCCACCGACCAGATGTCGGCGGGACTCAGCCGCGTCGACAGGGGCTGACCGCTGACGTCGGAGACCGTCAGCGGCACCATCAGCATCGCGCACACCGCCCAGACACCGGAGGCCGCCGTTCCCATCCGCAGCGCGCGGTATCCCGCGACGTCGAGCACCTGGTTCTGCTGGGGTGGCACCAGGAACGCCGCGAACATGAACGCTCCGGCTGCGGCCACCGCGGCGATCTCGCCGACGGCCCTGACGAACGGGAGGCCGTAGCTGGTCACCGGTCCCGGATCAGGCAGCCCTGTCGCGGTCAACGCCTCTGCGAGGGAGAGCCCCGACAGCGCCGCCGCGGTGACGCCGGCCAGCACGGCCGCCCCGCACAGCACCGCCCACACCCGCGCACCGCGCACACCCGGGGGTGCGAGCGGGGCCGCTGAGGTCATGCGCCCAGCGTATGACCTCGTGCCGGGCGATCTACGACACAGGGTCGTTGCGCAGTTTCCTTCGGCTGCGCTCGCGGGCGTAGAACTGCTCGCGCGAGTACCTGTCGACCTTGTGCATGTCGGTGAGGATTCCGCGCAATTCGTCACGGAAGGCCCGGCGCCGGTCGGCGAGGTCGGCGGCGGATTCGAGCAGGTGCTGATCCGCGGCGACCTGTCGAGCCGTCGTGAACAGCAGCGCCGATACCGACTCGGTGCTCTGCACCCTGCCTTGGGCGACGTACTGCTCACCCAGCCCCAGCGCCTTGGTCGTCAGGTCCTTCTCGGCGATGTCGGCCGGCGCATCGAGCAGGACGTCGGCCACGATCTGGTAGGCCTCGAAGAACGGGCGAAGCAGCGCCCCGGCGATCGCAGGCCGCTTCGCCCGCAGCAGCGCGTCGATCTGCTCGCCGCCTGCCTCGACGTGAGTCTCCCAGTCCTCATGCCACGACATCTCCTCGGCGACGTGTTCGCGAAAGGCTGCCGAGTCGGCGAAGTAGAACTCGAACTTGAGCAGATCACGCAACCGCATCACCTGCGCCCAAAAAGCTTCGAGCCGATCGCGATTCCATGCGCGCGGCGCACGCGAGCGCGAGCTCGACAAGCGAGGCTTCCAGGAACGCATCGATCATCGAGTTCCGGTAGAACGCGGCCTCGAGCTCATCCTGCGGCGCGATCCGCCACACGGGTTCTCGGCCGCCGTCGACCCGGGTCACCGGATGTCCGTTGGACAGCGCCTCGACCGCGACGCGGACACCTTCGAGCGTGCGCAACCGCAGTGCGCTGTTCGTCATCGGGGTCTGCTTGCGTTCCAGGTAGTCCAGCGAGTCCTGCAGCGTGTGGTGCAGTTGGTCGAGGGTCAGCGCGATCCCGCGGGTGCTGAGCAACAGAGCCGACACCAGCGCGGTGGCGTTGACCGGGGTGACCTGAAGGATCCTCCAGGCGACTTCGAAGGCCATCTTCTGCATCGCGAGGCGTTTGGCGGACTCGTCGGTGGACATCGGCCCGTGCGGTTCACCGAGGTACTCGCGCATCGAGACCGCGTCGGGGAAGCGAACGTAGATCTTGCCGTAGTTGCGCTCGCCCTGGGCCTTGATGAAGTTGTACAGCCAGCTCACGCCTTCCGGCGTCTTCTCCCCGCCGCGGGCGTAGGCGGCATACTCGGCCGTCTCGTGCAGCTGGTCGAAGCTGATCGACACCGGCTGCAGGAGGATGTCGTCACTGCGGCCGTCCAGGTAGGCGTCTGCGACGTACGCGAGCAGACCGAGCTTGGGCGGCAACATCTTTCCGGTGCGGGACCGGGTTCCCTCGATCGCCCAGGACAGGTTGAACCGCTTCTCGACGATGTAGCCGACGAACTGGCGGAGAACGTACTTGTAGAGCGGATCGTCGAGCTTCCGCCGGAGGAAGATGACGCCGGAGCGACGCATCAGCGGTCCCATGAAGCCGAACGACAGGTTGATGCCGGCGAAGGTGTGCACCGGCGGCAATCGGTTCTCCTGCATCGCGACGGGCACGATCGCGCCGTCGAGGTAGGACCGGTGCGAGAACAGCAGCACGGCCGGATGGGACTCCAGCGATTGCCGCATCGCTTCGACTTCGGCGCGGTCGTAGTCGATGTTGGGGTCGAATCCCCGGCTGAAGATCGCGCGGCCCATCGACGGGATCAGGTCGACGGAGAAGCGGCTCCACCCGGTGCCGAGCTCGTCGAGCATCTCGCCCGCCTGCTCGATGGTGGCGCCGGGAATCTTCTCCAGCCCTTCCCGGAAACGCGCCGACGAGAGCACCTCGGGCTTGATCAGCTGAGGGGATTTGTATTCCGGGCCGAGCAGCCGCAGCTCGACCCGCTCGATGGCCAGGATCGCCCGCCGGATCACGAAATGCGCGAATTCCCTGGGATTCTCGGCGACGGTGGTGTCACTCCAGCGCTGGCGGAGCTCGGACACCTTGGCCGGTTCGCCCGCGACGACACGGGCGCGGGAGGGATCCCGCCTCAAGACGCGGTGCTGCAGCACTTTCGGCGGGCAGTACGTGTCACGTCCCGACAGCAGCGCCACCACTTTGGACCGGGTCGGAAGACCTCCCGGCATCCAGAACACGCACACCGGAACGACCGAGCGGTCCTCGTCGGCTTCCAGCAGTTCGACGAGCTGCGCGAGCACTCCGGGCGGCGGATCGTCGTCCGCAGGCAGCTTGAGCACTTCGATCCGCGAGTCGGGATGCGCGCTGCGCTGACGGTGCAGCCAGTCGTTCAGTAGTGCCTCTTCGGCGGGCGAGGACACCGCGGCGAGTACCAGGGTGTCGTCGACGGCGGTGTAGGCCGCGATGTCGTCGGCGCGGACTTTCATGGCCGGCCCTTGGATTCACCGGGGCGCTTGTCGGGCACCACACTGGACGCCTTCGTCGCCACCGCCTTTTTGGCGGTCTTCTTGCGTGCGGGCGCCTTCTTCTTCGCGGGCGCCTTCTTCCCGGTTTTGGCACGCTTGTACAGGTCCGGGAGGGTGAGCTCGTCGTGCGGCCAGTCCGTCAGGGTGTCCAGGTACAACTGGCGGATCTCCTCGATGCGCTCCGGCAGGTTGTCCTGTGTCCAGTCGTCCACCGGGATCGGCGGGTAGACGACGACATCGACTGTGCCGGGATTGAACGTGCTCGAGTCGCGCGCGGCGATCACCTCCGCGTTGCGGATGACGATGGGCACGATCGGGATGCCCACCGACATCGCGATGCGGAACGGCCCCTTCTTGAACGGCCCGACCTCGGTGGTGTCCAGCCGGGTGCCCTCGGGCGCGATGAGGATCGAGAGTCCTTTGCGGGCAAGCTCTTCGACCTTCTTGAGGCCCTCGACGGCCTTCTGGGGATCGTCGCGATCGATGAATGCGGCGTCCATGATCTTGCCCATGGTGCCGACGATCGGGTCGTTCTCCAGCTCCTTCTTGCCCACCGAGGTGAAGTTGTCGTTGACCAGCCGGCCCGCGATCAGCGGGTCCGCCTGGTTGCGGTGGTTGAAGATGAACACCGCTGGGCGCTTCGCGGTGAGGTTCTCCTTGCCCAGCACCTGCAGGTTGATGCCGACGGTGTTGAGCAGCGTGCGTCCGAACATCGACGTGAAGAAGTTGACACCGGTGCGCCGGTTGCGGGTCAGGATGCCCACACCGAGTGCTCCGGCAGCGATCGGCATCATCGTCGCGATGCCTGCGGCGGTGCGCAATTGCGACGCCGGGCTGGAGCCGCTGCGGCTGCTGAATCGCAGGACCGGCCAGCCGCGTTTGGCGGCGACGGCGGCCATCTTGCCCGCCGGGTTGGTGGGCCGCGGATTGCCGACGAGATACATCAGCGCGACGTCCTCGTCACCGTCGGCGTAGAAGTAACTCTGCGACAGGTCGACATTGTTGGCGGCCGCGAATTCCTGGACCGCCCTGGCTTTTCCGGGGCCCCAGATGATGGGGCGCTGGACCTCGCCGGTGATCAGCCCGTCGTCGTCGGTCTCGAACTTGTTGCTGAGCACGTTGTTGATGCCGAGGAACCGTGCGACCGGCTCGACCTGAACGGTCAGCGCCGACGAACTGAGCACGACGGTGTGTCCACGCGCCATGTGTGCCCGGACGAGCTCGCGCATCTCGGGATAGATTCTGCTGACGATCTTTTGGACGAACAGGCGCTCGGCGAGCTCGTCGACGTCGTCCACCGAGTTGCCGCGCAGCATGCGCGCGCCCCTGCCGATGAGGTCCTCGAACTCGGAGCGGCCGAGTTGGTGGTTCAGGCCGGCCTGCACCATGCCGATGAACTCGCCGACCGACATCTGCCTGCGCCGCAGCCGATCCTGCGTCATCACCACGCCGGTGAAGCCGGCCACGAGCGTGCCGTCGAGATCGAAGAAGGCGCCGATCTGGGACCCGGTGGGGCTGGCCTGGACCTCGGCGACCGAACCCGGGAGACGCAACTCGCGGGCCGATGTCTCGTTTGTCACTGAGGGCCACTTCCATTCAGTTGGGCGGAGCGGGCAAGGGGCGCCGGGTCTTCGGTGAATGTCGCAGGGGCGGCGCGACCGTCACCGCCGAGGGCGAGGACTTCGTCGAAGCCGGCCAGCAGGCACTGTGCGAGCAGGTCCGGGTCGGTGATCGAGGCGCGGTCATAGCGCGCGGTGATGGTGCAGTAACCCGAGCGGGACACCAGCACCACCATCATCGCCACCCCCGGTAGCGGCCCAAGGCCATACTGGCGCAACACTTTCGCCCCGGCGATGAAGGTGTCGCCCGCGTAGACGGGCACGTTGCTGGCCTGGACGTCGGAGTTCACGATCGAGCCTGCCATCGCCTCCAGGATGGCGTCGGGGAGCAGGCTGGCGACCGGAGCGATCGCACCGACCATGTCGAGCGCCCGCTCGTCGCGCTTGCTGGTCATCTGTGACCGGATGTTCTTGATCCGGACCTCGGGGTCGGACAGACCGATGGGCGCGGCGAGGTTGACGCCGGCGAACCGGTTGCCGCCCGCCGGATCCGCGTCGGAACGAAGGTTCACCGGGACCGCCATCGGCAACGTGTCGACGGGCACGCTCTTGGCCTCGTGGTAGAGCCGAAGGGCGCCGCACACGCCGGCGAGGTATGCGTCGTTGATGGAGCCGCCCGCAGCTTTGGCGGCGCGGTGCAGATCGCCGAACTCGATGTCGATGGCCTCGCTGCGTGACGACAGGCTGCGGCGCCGCAGGATCGGCGACGGGTCGGCCACCGGGCCGACCACGCGCGCGCCCGACATCGCGTAGTCGATCACACTGCCCAGCCGCGAGATCGGGTCACGCACTACATGCCCGATCGCCTGGGCGGTGCCGAACAGCACGTCGCGCACGCCGCCGACGATGGTGCCGGGCAGTCGGTTGAAGCCGCTGCGCATCAGATCGTTCGGCGAAAGGTCCGACGGGATGGGCAATTGGGCGATGGGCTGCGCAGGCGGGTCGCGCTCGAGGTCGTAGAGGTTGGCGAGCATCTCGACGCCGCCGACGCCGTCGGTGACCGCGTGGCTGAACTGGACCATCAAGGCGGCCTGCCCGTTCTGCACCCCTTCGATGAGTGTGGCGACCCACAACGGGCGGGAGATGTCGAGCGGGGACTGTGCGGCGATCTCGGCGAGGTCCATCACCTGCCGGAACGTCCCGGGCTCGGGAACGCGCACACGGCGCACATGGAAGTCGAGATTGAAATCGGGGTCGACGACCCATCGCGGCGCGGCGGTGGGAAGCGTCGGCGTGACAACCTTCTGCCGCAGGCGCAGCACTTTGCGGGAGGCGTTCTCGAAACGGGCGCGGAACGTGTCCCAATCGGGGGTGGTGTCGAGCAGCTCGACGGTCATGATGCCCGAGCGGGTGCGCGGATTGGCTTCGCCGCGATGCAGGATCTGGTCGAGCGGACTGAGTTCCTCAGGGAGTCCGGCCGCATCCAGTTCCGGCGCATTACTCATGTGCACCACGCTAGTCGGCGGCCGTGAGACACGAAGGGGCTTTAGTAGCTGTCGCGAGGTTGCCAACCGCGCCTCGGAGCTGGGCCCTCTTGCGGACGTGGGAGGGCGATGGACTCGGGTGTATCACCGTCTGCGGCGCCGGTTTCGATGACCAATTCCGCAGTGCCCAGCTAGGAGCATCAAAATCGGCGCCTACCGACCCGCCTACCCAAACACAGAAAAATCGCTCGCAGCCGGGCAGAAACAGAACCGCCCTTCAGTCCCGGCCGCAAGCCCCAAACGCCCGTCGCCACCCATCGGCCGGTGACGTCGATGCGGGGCTGCCATATCAGTCGGTCCGCAGAAATTTAGTAGGGTGATCGCGCGCTAGCCCCCGTAGCTCAGCGGATAGAGCAGCCGCCTTCTAAGCGGTTGGTCGCAGGTTCGATCCCTGCCGGGGGCGCGATCACTCCGCGAGGAACGTCAGCAGCACGTCGTTGAACTCGTCGGCGTGGGTGACCGGAGCATGACATGCAACCGGCTGTCGGGCAGCGCCTCGTGTGCGCCGCGGATCCCTCGAACGGCACGTGGATCCTGGCGGATCAGACTCGGATGCCGTCCTCCGGAAGTCCGTTCCGCCGTCACGCCCAACGGGCTGCCGGCCTTGGCGCACATCGCGAGTGCCTCTTGCTGCTCCTCGCTGACGAGGAGCTGACCGCCGACCGAGTACATCAATTGCTCGTAAACGAATCCTGATTCGCCGTCAGCGACGTCGGCCGCCTGCGCGCCTGCCGGGTTGGGTGCGACTCGTCACCGCGCGAACACTCGCGCGTAACCGCGCGACGCCCTTGCGCGCACAGTAACTCGCAACTCCTCCCCGCCCATCGAGAACCCGACCAGCGTGGCATCGCGCAGGTCGAGTTCCTCCAGCACGCGGACAGATCGTCGGACAGGCTCGTAGGTGTAGCCGATCAGTTCGCTGCGGCCGAATCCGCGGCGGTCTAGGTATCACTCGTAGCCCGCGTCATGCAGCACGCCGACCTGGGCCGACCACGAGTCGCCGGTCAGCGGCCAACCGTGAATCAGCACCACCGGCCGTCCGTCACCACCGGAGTCGTCGACGTGCAGGTTCGTGGTGCGCAGCGGGCCGCGGTAGGCGGTGATCGCAGTCATGGAAGTCGTCCTGTCCTCGGCTTGGGGTTGTCGGTGTCCGTACCCACGCCGTCGGCCCGTCGCTACCTCGCTGTGCCCTCGACCACGGGTGCCAGCCGGTCGAGCACCCTGGCCAGGCCGAACTCGTAGGCATGGGCGGCGTTACGCGTGCAGCGAACGCCGCGGCGCCGAGTTCTGCGTGGTGGAAGTGTCGGCAGGGTGACTTCGCACGCCACTTCCCTGCGACACGACATCGACGGCGCGGCGTTCGACTCTGTCCTGGTTCACCACGCCGTTGCGGACGCCACCGGCGCCTCCCCGCCCACGGTGCTGGTATTCCACGGCATGGAAGGGCGCAGCGAGGCTCAAATGCAGTTCGCGACGCGCCTGGCCGAGCTGGGTTATCAGGCCATCGCGGTGGACCTGTTCGGCGAGGACGTCAGCCGCGGCGGCATCGAGGCGACCAGCGCCGCGATGGTCGGCTTCGTCGACGACCGCACGGCACTCGCGCGGCGTCTCGCGACGGTGCTCGCGACACTGACTGCCGCCCCCGAGGTCGACGCGGACCGCGTCGCGGCGATCGGGTTCTGCTTCGGCGGGCTGTGTGTGCTCGACCTGGCCCGGGCCGGGCATCCCCTCGTCGGCGTCGCGAGCTTCCACGGGTTGCTCACGCCGCCGCCGCGGCCCGAGCACCGCCAGGTCACCGCCAAGGTGATCGTGTTCCACGGCTGGGACGACCCGTACGCCACCCCGGAAGACGTCGTCGCCCTCGGGCGGGAGTTCTCGGGTCGCGGCATCGACTGGCAGCTGCACGCCTACGGCAATACGGTGCATGCGTTCATGGCCCCCTTCGCCAATGATCCGTCGCGAGGTGTCCTTTTCAGCGAATCGGCGTCGCGTCGAGCGTGGACGTCCGCCGAACACTTCCTTCACGAGTGCTTCGGCGGCGACGCCGCAGCACACTGACCCCGAAAGGGCGCGAACCAGCCTCGGCAAGATAAGGTGCAAGCGACACTTCGGGGGAGCCTTCTCGCTATGAGCAAACTTCGCAGAACGGACAGGATCATCAAGACCTCCGTCAGCGCCGCCGCGCTCGGCATCGCCGCGACGGTCTGCGGCGTCGCGGCCACGCAACCGGCTTCCATCTCGGCATCGCTCGTCGACCTCACCGCATTGATCGTCGTCGGGAGCTCCACCCACCCCGATCCGGCGGGCAACGAGGACTTCTTCGGCGGCGCGTTCAACCAGGCCCCGTACAACCCGGGCGGTCAGCCGGGGGCCGACCTCGTCGGAGTCAACTTCCTCGACGGGGTCGGCGGTATCGACGAAGCACTGCAGGCGAATTCGGGCGACGACAACGCCGTGCTCTCGTCAGGCTGGGGCGCGGCCAACGCCAGCCTGCTGCTGAACCAGCTGGACCGCGACGATGACCCGGCGCTGCCGAAGACGCTGTTCATCCTCGACAACAACGTCTCGCGCCCCGACGGTGGATTCGGCACGCGGTATCCGCTGTTCGCGCTGATCGGCGTCAACCCGTTCCCGTCGCCGACCGGTACCGCCGCCAAGGCCGTGGTCGATATCGCCTACCAGTACAACTACAACTCGAATGCGCCTGCGGACCTGTCGAACATCGTGGCGCACGTCAACTCGCTGGTCGCCTACCTCTACGGATACCGGGAACAATCCGAGATCGACCTGCCCGTCGACATCGACGGGAAACCGACGGTCTCCTGTGGCGGCGCCAATACCTGCGCGATCCTTGCCAGCGGCGCCGACGCGCTTGCCTGTGATGACGCCCGCTGCGCCACCCCCGAGGGCGACCGCGTGGTCGCGTACGTGACCACCCGCGGTAACACCACCTACGTCACGTACACCACCGACGAACTCCCGCTGTCCCGGTTGGTCCGCGACGTCTTCGGCGATACCGCCGCCGAGGTGGCCGAACCGCTGCTCAAGGTCATCGTCGACTCGGCGTATTACGACGGCAACCCCATTCCATCGGATCCCAGCCGGTACCGTCCGGCCCGCTCGATGCCGTCGGTCGGCGAGCTCGTCAGTACAGCATCGAAGGTCCCCGGCGCCATCCAGCAGAGCTTGGAAGCCTTGTCCGGCAACGCTTCTGAGAATGAGATGCCGGCCGTCAGCGACCAGCGGTCGGCCGCGAGGGCCGAGCAGCGCGTGAACGACGTCGACGAGGATGCCGAGACGGCGGAGAATGAGCTCGAGCAGAATGAGTCCGAGCAGAATGAGTCCGAGCCGACGGACACCGAACTCGATGAGCTGAAAGCGGATTCGCAGGATGGGGCGACCGAAATCACCGCAGAAGCGGATGAATCCGCCGCCGAGGACAACGCCGAGAAGGCGGCCGCGAGCAGCCGCCGTCCACCACATGGACCTGACGGCGCCGCGGCTCAGGGTCCGCGCACTGCTGCGGCTGTCCGGTGAGTCCGCGATCGTGGGGCTCAGCGCGAACAAGACGCTATGGGACTGGATCTGGTCCGGCCTGAATCTTTCCGACCGTGCGGATCGGCTCGAAGCTGCATCACGAGAGCCGTGACATCGGTGTGGTGATGGCATGCCCGCGAGAACCTGAACGAGATCCGCCAGGTCGCCGACGAGGTGCTCCCGGGCGCTGACGTGGGGCGCGCGCTGTCCTACCGGTATCTACAGCGGTGGCGACGAACCGTAGGGTGAGGCCGATGATGGCTACCCACCAGGACGGGCCGGTCGATCATCGCCTGGCCGTGCTGCCGGAATCGGGTTACGTGTACCGCACGGCGTGGCGGGTGGCGACCGGTGACATCGGCGGCGATCTGCACCTGCGCCTCGACGGCGTGGCCCGCTACATCCAGGAAGTCGGCGCGGAAAACCTCGTCGACGCCGGCGAAGCCGAGGAACATCCGCACTGGCTCGTCCAGCGCACCGTCATCGACGTGATCGAACCGATCGAGTTCCCGAACGAGGTCTCGTTCAGCCGGTGGTGTTCGGCGCTGTCCTCACGCTGGTGCACCATGCGTGTCGATCTCGTCGGCAGCGACGGCGGCCGCATCGAGACCGAGGGCTTCTGGATCGCGATCAACGCGAAAACACTGACGCCGCAACGTGTCACGGACACATTGATCGAGCGGTTCGCCTCGACGACGTCGCAGCACCGACTGAAGTGGCGTCCGTGGTTGCAAGATCCGGGCGCACTCGACGAGAGGATGCCGTTCACGCTGCGCCGCACCGATATCGACCTCTTCGAACACGTCACCAACACCGCGTACTGGCACGCCATTCACGAGGTGACGGCGTTGGTCCCCGACGTCTGCACGGCGCCGTACCGGGCCGTGATCGAGTATCGGCGCCCGATCAAGTACGGCGAGGACGTCACCATCCAGTGGCTCCGTGTCGATGACGCGCAGGTCCCCGAGGTCCAGATCGCGCTGACCGTCGACGACGAAGTGCGGGCGGCGGCGATGCTGCGGAGGCTGTAGCTAGGCTGAGCGGGTGTCCGATCTTGTACTGACGCAGGTCGAGGACCGCGTCGCGCTCATCACCGTCAATGATCCAGATCGCCGCAACGCCGTGACGGCGGAGATCTCGGCTGCGTTGCGCGCTGCGGTCGATGACGCCGAGACGAACGCCGATGTGCACGCGGTGGTCATCACCGGCGCCGGAAAGGCGTTCTGCGCCGGAGCCGACCTCACCGCGCTCGGCGAAGCGGCTGAGGACGGGCTGCGGGTGATCTATGACGGCTTCCTGGCGGTGGCCGACTGCACGCTGCCGACGATCGCCGCGGTCAACGGCGCGGCGGTGGGCGCAGGCCTCAACTTGGCGCTTGCCGCCGACGTCCGAATCGCCGGGCCCGCGGCACTATTCGACCCGCGTTTCCAGAAGCTGGGCATCCATCCCGGCGGTGGGGCCACCTGGATGCTGCAGCGTCTGGTCGGCCCGCAGGTCGCCCGGGCCTCGCTGCTGTTCGGAATGCGCTTCGACGCCGAGGCCGCGGTGCGCCACGGTCTTGCGCTCGAGGTGGCCGACGATCCGGTGTCCGCGGCACGTCAGCTGGCGGCCGGCCCCGCGGGTGCACCGCGCGAGGTCGTTCTCGCCACCAAGGCCTCGATGCGTGCGACCGCCAACCCGGGCACCGTCGACCTGGAACAGCACCGGCTCGCGGTCGACGTCGAGATCGGCCCGCAGGCCGCATCGATCGAGTCGCCCGAATTCGCGGCCCGTTTGGCCGCGGCCAAGCGGAAGTGAGCTAGGTAGTCAACGCGACGATTCGCTGCGCGCGCCTCAGCACCGGCATGTCGACCATCTGGCCTTCGAACTGGAAGACGCCACGCTCGTCGCGCGCCGCGTCCAGCACCCGTCGCGCCCAATCGGCTTCGCCGTCGGTCGGGGTATAGCCGGCACGGATCACCGATACCTGCGTCGGATGGATCGCCACCTTGCCGTCGAAGCCGACGGCCACCGCGTCGTCGACCTCACCGCGCAGCCCGTCGAGGTTCTTGATGTCGAGGTACACCGAGTCGAGCGCCAGGCGTCCGTAGGCCTTGGCCGCCAGCAGCGTCTGCGAACGGACGTGGACGGCGACCTCGCGGTAAGACCCATCCGGGTACCGGTTCGCGGTGCCACCCAGCACCGCGAAAAGATCCTCCGCGCCCCACATCAGTGCATACGCATTGTCGGCGCGCGCCAAGTCCACCACGTTCAGCGCACCCAGCGGTGTCTCGATGAGCACGATGACGTTCAGCGGCGCGAGCGCGCTCACCTGCTCCGGTGACTCGGTCTTGGCCAGCATCACCGTGGTGTACGCCGTGCGGGACACCGCCTCGAGGTCGAGCTTGTGATCGGGGGTGTCGGTCGGATTGATCCGGACCACGGTGCGGTCGGGATCCAGCGGGGTGTCCACCAACGCCTGACGGGCCGCGGGGCGGTCCTTCGCGGCGACCCCGTCTTCCAGATCGAGGATCACGATATCGGCTGCCGCAGCGGCCTTTCCGTATCTCTCGGGCCGATCGGCCGGGCAGAACAGCCACGCCGTTCCGGCTACCAACGTCATTCAGACTCCCCCTCGGGTCGCTTGCGCACCATCGTCTTTCGGGATGCCGTGGCCACGACGTCGCCGTGCTGGTTGCGGCCGACGTGGGAGAAGGTGACGATCCCCTCCCCCGGGCGGCTCTTCGATTCGCGCTTCTCGGTCACTTCGGTTTCGGCGTAGAGCGTGTCGCCGTGGAAAAGCGGCTTGGGGAACGCGACCTCGCCGAACCCCAGGTTGCCGACGATCGTGCCCTGCGTCAGCTGCGTGACCGAGAGACCCACCAGCGTCGCGAGCGTGAACATCGAGTTGACCAGCCGCTGATTGAACGGTGGCAGCGCATCCGAGAACGCCGCATCCAGGTGCAGCGCCTGCGTGTTCATCGTCAGCGTGGTGAACAGCACGTTGTCGGCCTCGGTGATCGTGCGACCGGGCCGGTGCTGGTAGAGCACCCCGGTCTCGAACTCCTCGAACCACAGACCCCGCTGGGTGACTATTCTCTTCACAGTCTGCTCGCTCATTACAGCCCGAGCTCCCTTCCGATCAGCATCAGCTGCACTTCGGTTGTGCCCTCGCCGATTTCGAGGATCTTACTGTCGCGGTAGTGCCGCGCGACCGGGTACTCGTTCATGAATCCGTAGCCACCGAAGATCTGGGTGGCGTCGCGGGCGTTGTCCATCGCGGCCTCGCTGGCCACCAGCTTGGCAATCGCGGCCTGCTTCTTGAACGGCTTGCCCGACAACATCAGTGCCGCCGCGTCGTAGTAGGCCGCCCGCGCGACGTGGGCCCTGGCCTCCATCCTGGCGATCTTGAACGCGATCGCCTGGTTGGTTCCGATCGCGCGGCCGAACGCCTCCCGCTCCTTTGAGTACTTGACGCTCTCGTCTACGCAGCCTTGCGCCGCGCCGACCGACAGCGCCGCGATCGCGATGCGTCCTTCGTCGAGGATCCGCAGGAAGTTCGCGTACCCGCGACCTTGCTCGCCGAGCAGGTTCTCCTGCGGCACCCGCACGTCGTCGAAGCTCAGCGGGTGGGTGTCCGAGGCGTTCCAGCCGACCTTGCTGTACGCAGGCTCGGCGGTGAAGCCGGGGGTGGGAACGGGCACCAGGATCGACGAGATCTGCTTCTTGCCGTCGCTTTCCCCGGTCACCGCGGTGACCGTCACCAGCTTCGTGATGTCGGTGCCCGAGTTCGTGATGAACTGCTTGCTGCCATTGATCACCCAGTGGCCGTCGTCCAGCCGCGCGGTCGTCTTCGTCGCGCCGGCGTCGCTGCCGCCACCGGCCTCCGTCAGCCCGAACGCGCCAAGCGCCTTGCCGCTGGCCAGCTCCGGCAGCCATTCCTGCTTCTGCTCCTCGGTGCCGAACCGGTACACCGGCATGGCGCCCAGCGACACCCCGGCCTCCAGCGTGATCGCCACGCTCTGGTCGACCTTGCCGAGCTCCTCGAGCGCAAGGCACAACGCGAAGTAATCCCCGCCCATGCCCCCGTACTCCTCGGGGAACGGCAGACCGAACAGGCCCATGTCGGCCATTCCGGAGACCACCTCGTAGGGGAACGAGTGCTCCTCGTCGTGTTTGGCCGCCACCGGGGCGACCACGCTCTGGGCGAAGTCACGCACGGTCTTGGCCAGCTGCGCGTAATCATCGGGAAGGGTTCCCGTCGACAGAAAATCGGTCATGCCTGCGGCTCCTTGGTTGCCGTTATCCGGGCCAGCACCTGGCCCACCTTCACCTGCTCGCCCACGCCGACCAACAGCTCCACCACCCCATCGACGGGTGCGGACAGCGCGTGCTCCATCTTCATCGCCTCGACGGTGACCACCACGGTTCCGGCCGCCACCGTCGCACCGTCCTCGACGCCGACCGCGACCACCGCGCCGGGCATCGGGCTGACCAACTCCGCGTCGCCGCTGTGCTCGTCGTCGGGACGCACCGGGGCCTCCCGCACCTCCTCGACCATCGCGACACGGCCGCCGCCGGCCAGCCACACCTGTCCGCCGGCTTCGGCGACCAGGTAGTCGGTGCGCAGTCCGTCGATCGTGGCCACAAGCCGGTCCCCATCGAGTGCGGCTGTCAGCGTTCGGCTCCGGCCGCCTTCGACGGTGGCCGTCGCGTCACCCGGCGTCCCCGTCAGCCACACGTGGTCCGTGCGCTCGCCCGCCCGCAGACGGAAGGGCGTCGGTGCCCGGCCGGCGATCCGCCAGCCCGACGGCACCCCCCATGGACTGGCCGGCTCCACCGGCCACAACTGCAGCCATCGGTGGGCAGCCGCGGCGATCAGCTCGTCGTCGGACGGCTCGGCGGGCACGAAGTCCGGCAACCGCCGATCGAGCAGCCCGGTGTCGAGGTTTCCCGCGACGACGTCGGGCTCGGCCAGCAGGAAGCGCAGGAACTCGACGTTGGTGGTCACCCCGAGGACTGCGGTGTCGGCCAGCGCGGCATCGAGCGCGCGCAGCGCGCTTCCCCGGTCGGCGGCATGCGCGATGACCTTGGCCAGCATCGGGTCATAGTCACTGCCGACCACCGTGCCGCGGACCAGCCCGGAATCGACCCGTATCCCCGGGCCGTGCGGATCTTGCAGTGCGATGACGTCACCGCCGGTGGGCAGGAAACCCCGGGCGGGGTCCTCGGCATAGACGCGGGCCTCGATGGCGTGCCCGTCGAGTCGGATGTCCTGCTGGCCGATCGGCAGCTTCTCCCCCGCGGCGATGCGGACCTGCAGCTCAACAAGGTCCAGTCCGGTCACCATCTCGGTGACCGGATGTTCCACCTGCAGTCGGGTGTTCATCTCCATGAAGAAGAACTCGTCGGGCCGGTCGGCGGACACGATGAACTCAACCGTGCCTGCCCCGGTGTAGTCGACGCTACGCGCTGTATCGCAGGCCGCAGCACCGATGCGGGCCCGGGTTTCCGGATCGAGCAGAGGCGACGGGGCCTCCTCGATGACCTTCTGGTGACGGCGCTGCAGGCTGCATTCCCG